>NZ_JAHOEA010000023.1 GCF_019127135.1 Segatella copri | reverse complement strand
GGGTATCATTTGTGTTACCTGTATAAATCTAATACCATGCTAAAACACACTGCGGTGGTTCGCCCAAGTGGCTGGAGGCGCAAAGCCTCCAAGGAACGTTGCTTTATGGCAGGTCTATGCCATTGCGTTCTCTGTAAAGATACAGACCAGTTTAGTGCGGCTTGCCTGCTTGCCGATGACGGACTGCATAATGAACTCCCGAAAGGCTCGGCTCTCAATGCTGTCAATACGGAAGGCTACCGCAATGACGAGTTCAAGGCTATACACATCATAGCTGATGCGGTCGTTCTTCATGATATGACGGCGTACACCCTGCTCTTTCAGAATGCCGTCCTTGAATATAGCCTTGACAGCCTTGCGCACATAGTAGCCGAATACATTATACATGTCGGCAATCTCCTGCATGGTCATCCATACAGTATCGGTCGGCATGGATACCGTTCCGCTCTCACTGATAGTTATAACTCCTCTGTTCATTTCCCGTCCTCCTTATTTTTATTCTGGTCAGTTTCTTTTGTTTCTCTGCGCTGCATCAGCTTGTCCATGTCCTTGGATATATTGTCATCGGTGATGACGGCATAGACCTGGGTGCTTCGCAGGTTGGAATGCCCCATCATCTTGGCGATGCTTTCCATTGATATGCCCGAAGTAACCATGTTTACTCCGAATGTATGTCTTGCAACGTGTGCGGTAAGGTTCTCATTTATACCCAAAGCCACACCGAGTGAATGAAATTCAAACCACATGGAATCACGTGAAGAAAGAGGGAAAACAGGTTTGCTATCATCCGCTGTATTGTATAGCGACATTATTTGTTCAGCTATCGGATGCAAGGGAATGAACGCTTCGTTGTTGGTCTTTGCTCTTTTCTCACGGATGTATTTTCTACCGTCTGCCGTCATCCCGATATGGTGTGGATACAGGTTACGTAAATCGACATAAGCCAAACCTGTAAGGCTGGAGAAAACAAACATTCTGCGTGCCAACTCCAAAGCCTTATCCTCCATAGGAGTCTCCATAATGAGCAGCAAGTCATTTCTGGATATATGTCTACGCTTTGGTGAGCCTTTCTTTTCATATCCGACATCTTCCAATGGATTGAATTTCAGCAGACCTCTGTCAACAGCGATATAAACCAAGCGTTGCAGCCAACAAAGATTATGGTTCGTATTGGATGCACTATACCCTTTGCCAATCAAGAACAACTTATAAGATTTGCCAAATTCCTCAGTCAAATCTTCAAATGCAATGTCATTCATTCCTCGTAACCCGATGAACTCTCGCAAGTTTAGCTGCGATGTCTTAGATTGGCGATAAGAAGATGTTGAGTTAATACGGATAGAGCGCAGCCTAAGGCGTTCACGCTCCTCCTCGCCAGTGGCAAGCAATGTCATCGGGATAGTATTTGCATCAACAATAACATTCTTCAGAATCTCGGCGGTAACGATGCCCTTTTCCTTTGTTGCCTGCTCGTAGGCTTCGTCAATTCTTTGTCTGAACGCTTGCAGTAGTCCGTTCACTCTTGCATTCTTGGCTTCACCTTTTTTCGTGTCCCATTCTTCGGGAGCACAGTAAAGACCTGTTGCTATGGCTGACACTTTGCCGTCAATCGTGATACGGCAAAATATAGATGTGGTTCCGTCTGCCTTTACTCTGCCACGGTTGATATAATAAAACTGCTTGTATGTACTTCTCATTGTTATGTTCCTTTCTTATTTTGTGATAATATTACAGGACAAACTTGAAGTCCTTGTTGGCTTCGATGAACTTGTCCATATCCTCAAATAGCTTTTTCGGGGTGACACGTGCATAGATTTGCGTGGTCTGAATGTTGTTGTGACCAAGCATTCTGCTGATAGTCTCTATCGGAACACCTTCTTCGAGCGTAACGAGCGATGCGAAACTGTGCCGTCCAACATGATAGACCAAATCCATACTTATGCCAGATAGTACTCGGAGACTTTTCATGTTACCTCTCAGCACTCGAAATTCCTGTGGCGGTAAAAGAGTAGGTCTTGTCGGGTCTTTGTATTTCTCCAACATGGCAAGCGCCTCTGGCAGTAACTTCACACGTGCAAGCATCTTGTTCTTCTTTCTGTGGTATTTCAGCCAAAGGCTGCCCTCCTCATCACGAAAGAGGTTTTCTTCCGTGATGGAAACCGTATCGGCATAAGCCGTGCCTGTATAGCAGGCGAAAAGAAAAAGGTCACGTGTCAAAGCCAACGATTTTCTTCGCTCCGGTATTTCGAGGTCACGAATTTTCAAGAAGTCCTCACGTGTCAATGCCTTTGGTGGATTCTCTTTCTTTTGAGGTAGCTTGAAGTGCATGAAATGATAACGCTCGGAGTGTCCTGCCTTGAAAGCTATTCGGCAGGTCTTCTTCAAGATGGCGAGATAGTGGCGGACTGTATCAAGTGCAAGACCTCTCTGGTCCAAGCAAAAGTCCATGTACTCACGGATAAACTGCTCGTCAAGCTCACCGAATGCCACATCGTCAGTTCCATAACGCTTCTTGACGAACAATACCAATGTCAGGCGAGTGTACTGGTAGTTTGGAAGCGTGCCTTTCTTGTAGTCGATGCCGATTCTTGACTCAATGTCCGCAATGATGGCGTCAAGCTGCTTCAACAAGGTCATCTGAGTGTCTGCACTGCATTGAAACAGATCCTTTATCGCCTTTGCGTCAAAATCCGTCTTGCGCTCCACAAGTGACTCGTAGGCTGAGTTTATTGCCAGCAACAGCTTGTCAATCTTGGCGTTCACTTCCACAGCCTCCTTGCTCTTGCCGTCAAGTCTGCTCTCACGTGGATTCCATAACTTTGGCGTACATGACAACTTGCAACCGAACTGCGCCATTGTTCGGTTGAGGGTGATGCGTCCCATGATGGGAGCCTTACCGTTCTTGTCCAATCCGCTCTTTTTGAGGTAGAGCAGCACCTTGAATTTTTCAACTTTCATCTGCTTACTTTTTTAGTTTGCAAAAATAATCAATTAGTAAGCATTCTCCGTCATTGAAAGTTGTGCAGAACAGTGCAACAAACACTGGTGACAAACTATTTGTTTTTCACCTCGTTAGCAGTGTTGGTTTCGGTAACTGACCGCTAACGGTTTGGTAACTGAAACAACTCAATATCCTGCTCGGCTTTGCTTTGCAGCCAATTGGCAGAATTATGAAATATTGCTCATTCTCAACCACTTGCAGTTCATTTCTCTCATCTTCACTTTCCGTTGCTTTTGCTTAAATTGTGCATGAAAGAAGCCACACCCACATCGCTCATCAATAAGGCTACGGCATCAATCTCTGCAGGAGTAGCCTGAACCGGATAGCGGTAATCGGGCAACATGTTGCTCCAGTCGTAGTGCGACTGACTGAAATCCGCACTTTTCTTGGTCTGGTAGTAGGTTACCACATATTCATTTTTTCCCTGTCCCTGAGCCGGCCACTGATAATAATACATCATCTGAGCCACAGCCGTAGCCACACAGCCGCTGTAATCATATCCCGTTTTAGCATTAAACGGATACGACTGTCCCCATTTGCTTTTCAGCATCGGCGCTACGGTTTTAGAGTAAAGTCCGGTACGGGGTTTACTTAGCACCTTCACCTTCCCTTCTTTCAGCACCTCAAAAGTCTGTCGGTATCCCGAAAGCAGCAGTTTTACGCAGGGATTGACATTCAGCGTATCGAGACAACCTTCTCTGCTGTATCCCAGCACTTCTCCCATCTGGTCATCACCAGATACGATAACGAATCCCTGTCCCCGCGCATCATTATATATATAATAAGGTATACCAGCCTTATTTTTTCTGCCATCCTTCTTTGCTTTCATACCATCATCTTGCGGCAGAGTAACATATCTCTTAGCTATCTCCGTCGCTTTCTGCCAGTTGATTTCCTCTGCACAAACAGTTTGAGAACTGGCTATCATCAGGGCAACGATTCCCATCAACAGGTACCTCGTTTTCAAGCCCTTCCATTTTTTTCTTTCTTTTTTCTGTTTCATATTTTCAGGTCTTTATATTTGATATTGAGTTAATTACGCTACCTTCCAGGAATATCAGATTAGCTACACTTTGCCATCATCCAGAAAGTTTTCTGCAAAAATACAACTTTTCTGTGAAAAATACTGAGATTTTTCCAAATATTCGTGTGTTTATAAAATAAAAGTTTCTTCCAATTTTCTTGCTTATTACGAATTCAACATGAACGAGGATGCCTTCGACAAGGAGGAAATACAAGAAATATTATCCTAGACGATATCAACAAGTTTACACCCAAAGAGTTTTTAAAGATAAATATAAAAAGCTGCACCCATTCTTCGCGAACAGGATGCAGCTTACTAACTAACATTAACTTTAAATCAACTATTCTTTAAACCTACAATCTTATATTGTTATATATAACCAATAAGGGAAGCGAGGTTAACGGGTGTATTCCTCAGGAATCTGAGGCATCGCACCATTCTGGGTACAAACGTAGGCACTTACCTTTACGGCAAGTTCGTGAGCCTCCTGAATGCTCTTTCCCTTCAGGATGCTGGCACAGAATGTACCGGTAAAGCTGTCGCCTGCACCTACTGTATCAGCCACCTCAACCTTTGGAGTCTCCTGGAATGACTTCACACCCGGAGCAAAGACATAGCTGCCGTTTACACCGCAGGTCAGCACGAGCATATCGAGATTGTACTTGCCGAGAATCAGCCAGCACTTGTTCTCGATATCCAAACCTGGATAACCGAAGAGACGGCCGATGGTAATCAACTCCTCATCGTTAATCTTCAACACATTGCAGCGCTTCAAGCTCTCGGTAATCACCTCAGGAGTATAGAAGTTCTGACGAAGATTGATGTCGAAAATCTTCAGACAATCCTCTGGAGTATGATCGAGGAACGTATAGATGGTCTTACGGCTAACCTCACTGCGCTGAGCCAGAGAACCCCAGCATACAGCTCCAGCATTGACAGCAATCTCCCTGATATCACTGGTGAACGGGATATTATCCCAGGCTACACCTTGCTTGATATCGTAAGTAGGAACGCCCTCCTTGTCGAGCTGCACCTGAACAGTACCGGTAGGATAATCTACCTCAGGCATTACATACTTCAACTTCTTCTCATCGAGAATGCGAAGGGCTGTTTCGCCCAAGGCATCCTTACCCACAGCACTCACGGCTACAGAATGCAAACCATGCTGACCTGCGTGGTAAGCGAAGTTGGCAGGAGCACCGCCGAGTTGAGAACCACTAGGGAGAACGTCAAAGAGGATTTCGCCCAAACCTACACAATATTTTGTATTCAAATTCTTTGTTTCCATAATTACACCTTAATATATACGATATAAACGATTGCGGATGATTTATATTATAACTTGCGGATATAAGTGAAGAGATAAGCGACTCCCACAGCCATGACAGCCACAGCACCCACCTGACCCATAGCATCGCTGGCAAAGCCCATAATCAAAGGGAAGATGGTACCACCGAAGAGTCCCATGATCATCAGTCCACTCACCTCGTTCTTCTTATCAGGCATAGCAAGCAGAGCCTGAGAGAAAATCATGGAGAAGACGTTAGAGTTGCCGTATCCCACGAGGGCGATGGCGATATAAAGCATCGTCTTGCTCTCGCCTACCCACATGCCTATCATACTCAGAGCCATCATCACTACGCTGATAACGAAGAAAGTGCGGGTCTTCATCATACGGAGGAAGGCTGTACCGGTGAAGCATCCGATGGTACGGAAGATGAAGTAGAGCGATGTAGCGAAGGCAGCCTCGTTCAGCGTCCACCCCAAGCGCTCCATCAGAATCTTAGGAGCAGTAGTGTTGGTACCTACATCAATGCCTACATGGCACATGATACCGATGAAGGAAAGCAGCACGATAGGTTTGCCGAGCAACTTGAAGCACTCGCCAAAGCCGGAAGCCTTACCCTCATTCTTCTCTTCTTCAATAGGTGTACCTGCCAGGAAGAATGTTGCAGCTATTCCGATAATCATATAGATTGGGAAGAGGATTCTCCAGCCCAAACCGAAGGTTGGAATGCTTGCCATGGCACCCCACATGGCAATGTATGGTGCCAGAAAGGAAGCGATTGCCTTTACGAACTGTCCGAAGGTCAAAGTAGAAGCCAGGTTCTTACCTGATGTTACTACAGAAACCAGCGGGTTCAGGGAAGTCTGCATCAATGCATTTCCGATGCCGAGCAATGAGAACGACACGAGCATCAGCTCAAAGTTTTCGCCGAAAATGGGCAAAAGGAGTGAGATAACGGTAACGAGCAAAGACAGGAGTACAGTCTTCTTTCTACCTATCTTATTCATCAGGATTCCCGTAGGAACCGAGAAGATGAGAAACCAGAAGAATACCAGCGATGGGAACAGATTGGCTGTTGCATCATTGAGGTTGAGATCTTCCTTTACGTAGTTGGAGGCAATACCTACCAAATCTACAAATCCCATGGCGAAGAAACAGAGCATCACCGGGATGATTGATAACTTTGATGATTTATTCATAATTGTTAGCGTTATTGTTTCTATTTTGCTGGTGCAAAGGTAGCGATAAACGATACAACATATCATAAAATATCGTTCATCGGCTACCATTTATGTTGCATTGTTACATCAGTAACACGCTAAGAAACAATTATCTTATAGATTCAGTTCTTAACAGACGAGGTTACTTGATGTCGTAAACCTGATACTTGCCCTTTCCCTTTACAGTAACCTTGTTGTAAGGCTTGCTTGGGAACACGAGATTGGTCATGGCCATCTTGCCGTCAGCATCCAGTGCCTCAATGCTGCTCTTGTCGATGAAGATGCGCAGCTGGCTGATATTGCCATAGGTTGGAGCCTTGGTGACTGCAGCGAAGTCCTTGCTGAAATCCATCTTACCGCTCTTGGTTCTATCCATTGAGAAGGTTTCTGCCTTGGCATCGTAGTTCATCACTACCTTCTCGCCCTTATCGTTGCTCAGGGTGATAGTAGCATTTCCCTTCAGGTTTACTACCATTTCGCAAGATGCTGTAAGTTTCTTGCCTGCCTTCTTGCTTCTTGCTGCTGTCATCTCAGGAGATGGAACCACGCTGCAATAAGTTTCACCCTTATACTCGAAGAGACCTAAGTCGCGAGGAATAGAGTTGCCTGAACGGTACTGCTGGGTAGGAACCTGGTTGGCATACTGCCAGTTGCTCATCCAGGCGATAGCCACACGGCGACCGTTTGGAGCATTATCAAAGGAAACTGTGGCATAGTGGTCCTTACCGTAATCCATCCACTTGGTAACCTCAGGCTTGCTGTCGCAAGTAAACTTGTGTCCATCGAAATCACCTACGAAATACTGGGTTGCAGAACCGCCGAATGGACCACCAGGATTGATGTTGCAGATGAGCATCCACTTTTCCTTATCGGTGCCACGAACCTTCATCTTCATCAGGTCTGGGCATTCCCAGACACCGCCATGATTGCCATACTTCTCACCAAAAGAGCTTTCGTATTTCCAGTCCTTCAAGTTATCTGAAGAATAGATTTCCATGTGCTGACCAACCGCCATGATCATATTCCATTTCTTGATGTCCTCGTTCCAGAACATGTGAGGGTCACGGAAATCAGGCACATTGCTGGTGATGATCGGATTTCCCTCATATTTGGTAAAGGTCTTACCATTATCTGTGCTGTAAGCCATGCTCTGTGTCTGGTTCTCACCAGCCGAAGTGTAGAGAGCCACAACAGCACCCTTGCCCAAACCAGCGGTATTATTCTTATCCACAACGGCAGAACCGCTGAAAATGGTACCAATTGCATCTGGCTGGATAGGGGCACCCTGGAACTTCCAATGTACCAAGTCGGTAGATGTAGAATGTCCCCAGGTCATATTCTCCCACTGTGATCCGTAAGGATTATACTGGAAGTAGAGATTCCATACGCCATCCTTATAGAACATACCATTTGGGTCATTCATCCATCCGTAAACAGGAGTGTGATGGAAAACTGGGCGATACTGTTCACGATTCTTCATATCGAAAGAATCAGAGAACTTCATGTTCTCCCAGCAAGTGAGGGCGTTCAAACCCTCCTTGCTATAATCGCCGTTTACATGGATATCGAGAGCCAGGCCCTTCAAACCGGCAAACTCATTCATATAGAGAGGCACGTAATAATCTACGTGGTCTTTAGCCAACTTCACATTGAAGGCTTTCACCTGCTTGTTGTTGGCAATCACCTTAATATTGGCTATCTCTGCATTTTCCTGTACAGGGAGCAAGAGACACTTCTGGTTCTGACTCTCCTGGCTGATGCGATAGAGACAGTGGTTATTGCTCAAGAAGGAAGCCTGCTGGGCATAACTGGCGGTGAAACCGCAAAGAGCGACAAGCGCTGAAATAAATATCTTTTTCATTGTCTAATTATCTAATTATCTAAAAATACCGATGGTAATTACTCGTATCCCTTATTTTGCTTATAAAGACCAGGAATGTAATACAGCTGGTTATATGGAACCGGATAGAACTCGTTCTTGCCTGGAGTAAACTTGGCATCCTTCAGGTATTGAGCGTATGTCTGCTCTCCATACTTATCGTTCTGCTCTAATGCGAAATACTTGTTCAGTGTCTCAGATGCAATGCCCCAGCGGCGCAAGTCGAAGAAGCGGCCGTTCTCCATAGCCATTTCCAGACGACGCTCCCAGCGCAGGCACTTTCTTGCGGTCTCCTTATCCTGGAAATAAGACTCCGGATAGAGGGCTATATCACATTGATCCTTGGCATATTCAATATGCTTATCCACAGAATTCTTGGCTCTCTGACGGATATCGTTGATGATGGTACGAGCCTCAGCCAGATGGCCCAACTCTATCAAAGCCTCAGCGCGCATCAACATGATGTCGCTATAACGGAGCACGTAGTCGTTCATCGCAAACGCCTGCCAAGAGCCATTGAAAGTTTCACCCTTAGAACGCTGTGGTACTTCCTTCAGAGAGGTATAGTAACCGTAAACATTTGGTGTACGAGAGTTGGCCGTAGTCATCTTGTATTCTGACTCATATTTATATGGGAAGGTAGGCATTCCTACAGTATGGAACAAACGTGGATCCCATTTCTGACTATTAGGCTTACCGTTTACAGGATAATCACAAGTCTTGTTGTAGTCATCAAACTCAGGAAGTCCATTCTTGGTCTTGAAGGCATTCACCAGGTCCTGTGAAGGCTTGTGGAAATCCCATCCGCAAGACCACATACCCCAACAGCCATTCAGCACGTTAGACCAGTTGCCACGTCCGAAGGTGGTATGGTCCTCGCTATAGTCGGAAGCCTGGACAGCAAAAACTGACTCCTTGCTGTTCTTATTGTCAGGCAGGAAGATGTCGCCGAAGTCTGCCATGTAACCATAGTCAGAATTCTTCACCACATCAGTATATTCGACAACCTTCTGCATATACTCGTTATTAATATGGTCAACACCATCGGTTGCCTCATAGCCATCACCCCAGGCAATGGTAAGATAACACTTAGCCAGATAACCTGCGGCAGCAATCTTGTTGACACGACCGCCATCCTTCTGCTTAGCTGGAAGTACATCGTATGCTGCCTGGAAGTCGGCTATCACCTTCTGCCACAATTCCTCATAAGTAAACTGAGTGTTTGATGTGCTCTCTGTTGTTTTATCCTCATAAACCTTCTCGTCTATCCAAGGAATCTGACGATACATGCTAAGTAACTTGAAATAGAAATGAGCACGGAGAAAGCGAACCTCAGCCTCACGCTGCTTGGTTACCTCAGCACCCAGTGTGCGCTCACCATTCTGTTGCAAAGAAACCAAGGCACGGTTGCAACGGGAAACGGCACAATAGAGACGATACCATAATTCGTCGAGTTCGCCCTTAGTAGAGGTCAAGGTACTCCAGATCTCCACATCGTGATAACCGGTGTCACCGGTACCACCGCCACCCTTCAAGCAATCGTCTGAAGAAAGGTCACCATATGGCCAAAGGTTGAATGGGTAAGAATACCAACAGTCGCCCAACATCGCATAGGCACTGTTTACCATCTTGTCTGGCTCGCTGAATGCCTTGTCTTCATCAACCACAGCTGTTGGGGTGTAATCCAGGAAATCATCACAACTGGTGAATGTTCCTATCAGTGCTACAGCAAGCACCATTGTATATAACTTTTTCATCTTAGAATTCTCTTTAAAAAATATGAAACATTTTAGAAACCTACCTGAAGTCCGAATGATACGGATGTTGAAAGTGGATAGTTCCAGTTTGGATTCTCTGGGTCTGAACAGGTCAGGCTATTGCTCTTGATGGTCAAAAGATTCTGACCTGAGAGATAGACACGGGCACTGGTCATCTTCAACTTAGAGAGGATGCTGCTTGGGATAGTGTAACCCACCTGCAAGGTACGCAACTTCAAGTAAGATCCATTCTCAACGTAGTAAGTAGAAGCACGACCCTCATCAGCTGTATTCATGGTGCTCAGACGTGGGATAGAAGAACCGGTATTGTTGGTATTCCAGGCATCGAGCAAACGGGTACCCTTGTTAGAACCGCCATCAGTAATAGCCCAGAAGTCGGTCTGGAACTTTTGGTTGTTATACACATCCTGGTCATAGACACCCTGCCAGAACATACTGAAATCAAAGCCCTTGTAGTTGAGAGCAATATTCAAACCATAGGAGAAGGCTGGCACAGGGTCGAAAATCCAAGTCTGGTCATCTGAAGTAATGCCATTTTTACCATCTAAGTCCTTGTATTTCAATCCACCGACACGTGCGTTTGGCTGTCCAGACTTATCTACTTCTTCCTGATTCTGGAAAATTCCATCGGCTACATAACCTACGATAGAACCATAAGACTTGCCACTCTGTACCAGGTTTTCCTTAGATGTGTGAGCGTAAGCACCTGTTGTTGATGCTGGCAAATAAGTAACCTTGTTGCGGAAGAAATCCAGATTGCCGTTCACATCGATGCCAAGTCCATTAGCCAAGGTCTTGCGATAGCCCACGGTGAACTCCATACCCCAGTTGCGGAGCGAAGGACCATTCTGCCATGAATTTCCACCTTCACCAGTAGCACCCAGATAAGCAGGATTAATCAACATATCCTTTACATTCTTAATATAGGCATCCACTGTACCATAGAGGGTATTGCCAAACAGGGTGTAATCCAAGCCTACGTTATACTGGGTAGCAGCCTCCCATTTCAAGTTAGGGTTAGCCAACTGTGTGGCACGATAACCAGAAGGGAAGGTACCTGAACCTTGCAGGAAGAGGTCGTATGCTGTAGAGGTTACACGGTCTAATCCGTAATCCACTACATAAAGGCCAAACTGTGCATTGTTGTCGATAGCCTGGTTACCTGTCTGACCCCAAGAGAGTCGCAACTTGGCATCATCCAACCAATCCTTCTTCAGAAGATTAGAGAATCGGAAGCCGAGTGATGCAGCAGGGAAAGTACCCCAGCGATGAGCCTTACCGAAACGTGATGAACCATCATGACGGATAGTGAAGGAAGCCAAGAGGAGATCATCCCAGTTGTAATTCACCTTTCCAAAGAAAGAAGCCAGGCGATAACCTACCTTTGCACCCGAGTTACGCATCGTTCCTGTTGCAGCATTTGGCCACATGTAATCTACATCTTCCAGCGCATAGCCTTCTGAATAGGCAGAGAAATCGATAACCGACTGCTTGGAAAATTCCATACCACCGAGTACATCGATGTTGTGCTTGCCTATCTGGGTAACGTACTGGGCTGTGTTAGACCATGTCCAGTTAGTCTCATTGTTATTCGAGAGCGTTGTCTTGGCGATGTCATTGTTGACAATATCGGAATGATAAGTATTCGTCATCGAATTGATAAACGATGTCTTGAAATCCAAACCGAAGTTAGAACGCAGGGTCAATCCCTTGACTGGCTTCAATTCTACGAAGGCATTACCGAAGATGCGCCAATAGTCGAGGTGGTTGTTGCGGTTCTGATACTGCTCACGACAAGGGTTCTGACGGTCGGCCATACTACCCACAGGACCTGCGAAGGTCTTGCCATCTTCTTCGTAAACCGGAACGATGGAAGGCATCTTCAAGGCATTCTCCATCGGATGGCAATCTACCTGAGAGGTATAAGTCAATGTTACATTCTCGCCTACGGTAACAATCTTGTTCAAATTCCAAGAGGTGTTCAAACGAGCTGAGATATTCTCGAAGTCGGTATATTTCAAGACTCCCTCATTGTTCTTGTATCCCAAGGAGAACATAGCGCTATGCTTGTCATTGGCATGAGATACTGAGAGGTCGTAGTTCTGCGAGAAACCTGTGCGAGAGATTTCATCGAGCCAGTCGGTATCCGAGAATCGCATGGTCTTCTTGGCATTGATGTAGCCATCATATCGACCATTGATAGTATAGTTCTGATACTGGTTGGTAGCAGGATTCCAAACGGTGATTGGAGTTCCAGAGGCCGCATTCAAGTCGATGCCGTAGTTGGCTGCATAAGCCACAGGATCGAGTCCATCGTTCAGGGCAGCCTGCGCCATCGCTGTGGCATACTGGCTGGAGTTCATCAGCTTCATCTTCGACTGGTTGGAATAGAACTGTGCAGTGAGGTTGGCAGAGAAGTCAACAGCCACCTTGCTACCCTTCTTACCTTTCTTGGTGGTGATGATGATGACACCATTTGATGCACGTGAACCATAGATAGAAGCCGAAGCGGCATCCTTCAAAACCTGCATACTCTCTATATCATTTGTATTGAGGGTATTCAATGCCATAGTGGTAGGCACACCATCTATGATATAAAGAGGGTCCTGAGAAGAGTTGAAAGAACCGATACCACGAATACGCACGGTTCCTGAACCAATAGGAGAACCATCGGTAGTAACTGTCATACCAGGAACACGACCCTGCAAAGCACGCATCGGGTCTGTTTCTGAACTTGTCTTCAGGTTCTTGGTTGAAACCACAGCCACGGAGCCGGTCAAGTCTGCCTTCTTCTGAGTGGTATAACCTGTTACAACTACTTCCTGCAAGTCGTTGGCATCTTCCTGAAGTGTTACCTCCATATTATCTGAAGCCTTTACTTCTTGCGTCTTATATCCAATATAAGATATAACAAGTGTGGAACCAGGAGCACATTCTACATGGAAGTTACCATCAAAGTCGGTAACAGTACCAGTCTTTGTGCCTTTCACCATAACAGATGCACCAATGACTGTCTCACCGGTAGCATCCTTTACGATGCCATTTACATTTACCTGTTGTGCACTAGCTACGGTGCAAACAGCACAGAGCGCAGAGCTCATCAGTAATCTTGAAAGATTGTTCATACTATTATAACGTTTTAAGTTTCAAAAATTGTCATTACTTGATTTCTGCCGCAAAATTAGGGAAAAGACTGTTATATAAATAAAAAAAATCGTTCCTGCAACAATAATTATGTTACATGAAACGATTTTCTCATCTTTTGCTAAGATTTTAAAGTACTTATTTTAAAGGAGTTAGAAAACTATTTTCTTTTAGATAACTGTTTATTTCTGAAATCGGTAGGAAGAACGCCAAACTGCTTTCTGAAGCATGAAGAGAAATAGCCCGGTAACGCAAAGCCTACTTCTGCCGAGACTTCAGCTACAGTCTTATCAGTCTGCATCAGGAGCGTATAGGCTCTCTGCAGACGCATCTCTTTCAGGAGTTCGGCAGGCGTTTTTCCAGTCATCGCCTTCACCTTGCGATAGAGCTGTACCTTGCTCAGTTGCATCTCGGCTCCCAAATTATCCATCTTCATATCAGCATTGCCCATATTCTCAAGAATCTTCTTCTTGAAACGGTCCATGAAATAACGTTCACTCTCATCCAGGTGATTCAGTTCAGCAGACCAGTCCTCCTTGTTCTCGATGAAGCCACGAGCCACGGCTTTCTGTTTCTGCAGCTTCTTTCTATATACCTTATATATATAGTAGATGACAAAGAACAGAATCAGAACTACAATAAAGGCTATCAAAAGCATCCATTTCTGGATACGGGAAACCTTTGAATAAGAATCAAGACTGTCAGAAATCTGATCCAGATTCTTCATCTTGGCTTCCAGATCCTGATATTGCAGAGCGATGGCATCGCAGTTTTCAGGGGTAGCAAGGAATGATTTCATCACATTATCCTTCTTATAGGGTTTACCCTGAAGGATATTCATAGCCAATTCCATAATCTTTTCGCCCTGGGTAGGATAGACATAAGAAGCAGCAAAATGCCCCCTCTTCACTCTATCCACTCCTTCCCAGATACCAGGCAATCCATCAATGCCCACTATCAGCATCTGCTTGTATATTCCTCTTCTCTCTGCTTCCTGAAAGGCTCCTATGGCACTGAGGTCATTATGTCCGAACACACCATCCGCATGTCCGCCTTTATCCAGATATTGTTTCATCAACTCCTGGGCTCGCTCCATCTTCCAGTTACTGTCCAGGGTAACCACCTTGATTCCCGGATAATTCTTCATCACCTCGTGGAAACCACGATGGCGCTCAATGACAGGGGAAGCATCCTTTAAGCCCGTAATCTCAACAACGGTACCTTTTCCATCCAGTTTACTGGCAAGAAAGCGGGCTACTTCCCTACCCGCTTCTACATTATCACCACCGATGGAAGCTGTATAATGGGTTGTCTTTACCTTTCTGTCGAAGAGGATAACTGGGATATGCGCACGATAAGCTCGCTCGATGGCAGGTGTTACATCATTCACATTATCAGGAGCCACCACGATTAAATCTACCTTCCTGGCTATCATGCTGTCTATCTGGCGAGCCTGGCGTTGCCCGTCATTCTCTGCAGTAGTAAACAGCAAATCCACATTCTTATATTGATACTGCGCCAGTCGCATCTCATTATTCACCTTCTCGCGCCAAACTCCGCCGCAACATTGCGACACACCTATCACCACATTCTTCTGGGTGCAAGAACCTAGAAGAAGAAGCATACTACTAAGTAGTACTATTAAGATAATATTGATTCTTTTCATTGATTTTATACTTCTTCCATCCGTTTAAGTTCCCACCCCTCAAACTGCATGATGATGAGATGGAGTTTTGTACCTTGGCGCAAAGCCTCAACCCTTGGAGCCTCGGCATATCGATGAATCTGATCTAGAGCCTCACGCCACTGTTTCTCTGCCTTGGTCATAGGCTTGCCATCTTCCGTAAACTCACCTTCAACTATCGCAGAGAAATCTTTCTTAGAAAGAACCTTCAACTCCAGGATGTAGCTATGCTGACTGGCATAATGGGTAAGGTCTGGCAAAAGGAAGAAATCACAATAGCCATGATTCAACTCCAACTCTGGAGCCGTGATATAATAATCATTCAGATTCAGATAAGCCATGAAGAATCCCTGCAGGTTTCGTTCAGCCTCAATGCCATCACGCACCGATGAAACCTTGGCATAGGCATCTGCCATGAAGCGCAATCCTTCTTCCCACTTACCATCGTATGCCATATCATAATAGTAATCGGTGAGCTGGTTGACATCCACATAAGCCTTTGCCTGATACTCCTCTTCCAGATAGCCATAATACTGCTTGCGGACATTATTGTTTGGAATGCCCAGAATGAGCTTGGAGCCACGAGTTCCCTTGATGGTCAACATGCCATAATAGAACAGAAGACTTGGGAATATCTCTGCCTTTGGAATCTGATACGCAGAAAACGACTCATAAAGCTGGGTAACAATCTGCTCCTCTTCTGCTATCTTGCGGATAATGCCCTTACGCTCTCCATCCAGCTTGTCAAACTGCAAGAGTTTCTTCATCTTGCCGTAATCGGTACGGGTATTCGGGTCAATCATCTCTTCAGGCGGACATCCGGCATCCATATAATTGCGAAGGTAATAAAGAACCATATCACAATTAAACATACGAGTTTTCTTCTTCAATGCCTGTTTAGCAAAGCAATAGTTATCATACCATGGCTTCATATCATTGACGATGGCATCAATATCACTATCGGCAGGAATACTACCATGTTCTTTATAATAGGTAAACATCTCCACCACATCTGTGGTAGAGAAGCCCAGCATCTCATCAAACTCCGGCTTGATAGAAATGTTCCAACCTATATTGAATCCACTCGTCACATCATCCAGGGTTACAGGGCTCACACCCATCATGAAGATACGCTCAAAATTACCCTTGAACTTTTTGAAGACATCACGATAAAAGCCGTCGGCATGGGTAATCGCATGATACACATTCTCACCACGTTCGTTGAGTATTACATTCGTGAAGTTGTCATACTCATCGATGATGAGATACAGATGATACTGGTGCGCCTTGGCAGCCTTGAATATCAGTTCCATCTTTTCCTCGAAATCTTCCTGCGCCAGGATTTCTTCCATCTCTGCCTGATAATATTCTGAGTATTGACGGACAAAAGCATCGAGGTTGATGCTGAGATAAGAATTAAACTTAGTCTCAAGCTTGTCGATATTACCCGTAATCTGGGAGAAATCGAGGAACAGCACCTGATACTTTCCCTGCAAAGGAGTAGGATGCTGGCCTATCCACAGATTTCCAAAAAGACTCTGGAACTTATGGCTCTGCGTACAGTCATAGTAAGAATAGAGCATACTCAAGAATATGCTCTTACCAAAACGACGAGGGCGGATGAAGAAGAGATTGCGAGGCTGCTTCTCCAGCTCTGGAATAAACATCGTCTTATCCACATAATATAGATTCTGCTCTATTACCGTAGCAAAATCAGCCACCCCATAAGGTACTAGTTTTACTTGCTGTTCCATCATGATCTATCTTTAAAAACACTATCTGTGTGCAAAGATAGCATAAAAAAACGAAAAAGCCACAGTTTGCGTTTACAAACTGCGGCTTTTATTATATTTTATCCGAAACACACGTTCCTACCATACGACTTTCTTGTTGCCCATAATATAAATGTGTCCTTTTTGTGGCACAAGGACTTTTCTTCCCGAGAGGTCGAACAGAGTAGGATTGATGTTTCTTGCTATCATGAAAGATGATGCAGATGTCATCAAGAAAAAAAAGTCCTGAGACATCATAAGAAAATGCTTCATTACCAAAATAAACGTCTCCAAAAGTGCGTTTCTCAAATTTTATTTGTACTTTTGCAGTGTCATTCAGAACTTTGTTTTATTTTTACAGCACGATAATAAACTAAATGTCTGGATATGGCAAGCATCCCGGTGCACCAACAGAGTAGCTTAGGTACACCCTGATAAAGAAGATAAATGATAGTGCTGCGTTAATTAAATAAATCAGATTCAACATGTCGTTTCTAACTCGAACATATCCTTTTAAACAGAGTAAACACTTGCTAAAAGATAGTAGCATCTTTGGCTTCATCATTTGGGTAATTTTATATTTTCTGCAGCCATTTGGACTCTGCTTATATCAAGGTAACAAATGCTTTGTTGCTACATTATTCGGACTGGTAACTTTTGGATGCCACATAACATACGCTGCAACGATATTGAAGTATTTGCATCAAACTATCAAGCCCTGGCGTATCTGGCATGAAGGAGTAGCTATACTCGGACTGATTTTCATCATTGCCTTCGGTAATTTCCTCCTATTCTCATACTTGTTTCATTATACGATTACATTCAGTCTGTTTCTCTTGTTTCTAAATTGGACTATTATCATAGGCATATTTCTTACGACATTATCTATCGGAATGCAATACAACAGAACATTACGAGAGAGAATGGAAGAGTTGTTGCGCAATACAACAAAGGAACAGGAAGAAGTATCTATTACCATCCATGATACTAACGTAAGAGGAAACGATCTGTCGATTGCCATCAACGATCTACTTTATATGGAAGCACAGAAAAACAATGTATCCGTCTGTTTTCTAAAAGAAGGTAATGTTGTTGCTGTTGATATCCATACAACACTAACCCATGCTCTTGAAGAGTTGAAAGAGTTTGAGAACATTTTCCAATGTCACCGTTCTTTTGCTGTCAATGTGAATAATATCACTTCGGCACGAGGCAACTCAAATGGTTATCAACTGACTCTCGGAAATTGCACAAACATCATACCCGTTTCCCGAAGATTTGTGCCCAAGTTAAAGACTTATCTTACATAGTTATTTGTCCTTCAACTTAGTTATTCGGCATCTTAACTAGCTTTCTATCATAAGTTTTAGTTGTATATCCTAAGAATTTGGTAACTCCAGTTTCATGCAGTATCTTTGCGGCATGAAACATCGAATAATACATATCGCATTGCTGCTGACTTCAGTCTGCAACCTGGCTGCACAGACCATCATATCAGGCATGGTAAAAAGCGGTCAGGAACCGCTTGCTGGTGCCAATGTTTTCATCATGGGCACAATTGATGGATGCCTGACAGATTCTCTGGGCAGGTTTTCCTTTTCCACATCAAAAACCGGAGAAGCGTCTATCAAGATTACCATGATTGGTTTTGAAGAATATATGCAGACTACAGATGCCTGCAAGTTACATAATCTTTCTATCCAAATGAAAGAAAAAGCTACGGCAATCCAAGAAGTTGTAATATCTGCCAGCACTTACAGTTTCGGGAAAAGTGACAACTTCAAGACTATGGATGCCTTAGATATTGTGATGGCAGGTAATTCATGCGGGGACATTGTTGCAGCCCTGCAAACTTTACCCGGCACTCAAAAAGTGGGAGAAAATGGAAAGCTCTATGTCCGTGGTGGAGAAAGCGAAGAATGCCAGACTTTCATTAACGGAATGCACGTCCTTGTTCCATATAGTACAAACACAGAAAATACTGCTGTACGTGGACGATTCTCTCCTTTTATATTTAAAGGTATCAACTTTTCTCTTGGTGGATATAGCGGAGAATATGGACAAGCACTTTCCTCCGTTCTCCCTATGGAAACATCAGATGCTGCAACAAGTGACAAATATGGAGTCAGTGCATCATTGGTTGACTGGAACATCGGTGGCACCAAGGCATATTCCCACAGCAGCTTATCCTTTAATGCCGCACTGACAAGTTTGGGAATCTACAATCAGTTATTTTCAGAAAGGCTTGATTTCAACAAGCCTTATCTAAAACTATCTGGCGAATCACAATACAAGAATGAGTTCCGAAATGCCGGAATATTGAAAACATACGTTGGCTATGATTTTACATCTGTAGGACAGCATATAGACAACCAAAACCTTTCGCTCAAAGAGAATAATATCTATGCCAACACAACCTATAAGGCACAGTGGGGTGCTGGCTACACGCTCTTTTGCGGTATGGCAAGCTCATCGGTATTCAACGATATAGAAGATGCGAAGATTGCTGGTGACCGATATTACAACTTCAGGAATGAGATACATCTGAAAACAGGAATACGCAAAATTTGCTCGGATGCACTAAAAATATCGGCAGGAATGGAGGACTATCAGCGAAACAGCCTCATGGAGTACGAAAACGATTGCTACAAGTTGGATTATAATATTCTTGCTGCTCATATTGATGCCCAATGGAGGATGATGCCCCATGTGTTCCTGAATATTTCGACAAGGACAGAATATATGGCTCATGCCAACTGGCTGTTTATGCCAAGGGCTACACTATGTTATATTCCTAACAAGAATTTTCAGCTTTCATTTGCTACCGGTCGGTATAGCCAGACTCCAGAAGATGACTATCTTGCAACAAACAAGAAATCTCTTGGACAAAGTACGGCAGATCATGCTATCCTATCCATACAATATAAGTCGCCTGGTACACTCATACGAATAGAACCCTACTGGAAAAAATATCAGCGATTGCCTTTATGGGAAAAGGGTATTTACCAACCGAAAGGATATGGAAAGAGTAAAGGTATAGACATTTTTGTAGAAGAGCATTCGCTTTTCAAACATCTGACCACAGCATTTTCATATTCCTACAACGATTCCAAGCGATTCTATCACGAATACACAGAAGAGCGAATACCTGACTACGCCTCAAGGCATAATCTGAGATTGACAGCAAAATATTCATTCGGCAAAGCAATCATCGGGCTGACTGAATCGTATGCAAGCGGACGTCATTTTCTGATTGGCAAGACACCACATTATAATAGCGTAGATATAAACCTTACTTATCTGCTAAGTCCCAAGGTCATTATCTATTCTTCTCTGAACAACATCCTCGGCCGTACAAACATTTTCGGATATAATACTAACGGACGTTCGATAGTTCCATCTAGAGACAGATTTTTATATATAGGCATATTTGTTTCACTTAAAAATAATAAAGCATATGACATTTCAAACTTTTAAACGATTCGTATTGATGTCAGTCTTCTTCATGACAACATCTGTAGTTATCTATGCCCAGCAATCCACAATGCAGGGGCTTATCGGACAGTCGCTTGCTAAACTTCAGCAACCGACATCAGAGAGCATACTTAATTGTATTGCAGAGATGAAGCGTATTGATGATATGTTTCCTGATAGCATCCAGCCCAAGTTTCAGATAGCTTTGCAAAGTCTCAATTATTCCGTGATGAATCCGCATGCTCCACAAACAGAAAATCTTCTAAAAGAGACAGAAGAAACTATTGCCAAGATGGAGAATATAAAGCATGCTGACCCGTCTGACATCTGTACCCTTCGCGGTTTTCTCTATATGGTACGCATCGTACAGAATCCTGGGCAAAACGGTCAACGCTATTATCTGGAAGTGATGCAGGATTACGAGAAAGCTCTCAAACTCAACCCTGATAATCAACTGGCCAAACAATTGCAGCAAAAGTTTTTTGAGGGAATGAAACAGCAAACCGGTAAATAAGAAACAGAGGTTGTTTTATCCACGGACAATCTCCCCTGAGCCAAAAAAAGAGTCGCAACCTAAAATATTATCAGGTTGCGACTCATTACTATTTACATTTAAACCTACAATTCGACCATACAATATCTACGTGATTACAAACCAAGTTTATGAACCTTCAGATTCTTGAATTCAGCCTTGCCACCCTGGGTGTAGAGCTTCACATTCTCGTATGGAGCTACAGGGAACACGAGGTTGGTCATGGCGATGCGACCGCCATCTACGAAGAGCTCTACAGATGACTTATCTACGAAAATATCAACATGATAGGTCTTCTTGCCATCCTCGCAAAGACTCAATGGAGCCCAGGTAGCCAGAGCGAAATCGTTCTTGTAGTTGATGGAATTGGCAATGCGGGCAGGCTCCTTGCCTTCAGCTGCACGCTGCTTGTCCCAAGCCAACTCGATATCGTGAGGAACTGCCTGCTTGCCGAAATCGGTCAAACCGCTCTCTGTTCTATCCATAACCACCTTGCCCTGCTTCATATCGAAATAAATCAGGGTGCGCTCACGCTTGTTGTTTGAAATCTCAATACCTGCAATGCCGTTGGCATCTGGAGTTACATCGGCCTCAATTTCGAATGCACCTTCCATATTGGCAGCAACACCC
Source organism: Segatella copri (assembly GCF_019127135.1). Taxonomy (GTDB): domain Bacteria; phylum Bacteroidota; class Bacteroidia; order Bacteroidales; family Bacteroidaceae; genus Prevotella. The sequence continues at coordinate 37,620 of NZ_JAHOEA010000023.1, read as the reverse complement.
TTCAAATCCTTGGCGTCGGCTACAGAAGCATCTGCCAGATTCTTAGTATCCTTTCTCAAGGCATATACCTCAGGAGCTACATTCTCAGAAACATAATACTTGCCATTCTTCTCGTAAAGCTTCAACTCACGAGGCAAACCATTGGCACCACGGTTCTGCTTGAACGGAGTAAGGTTGGCATACTGCCAGTTGCTCATCCAGGTGATACCCAGAACTCGGTCGCCTGTATTTGAGAAGGTAACGGTAGCATAGTGATCCTTACCCCAATCGAGCCACTTTACTTCGTTGGCATCAGGACAAGTAAACTTCTTGCCATCGAAATCGCCTACGAAATACTCGGTAGCGCTGCCACCAAACCAGCAGCCAGGGTTGATATTCATCGTCATCACCCACTTCATCTTCTTCTTATCACCATTTACAGGCAACTGGAAGAAGTCTGGACACTCATACTGACATGGCTGCTGACCTATACCTTTACCGAAGGCACTGACATAATTCCATTTCTTGAGATTCTTTGACTTGTACAAACGCATCTCCTTATCGGCAGAAACAATCATATACCAGCACTTTCCCTTCTCATACCAGAATACCTTAGGGTCGCGGAAGTCCTTCAAACCGTCGAATGGAGTCAACACTGGGTTGCCCTCGTACTTGGTAAAAGTACGACCGTTATCATTGCTGTAGGCGATGCACTGCACCTCATCGTGATTTACACTGTTGTTGGTATAGATGGCGATGATGGCATTCTTGCCAAAACCGGCAGTATTCTTCTTATCTAACACAGAACTGCCTGAGAAGATATGCCCTACAGGGTCGCGGGCAATAGCTGGGTCGAGGTGCTCCCAATGAACCAGGTCCTTGCTTACGGCATGTCCCCAGTGCATGTTGCCCCACTTGCTTCCGTATGGGTTATACTGGAAATAGAGATGATACTCACCATCCTTATACACCATACCATTAGGGTCGTTCATCCAACCATAGAGCGGAGTGAAGTGATAAGATGGACGATAGTAATCGGTGTTGGTAGTGTCGAATGTATCGCTGAGTTTGAGCAAGTTGAGTGCCAAAGCATCCTTCTTCAAACCGAGAATCTTGACGGTAGCGGTCTTACCCTTGCCCAAGGCAAATGGCACGAAGTAATCAGAACCATTCTGAGCCAGGCGAACGTCCATCCAGGTATCATCCTTAGAACCTGTATCGAGCAAAACCTGGGCCTCATCCTTCTCTTCCTGGATAGGGAGAAGAAGATACTTGGTAGGATTCTCCACCTTGATGATAGTAGTATCACCCTTGTGTTCGATATTCATCTTCTGTGCAAAGGCAGAAGTTGTAGCTGATGCCATCAACATGAGGCAGGCAGCCTTCATCATATTGTTTGTTCTCATTGTACTATTATTGTTAATTGTTATTGTTTATATCTATAACGTATTATTATTTGTCTTATTACCGACAGCCCTATACATTATATTATATATAGGAGCTGTCGATGATGTTTATTGATATTTATATCGCTTAGAACTTCAGCGAAGCTGTGAATTCTACTGTGAATGGACGAAGATAGCTACCCGTCATAATCTGATTTTTGATTCCCTTAGCCTCATCCTTGGTAATCAGCTCGGCACCTGCGATACTACCCTTGGCACCAGTCTGGTTGAGGAAGTTGACTACTGTGCAGCCGAGAGCCAGACGCTTGGTTGCCTGCCAATTCAAACCTCCGAAAGTCTCCCAGTGACCATTGAAGTAATATGCCTCGTTGATGTTGGCGTAGGTCTTGCTGAAGTAACGGAAGCTGGTCCAGAGCTTAATGTCCTTGGTAATCATGTAGCTTGGATCCAACTCGATGAGAATCTGAGGAATCTCGGCTACAATGTTGCCGGTGGCATTGATGTTGCCAAGGGTACCATCACTGAAGGTAACCGATGTCTCATATTTCTTGTAAGTTGGCTTCTGATAAGTGAAGAGGAAGTGGAAATCGAATCCCTTGAAAGGATGAGCCACTGCATCAGTTGTCCAACCCCATGTCTGAATATCGAAAGCCATTGGCGCAGCCTTGATCTCACTGCCATGCTGAAGATTCAATGTTGCATTGTTGTTGGTCTTTGAAATATAAGAGAACAACGATGTCAAACTCAACCATGAGTTATTGTAGTAGATACCTGCACGACCGAGTGGCACAGAAATCTTATCCGTATTTGGCAATGTAGCTGGGGCAAAAGCCTCGAACTTAGGATGCTGAACGATGTAAGTGAAATCGCCAGTGAAGCCGAAGTTATCGGTCAACTTATAAGTTGCTGCTACAGAGAAATCGTAGTTGAGCCAGTTGTAACTCAAGTCTGCCGGAGCAATCACGGTTCCATCTGCTGCCTTAGCACCGAGATGGTAATCGGCGAAACGACCTACGAATTCACCATTGGCATTCTTCACTGCCGCGTTTTCACCCTTCAGCTTCTGCCACTCCAGACGGGCACCATAGTAGAGATTCAACTTGTTGGTAACATCCCAATCGTGAGTGAAGTAGAGAGCCAGCTTGTTTTCGCTTCCCTTGTAATACTCAGAGGCGTTCTTGTTGAAATCATAGAAGTAGCTGTCGCGCAGGTTTGCATCCCAAACTCGCAGGGCATAACTTCCATCAGCAGGTACACTCTGGTCATACATGGTTGTATTTGAGCAATAATCAATATGATAGAACCACTCATTCACGCCGAGGCGGAAGGTGGATGTACTGAATTTCTTGCTAAGCTCGGTGGTGAAGAGAGCCTCATCAATCTTACCGGCATTGAGACATGACATACGGGTCTGGATGTACTGACCGTTGTAAGCCTTGGTCTGTCCGTCGATATCGCGATACATATAATTATATACGCCCTGATTGGCAGCGCTCTTCAAATCGATGATAGACATAGGAGTCTGGTAAACCATTGCACCACGAGAGTGATCGTACTTCAAGGTAGCCTTCCAGTTCAAACCGTTGTCAAAACGATAGTTGTTCATCAGGGTTACCTCGCTTGCCTTGTTCAGACAGGCATCGTAGAGAGAAGTCTGCTCCAATTTGCCGGTACGCATATTGCGATAAGTAATCTCGTTATCGATAGGGAGATAAGAGGTGGTACCGAGTTTGAAGTCGCCATACTCCTTTACGCTTCCATCGCCTACATAGATGAATGGAGCACTCTGGGTAGCATAGTTATACACGTTGTGACTATTAGCATACTTATACATGGCTGTGAATTCACCACGGTTGCCGTTATACTTCTTGGTGAGGAGTGCCTTGTAAATCTGAGTACGGTCCTGATAAGGAGTTGACTTGATCTTGAAGGTTCCCGGGTCGAAATCCTGATACATATTAAAGCTGTAGTACCAGTCCTTACCCAAATCACCATTCATATTCAGAGAGAATTCCTGCAATCCGAAATGATTGCTCTTATAGTTCAGCGTACCATTGAATCCCTTCTGTCCCTTCTGGGTGAAAGAGTTCACGGCATAACCGATATTACCGGTAGTGATAGCTGTCTCTGCAATCTTGAGCAAGCCCTGATGGCTCAAACTTGCATCACCACGCCAGATAGTATTGACAGAATGAGGATTGGTTGCGTAAGTAACAGGCAAACCATTCTCCAAAACGTTGACATCAGCAGAAGGCAAGCCTATCTGAATCTCACGAGGACCATTCGCACTGGCTGCATTGAGCATCACATTACGATTACCCTCTTCCTTAGCACTTGAATTATCATCCTGTGCAAAAGCTGCTGTAACATTTACCAATGAAAGTGCAAGCATCATAGCTGCGCTCTTTCCATTTAAAAAGTTGTTCATACTTTAAATGTTTAATTTGTTAGCGTTAATGTTTTGATTTCCGCTGCAAAAATACATAAAGGTCTGAACAGCGGCTTAAAAAATCATTTCATCGAATAAAAAATTCCGTTCATTGTAACATAATTGCTATTACATGAACGGAATTTCACACTTTTCTGCTACTTCTTTACCATTTATCTATATAAAACTAACAGACTTTCAGACACCTACGCTGTGCTAGGATACGAACAATATAGAAAATGCGCAAATTTGGATATTCAGTCAAGAACATATCATGATGTGCTTGAGTTAACGAGTTCAAGTGCTTGAATCAGCTTACGAAAGTGGCTGAGTGAGCTTACTAAAGTAACTGAGTTAGCATATTCAATCGGCTTTGCAAGCTATCGGAGATGTCTCAATGAATTAACGGAGACGACTCAATAAGCTATCGATGACGACTCCGGAAGCTATCGATGACGACTCCATTAGCTATCGGAGACGACACCAGAAACAGACACAGATAGCTTCGTTGGCTATCGTAAGTACTTTCATTAGCTAACGCAAGTACTTGCGATGACCAACGAAGCCTGTTTCAATGGGCCAAGAAACGACTCATACAAAAAACAGCGTTAAAAAACCATTGCATCAAATACAAGAATTCGTCCAACATAACATAAGCAATAGAGGATAAACGAAAAGCATGGGTGCTTCTGCAATGATTCAAAACATTTTTTTCACCAAAACGGCACATATATCAAATATTTCCATTATCTTTGCAGAAAGAATAAGAAAGAAAGGAATCATTCATCATGGAACAATCTAAAAGAGTACCATACGGAGTATCTAATTTCGTCGATATTATCGAGCGAAACCAATATTATGTCGATAAGACTATGTATCTGCCTTTGCTGGAAAAAGAGGCAGACGCTCTCTTCTTTATACGTCCTCGAAGATTCGGCAAGAGTTTGCTGATAAGCATGATGCGTGCTTATTACGACATCAGCATGACAGAAAGGTTCCAAGAACTTTTTGGCAACCTTTGGATTGGCTCCCATCCTACCCCACAGCAGGGCAAGTACCAAGTACTATACCTTGACTTCTCGAAGATAGGAGGCGGCATCAAGCTATTGGAAGACCGATTCAATGACTATTGCGGTCAGTGCGTGGATTTCTTTGTAGATACCCTTTACAAGGACTACTATACACCAGAGGCTATCGCCAAGATAAAAGGCATCAACTATGCTTCGGGCAAATTGAACGCCCTCGCAATGGAGGCTCAGAAGAATGGTTATCAACTATTCCTCATCGTGGACGAATACGACAACTTCACCAACGTGGTGCTCAACGAGCACGGGGAGGATATGTATTGGGCATTGACTCATGCCAGTGGCTTTTATCGTGAGATTTTCAAGGTATTCAAGGGCATGTTTGCCCGTATCTTCATGACAGGTGTAAGCCCTGTAACGCTCGATGACTTGACCAGTGGTTTCAACATCGGCTGGCATATCTCCACCAAGGCACCTTTCAACCAGATGCTTGGTTTCTCCACAGAAGATGTGAGAGACCTGTTCACTTACTACAAGAATTCAGGCGACTTACCAGCCGATACAGATGTAGAAGCTATTATCGAGGACATGAAACCTTGGTACGACAACTATTGTTTTTCAGAGGAGGCATTGAGAACCCAAAGCAAGGTATTCAACTGCGACATGGTACTATACTATCTCCGCAACTATATGGAGACTGGGGAAGCTCCACGCCAGATGATTGACCCTAACACCAAGACCGACTACAACAAGATGAAGAAGCTCCTCCAGCTCGACAAGTTGGACGGAGACCGAAAGGGTGTCATCATGACCATTGCGGAAAAAGGAGAAATTGTAGGAAACATCGAGGAATCATTCCCGGCAAAGGTATTGACAAATCCTGAAATATTCATCAGTTTGTTGTTCTACTATGGCATGTTGACCATCAAGGATACTTTTGGAGACCAACTGATTTTGGGCATTCCTAATAATAATGTACGCAAACAATATTATAATTATCTGTTGGAGCAGTATCAAGAGGAGAAATACATCAATACCTCAAACCTCAAGACCATGTTTACCTATATGGCTTTTGAGGGCAAGTGGAAGGAATGCTTGGAGTATATGGCAAAAGCATACGCCGAAGTATCATCTGTTAGGGATGGTATCGAGGCTGAGCGCAACTTGCAAGGTTTCTTCATGGCATATTTCAGCCTCAACAACTATTACTATACTGCCCCAGAGTTGGAATTGAACCATGGTTATTGCGATTTCTTCCTCCTGCCAAACTTGACCCACTACCCTACGAAGCATAGTTATATCATCGAGCTAAAGGTATTGTCTAAGAAAGAATTCGATACTCTAACAGAAGATAGCAAGATGACCAAGGGAGCGAAGCAATGGCTTGATGCCGAGGAACAAATCAAGCGATATGCCAAAGCACCAAGAGTGGAAGCATTACGCCAAGGCACGACACTCCATAAGATTATCATGCAGTTCAAGGGATGGGAACTGGCGAGAATTGACGAAGTAAATGAAATATAAACACATAGAGAATGAATTCATGCCAAACTACGCATTATATTGCCAGTTTGCATAACAATGACTGAGCGCAAGATCATACATATCGACATGGATGCCTTCTTTGCTGCGGTAGAGCAAAGAGACAATCCGGAACTTCGGGGCAAACCGGTAGCGGTTGGCTTCGACGGACCTCGTGGTGTGGTTTCTACAGCCAGCTATGAGGCAAGGAAGTATGGCGTTCACTCGGCGCAATCCATCGCTCAAGCCAAGCAGCGCTGCCCTAACCTCATCATCGTGCCCTGCCGGCATGATTATTATGCTAAAATATCCCATCAGATACATCAGATATTCCAGGAATATACCGACCTCATCGAACCCATCTCCATAGATGAAGCCTTTCTTGATGTAACACAGAATAAGAAAGGGATAGAACTGGCGGTGGATATTGCCAAAGAAATCAAAACCCGTATCAAGGAGGCAACCGAACTCACCGCCTCGGCAGGCATCAGCTACTGCAAGTTTCTCGCCAAAGTGGCTTCTGATTACCGCAAGCCCGACGGCATCTGCACCATTCATCCCGACAAGGCGCTCGATTTCATCGCCCAGCTTCCTGTAGAGGATTTCTGGGGCGTGGGCAAGAAAACCTTGCAAAAGATGCATTTCATGGGTATCTTCAACGGAGCAGACCTGAGGAAAGTATCCGAGGAACATCTGGTAGAAGTGTTCGGAAAAGCCGGACACATCTTCTATGATTTCGCAAGGGGGATAGATGAACGACCTGTCATCACCTACCGGGAACGGAAATCGGTAGGCTGCGAACAGACTTTCCTGGAAGATATCTATCTAAAAACGGCTGTGATTATCGAACTGTACCATACTGTACTCGAACTGCTGGAGCGAATCGCCAAGAGCGGTTTCGAAGGAAGAACCCTGACGCTGAAGGTGAAGTTTGCCGATTTTACCCAGATAACACGAAGCATCTCACAAGAAAAGGTTCTGAAAAAGAAGGATGATATTCTACCTCTTGCCAAACGGCTGCTGAAACAGGTAGATTACTCCTCTGCTCATCCCATCCGCCTGCTTGGTCTGTCCGTAAGCAATGCCTCATCAGAAGAAGCCAGGAAGCAAGATAAGGAGAACAGCAGTTTCAAACCCGAATACAAGGAACTGGAACTGGAATTTGAAGATTGGGAATAAGCCCCCTTTAAAAAGCTATAGTATGCCGCTTAAAAAGAAACAAACCATAATACGCGAAAAGCAGCTGTCAGACATCCCGTCTATACAGCTGCTTTCTCTCATTACTACTTATTTCCCAAAACAAAACTTTTAACCTTAAAGAAAACTACTTACCTTAATGAATACTTAATCCTATAACCTAAAAACCTAAACCTATGAAAATGCAACTACTTCTGCATGAAACAATTGATAAACTTCTAAATTCTGGTGTAAAGATAGTAAGTTTCAGCGAAACCCAGGTATAATTATCGTTCAAATAGTGACAAAAATGATACAATGTACCTTTTATGCTAGGAAATGAACGATTTTTATCCATATATTCACAGATTTTACACTTCAGGTATAGCGTATTTCTCTCTATTTCATCACATTACCGACATCACCAGGTAACATTCCATACTCTTCCTTGAAACATTTTGTGAAGTAAGACGGCGCTGAGAAGCCCACTTCATAGGCAACTTCAGAGACACTCATGCTCCGGGTTTCGAGCAAACGCCTAGCTTTGGCAAGGCGAGCCTTACGGAGTAAGTCAACAACAGAAGAGCCTGTCATCGCCTTCACCTTGCGATAGAGTTGCACACGGCTTAAGCCAATCTGCTGTCCCATATCCTCAACTCCAAACTCGCTATCAGAAAGATTCTTCTGGATAATGGCTTGAAGCTGCTTGAGGAACTGCTTGTCACGGTCTTCCAGATGAGCCTCAGAAATCTCTTTCTCAGCCTCTTTAGTACCGTGATAAAGATTCTTCAGGAGCTGACGCTGTCGCAAAAGATTCTCAATACGGGCGAGAAGCACCTTGCTATGGAATGGTTTGGTAATATAGGAATCAGCTCCATGCTCATAACCTTCTGCGCGATGCTCCTCCAGGTTCTTCGCCGTAAGCATAATAACAGGGATATGAGAGGTAGCCGTATTCGTCTTCAACCGTTTAGTAAACTCCAATCCGTCCATAACAGGCATCATCACATCGCAAATCACCAGGTCAGGCACCTCTTTCAAGGCGACAGCCAGACCCTCTTTACCATCGGCGGCCTCAAGAACAATATACTCATCCTGCAAAAGAGTACGCTCATACTGACGGATATCAGTATTATCATCAATAACCAGAACAGTAGGACGATTGGTATTCTCGCTTACCAACTGCTGAACATTTCCACGACTTCTGTCTCCATCGTCAATATATTGCAAAACAGATTCATCTATCACATTCTTACCCTCTGGCGCAGAAGCATTTGCAGAGTTATCCACAATATCCGCATCATTGTGGATAACTTGTGAATCACCCTCCTGTTTACGAGGAATGACAACGATAAAATCAGAGCCCTTTCCCGGTTCACTTTCTACCCTAGCCTCACCATGATGCAACTCTACAAAAGATTTCACCAGAGCCAGACCGATACCCGTACCACTGGCAGCACCCTTAGCCTGGAAGAAACGTTCAAAGATCTTATCAGCCTCATCCTGCGAGATACCCTTGCCCGTATCTCTCACGTCAAGACGTAGATTGGCACCTTCATCTTTCAACGAAACAAAGATTTCGCCACCAGCAGGCGTATATTTCAAGGCATTGCTCAACAGATTGAACACGATACGGGAAATTTTCTCCTGATCGGCAATCATTTCATGGCTGCCTTTCAAGTTATCAACATCCAGATGCAGTCTGATCTGCTTGCGCTCGGCAGTAAGCTGGAAGTCGCCCACCCACATCGTCAAGGTCTTCACAATGTCGAAGCGATAGAGTTTCAGTTCCATCTTGCCATTCTGAATCTTACGGAAATCAAGAATGTTACTTACCAACTGTTGGAGAGCAAGGGCGTTACGCTGCACCATCTTCAAGAGTTCGCGACTCTTGCCCTTGATGCCGGTATCTTCGAGCAGCATCTCTACCGGGTCGGCTATCAGGGTTAAAGGCGTACGAAGTTCATGACTGATATTGGTAAAGAATACCAGACGGGAATGAGTGAGTTCCAAGACCTCCTCATTCAATCGTTTCAATTCTTCATTCTTTTCACCCAATTCTACATTCAGTCGCTTCAGTTCGCCATTTGTCTTAGCCAATGTTTCGTTCAGTTTCACCTTTATCAGATAACCTCTGAAAATCAAAGCCGCAGCTGCGAGGCAAACAAGCAGGAACAGACACAGACCTATGAGCATTACTTTCTGTGAGTTATAATCAGACAGATACTGATTTACCTGCTTATGCAAAGTCTTCAGATTATGCGCCTGACGCTCGGCATCTCTAGCCTCCATCAATGTAAGGGCAGCATTTGCCTGGGTTATGATAGAAGTGCTCAGATAATTGTCGCGTTCATAAGGCTGATGCTTCAATATCTTCATGGCAAGCGCTATGACCTCGTCACCCTTGGTAGGATAAAGATAAGAGGCTTCGAAAATACCATCGCGCACAAGTTCCAAACCACCACCTTCGGTAGCCAAGCCGTCTACTCCGGTATACTTATAGTTGCGCTTTACCCTCATCTGGCGGGCAGCCACATAAGCTCCCCAGGCAAGACAGTCATTATGGGCAAAGACATAATCAAAGTCCTGTGTCTGTTTCAATATGCGTTTCATCGCCCGGATTCCACCCTCTTCTTTCCAGTTTCCTCCCTCAGAGGCTACAACCTGTAACCCAGGATAAGGCTTGATAGCATCCATAAAACCACGATGACGCTCCAAAGCAGGCGAAGAGCCCTCCAAACCGCTGATTTCAACGATGCGGCCCTTTCCCTGAAGCTGCTGGGCGATAAAAGTTCCCATCGATTTACCTATCGTATAGTTATCGCAGCCAATAAATGCCGTATACTTGTCAGAATTGGTCTTCCTGTCATAGAGAATCACAGGTATACCTTTATCGTATGCACGCTCTACCGACTTGGATATAGCACTCAGCTGATTAGGAGATACGATAAGCAGATCTACGCCCTCATCGATAAACTGGTTAACTTGCTTATTCTGCAACACATTATCATCGTTGGAAGAAGCCAGTTTCACGATAAGCGAATCATTGAGATACTCGCCCATCTTCAGTTCATCATTCAGTTTATCGCGCCAGGTATCTTCCGAACACTGGGATACGCCAATGACATACTTCCTAGGCTGCTGAGCACAACCGGTCAGCAACACGATGATTGCTACATATATAATAAGGTGTAATTTTCGTTTCATACAGCTTATACAATTTCTATGTTTATAAAGAAGAGGCATTCAACAAATGCCTAAAAATAAAACTTTACCGCTGCAAATATACAACTTTTTTTTGTATTTTAGCCCCATTGGTCAGTTTTTTACAAATATCGGTCTAAAATTTATAAAGAATTTCAGTAAAAAATGCAGTAATTTTGCAACCGAGAAGAAGATATAAGAAAATTCTCATTACAACTAACTGTCAATAAAAGAAAGAAAAAAAATAACAAAACAATCAATATTATGGCTGAAGAGAAAAAATTTAGAGTAGAGTCAGACCTTTTAGGTGAACTCAAAGTTCCTGCTGATGCACTTTATGGTGTACAGACACAGCGCGGTATTAATAACTATCACATTTCACGCAAGACGATGCGCGACTATCCTGATTTCATCATCGCCATCGCTTACGTAAAGTTGGCTGCCATCGAAACCAACCATACCCTCGGTGTTATCAACGATGAGATTTCAGGGGCAATCGGTCAGGCTTGCCGCGAGATTATCGACGGTAAATGGCATGAGAACTTCCCTATCGACATGGTACAGGGTGGTGCAGGTACATCTGTCAACATGAATGCCAACGAGGTAATCGCCAACCGTGCACTCGAAATCATGGGACATGAAAAGGCTGATTATCAGTTCTGTTCTCCTAATGATCATTGCAACTGCGGCCAGAGTACAAACGACGTATACCCTACTTCTATCCGCCTGGCTTTGATCCGCATGAATGCTCATCTGATAGGTGCTCTGACAGGTCTGATTAGCGCATTCCGCTATAAAGCAGACGAATATGCAGATGTCATCAAGATGGGACGTACCCAGTTGCAGGACGCAGTTCCTATGTCTTTCGGTCAGGAGTTCAACGCATACGCCAACAATCTGGAAGAGGAAATCCTCAATCTGGAGCGCAACGTGAAGCTCTTACACGAAATCAATATGGGCGGTACAGCCATCGGTACAGGTCTGAATGCCGTTCCTGGCTTCGCTAAGCTCTGTGCTGCTAACCTCAGCAAGCTGACAGGCGAGAACTTCGAAACAGCTACCGACCTGGTAGAGGCTACACCTGATACGGGTGCTTACGTAAGCTACTCTTCTGCTTTGAAGCGTCTGGCTATCAAGTTGTCTAAGATATGTAACGACCTCCGTCTGATGGCTTCTGGTCCTCGTTGCGGCTTAAACGAAATCAACCTTCCTCCTAAGGCTCCAGGTTCTTCTATCATGCCAGGTAAGGTTAACCCAGTTATTCCTGAGGTAACCAACCAGGTTTGCTTCAAGGTAATAGGAAACGATGCAACTGTCAGCTTTGCAGCAGAGGCAGGCCAGTTGGAATTGAACGTAATGGAACCAATCATCACAGAAAGTCTCTTCGAGAGTCTGACATGGTTGAAGAACGCCATCGAGACCTTGACCTCTGAGTGCATCCTCGGTATCACCGTAAACAAAGAGCGTTGCTACGAAATGGTAAAGAACAGTATCGGTATCGTTACCGCCCTGAACCCAATCATCGGTTACAAGAAGAGTACTAAAGTAGCTAAGGAAGCACATGTTACAGGCCGCTCTGTATACGATATCGTTATTGAGCAGGGTATCATGAGCAAGGAAGAATTGGACAAGGCACTCGATCCAAAAGAGATGCTGCAGTCACACAAGTTCACCCTGAAATAAAAAGATGTAACTGCTGACATAAAAGAACTTTAGAATAAAATATAGAATAATACTAATCTGAATTTCATATTAACACTTGACTGTTCCGCTTGCCTATTCCTCAAGATAGGCAAGCGGATATTCTGTTATCCATAAGAAGATGGTCATATGACGGAAATCATATCAGTTGCATTGATTACGATAAGCAAGTGGTGTCATTCCAGCCCTTGTTTTAAAGAAATTGGTCAATGCACTCTGGTCGTTAAAGTTAAGATAATCAGCTATTTCTCCCATTGTCATATCCGACTGCTTCAGCAGATTACAGATTTCTTTGTAAAGAAGAGAGGTAATATGATCATTGACCGTCGTACCCGATATTTCTTTTACCATCCTGGAGAGATAAGCAGAAGAAACATTCAGTTTATCCGCATAAAAACGGATTTGTCGCTCACTCTTGAAATTGCGATACAGCAAATGCAGAAAGATTTCGTACACATTCTTTTTATGGCGCAAGTCTCGGGTCGACAAAAGGCTGTCATAAGGCAACTCTGACACCAGAAGTTTCAAGACATTCACCATAGACTGAATCATCTCTACCTTATAAATATGCTGATGGCGCACAATATCCCGAATCATATGAATGATATCAAGAGCCGCCTTGAGTTTATCGTCAGAAAGATGATAAACCAGATCATTAGAAATCTCTTCATCAACAAAAACACATTCAGCCTCAAAATCTTCCGATATTTCGGTAAACTTATAAACATGCTTAGGCGATACGACAAGCAAATCACTTGCCGTAAGCTGATGTTTCTCATCCTCAGCACTTTCAGTTCCCAGGACGACTTCAAACTTCACACTTCCGCTTTTTACCAATAATATCTTGTAAAAAAGTGTTCGTTCACTCGCCATATCCCTCAGGACACTTCCAGTTAAAACATCTGTATGAATATGAGCTGCATAGGCTCCAAATATGTCCTTCAGTTGGTATTTAGCGGCAAACTCTTTTAAGTTATATACTTGCTGCTGCTTCATAATAGTTGCCTTTTGTGGTGCAAAAATATAATTTTATTCTGAAAACACCAAGAAAAATACAGGAAATTCTTTCTTTTTTATCTTTTCCACACCAGTTACCAACAATGGAAACATCTGATAGCCAACGGAATAGCATAGTTATCAACACATATGTGGATAACTTTTCTATGAGAAGTGAACAAGTGTGGAAAAGTTTAGAGCATAAAAAAGACATCAACTAAAAAGTTGATGTCTCTCATCTTGTAGCGGGAGGGGGCCACGATCCCTCGACCTCCGGATTATGAATCCGACGCTCTAACCAGCTGAGCTATCCCGCCATCCAAGCAATTGATTTCTCATTTGCGGGTGCAAAGGTAATACATTTATTTGAATTGAACAAATTTTTCGGCAGAAATTTTCAAAAAAAGTTTTATTTTCTCATTTTTCTCGCATTTCAGCCCCTATTCCACCTAATTATATATATAAAAAAAACGAAAAATAAAGGTTTTCTTATTTTTTTGTATTACCTTTGCACGCTGAATAATGGACCTGCGAATATTTCAAATAAGAAAAAGGTCTGAAACAACTGAATATTGAAATGCTTAGAATTAAGAAATTAGACATATTTATTGCCAAACAGTTTGGTCTCCTTTTCATGGGAACTTTCTTCATCTGCCAGTTTGTGCTGATGATGCAGTTCTTGTGGAGATATATTGATGAACTCATCGGTAAGGGACTCACGATGGATGTGATGGCTCAATTCTTCTGGTACATGGGTCTGATGCTCGTACCGCAGGCTCTGCCATTGGCTATTCTTCTGTCTTCACTCATGACGTTCGGTAATCTCGGCGAGAGTTCGGAACTTACAGCCATCAAGGCTGCCGGCATTTCACTGATGCAGGCTTTCCGCTCACTTATCGTCATCACCGTCATCATCATGTTTGGCTCTTTCTATTTCCAGAACAATGTGGGACCTAAGTCGAACATGAAACTGGCACAACTTCTGATTTCTATGAAACAGAAAAGTCCGGAACTGGAAATTCCTGAAGGAATCTTCTATGATGGTATTCCAAACTGCAACCTTTATGTGCAGAAGAAGGATTTGAAAACCGGAAAGCTTTACGGCATCATGATTTACCGCATGACCGACAGCTATGAAGATGCCGCAATCATATTGGCAGATTCCGGCATGCTCCAGAGTACAGCAGAAAAGAAGCATCTTGTTCTGAGTCTCTACAGTGGAGAATGGTTTGAGAACATGCAAAGCAGTGCACTTGCCAATACTGCTGCCGTACCATACAGACGAGAGACTTTCGTTTCCAAGAAAATCATTCTCGACTTTGATGGAGACTTCAGTATGACCGATGCAGCTTCGCTTTCAGGAAATGCAAAGGGTAAAAGTCTGGAAAAAATCAACCACGACATCGATTCGCTCAACCAATTATATGATTCTATCGGAAGAATCTATCTGAACGAAGCCAATGCGAGATTCTATGGAGGTGCACAGCGCATCAACAAGAAGGACTCTCTCAAAGAAATCAAGAAGGGCGAAAAACTCAATTTCGACACCTTATATAATAAGTTGCCACAGGACAAGAAACTCATGGCGGTAAACCAGGCACAGTCTACCGTACAACAGGAGCTTTCTGACCTTGATTTCAAATCGATGTCAACGAGCGATGCTGACTACATGATAAGACAGCACAAGATTGAGGCTATCAACAAGTTCACTCTAGCCCTTTCGTGTCTCATCTTCTTCTTTATCGGAGCACCATTAGGAGCCATCATCCGAAAGGGAGGTCTGGGTTTCCCTGTCGTCATCTCCGTACTTGTATTCATCGTCTTCTTTATCCTCGACAACACAGGATACAGAATGTCAAGAAGTGGCATGTGGGCCATTTGGTTCGGTAAAGGTCTTGCACCGGCAGTATTGACGCCTTTGGCTATCTTCGTAACCTACAAGGCAACCAATGACTCTTCCGTATTCAATATGGATGTTTACAAAGAGTTCTTCATGAAACTGCTCGGTTTACGACAGAAACGCCATTACTTCGGCAAGGAAGTCATCATCACCGACCCGGATTATCAGACGGATACAGAGAAACTGGAAAGAATCAACCAAGACATCACCTTATATAATAAGGAACACAAACTGGTTCATCTTCCAAACGTCATCAATGTATTCTTCAAATACGAGCCTGATCATGAGATAGAAAGAATCAATGCAGAATTGGAAGAGGTAATAGAAGATTTGACCAACACCGCCAACAAGTATATCCTGCACGACATGAACCAATATCCGGTTCTTTCTGTCAAGGCACATACACGCCCATTCGAGCGGAAATGGCTCAACATCATTGCAGCCATTATCTTCCCAGTGGGCACACTGCTATATTTGAGAATGTGGCGATTCCGACTGCGCTTGTTCCGTGACCTCAAGGTCATCAGTCAGACCAATACGGACATCATCCAGCGGATTAGAGAACAGAAAAAGTAAAATGTAACTATATAATAAGGTATCAAACATGTCAGAAATCAAATTAAATAGCATCGAAGATGCAGTAAAAGACTTCAAGGAAGGAAAGTTCGTCATTGTTGTTGATGACGAAGACCGCGAAAACGAAGGCGACCTCATCATTGCCGCAGAGAAGATAGACGCAGAAAAAGTAAACTTCATGCTGAAACACGCAAGAGGTGTACTCTGTGCCCCTATCACCCTGAGCCGCTGCGATGAGCTCGACTTGCCTCATCAGGTTTCAGAGAACACCTCAGTATTGGGTACACCATTCACCATAACCGTAGATAAACTGGAAGGCTGTTCTACCGGTGTTTCTGCACACGACCGTGCTGAAACCATCAAAGCACTTGCCGACCCGAACTCTACACCACAGACATTCGGCAGACCGGGACACATCAACCCACTCTACGCACAGGATAACGGCGTGTTAAGAAGAAGCGGACACACTGAAGCAGCCATTGACCTTTGCAAGATGGCAGGTCTCTATCCTGCAGGCGCACTTATGGAAATCATGAATGAAGACGGCACCATGGCACGTCTGCCAGAACTGATGAAGATGGCAAAGGAATGGAACCTCAAGGTTATTTCTATTAAAGACATGATAGAATACCGACTCAAGAAAGAATCACTCATCGAAGTGGGCGAAGAGGTTGACATGCCTACAGAATACGGCCACTTCCGCCTCATTCCGTTCCGCCAGTCTAGCAATGGTCTGGAACACATGGCACTCATCAAGGGAGAATGGAAAGAAGACGAACCTATCCTGGTCCGTGTTCACTCTTCTTGCGCTACTGGCGACATTCTGGGCAGCAAGCGTTGCGACTGCGGTCAGCAGCTCCACAAGGCCATGCAGATGATAGACGAGGCAGGAAAGGGAGTTGTTGTCTACATGCAGCAGGAAGGACGCGGCATCGGTCTGATGAACAAGATTGCAGCCTACAAACTTCAGGAAGAAGGCTATGATACTGTTGACGCTAATACCCATCTCGGTTTCAAGCCAGACGAGCGCGACTATGGTTGCGGTGCACAGATGCTCCGTCATCTCGGTGTACACAAAATGCGTCTGCTCACCAACAATCCGGTAAAGCGCGTAGGTCTCGAAGCATACGGTTTGGAAATCGTAGAAAATGTACCTATCGAAGTTGTACCAAACAAGTACAATGAGCGCTATCTCAAGACCAAGAGAGACCGCATGGGGCATACTTTGCACCTCGGATAATAAAATTATGTTATTATTTCAATACAAAACATGAAATAATGCTCAATTTTCTTCCGAAAAAGAAATAATTTGCTTACTTTTGCACACGATAAACAAATATAAGAATAAAATTATGGCACAATTATCTGATCGTTTAAACAGATTGGCACCTTCAGCAACGCTGGCGATGTCACAGAAGAGTAGTGAAATGAAAGCTCAAGGTATTGATGTAATCAACATGAGCGTAGGTGAACCAGACTTCAACACTCCTGACAATATCAAACAGGCAGCAAAGAAGGCTATTGACGAGAACTATTCCCGTTATTCACCAGTACCAGGTTATCCTGACTTGCGAAAAGCAATTGTAGCCAAATTAAAGAACGAGAATGGTTTGGAGTACACTACCAATGAAGTAATCGTTGGTACTGGTGGTAAACAGTGCGTCTGCAACGCAGTATTGGCACTCGTAAATCCAGGCGACGAGGTTATCATTCCTGCACCATATTGGGTAAGCTACCCACAGATGGTGAAATTGGCAGGAGGTACTCCGGTCATCGTGAATGCCGGTTTCGACCAGGACTTTAAGATGACAGCAGAGCAGTTGGAGAATGCCATTACAGAGAAGACCAAGATGCTCATTCTCTGTTCTCCAAGCAACCCTACCGGTAGCGTATACTCTAAGGAAGAACTGGCTGCATTGGCAGAAGTACTCAAGAAACATCCTGAAGTATTTGTGTTGGCAGATGAAATCTACGAACACATCAACTATATCGGCAAGCACCACAGCATTACTCAGGAACCAGGCATGAAGGAACAGGTAATCATTGCCAATGGTGTATCTAAGGCTTATGCCATGACAGGATGGAGAATCGGTTTCCTGGCGGGTCCGGAATGGATCATCAAGGGCTGCAACAAACTCCAGGGACAGTATACCAGCGGTACATGTTCTGTCAGCCAGAAGGCAGCAGAAGCAGCCTACACACTCGACCAGAGCGCAGTAGAGGAAATGCGCGTAGCTTTCGAGCGCCGACGCAACCTGATTGTAAAGTTGGCTAAAGAGGTTCCAGGCCTTGAGGTAAACATGCCACAGGGTGCCTTCTATCTCTTCCCTAAGTGCAACAGCTACTTTGGCAAGAGCAATGGTGAGAAGACCATCAACAATTCAACCGACTTTGCCATGTACCTTCTCGAGGAAGCACATGTAGCCACAGTAGGTGGTGACGCATTCGGTGATCCAGACTGTTTCCGCATGAGCTATGCAACAAGCGACGAGAACATCGTTGAAGCTATCAAGCGCATCAAGGAAGCTTTGGGTAAGTTGAAATAAAAATGGCTTAAAGACCATTTTCAAGGGGC
This sequence comes from Segatella copri, assembly GCF_019127135.1. Taxonomy (GTDB): domain Bacteria; phylum Bacteroidota; class Bacteroidia; order Bacteroidales; family Bacteroidaceae; genus Prevotella. Next base: position 19,133 of record NZ_JAHOEA010000023.1, on the reverse strand, counting down.
AAAATGTAAGAAAAAAGCGAGATATTGGTATAAAATAAGCCAATATCTCGTTAAAACTTCTTAATTAGGCTGATAGTAAACTTTAATTTATTATCTTTGCCAATGCAAAATAGATAACCCAACTGTGTTTATTGACAAACGACACATTCAAGGTCTACGAAGCGAGAAAGAAAAAAGGAAATATTAATAATTTATTAACTAATAATTTAAAAAAAGTAAAATTATGGCAACTACAAAACAAGCAGCCCCAGCTAAGAAGTCTGAGGGCTTTCAGGGAGTAAGAGGCGCATTCTGGATCATCGTGGTATGTGCTATCATCGCATTCACATTGTTCTTCACATGGTTCGGTAATGACATGCACTTCCAGGATCCAGGTGTACAGGATCACCCAGCAGACATTTGGGGTACTATCTACAAAGGTGGTGTAATCGTACCAGTTATCCACACATTGTTGCTCACAGTGTTGGCTATGACAATCGAGCGTTGGTTGGCTCTTAAGACCGCTACAGGTAAAGGTGCTCTTCCTAAGTTCGTTGCAAACATCAAGGCAGCTTTGAACGCAAATGATTTCGCTAAGGCTGAGCAGCTCTGCAACAAGCAGCGCGGTACAGTAGCTAACGTTGTTATGGCTTCTTTGAACGCTTACAAGTCTATGGAGTCTGGTGCTAACGCATCTTTGAAGAAGGCTCAGAAGGTAGCTAAGATCCAGCAGGCTCACGAGGAGGCAACTCAGTTGGAGATGCCAACTTTGACAATGAACTTGCCTATCATCGCTACAATCGTAACACTTGGTACTTTGACAGGTCTTCTCGGTACTGTAACCGGTATGATCAAGTCATTCCAGGCCATGGGTGAAGGTGGTGGCGCTGACTCAGCAGCACTTTCTGTAGGTATTTCTGAGGCGTTGATCAACACCGCATTCGGTATCTTGACATCATGGTGTGCCGTTGTATCTTACAACACATTCACCAACAAGGTAGATAAGTTGACATACGCACTCGACGAGGTAGGTTACTCAATTGCTCAGACATACGAAGCTAACCACGCAGAAGAGGCTTAATTTTTGCTAACCCTTTAAAATTTTATCGCTATGGGTAAAGTAAAAATTAAGAAGAGTGACGTCTGGATCGATATGACGCCTATGTCAGACGTTATGACCCTGTTGCTTACCTTCTTCATGCTCACCTCTACATTCGTAAAGAATGAGCCTGTAAAGGTTAACACACCAGGATCTGTGTCTGAGATTAAGGTGCCAGAGAACGGCGTCTTGACTATCTTGGTAAGTCCTGAAAAGGACAAGGCTGGTAATCCTACCGGCGAGGGCCAAGTATTTATGAGTATTGATAATACTGATCAGTTGGGAGCTACACTGAGCACAATGACAGGAGCATTCGGCGTGTCATTGAATCCAAAGCAGATTGAGACATTCAAGAGCGAAGGTACGTTTGGTGTACCAATGAACGACTTGAGTACTTATCTGACAATGAACGCTTCTAAGCGTCCACAGTATCTCCAGACTAAAGGTATTCCTCTCGACAGTATTAAGGGCGGTATGAGCGAGTTCCAGCAGTGGGTTGACGCAGCTCGCAACGTAAACGAGGACATCAAGATTGCCCTGAAGGCAGATGCTTCTACACCTTACAAGACCGTTAAGAGAGTGATGAACGAACTCCAGGATATGGACGAGAGTCATTACTATATGATTACACAGTTAAAAAAACAGGGGGACGAATAAATGGCAAAGAAAGAAAGCAAACAAAAGAAAATGAATGTCCGCGTAGACTTTACGCCTATGGTGGATATGCTCATGCTGCTTATCACGTTCTTCATGCTGTGTACATCTTTGAGCAAACCTCAGACTATGGAGCTGACTATGCCAAGTAATGATGACAACCAACCAGAGGACAAGAAGAACGAAGCAAAGGCTTCTGAGACTGTGACACTCTACGTAACAGCAGACAACAAGATTTATTATGGTGCAGGTATTCCTAAGTACGATGACCCATCATGGATCAAGGAGACTACATGGGGCAGCCAGGGCATCCGTAAGGTCTTGAGAGAGCACGCTACAGAAAACGGCACACGCCCTGTAGAAAGAATCGCACTTGCTGTCAAGGAGTTGAACATGGACCGTCAGAAGAATCCTAAGCAGTATCCTGATAGCATCTATCAGAAGAAGTTGAGCGATTTGAAGGCTGGTAACTTGAAGGACGGAAAGATTCCTACTCTTACCATCGTCATCAAGCCTACCGACAACGCTTCTTACAAGAATATGGTTGACGCTCTCGACGAAATGCAGATTTCAAACATTGGTACTTACGTCATCGATAAGATTAACGCAGACGACGAGAAACTTCTCAAGTCTAGAAACGTTAAGATGTAAGATGAGTAACAAACAATTTTAAACAAGAAAGAAATGGCAAAAATAGATCTTTACGATCCTAAATGGGTCGATATGGTTTTCGCCGGAAAGAACAAGGAGTATGGTGCATACCAGCTCCGTAAGGGTACTTCTGGCCGAAACATCAAGGCTCTTCTGATCTTGGTCATTGCTGCAGCTCTCGTGGGTGGATTCTTGGCTTGGAAAGTCATCGAACAGAAACAGGCCGAAGAACAGCAGGCATATATGGAAGCTATGGAGTTGGCTAAACTCCAGCAGCAGGCTAAGAAGGAAGAAAAGAAGAAGGAGCCAGTGAAGCCAAAGATTGAACCAAAGAAGGAGATACCTGTGGCTCGCGAAACTCAGAAGTTTACCGCACCTGTCATTAAGAAGGATGAACTCGTAAAAGAGGAAAACCAGGTTAAGCAGATGGATAAACTGGATGAAAAAGTTGCAGTCGGTACTGAAAACAAGGAAGGTGTGAAGGACCGTACAATTGAAGCTGTAAGAAGTGATATTGCAACGGTAGCTCCACCTCCACCACCAGCACCAAAACCTGAAGTTTCAACTAAGGTCTTCGATGTTGTAGAGGAGATGCCTTCATTCCCTGGTGGACAAGGCGCCCTGATGTCTTACCTTGCAAGCAACATCAAGTATCCTGTAGTTGCACAGGAGAATGGTGTACAGGGTCGTGTTATCGTATCATTCGTGGTAGAGCGTGATGGTTCTATCTCTGATGTTAGGGTAGCTCGTTCAGTTGACCCTTCACTTGACCGTGAAGCACAGCGTGTCGTTAAGAGCATGCCTAGGTGGAAACCAGGTAAGCAAAACGGTTCTGCTGTACGTGTTAAATATACTGTACCAGTTGTATTTAGATTGCAGTAATAGAATGAAAAAAACATCTTATATTTTTTTAGGTATAGGATTAACAGTACTATCAATGGCTTTCTTCTCGTCATGTGGCGAGAAGAAAGCCAAAGATGGTAGAACTGATACTCCTACTTCAGGCACAATTGAATTTGTGGCTGACGAGAGTTTGAGTCCTATCATTGACGAAGAAAGAAGTCAGTTTGAGTATGAGTTCCCGAAAGCTAAACTCAAGCCGAAGTATACAGATGAAGTCACCGGACTTCAGATGATTAAAGATTTCAAAACAGCGCTCTTGTTCACTACACGTAATTTGAAAGATAGTGAAATAGCCTACTTGAAGTCTAAAAGCAATGTAATTCCTTCTGTTTTCCCTATCGGTTACGATGGATTGGCATTTATTGTAAACAAGCAAAACAATGATACTTGTATTACGGTAAAAGATATCAAACGTATCCTTACAGGTAAGGCAACAAAATGGAGTGATATTGTGAAAGGTTCAAAGAGAGGAGACATCGAAGTCATTTTCGATGATACCCGCTCTGCAACAACCAATTACGTAGTAGACTCTGTGCTGCACGGAGCTAAAATGGGTGCAAAAATCATGGCCGCAAAAACGAGTAAAGAGGTTATCGACTATGTGGATCAGAACCCAGGCTCAATCGGTGTAATTGGATCTAACTGGCTCAACGACCGCCGTGATTCAACCAACACTACATTTAAGAAGAATATTCATGTCATGCGAGTATCTATCAAAGATGTGGCAACACCATATAACAGCTGGCAACCATATCAGGCATACTTGCTGGATGGAAGATATCCGTTCGTGAGAACATTATATGCTATTGTAGTTGACCCTCACAGGGCATTGCCTTGGAGCTTCGCAAACTACATTTCAGGCCCAAGAGGTCAGCTCATACTGTTCAAAACCGGATTACTTCCTTACAGAGGTGACATCACTATAAAGACCGTTAATGTAAAACGCTAAAGAAAAAGCTAAGAAAGAGACGCATATAAAAAAGTAGAATTATGAAAGCAATTAAATATTTAGTAGCAGGTTTGCTCGTCATGGGTTTGGCAACACCTGCAATGGCACAGGATGTCAACTATAAGGACATGCTGAAGCCTATAGAGACAACATTGAAGGCTGGTAACGCTGATCCTAAGGCTTTTGCCAAGGAAATCAAGGAATACCAGAAGGAGTTCAAAAAGGATCCTAAGGCATTGGTAGCTTTGGGTAACCTTCTTGCAATGAACAAGAACTATGATCAGGCTAACGCTGTTGCTGATGCTGTCATTGCTAAGTTCAAGAACTATGGTGACGCTTACATTCTGAAAGGCGACATTTATGCAATGCAGGACAATGGTGGTGAAGCTGCTACATGGTATGGTCAGTGTATGACAATGGATCCTAAGAATCCTCAGGGATATATCAGCTATTCTAACGTTTACCGTAAAATTGACCCACAGGCTAGTGCGGAAGCTTTGAACAAGCTGAGAGAAATCAACCCTAACTACCCTATCGAGGCAGAAGCTGGTCACAACTTCTTCAGCGCTGGCAACTACGAGAAGGCTTATGAGTATTTCTCAAAGGCTAAGCCAAACACACTTGAAGAGTATGCTCAGTACGAATATGCATTCACAGCTTATATCGTTGGTAAGAAGGAAGAAAGTTTGAGCCTTTGCGAAAGTGGTATCCAGAAGTTCCCTAAGGATGCAGCTATGCAGGTTTTGGCCATGCGCGCTGCTGTTGACGTAAAGAACTTTGAATCTGCTCTCCAGCATGCAAACATCGTAATGAATACCGATTCTATCAAGAAGAATGCTAGTATCGTTGCTTATTATGGTTTGGCTTTGGCTGGCAACAAGCAGTATAATGAGGCTATTGCTCAGTACCAGAAGGCATTAGAGATGAAGGCTGACGACCCTAAGCCATTGCAGTATATCTCTGAGGCTTACAAGGAGTTGGGCGATGAAGACAAGGCATTGGAGTACAACCAGCAGTACATGGATAAGAATCCAAATGCTGCTCCTACAGACTTCATGAAGCTTGCTGAAATCTATGTAAACAAGGCTAAGAAAGATCCAGCCAAGAAGGTTGAGAACATCGATAAGGCTATCGCCGTTTACGCTAAGTTGGCAGATAAGTATCCTACATTGAAGCCATTTGCTAAGCTTCAGGAGGGTAACACTGCTTTCCAGAACGAGTTGGACGACAAGGCTATTGCTGCTTACACAGAAGTAATCAATGAGCTGGAAGCAAAGCAGTGTGATGAAGATGAGCTCAGCTACCTGAAGACATCATACCAGTATATGGGCTTCATCTATACCTACGACAAGCAGGACTTCAATACAGCTAAGCCATACTGGGATAAGCTTCTGAAACTTGATCCACAGAACAAGTTGGCTAACGATGCTTACGAGAAAGCAGGTCTCAAACCAGGTGAATAAGCATAACATTAACTACAACATATTGGGGATTGCATCAGTTATTGATGTAATCCCCTTTTCGTTTCTATGAATTGTACTATAAGCAAATAAAGGGAAATTGGGAGAAAAAATCTTCAAACAATAGAAAACGAAAAGAGCGATTCCCATGGGAACCGCTCTCAATGTTTTATGTAACTAAAAGTATCTATCCTTATAGATTAAGGAAGACTGATTGCCTCGTTAGGGCAAACATCAGCACAAGTACCACACTCTGTGCAGACGTCTGGGTTGATAGAATACTTCTCGCCCTCAGAGATTGCACCTGATGGACACTCATCAATACATGTACCGCAAGCGATACAATCGTCACCAATTACGTATGCCATAATTATTAATGTTTAAATGTTTATAATGTTTTTGTATAATATGCTTTTAATTTGTCTTGTCTGATAACTAAAGGTACATTACCTAATAATTATGGTGCAAAGATAATAATTATTTTCGGAATACCTACAATTAGGTATAAGAAATTTCACGTGTTTACTTAATTTATACATTATCGAAATAAAACAGAAAGCAATATGAAGAGGAATATTCCGTTATAAATATATGAAAAAGAAACTATTGACATTCATCATAAGCCTTGCCATCACAATCCAGGCTGGTGCACAGGAAAGAACGGTAGAAAACCGTCCTTATACCGATTTACGCCCATTCCACTTCGGTGTATTGGTAGGCACCCATTTCCAGGATATAGAATTCCAGAATGCAGGACCGGTTACTTATCTGGATGCTGACGGCATTGAGCAACATGGCTGCGTAACAGTAGACCAGGACAGATGGGATCCAGGATTTACAGTAGGTGTACTAGGAGAATTCCGCCTCAACAACCACTTCCAGCTACGCATAGCACCAGCCATGTATTTCGGTACCCGACATCTCTCCTTCTACAACATGCTGGAAAAAGATGGGGCAGGTAATCCAATACAGCAGAAACAGGAGATGAAGACAGCTTACATTTCCAGTGCATTCGACCTGATATTTGCAGCACAGAGATTCAATAATCACCGCCCATACATCATGGCAGGAATCAACCCGATGATGAATCTGAACAGCAAGAACGAAGATTATATCAAACTGAAGAAAACAGATCTGTTCCTGGAACTGGGATTGGGGTGTGATTTCTATCTGCCTTATTTCAAGCTTCGCCCTGAATTGAAATTCATGTATGGAATAACAGATACATACGATAAGAATCACATCAAAAATATAAAAGACAAGAGTACACTCCCGTACACACTATCTGCTAAGTCAGCACATAGCAAAATAATAGCACTAACATTCTATTTCGAATAATCGAACAATATCACAAAAGAAAAAGAGGCAGACTCCCCACAGCGAGAGTCTACCTCTTCTAATTTATAAAGAACAGATATCTTTACTCAACAACATCCCAAGTGAAAACACACCCGTTCTTCATACCGGCGTCAGCTCCTTGGAAATCTGCAGAATAAGGACTTCCATCCATAGGATTTTTACCTACATAACGCTGCGTCTTCATAGAAAGCAGCATGCAGCGGTTATAAAGCATATCCTGCCATACAAACTCCTCTGCCTTGGAAGAGTCGGAAGTCAGACGAACATCACCAGATAAACCAGCACCAGCAATATAAACATATCGTCCGTCAGCCGTCTTCAAAGCAATCTTTCCCTTACCTCTATCCTCCACAACAAACTTCACCTGATTTCTCATGTCCCTTCGGTTGCCGGAACTATGCATCAATCCATGTCCGGTAGCATCCATCAGACTGCCATCAGCGAGATTAGAGAATCTTATGGTCTTTCCGATAGGCAAATTGGCTGTTCTGTCAGCCATCGGCTCCTCTACCTTGAAATCATCGAAATCAGCCACACCGCCATTCAATTCCTTCTTGTTGAAAGCATAAAGTGCCACACGTACCCCCTGGAAGGTCTTCAACTGATAAGGCGAAAGCATCTGTTCGCCGATATTTTCCCAGTTCTTACCATCCAGAGAGTAGGAATATTGCAACTGGCTCTTGTCATAATCACCCCAAAGTCGCAACCAAACTACCTTGCTTTTAGCCAACGGCTTCAACACTTCCTTGTTGGTATTCTGGTCATAACATCTCAAGTTCAACCCCTTATCCGTCTTGACAACGCCCAATGAAGCATATGGCGTATTGATGGCACCCAAACCAGCCTCATCACCTACCTTCAAGCGGGATGCATCCAACTTAACAGATGTATAAGAAACAGGTCCGATGGCACGCTGCGTCAATGTATTCTTTGCCCAAAGCAGTTGCTTGGCAGGCATGGAATGCAAACGAAGCCATCCTTTTCGCTCCTTATTCAGCGACCACATCTTGTCATTCGGATTATGATTCCATTGCCAAACCGGTTTAAAAGTTTTACCCGAGAAATCATCACATCTGTCGTATGGAGCCTGTGGTGTCTTGACCATATCATTCGGTTTGAACCAGGTACGAGGCGAGCGTCCCAGGTTCTTCTCCAATCCAAAGTAAGGCCAGCCGTCAACCCAAGTGATAGGCGACAGGCACACCGTTCTTCCCACGGAATTGAAGTCCTGCATCGAAACGCCCCACCATTTCCCGTCAGGAGCCTGTACGATGCCGCCCTGATGAATGGTGGCACAGCCCAGGTTCAGACCATTAGGCTTGTTGTTCTGGAATTTGAAACCATCTTCCGGCAAAGGCCGACCGATTCCCATGTTACCTACGCTCCATCCCGCAGCATAACCATACGATTCGCGCTCGCTAATTACGCAGGTTTCATAAGGTCCCCAGATGCTCTTGCTTCGGGCACACTGCATGCGGCCCATCGGTGAATAATCTGCAGAGAGGATATAGTACATGCCATTGATTTTATACACATGATGTCCCTCACCCATCGCATTGCCTTCCGGAATCACTACCTTGCTGCTGCCCTCTACCGGACCACTCAAATCGGGCTTCAACTCCGTAACGGTCACGTTTCCATACTTGTGCACGGCATAAATCTTGCCATCCTCATCGAAGAGCACAGAGAGGTCGTAGATATCGCCATTAACTTTATGATGCGTCCAAGGTCCCTTGGCACTATCCGAAATATACACCTGCAAGCCATGTCCGTTGATATTAGAGAAGATATAGAACTTTCCGTTATGATATCGGATAGCAGGCGCCCAGATACCCTGTCCGTAAGCCTCCTTGCCATTGCGGAGGTTGAAATCATCAGAATCATCGAATCGGTCGAAGCAATAGGAAGAGAACTCCCAATTTACGAGATCCTTGGAATGGAGCACCACCAATCCCGGCACACTGTGCATCGTAGTACCTGCCAGATAGAAGTCCTCCCCCACTCTGATAATATCAGGGTCAGAAAACTCATCATAAAACAAGGGGTTTGTAAAGGTACCATTACCATTATCAGCCGACCAAGACTTCCCTTTCAAAGTCTGTGTCAGAACATTCTTGGCTGCAGATTTTTTCTGCGCCGCTGCTCCCAAAGAACCGCTCAAAAAAGCGATGCAACAGGTTGCAAATAATAATTTCTTCATTCTCATTGATAGGTCTAAAAGATTATTATAAAAAATATTGCCACAAAAGTACGAATAATTATCCAACCAGAGGTGGACAAAATGATACTTTTATGGCAACAAATGTGATTTTAGGACATTATTTAATCAGATAAGTCTTTCCTGGTTCTGTTTCCAAGTCATATTCATATACGTCAGGAATAGTGACCTTCACTCCTTCTGCTATCCGATGCTGTTCCATTACAGGCTTCACTTCTGCAGATGCAAAAAGGATATTGGGACATATTCCTTCAGCCTTCTTCAGATTCTTCGCCTTCAGCGGAACGTAGGAGCGGAGACGCAGCACACCTCCGATGGTGGAACGAATCTTCGCCTTCATCAGTCTGCCATTCTTCCAGTCCATATCAACCACAAAGCCGCCACGGGCACGAAGTCCCTTTACGCTTCCCTTGTTCCAGGCATCAGGCAAGGCAGGCAAGAGATGCACGGCTCCATCATGACTCTGCAGGAGCATTTCGGCGATGCCGGCTGTTACTCCGAAGTTGCCGTCTATCTGGAATGGCGGATGGGCATCGAAGAGATTCGGATAGGTTCTCCCATCAGGATACTCCTTTGCCTGCGCATCAGATGGCAACAGGCGAAGCATATTGCTGATGATTCTGAAAGCATGATTGCCATCGAGCATGCGTGCCCAGAAGTTCGTCTTCCAACCCAGACTCCAGCCCGTAGCCTGGTCGCCACGATGCTTCAGAGTAGTGGCAGCGGCATGGAACAGTTCCGGATGAGAAAAAGGAGAAATCTGATTGGATGGATACAATCCATAGAGATGCGAGATATGGCGATGTTCATTCTTCGGATCATCCGCATCCACAAGCCACTCCTGCAACTGTCCGTACTTTCCTATCTGCATTGGCGGAATCTGAGAAATCAGCTGCTGCATCGCCTTGCGCTCAGCCTCATCAACTCCCAATATCTCAGAAGCCTTCACGGCACTGCTCAAGGCATCGAAGGCTATCTGGTTATCCATCGTGCAACCTGCCGTTACGGCAGTTCTCTTACCCATAGGTCCCTGTTCCGGACTCACCGACGGCACGGTTACCTTCCATTCGGTGCCCGGCAACTTCTGCATATAGTCAAGATAGAACTCAGCAGCACCTTTTATTACCGGATACCACTGCTTGAGGAAAGCCTTGTCGCCCGTATAGAGATAATGCTGCCAGAGATGGGTAGTGAGCCAGGCTCCGCCGTTCGGGAACATGCCCCACTGCGCACCGTCCACCGGACCTGCTATGCGCCAGATATCGGTGTTATGGTGTGCCATCCAGCCACGACAGCCATACATTTCCCTAGCCGTCTGTGCTCCCGTTACGCTCAAATCCTTAATCAGCGAATACAGAGGCTCCGTCGTGTTGCCGAGATTCGTTACCTCGGCAGGCCAGTAATTCATCTCCGTATTGATGTTGATGGTATATTTACTGTCCCAAGGCGCATTTTTGCTGTCGTTCCAAACGCCCTGCAAGTTTGCCGCCTGTCCACCAGGCTGGGAAGAGGAGATGAGCAGATAGCGACCATAGTTATACATCAGTGCCACCATCGCCATATCCTTGCTGCCTGCAAATTTCTCCAGGCGCTGGTTGGTAGGCAACGAAGCATTGATATCGGTTGGCAAAATCAGAGAAGAAGTAGCGAACTGCTTCTGGTAAGCCTCCACATGGCGTTTCTCCAACTGTGCATAGCTCATCAGTTTCACCTTATTTATATAGTCGGCATTGCGTTGGGCGGCATTGCCCGACACATCGTGATAGTTCACAAAATTGGTGGCAGCGCTCACGATGATGGTTGCCTCGGTGCCATCCGTCCTTACATCTGCCACACATTCGGCAGCGAGAGCCGCCTTGATGCCTTCCTGGTCTTGTCCCTTCACCTTCAGCATAACCCCTGAAGATGTTTCCTGAGTCTGATGTTCAAAAGGCGAATCCAGGGTAACCTCGATATTCAGGGCACCCTTTCTACTCGCCTTGATATGGCAAACGATAACGCCATCAGCCAGCGAAGCAAAGGTAGTACGGGTATATCTTACGCCATCCATCACGAAAGAAGTCGTGGCAATCGCCCTCTTCAAATCCAGGTTGCGCACAAACAGTTCAGCCTTTCCCCGGTTCTTCATTCTGATATGCAGATTTGCCATCGGCAGGAAGCGCATGCCATGAGGACCTGGGATGAAAGTCTGGTTGATGAGAGCCGCTGCCTCCTCTTCCCTGCCATTGAAGATGAGTTCCCTCACCTTTGGCAGATTCTCCAGGGATTTCTTGCTATTGTTGTTATGAGGGCCACCACTCCAGAAAGTCTCCTCATTCAACTGGATATTTTCGTCCGTGGTTCCGCCATACACCATACCTCCCAGATGTGAGTTTCCGATAGGCTGAGCCTCCAGCCACTGCTGGGCTGGGGCGTTATACCATAGAAGAGTACTATTATCAGAACTGCTAGCCTTAGCCATCATCTTCACCGGAAGAAGAAACGCCAAAGCCATAGTTCCGACTATTATTCTATTTCTCACTACCATTCTGTTTTTGATACTCAAAACTATCCACATCCACATATCCGCCAGCAGCCTTTGTGGCATAGTTGTAGATGGCGATACGGGTTCCCATAAAGAAGCGGCGATAATCATACTGCATCTTGAAATCCTTGATGGCAGGAATCCAGGTCTTGCCGTCTATACTATATAATAAGGTGGCGAGATCCTGATGAAGACGGAAATCGCAACTCATCTTCAGATAGATGATGCTTGATTTCGTTGCCTTATTCTGCTTCAGATTCAAAGGCTGGCGATAAACCTCCTCACGCTTCACATCAGTCACTGCCTTTTCCTTTTCAGTCAAAGCTACACTCTCCTTGGTACCTACCACAAAGAGTTTCTTGCCTTCCTTTACGATAGAAAGCAGGGCCGCATCACCCTGGAAGGCTGACAAGCCAGCCACATCGCCATCTTTCATCTTGCTCACATCCATCTTGATGATTCCCTCGCAGGTTGGTCCTTCGGTACGGGTACTGATGGTATTAGGAGCCAGGAAGATATTAGGAACAATACGGGATGTCTTCAGGCGGAGCCAGCCCTTGCGTTCTGTGAGCGACCAGGCATTATCCACAGGATTGTGGTTCCACTGCCACTGCAGTTCCAGTTTATCCTTCGAGAAATCATCACTATACACGAGTCCCTTACCATCGTAGCCCAGCACAGGCTTCTGCATCTCGGCAGGAATATTGCCCTTCTCATCGGTCAGCATAGGCCATCCGTCCTTCCAGGTACATGGCTCCAGCGTGAGCACTCTGCCCACACCACCACGGTCTTGGAATACGATGCCATACCAGTTGCCATCCTTATCATCTACAATCGTACCTTGTCCCACGCCGTTGAATCCGGCAAACTCCGTTTCCAGAATCACCTTCTTTTCGTAAGGACCCGTTATCTTATCAGCACGATAACAAACCTCACGACGAGGATGTCCCTGTGGCCACGAAATCATCAGGAGATAATACTTGCCGTTGTGCTTGATCAGGCGGGAGCCTTCGAGCAAACCCGTTTCATCAGCATCACGCTCAAAGAGTTTACGATGGCTGCCCGGCACCACAGCCGTCAGGTCGGCATTCAGCTGCACCATCTCTCCCGTTCCATAAACCACGTATGCCTTATCGTCGTCATCGAAGAAGAGAGCGGCATCATGGAAATGCTGCAAACGGCTGTGGATAATCCATTTGCCCTCGATATCATCGGCAGTGCAGATATAAGTCTCTCCACCGGGATTATCATTCGGAGCAAAGAGCGCATAGAACTTGCCACGATGATACTGCAGCGAAGTGGCCCACTGACCACGACCATACACCGTACCCTCCTTCATGTCATACTTAGGCGAATCGGTAAGTTTAGGGAAGATATAGTTAACGGTTTCCCAGTTCACCAGATCCTTCGATTTCATGATAGGCGCACCCGGCATCAGATGCATGGTGGTGCTTACCATATAGAAGCTGTCACCCACACGGATTACATCCACATCAGGCACATCAGCCCAAACCACAGGATTGGCAAAATTCTTCTCAAACTTCCACCAGTCGAAATTGAAGAGTTTGCTCCCCTTCAATCCCTTGAACACGAAGTATATATCATGCTTTCCTGTCACTTTCTTTAGCATTTGTGCCGAGAAAGTCTTCCACTTTTCCCAGCCACCCGTCTTGGTAACATCAAGTTTAGCTATCAGTTCGCCATCTTCCTTATCGAGATGAACCTCCAGCGAACCTCCAAGCGAAGAGCACGCTGCAGAGATGGCAAATGCATCCGGACTCTCATTTCCGAAATCCACCTCGCGTACCTTGATATAATCGCCTTGATGGATTTCAGAGATATAAACACCCGTATCATCGGTCTGCTCCGACTTCACTCCCTTAGAGAAAGCGATGGTTTCAGCCTCCTGACGCTTGTAAGGATTGAGGGTTGCGATAGGAGCCACTCCTTCCTGAGTATGGTGGATGATTGGGAAGGTGCCGTCGGCATTGTATTTGAATTCTTCCACAGCCACACTGCGTCCGAATCCGCCACCCAGTTTACCCGTATGATAGAAGAAATAAGACTTGCCCTTGAAGTCGGTCACACCGCAATGGTTAGTAAAGGAACCCGTATCTTCCAATGGCATGATTTCGCCCATATACTTCCATGGGCCGAAAGGCTTCTTACTCATGGAATAAGCGATATGCTCAGGCACTCCACCTGCTGCATAAAGCATATAATAGTTCTTGCCACGCTTCATGAACCAAGGTCCCTCTGTGTAGCAATCTTTATATTTTCGGGTAGAATCACGCTTCTCCACGTCAGGCGAACCGAATCCCTCCTCAGTCATCACGATTCTGCCCACTTCACGCTTTTCATCAACAGCTGCCTTAGCATCTATACCACCCTTGAAGCTAATCATATCTTTATTCAGTTTGGCATAGTAAAGATGTGGATTACCCCAATAGAGATAAGCCTGACCATCCTCATCCATCCAGACGGTAGGGTCGATATTGTCCCAACTTCCATTATCGAAAAGCGGTTTGCCCAGCGCATCCTTGAACGGACCGGTAGGAGAATCAGCCACAGCTACGCCGATAGCCATTCCGCCCGTCAGTTTAGAGTGCGCACAGATATACCAGTAATACTTACCATTACGTTCGATGGTCTGTGCTGCCCAGGCACGGTCGTCTGCCCAGGAAAAAGAACTGAGGTCGAGCGGAGAACCATGATCTGTCCAGTTCACCATATCCTTGGTGGAATACACACGCCATTCGTTCATCCAGAAGAAGTCAGCCTTATCTTCATCATGACCGGTATAGACATAAAGCCGGTCACCGACAGGAAGAGGAGCTGGGTCTGAAGTCAACTGTGTTTGAACGATAGGATTCTGCGCATAGGCAGCTCCCTGCATGGCAAGCAGCCATGCGCTTATCAGTAACGGCTTTCTGAGAGCCAAAATTTTCGTTGTATTCATCATTATGATTGTTTTTTCGTTTAATGCTGCAAAATTACGAAAAAACAATCATAATGACTTTATCGAATGTTTCAAAAACTTTATTGAGTTTATCTTACTACACAAACTCTATTGGTGATTGATGCACTTGTCTCATTCTTGAGTTGAATATATGCTAACATATACTTTTCTACAATTAATGCTTCACAAGTCTAACTCCATAAATCTGTCCAACTTGCTTGCCCTTATGAGCCACAAACTTCACTCTTATTTCCTTCTTGCCCTTAACAAACTCTGAAGGAATGGCATAATCAACGGTCTTAAACTGTGTGGTGCGCCAGCGATGACTGTTGTTCACGCTGCAAAGCAACTTGTCGTTGACATAAATATCAAACTCACTTGTACGCCATTCATCCTGTCCCCAGAACTTGAGCTGAAGGCTAAGATTAGTCTCTCCCTTGGTCTGCATCAGATAGCTGAAGAAATGCCCATCCTTTGCATCACGGAAAAAGACGCCCTCAGTATTACCACGCTCAGTAACATCAGCCTCCATGTTATGATCAGTCTCAGGCTGCTGCTCTCCCGGATTCACCTTATCTACAGTTCGCTCCTCCAAAGCCTGACGGGCTTTTTCCTCATCAGCCAACTTCTGCATATAAGCCTTGTAATCATTCTCGCCTAGTGCCAACCAATACATCATATATCGAGAATCATGAATCTCGAAGAAAGGCTGCAGTTCACCATCAATGGCATTCTCCATTCGGGTGGCAAGTTTAAAATGCAATGGCTTGCCAGGAATTGGCTTCAGGTCTTTGGCAATGTCGTCGAGATGTTTCGGCAACAAAATAGGAGCCTTGTCAAGAGCCAGTTTCTTTCCACCGGCATACTGTCCGAAACGGCTGTCATCGGCAATGAGTCCACGCATATCCTCCGTTCCCGTCTTCATGCCGAGCAGGATAGGACCATACATGATTGCCACATACTGAGGCACATTAATCATCGGTTTTATGTAAGCGTGCATAGGCATAGAAATCTTTATCTGGTCACCCTTCTTCCATTTGCGCTTGATGCAGACAAATCCATTCTCCTCATAGCTATCGACATCAAAACCAACACCCTTCACTGTGAAGTTTTCACACCAGGATGGCTTACGGACTTTCAGGATGAAAGTTCCCTTACCCTTGGCTACTTCTACGACTGATGACTCAGCATACGGGAAGGCAGTCTGCTGACGAATCACCATCTTTCTATCCTTCCAATTCAACTCGGAAGCCACGAAGAGATTCACATAGAGCGCATCATCCTCCGCCTTCACACCCTTATCGTGCGTCCAGACAAACTGTCCATACTTTCCGTGGTCTTCCATACCTGTTCCCACGCAGCACCACATCGCCTCATTAGGAGCAGAATAGTTGCGGTAATGACGAGGACGGGCAGAAGTGAAATAGACATAGCCGCCATGTTGAGGATGCTGGGCAGAGAGGATATGGTTGAACATCGCAGTCTCGTAAAAGTCGCCATACATGCCATCAGGTTTCACTCGGTTCAGATCCTCGGTAAGCTTCAGCATATTATAAGTATTGCAAGACTCCGGTCCATCGATGTCGTTGATATAGTCGATGCAATTTTCCTTTGTCGGGAAGTGCTCACGCCTGCTGTTACCTCCCAAAGCCAGCGAACGCTGACGTGTCACTATTTCCCAGAAATACTCGCTGGCATTGTGATATTGCACATCATGAGCCAACTCAGCGATGCGCTGATAGCCGATAACCTTTGGAATCTGCGTATTGGCATGCATATTGTCAAGACAATCCTTGCCTTCTTCCATTGGCACCAGCAACAGCTTGTGAGAGAATCTGCGGGCACAGTCCATATATTTCTGCTCTCCGGTAATCGCGTATGCATCAGCAAGCACTTCGTTCATGCCTCCATGCTCATTGCCTAGCATTTTCTCCATCTGTCCGTCATTCAAATCACGCGTAATGTCCACAGCCCAATCACAGAACTTCAGAAACAGATTCTTTGCCTGTTCATTGCCGCAATAGAGCCATGCATCACGAAGACCTGCATACATCTTATGAATATTATAGAAAGGTGCCCATGTTCCGAAGTAAGGTCCGAAATCTCCTTTACTGAAAGCCGTCCACATCTTGGCACTATTGGGAACACCACCGATATAGTTATGGCACCAGGCTTCATGACGCTGATTGTTGGCATCAAGCACCAGCTGGAGTTCAGATATCATATATTCCATGCGTTTGCGGCATTCCTCATTGCCTGTGGCTGCATTGATGGCAAGAGCCGACAGATAATGTCCACCCACATGTCCGTCCAGCCCATCCCAGTTGGGATAAGAAGGTTTGCGAGGTTGCAAGCCAGCCTCCTTGCGATAAGGAGCCAGCATGCGGTCGCAATCATATTTCAGGAGCACCTGCACGTTCAAGTCGCGGGCATGCTTCAATGGTCCGTCCAGAAGGGTGATGTCACCCAGCGGGAACTCATCCTTATAAAGTTTATCTTGCGCCACAACACCCAAGGCAGGCGCCATGCTCAACAGAGCTATCATTAGTTGTTTCTTCATAATTTGATATTATTTTAAATTCTTAATAAAAGTGTATATACGGACAATTACATTTAGCTTATGGCTTTCAATGAAAAAACACATCTTTTAATGTTCTTTCTTACTCACTAAACTTCCACCAATCCAGGAAGAAGAAGTTCTGCTTCTGGATGTTGCCTCCCTTGAAAACGAAGTAGAGATCATGAACACCCTTTATCTTCTTCACCTGGGTTGAGAAGGTTTTGTATTCATCCTTGGTGTTCTTGATATCCACCTTGCCGATGCACAGGCCGTTTACCCCATCAAGACGGATTTCGATACTGCCGCCCAACATGTGGCAAGAGGCAGAAACCTCAAACTTACTTGCACCCTTCTTGAAGTCAACACCCTTCACGAGGATATACTTTCCCTCATCAATATTCGTAACCACTTGGTTCCATCTGTCCTTCTGTGCCCATTCGTTCTTAGGCTGAGTCTTCAATCCATAGCCCCAAGCCATCGTCTCAGCCTCAACCTGTCGATAAGGGTTGAACCATTCTATCTGCTCCAACTTGCATTCCTGGAAGTATGGCAACTCCTGGATGGTTCCGTCAGGATTGTAAGTCATTTCGGCCGCAGAAACAGAACGCTGCTCGGCATGACGCCCCGTCTTCAAACGGAAGATGTCATAATTCAAGCCGAAGCAATAGCTCTTGCCCTTATAGTCGATGATGCCCGGATGATTGCCACGAGTACGAGGCGTATGGTTCATGATATGTCCCTTATATTCCCATGGTCCGAGCGGATTCTTGCTCATCGCATAACCGATGCCCTCAGGACAGCAGGTAGAAGCATAAGCCAGATAATAATTGCCATTGCGCTTCCAGAACCAAGGACCTTCCTGATAATCCTGAATCTTCGGGAAGTGCATGATGGAATCAGAATAAGAAATCATATCCTCATTCAACTTTACTGCCTTCAATTCTGGATTTCCCCAATACATGTAAGCCTGATTATCATCATCTATCCATACAGTAGGGTCGATGTCAAACCAATCACCTTCCCATGCCAGAGGCTTTCCGATAGGATCCTTAAACGGTCCGTATGGATTATCAGCTACCAGCACTCCGATGCCATGACCATGGATAGGACAATACATATACCATTTGCCATTGCGCTCGATGACCTGCTCTGCCCAGGCACCATTCTCACCCTTGAACCACTTGAAGTCTTTCAATGAAGCCACGGCACCGCGGTCTTGCCAGTTTACCATATCAGTTGAGGTATAGAGTAGCCAGTCTTTCATCAGGAACCCTTCAGCCCCATCCTCATCGTGTGTGGTATAGAGATAAACCGTATCGTTGTGCACATAAGGTGCAGGATCGGCTGTGTACTTGGTCTGGATGATTGGCAAGTTGATATTCTGTGCTGTTGCAACAGTTCCCATGCCAGCCAAAAGCAGGGATAAAATCATTCTGTATCTAGTCATTTTATGATTTAAATTAATTATTAGTTAAATTGTTATTTGTGGATGCAAAGGTAAGCAAAAAAGCAGAATTCTACTTTTTCACATGTGTCAAATACTTTATTCTATGTAACACTTGTATCTGTAGCTTTACTGTCTTTCTGTCATATTCCACACTCTTGCTTGCCAGCATAGGATGAGTTAGGATTTTTAACTAAAGCTCTAAAGCAGACGCGTAAGAGGAAAATGTACTTCCCTGAAAAAGGTTGTCACTTAGGAACAAACAGAAGTGACAATGAAACGTAAGACAAGAATTGAACGTGTGTATAATGAGGACACAGGTTGGTTTGAGACCCGTGAGGTAGAGTTGAATGGCTACTCTTTTACAGATGATG
>NZ_JAHOEA010000219.1 GCF_019127135.1 Segatella copri | reverse complement strand
GAGGGAGCGAGGTTATGTTTTGGGAACCCCAAAACGCCTCGCTCCACCATGAGGGCGGAGGAATTTTGCTCCCGACGGTCGCAGAAAGTAAGTGTACCAACTGTAAACAGTATATCGAATGACAAACATACAGGAACAGAATAGGAAAAAGGGCGGAAGACCGCCTACGGGCAGGGTTCGCAAGCTGTCGAAGTCTGTCACGGTGAAGTTCTCTAAGCCAAGCTACGAGGCTTTGAGACTGAGGGCGAGAAAAGCCAATCGCAAGTTGGCGGAGTACATCCGTGAGTCCGCCTTGAACGGCGTGGTGGTCAGCG
>NZ_JAHOEA010000218.1 GCF_019127135.1 Segatella copri | reverse complement strand
CTCATCCCGAGGTTTGCCTTTCAGCCGTAACCCGTTGTGCGCCTACGGTTGGTCCGAAGGACGGCAGTTTCACCCTGCAGTTCAAATCAGCCATCGCATTCGGCAAGGCTGAAATAGTGACCGAGGATACAGAGAAGATTCATGGTCTCCGACTAATCAGTGAACGTTTCCTTCCTCAACACATGGATGCTTTCGACGAGAGCATCGCCCGTTCCCTATCACGCACGGCTGTAGTTCGCATCACACTTACTGAGCCACCAACCGGCAAGCGCAAGCAGTATGATAAAGAGGGCGTGGAAATGAAATATGGAAGAATGGA
>NZ_JAHOEA010000217.1 GCF_019127135.1 Segatella copri | reverse complement strand
GCAAGGATGGATATAGCTTCAAGGGTACGCAGATTAGCCGAGACTATAGCTTTGGCAAGTTGAATGTGAGGTTTGAGGGTACGGAGAATCAAGTATCAGCAAGAGACAACTCTGCTCGACAATATGAGCAAGGTTGTCGCAAGGACGAGCATTTGCCATCCATGTCGGAAAGCAGCCAAGACCCTTGGAACGGCATTTCTTCCATTGGGCTTTTTGCTTCTGCCAACGTACAGACCTTTGAGCCATTCCCAGAGGATGAATCAGCCAAGAAGAAAAAGAAGAAACGCAGAAGAGGCTTTAGCCTTTGATGCAAGTTACAAA
>NZ_JAHOEA010000216.1 GCF_019127135.1 Segatella copri | reverse complement strand
CAAATCGAATACACTGTAAAAAGTCCGTAAACTTTTGAGTATTAATAACTTATTTAATAATCGTCTCGTTTTAACGGGACACTAGTGAATCAAATTATAAACTTTTATAGAAACCTGCGTGTGGGCATGAACCATACTTACGGGTATCGAGATACCAGTTCATATCCTTCATAGGGATGTTGCGAGCCTCAATCTCACCCATCAGCTTGTCATAACTCTCCTCACGGACAGAACCACCGATAATCTCACCAATCTGTGGGAACAGTAGGTTGACTTCCTGAACAAGAACACAGAGGCAAAGGTTGTAGTAACCGGCTATGCT
>NZ_JAHOEA010000215.1 GCF_019127135.1 Segatella copri | reverse complement strand
TCAGCTTCTGAGAGATGTTGCAACTGATGATCTGCATCGCTCTGGCTATGGACACGAACTCCCCTGTCTCCGCCTCCGTTGGCTTTCGGAAGTAGAGATCCACAAGTTCCTGTTCTAGTCTAGGCGCCTCAAAAGCGCGGTTGTGCCGGTTCTGCTGTTCTATCTCCTCATCGGTGAACCAATAGCGGAAATCACTCTTGTAGAGGGCGTAAGCCTGGGCGTAGATGCCTTCGTAATTGAACGGATGCTCACGGGGTGAGAGGATGCTCTCTATCTCGTAGGGCAGCCAGCGACGGTTACCGGTAGGGTCGCTCAAAAACTCGGGAT
>NZ_JAHOEA010000214.1 GCF_019127135.1 Segatella copri | reverse complement strand
ATGTTTCCTTGCAAAATCTTTCAGCAATTTGAACTTTAATATCTTCATAATCGTTTATTTTTGCTGCAAAAATAGCGAAAAGTTCTCGATACAGAGAACTTTTCGCAAGAAAAGAAATAAATGTTTGCAATATTTAACTTATACGTACAGAAATCTCTTGCGGGTTTGAAAATAAAACCGTAACTTTGCGCTATAGAATTTTAAAACAGATGGTTATGAAGTACTTAGATCCTAAGGCAGACCTTACGTTCAAGAAGATATTCGGCAATCATCCCGATCGATTGAAAAACCTTCTGAATACCCTTCAGTCACTCAATGAAGATGAACTGATACAACAGCA
>NZ_JAHOEA010000022.1 GCF_019127135.1 Segatella copri | reverse complement strand
AAATGCTCAATTCAGTTGTTTGCTTCCCTAATTAAGTTTTCGGACGACCTCCCCCACAAATAAAGCGATTCTTTTAAACATAATCTCTCTCTTTATTAGATAATAATTAATAAATATATAATAATCGGCTGCAAAATTAGATTTTTTTTCGGATATTTGCAAATATTTTGAAAGAAAAATTTAATAACGCACATAAAAAAGTCTATTTTTAACACTTCTACCTTGTCATATTGCAACAAAAAGGATATTTTTGCTGCAATAAGGCTATAATTTGTAAGAACAGAAATAAGAAGGTTCTTAAGTTATCTATACAGGCATCTGCCGGGTAAGACGTATTGCTTAAATACGTAGAACAAATAGATTAAATAGTCACAGCTCTACGGTTCATCGGTTCTAACAATTAGTTCCGTTCGGTTGACGGCAGTTGCCAACAAGGTTGCTGACATATGTCAATAACTCTGTTGGCATATGTCAGGAACCTTGTTGACATATGTCAGGAACCTTGTTGGCATATGTCAGGAACATTGTTGCCATATGCCAACAATTCTGCTGGCATATGGCAGCAACCCTACAAATCTAATTCCTCAGACCAACAGATACGTTATCTATAAGCATAAGATATATCTGTTTCAGGCTTATTATCTGCAAAGAATAAATAGAATATCATACTGACTGCAGGGAGCGGAATACTTGACATACCACAAAAAAGAAAACGTTTACGGCACTTTTTAGTTAAAAAATTTGGGTATATTGCACATTTTTCGTAATTTTGCGCACGATTTCAACGACTAGAACAAAACAAAGTGGTTTTACACCTTATTATATATAGAGAATGATATATGTAGGGGATTGTCGTTAGTATAAACAAAAGTATTAAGATAACAATGACTCACAATTTGTTAAAAGGCAAGCGTGGCATCATCTTCGGTGCACTCAATGAGGAATCAATCGCTTGGAAAGTAGCTGTAAAGGCTGCTGAAGAGGGTGCTACTATCGCACTTAGTAATACAGCTATGGCTTTGCGTATGGGTACGCTGGATAAGCTCGCTGAACAGATCAACGCTCCTATCATCGCAGCTGATGCGACTAGCGTAGAAGACTTGGAAAAGGTATTCACAGAGGCTCAGGAGAAACTCGGTGGCAAAATCGACTTCGTGCTCCACTCTGTAGCTATGAGCCCTAACGTTCGCAAGCATCGTACATACGATGACCTCGACTACAACTTCCTGAACAAGACATTGGACATCTCTGCTATCTCTTTCCACAAGATGTTGCAGGTAGCCAAGAAGTTGGATGCTATCAACGAGTGGGGTTCTGTAGTAGCTCTCACATACGTAGCTTCTCAGCGTACATTCTTCGGTTACAACGATATGGCTGATGCCAAGAGCATGCTCGAAAGTATTGCCCGCAGCTTCGGTTACATCTATGGTCGTGAGAAGCACGTGCGCATCAACACCATCTCTCAGAGCCCTACAGCTACAACAGCAGGTAAGGGTATCAAGGATATCGAGAACATGATGGACTTCGCCGACAAGATGTCTCCACTCGGAAACGCCGTAGCTGAGGATTGCGCTAACTACTGCGTGATGATGTTCTCTGACTTCACCCGCAAGGTAACCATGCAGAACCTCTTCCACGATGGTGGTTTCTCATCAATGGGTATGAGCCTCCGTGCCATGAACCAGTATGCTAAGGATATAACTCCTTATGAGGATGAGAACGGTAAGGTTATCTACGGATAATCAGGCAGAAGAGAAAAAATCTCACTAATATACAAACAGGTATGTTCGGTAAAAATCTGAGCATACCTGTTTTTTTATTCATATCCACCCTCTATTTTAAACTTGGCAACAAGCGGCAGATGATCGCTGTATCCACCCAAATATCGGGGACCGAGATAGGTGCGGAAAGGTTTCTTTCCGCCATATTTCTCATCATCTTCTAAGAGGAATGGCAAATCTCCTATCTGACAACCCATCTTAAGCCGGGAAAGCGAAGGACTGAAGAGAATCTGGTCAAGACTTCGCCAATCTCCATGCCAGCGATAAGTAGCCTTGGCACCATGAGAGCCTTTGACGCCAACAGATATATTAATAAGGTGATGCTGATAAAGATAACGAAGAGCCGGAGAATCGGAATAATCGTTGAAATCGCCGGCTACGATAATCCTTGCACTATCATTGAGCGCATAGATAGAATCTACAGCAGAAACCAACTGGCTGGCTACCTGCAGGCGGTAGGGACGCGAAACCTGTTCGCCGCCACGCCGGCTAGGCGCATGCAATACAAAGACATGGAGCGTATCATCATTCATAATCCGCCCCGAAGCGTAGAGAATATCTCTCGTAGGACGAGTATCAGGCAGCGGCTTGATGCGGATAGACCGGAACTGTATAAGCGCAAAAGAAGATGGCTGATAAAGCAAAGCCACATCTATGCCTCGTTCATCAGGCGAATCGGTCATCACATAATCATAATTCACACCGCGAAGAGCTGAACGCCGGGTTAAATCAAACAGCACACTATCGTTCTCCACTTCGCAAAGCGCCACAAAATCGGGAACATGCCAGGACTTCTCCGAGGGTCTTGAAGGATTATCTGGGGAGGCGGTACCAACAAGCGACAAATCTTCATAACCCAAAGCTACTATAGTCTTGGAAAGATTTGCCAGCTTGCGCCAATAGCGATAAGGCGTCCACTTGTAACTGCTCTGTGGCAGGAATTCATAGTCATTCTTCAGCGAATCATGCTTCGTATCGAAGAGGTTTTCGCAGTTCAACTCCACAAAAGTGAGGAAACTTGATAAGATGAGAGTGAAAAACATAACATTTTATTTTGTATTGTCAACGATTTGATGTATCTTTGCAGTCGGTTTACAATGGTCCTATAGTTTAACGGATAGAACGGAGGTTTCCTAAACCTTTGATCCGAGTTCGATTCTCGGTGGGACCACGTACTTTCCTTATCATTCCAGAGATGATAAAACAATAAAGGTCGCTCCTGACAATCAGGAAGCGACCTTTATTATTTTTATATTCTTTCCAGTATCTTTCTCTATCCGACATACATCGGACAGAGAAAGAATGAAGAGTTTCTGATTACTTAACTTCTGCAACCTCCTCAGCTGGCTCTTCCTTAATCTTACGACCAAGAACGATGTAAGCCATTGGAGATGCAATGAAGATAGATGACAATGTACCGAATACAACACCCAGGATCATTGCGAATGAGAAGCTGCGGATGCTGTCACCACCGAGGATGAAGATACAGAGCAACACGAGCAATGTAGATGTAGATGTATTGATGGTACGAGCCAATGTCTCATTGATAGATGCATTGAAGAGCTGCTGACGGTCGCCCTTAGGATGCAACTTCAAGTTCTCACGGATACGGTCGAACACAACCACCTTATCGTTGATAGAGTAACCTACCACGGTCAGGATAGCACCGATGAAGGTCTGGTCAATCTCCAATGAGAATGGAACGAGCCCCCACAGGAGTGAGTAGAAACCGATTACTGTCAAGGCATCAAATGCCAAAGCTACAGTAGAACCTACAGAGAAGGCCACGTTGCGGAAACGTACCAGGATGTAGAGGAAGATAGCAATCAATGCGAAGAGCACACTATAGATAGCACCCATAGTGATATCCTTAGCCACTGAAGGACCTACCTTTGTACTACTGATGATAGAACCACCCTGACGAACATCTGGATTCTTGAATGCCTCAACACTCTTCTGAGAAACCAGGTTAGCCTTCTTCAAGGCATTGTAAAGGATAGTCTCAGCCTCATCGTCAACAGTTGGACTGTTGCTCTCAATCATATAGTTGGTAGATACACGGATAGTCTTACCGTCTGTACCGATAGCAATAGCGCCAGTAGTTGCCTTAGAACCATCTGCATTAACGAATGCATCACCAAGAACGGTACGGATCTGCTCAGGCTCTACAGGATTCTCGAACTGTACCACATAGTTACGACCACCAGTAAAGTCGATACTCTTACTCAAGCCACGAACAAAGAAGCTACCGATGAATACCACTGCAGCAACGATGGCTACGGTGAAGGTAGTCTTGTACATAGACATGAACTTATACTTCTTGCCCTGCATCAGGTTGTGAGAAACTGGAGTATCAAACTTGCAGTGCATCCACTTATCGTGGTTCAACTTATAATCGTAAACCAGACGAGTCAGGAACACAGCAGTAAAGAATGAAACTACGATACCGATGATCCATGTAGTAGCGAAACCACGGATAGGACCTGTACCGGTAGTCAACAGGATAACACCAGTAATCAAAGATGTCAAGTTAGAGTCGAAGATAGCAGAGAAAGCGTTACCATAACCGGCAGCTACAGCCTGCTTCATACCCTTGCCAGAGCGGAGCTCCTCCTTGATACGCTCATAGATAAGCACGTTGGCATCCACGGCAGTACCCAGAGACAAGACCATACCGGCAAGACCTGGTAACGTCAGAGCCGCCTGGAAGGACGTCAGAATACCCAACGTGAAGAATACGTTGACGAGCAATGCCAGGTTAGCCATCATACCAGGAATGACATTGTACATCATCACCATGTAAACCATCAGGAGTACGAAAGCTACAACGAATGATACAATACCCATCTGGATAGACTGTGCACCGAGTGTAGGACCTACAACCTCCTCCTGAACGATACGTGCAGGAGCTGGCATACGACCAGACTTCAATGTGTTAGCCAAGTCCTTGGTATCCTCGATAGTGAAGTTACCGGAAATCTGAGAGCTACCACCGTCAATCTCGCCGTTTACACGAGGAGCAGAGTAAACTACGCCATCCAGAACGATAGCAATAGCCTTACCTACGTTAGCCTTTGTCATCTGAGCCCACTTACGTGCGCCCTCAGTATTCATCTTCATGCTAACAACAGGTGAACCCATCTGGTCGAACTCGTCCTTAGCATCGGTAATTACATCACCCTCCAAAGGAGCACGACCGGTAGTAGTTGTAACCTTCAAAGCATGAAGCTCATAGATATTCTTAACCTTCAGGTTATCAGCTGGCTTAGCACTCCAAAGCAGACGCAAGTCTGATGGCAAAACGCGCTTAGCCACAGCAGAGTAGATAATCTTGTTGATGGCAGCAGTATCGCGAACACTAGCATAACCAACAGTGCTCAAACCACCACCGAGCTGCAAACGAGCCAACAATGGGTGAGCCTTGATAGCAGCAGCATTCTGAGCATCCTCGCCTACCTTGCTTGCAGCATCGTCCTTCTTCTTGATAGAGAACTTAGCCTCAGCCTTCTTAGGCTCAGCCTTAGCAACTTCCTTCTTTGCAGCAGTTGAATCAGCAGCAACAGAGTCAGTCTTCTCCTCACCGTTATCACCATTAGCGATACGAGTATCAAGCTGCTGGAGATAAGGAGCAACTTCCTCTGAGTTATATGTCTCCCAGAACTCAAGGTTAGCACTACCCTGAAGCATCTTACGCATACGTTCAGGCTGGCTGATACCAGGCATTTCTACCATGATACGGCCCTGCTGACCTTCCAGCTTCTGGATGTTAGGCTGAACAACACCGAACTTATCGATACGGGTGCGGACAACATTGAATGAGTTGTCGATAGCATCCTGTACAGAAGCGCGGATAGCCTTCTCTACCTCTGCATCGCTGCTCTGAGGAGAAACCTTGCCCTGCAACTGCTGGGTAGCGAACACTTCTGCTAGTTTATGACCTGGTGCGCTCTTATGATAAGCGTTAATGAAAAGTGACACGAAGTCACCACCGTTAGCTTCTTCCTGAGCTCTAGCTTCCTTCATGGCATTGGTAAAACCAGCGTCGGTCTTATGATCGGCAAGGTTTTCAAGTACATCAGGTACAGAAATCTCAAGAATTACATTCATACCGCCCTTAAGGTCAAGTCCAAGACCAATCTGAGTCTCCAAGCAGTTCTGGTAAGAATAAACACCTAAGTACTTAACAGAATCCTTATAATCCTGCTGAGCAATAGGATCTTTAATCTTTGCAGCCTCGCTGTCATAGTAACGTGTGGCAAACGAGAATGACAAATAGAAGATACTTGCGAGTGTCAGTAAGACGGCTACACAAATTACAATTCCTTTGTTTTGCATTTCTATTTATTGTTATTAATTATTTGTTTCTTTTCAATTGCTTTTAGGGATTCTTTCAAAAACCTCCATAAAGTTGTGCAAAAATAAGCATTTTTTTTCTTATATAAGAATAATTTGCTCTATTTTTGCTTTTTAGGGCGCATTTTTAGCTTACAAATGATAGGATAGTGGTCTGAAACGGCGATTTTATCATCAACTTTACATTCATAAGGCTCCCAATCGTCTGAACACATGATATTGTCAATGCGAACAAAAAAGCCTCCATGATGATAGCTGATACCCGGTCCGTTACCACTTGCAATGTAGCAATCCGTCAAATCTTTAGCTATCGTTCGATGAGCATAAGAGATAGGACCATCATTAAAGTCACCGCACAAAATAATACTCTGTTCTTTATGCTGCTGAATGTATTTTGCTACAGCCTCAGCCTCCGGAGCCCGTTTCTTTGTTGCCTCGGCAAGTTTTACAACGAGCAGTTTGGACGTTTCTTCTGCAGTATCAACCTGCAATTTTCCGATAACCAGATTCTTGAACTGGCGTCTGTCCTCTAAACTTAAGCCGGTAGTTTCCAAATGATTATTGATGAGAAGGACCTCTCTATCTTTCATTTTCAGACGATATGCTACACTCATATTTCCTTGCGATTCATAAGAAATTCGCTCTTTTGAAAGAATAGGGTATTTACTGAGCAACATAAGACAATTTCCACCATTCACGTGCATCGTTGTATCCTGATAAGCATACATCGGCTTGAGCATACTATCTATCTGCTCAATATTCCGGGCTGTAGGACATGCTTCCTGCAGACAAACTATGTCAGCATCCTGCTCCTGCAGATAAGCAATACAGACATTAGTTCCTTCGGCATCCTCTGTCTGTGCACCAAAATTCCAAGTATTATATGATAGAACTTTGATACAACCTTTTGGAGTTTCGCCAGAAAAATTGATTGGCATATACTTGCGAACAGGAACAAAACAAATCAAAAAGCCCAAGAATGGAATAATGGCATACTTAGACCGGAAGAGCAACCAGAAAAGCAAAAAGCCTAGGTTAACTATAAGAAAAACCGGGAAAAGTAAGCCAAGATTAGCCAATGCGGCGAACTTTTCCGGCTGAAAGAAGTCAGAAAAGCCCACCAGCAACATGATGATGATAGTTGCCACATTAGCACCAGCTATCATCTTATATGTAAATTCCTTAAATCCTTTAAACATGCTTTTTACTTATTACTCTGATCAAAGAGCATCTGCTTTTCACTAGGAGTCAAGCTATCATAACCGCTCTTTCTTATTTTATCTAAGATTCGATCTATCTCTTCCTGTGATACAACCTTTTCGTTGGTCTTACATTCAGCATCCTGTTCATAAGTCTGATTATAAGATTCATTCTTGGTATAAGTAAAATGCGTTCTACCAGCCCGACGCTTTCCACCGAACATACCTTTCAACTTATCAAAAGCGTCTGCAGAATTTGAATGATAGTAACCATTATCAATCTGCTTACGCCAATAACGGATCAGGAAGAATCCAAAGACCATACCTCCCAAATGGGCAATATGAGCCACACCATCATCAGAGAGAGAGAATGTTGAAACCAATTCTATGACAGCATAGCCTATCACGAAGAATTTAGCTTTAATAGGAACTGGCAACGGGAAAATGAAGAGACGCTCGTTTGGATAAATCATACCAAAGGCAAGCAATATGGCATAAATAGCTCCTGAAGCACCCACGGTAGTCCATAGGTTCAGATATTGCTCCATTGTAATTCTGGCCCCATTAACACTTACATAATCATAAGCAACCATATCCTTTGCCACATACGTAATATACTGGGCTGCCTCTTGGAACAAGCCGGCTCCGATTCCACACACCATGTAATAAAAAAGGAATTTCTTAGGTCCCCAAACTCTTTCTACCACACAGCCAAACATCCATAGGGCAAACATATTGAAGAGAATATGCTGAAAACCGCCATGCATAAACATGTAGGTAACTAACTGATAAATATGGAAATCTGAAGCTAAGAAGAAATGGAGCCCAAACATATCTGTCAAACTAGAACCACCACCCATACTCTTATCCATCAGCATGCATGCCAGGAATGCTACTACATTCACTATCAGCAAATTCTTTGTTACAATTGGAATATTGCGCATAACTTTATTTCTCTAAACTGTTTAATAATCTAACTAATATTTGTATTTTGGCGGCAAAATTACGAAAAATATCCGTGAAAACACCAAAAAATAGGCTTATTACACTTAATTTTCAATAAATTCATCACTTTTCTGCTTTTTTTATTTGAACTTTCACAAGAAAAAGCTATATTTGTAAACGAATTCAACTTAGAAACAACAATATTATTCATTTAATAACGAAAAATTATGAACAAGACAGAATTGATTGA
Source organism: Segatella copri (assembly GCF_019127135.1). GTDB lineage: Bacteria > Bacteroidota > Bacteroidia > Bacteroidales > Bacteroidaceae > Prevotella. The sequence continues at coordinate 51,490 of NZ_JAHOEA010000022.1, read as the reverse complement.
CAAGATTGCAGCAGGTGCTGAGATTACAAAGGCACAGGCTAAGGCCGCTCTCGAAGCTACAACAAATGCATTGAAGGAAGCTCTCATTGCAGGTGATAAGATTCAGTTGGTAGGTTTCGGTACATTCAGCATTAACGAGCGTCCTGCTCGTGAGGGTATCAATCCAGCTACTAAGGAGAAAATCCAGATTGCAGCTAAAAAGGTTGCTAAGTTCAAGGCTGGTGCTGAGCTCGCAGATGCAATCAACAAATAATTGTAAAGATTATTTTAATCATAAATATAGGGCAGCCCTTTATGGCTGCCCTATATTTTTTTATTCTATTCAAGTTTATTCTAACTCAAATCTACAAGTTTAATCCTTTATTTTGGCTGTTTTCCGATATATGCCAAGATACCACCATCTACGTAGAGAATGTGGCCATTCACTGCATTAGAAGCATCTGAAGCCAAGAAAACAGCAGGACCTGCCAACTCTTCTGGTTCCAACCAGCGACCTGCAGGAGTCTTTGCACAGATAAAGCTATCGAATGGATGACGGCTACCATCAGCCTGACGCTCACGGAGAGGTGCAGTCTGAGGAGTTGCGATGTAACCAGGGCCCAAACCATTGCACTGGATGTTGTACTCACCATACTCAGAGCAGATGTTACGTGTCAACATCTTCAAGCCACCCTTGGCAGCAGCGTATGCAGAAACTGTCTCACGGCCCAGCTCGCTCATCATAGAGCAGATGTTGATAATCTTACCATGACCCTTCTTGATCATACCTGGGATAACTGCCTTAGATACAATAAAAGGTGCTGTGAGGTCAATGTCAATAACCTGCTTAAAGTCATCTACAGACATCTCAGTCATAGGAATACGCTTGATAATACCTGCATTGTTTACCAAAATATCAATAACACCAAGTTCCTTCTCGATGTCAGCTACCATGTTTTTCACCTGTTCCTCATCAGTTACATCACAGATATAACCCTTTGCCTCAATACCCTTTGCTTTGTAATCAGCAAGAGCCTGATCCATGTGATGCTGGCTGCGGCAGTTGAAAGCAATCTTAGCACCAGCCTTGGCATAAGCCTCAGCAATAGCGAAACCGATACCATAAGCGGCACCTGTCACGAGGGCAACCTTACCCTCTAATGAGAATAGTTTATTAAAGTCCATAATTTTATTTTTTATAAATTGTTTGATTTGTTACGAGGGCAAAGATACAAAATAATTTTGAATATCACCCTAAATCAATACGAAAGATGCACCCTTTTTACTTATTTTCTCATTTTATTGCCTACTTTTCCTAAGTTTGTCCCTTTTTACGATGTTTTATTCACACACTTATCTTATCTGAACACCCAATGTTTCTTCTATTACTTGGATGATCTGTGGGATGGAATTGGTATCAAAATCACCCGTCAGACGCTTGCTCTCATCAGAAGCCGTATATCTTGTACCAGATAATTTAGAAAGATCCTCCAATACTTCTGATAATGGAGTATTGTCGAAATGCAGGCGATGGGTAGCCCATGCCACATCATTGATATCATAATCTGCCAACAACTTAGGTTGGACAGCCCCTTTCAACAGACGTGCCCGCTTGCCTTTAATCAGGAAGACACCCTCTTCAGAGTTACGAGCTGTGAAAAGCACCTTTCCGCTGGTTACCATCACTTCGGGAGCATCCGTTCTTTCATCCACCATAAACTGGGTACCGAGCACCCTTACGTGTCCATGCTCTCCCATCACATCGAAAGGATGCTGTTCATCATGCTTCACCTGATAATAGATACAGCCCTTCATCTCCACCTTTCTGCAATCATCTTCCTGATAGGAAAGAGAAGAATGAGGCATCAACGATACCTTCGTTCCATCAGGCAGATGATATGCCACTACTTCTGAATCAGCAGAAAGCGTCACCGTCTTTGGCTGCAAAAGCGTATAGGCTCCTATGGTGAAGAGCACCAAAATAGATGCAGCCACAGCTATCCAGCGGATGCGACACATGCGTAAAGATACAGTTGCAGCATGCGAAACCTCTTCATCAGAAATGCCAACCCGAGCCTTCACCTTCTGCAAGGCCTTCCGGGTATCCAGCTTGCCCGGCTGAAAATACTTCAGCACAAATTCCTGTTCATTCTTGTTGATCTTCATCATAGAATCCCTTTCTTCCTTTAAAATTGTCCTGTAATAGATGCAAAGAGCGTATTGGTATGCTTATACTTCTCGATGCCATTATATCGCTTACCCTTTGTATAGCGGATATTGTTTCTGCTATTTTCGATATTGAAGTCGCTTGTCAGCCATCCCAAAGACAGAAATACATCGCCCGAACGGAAGGTCAAAGCCGACTTGATGCGCCAAGCCAGCCATTTTCCACCATGATTACTGACGGTTCGGATAGTTGCATTACCATAAAGCTCATCTTCATAAGATGCAGGATGCCCCACACCTTGTGCATCCTTGATTTCGGTAAAAGATACCCAATCATTATAAAATGGCGTGATGCAGAGTCCCGGCTCGCAATGCAGCATCAAGCCCGCAGAACGACGCCTGCTCAACCACAAGGTAGGAGTACGAAAAGCCAAACCTGGTGTCAGGTTGATTTTAATCACCCTCTTTGGATCATATTCATCATCTTCATAACGTTCCATCAATGGTCTATCCCCGTAGTTATCGTTCCATTCTATTCCACAGGAAACGCCTGCATAGGTCAGGGGATAATAGGCAAATGTCAACTCAACCATGTAGCTGTCTTCATTGGCATCACAAAGTCCGCCCGTAATACCAGCCACATAGCGCAGCAGCTTGGTATCCTGCTTTAACTTCATGCGATTGATCATTTCCACACGCTGTTCAAAAGTCATAGAATCCTTCACCGCTTCCACGGTATCATTCAAGATACGATAACCCGTATTCGCCTTTTGAACAGAAACATCAGAACCTTGTGCCTTGCCGGCAATGGCAAAGCACAAGGTACCTAAAATGATAAAAAGACTTCTTTTCATACTCCTCACCTTTTTTATTTGGTATATATTCCGCCTTGATTATCCGATGGCAATGGGGCGATATATTTCGAAGCTTCACAGACATTAAATCCTGCCACTACACCGAAACCACCTTTTACGTTCGAATAAGTAGGTGTCACCTGCATCAATCCAGCGTCCGCCCAACTATTGCTCTGCGCATCGTTAATGCTCTTCAAGAAGCGATAGTACTCTGGAGTAACCTTGCAAAGTTGTACATTATAAGTAAAGCCAAACAAACGGTCCCAACCATCATACGTGTGCCAATAAGAATCATTACTGTTCACTTCCAAATGCATCGTATAGGTCTGTCCATTTATCGTCCGGTCATTGAAGATATAAACATCATCAAAGTATTCGTATTCGTCAAAGCCGAAATCATTATCCAACTCTGACTTCTTGCTAATCAATGGCTCACTGGTGGTCACCATCTCAGGCCAAACGATATTTGATGCCAAACTATCAAAACACCATTCATATTCATCCTCCCTACCCAAATAATTAAGATAATCTTGGTAATTATTAGCATAAACATCATGTTGCCATCTATTGCCTTCTTTGGGAACACCTTTCAAGTTTCCATATTTCTGCTTGCGAGTTACCTTCACAGAATAATAATCCGTGGTTGAAGCAGGGTCACTAAAAGTCGCTTCCAACTTATCTACCGAGAAATAAACATCATGATCCGACGATTTCTCTTTCAAATGGATGTCACCTATATTTACATCAACCTTCTCGGGAATGGAAGTCGAAGCAGAAACCTCGGAGAGACCATCTGCCGATACCTGGACCTCAATCTTATCTCCAGCCTTCTGCTTTCCTACGGCATAATACTGTCCTATTAGGGTAGAAAGAGACCAACTATCGGAAACTTGAGAAAAGAACTGCGCTTCCTTTATGTTTTCGATACGTTTCACCTCCTGTGGCATTCCATTTACCTTATATACGACACTTGCATCCACGGTTAAACGTGATTGGGTATCTATATCTCCTTTGAAAGAAGAAACGGGCAAGCTTTTCGTTACAACGATAAGTGTGGTATCTCCCTCCGTTGGAAAACAATAAAGTACCAATCGGGGAGTATCTTGCAGCTTCTTCACATCAAAATCATCTATGCAAGAAGAAAAGGCCACGCTCATCAAAAAGAAGAACAGTCCCCATTTCCAACTTACATTGATTTTTATTCTTCTATGATTTGTATTCATATCCAATGAGATTTCTTTTGTTTTAAAACTTGATAGTATAACTAAATGAAGGTATTATTGGAATAAATCCCTTGTTTTTCGCCTCAAACTGCTGCGTACCCTCATTATAGTCCACCTTGACGTACATCGAGTTGAGATGACAATAAGCATTATAGATGCTCAAATTCCAAATGCGCTCATGTCCATGCTTGGTGACATGACGGAAATCAAATCCCAAGTCCAAGCGATGATAAGCTGGAAGCGTCAAATTATTGGGGATGGCATAGACATAAGAGGCGGAATTCCACCAATTCCTGTAATACTTGCCTTCTTGATCTGGCAAGCTTGGCAATGCCGCCAACTGGGTTGGCACCGTGGCATGATTGCCCGTGTGACAGTTCCAGACCGCAAAGCAACTCACCTTTTTGTTAAACGCATACCGCAAAGACAGATTCAACTTATGGCGGTTGTCAAACTTGTCGTAATACCAATCCTGATAGAAGTCATCATACTTTCGCTTGTTCCAAGAGAGCGTATAAGAACCACTCAAAGTCAGATGATTGGTGCGATAAGTGGCATCAGCCTCAACGCCATAGAAGAGCCCCTTGCCATCCATCACTTGCGAATCCCAATGCTCAGCAGGCGGCTCTATGCCTACCCAACTGCTGTATTGAAGCAGATGCTTGGACAACTTGTAATACCCTTCGAGCGACAGAAGCCAATGGCGGTTGGGCTGGGCATAGATTCCTGCCGCAAACTGATAAGAACGCATTGGCTTCAGATTTCGGGTAGTCGGTACCCAATAATCCGTAGGCAAGGACAAGTAGCTGTTAGAGACCTTATGCACATACTGGGTCATCTGAGTAAAGGAAGCCTTCAGCGACACCTCATTGCTCAGTTGATATTTCAGGGCAAAACGTGGGTCGATATTCAAGAAGTTCTTGTTACTGATATGAAAAAGGCCCATATTGAAGCCAACATTCATACTCCAGTTGCGGTTGATATTGATTTCATCCTCTGCGTATACCGTCCACTCATGCGCCACATGACGATTACTACTATTCATTCGGATGGTATCAACTTGGGCTGATGCATTTCCCTCATATCCAGTATAATCCAATTGCATAGCTGTCTGGGGGCGAAAGAGATGCATCGTATAGTCGCTTCCAAAACGGAAATGATGACGAGGGTTCGGACGGTAATCGAATGCCAGACGATAGCCCGCATCATAAATCGTTGAGGTATAACCATGCTCCAAGTGAGTGACAGAAGTGGCATTCTCTCCCGAAGGATTGATGTAACGATCATCATCAAAGGAATACAACTTGGAACGATTATGGGAATACACCGCTGTAATGTTTGAAAAGAGCTTCGGAGAGAACAGGTAGTTCCAGTTGAGTGCTACATTAAAGTTTCCCCAATCCAGCTGCGACTTCGTCAAGTCCTTGTCATAGCTTTGGTTGGGTTGATACCCATCTGCCTTACTTTGATCAAAATCATCCTTCACATCCCAGCTGTCTTTTCCGTGATAGAGACTCAAGTCTATCTTCGAGCGGTCGTTGAAACGATGGGTTACCTTGGCATTCAGGTCCATGAAGTAATAACCTATCGAGAGTTTATCGTCTGGATCAGAGAAAGCCTTGGTCAAGGGACGGGACAGCAAATCCATCCAGGAACGGCGCATACCTATATTATAAGAGGTCTTGCCTTTCCGGATAGGTCCCTCAAACTGCACACTGGCATCGAGCAGTCCGATGCGATAGGCACCATGAAACTGATTCATGTTTCCATCGGCAGTACGCACATCCACCACCGACGACAATCTTCCACCATATCGTGCAGGAAAGCCGCTCTTGTAGAAATCCACATTCTTCACCACATCGGCATTGAAACTGGAGAAAAGCCCCAGCGCATGATTCGTATCATAAAGCGGAGTACCATCTATCAGATAAAGGTTCTCATCGCCATTGCCACCATGCACATAGAGTCCGCTTGCCAACTCCTGTCCTTCTGCCACACCACTCACACGCTGCAGGGTCTTCACCACATCCGGCGAAGACATCAGGGCAAACTCTGTCTTGATATCCTTGTTCGAAAAGGAGCGCTTGCCGGTTTGTGTGGTCAGAAGCGGAGAGTTCAAATCGCCATCTACCACCACCTCAGGCAGTTTACCATCAACACGGAGTGCCATATTATGATGCATATCTTTCGAGAGATTCAATTTTTCCACCTTATCGGCATAGCCCACATACGAAAAGCGGAGCTGGTGCTCGCCTTCGGGCAGGGTAAGCGAAAAGAAACCATACTCATTGGTGGTTGTGCCGATGCCATCCGTCAGATCATAGATGGTGGCATTAATCAGCGATTCGCCACTCTCATCACGGACATATCCGCTGAGAGTGTGGCGACGCTGAACCTGCTGAACTTTGTGATTGATATTCGTGTAAGATGTTGATATTTGTTGTACGGGTTTTCGCTTCAATATCACATAGTTCGCATTGATATTATATAGAATATGAGTTTTCTCGAAAAGCGCCTTCAGTGCCTTCTTCACCGGAAGATGCTGGATGTCTGGTCCATGATACTTGATGTTCAATTCCCCATCAAGCGATGAATCATAGACGAAGTTGATTTTCCTGATACGGTGCAGCCAATCCATCTGCTGACGGATGGTGGTAGAAGTCTGAGCCTCCACCATCATCTTCGGCGTGCCTGCCAACGTTGGAGCTGGCAAGGCTAGAATTGAGAGCGCAAAAATAATCTCTTTACCTTTCATAACTGTACTTTTATTCATTCTTTTATTGCTATAACGCAAGAATTACAGAATACCCCCATGGATGAAAGGTAAAATATAGAAAAAATCTGCAAGAAAATCATCTTTCTTGCCTCGTAAGGTCTTTAAAGCCTTGGAAATCTGATGCTCCACGGTCTTTTCCGACAGGTTCAGTTCTTCAGCTATCTCCCGATAAGTCATTCCGTCACGCTTGCTCATCAGGAAGATTTCCCTGCATCGTTCGGGTTATAGCTCGATAGCCGTCCACAATTCTGCCTCCCGGAAAGAACTTTCCTGTGCCTGGTCTTCAGAAATCACGCCACATAAATCGGTAGGAGAAATCTCCGTATCTATCGGAGACTGGCGGCGCAACAGGTCGATGCAGGCATTGCGCACAGAGATATATAAGAAAGCCTTGATGTTTTCCGGCATGATGCTTCTACTTATCAATTTCACAAAACAATCCTGCACCACGTCTTCAGCCTCATCGATACCATGCAGATAATGAGTGGCATAAAGACATAGCGGACGATAATACTGCTGAAATATCAAGTCTATCTCTTGCATAAACTTTCTCTACCTAAACTAAACTCTTATATAACAAAATAACCCTTCAAATCCGCAAAGACTTGAAGGGTTATTTATGACCTGTTGTCCCAGGCGGATTCGAACCACCACTGACAGAACCAAAAACTGTAGTGCTACCATTACACCATAGGACAAGCAAATCGAATGCAAAGGTAGTGGATTTTTTCTCCACTACCAAATATTTTCAATACTTTTAACGATTACTTAACGGTAATCAAGAAGTAGTTCTTCTTACCTTTCTGAACCAAAAGATACTTACCGTCAATCAGGTCATCAGCAGTTACAACCTGGTCGAAAGCAGCGAGCTTCTCCTTGTTGAGTGAAACGCCACCACCCTTAACGAGCTTGCGCATCTCGCTCTTGCTTGGGAAAATCTGCATGCCCTCCTGATTGAAGAGATCTACAGCAGTTCCACCGAGCAGGTTCTTATCGAGGTCGTAGTGAGGAACATTGGCGAATACATCGTTCAATGTTGCCTCATCGAGCTGTGCCAAGTTCTCCTTGGTAGCCTTACCGAAGAGGATGTTGCTGGCTGCGATAGCCATATCCAAATCCTCCTGAGAATGAACCATTATGGTAACCTCCTCAGCCAGACGCTTCTGGAGTACACGGCGACCAGGATCCTGCTTGTGCTCCTCTACAAGGGCATCAATAGTCTCCTTATCGAGGTCGGTAAAGATCTTGATATACTTCTCTGCGTCGTCATCGCTTACGTTCAACCAGAACTGGTAGAAAGCGTAAGGAGTAGTGCGGTTACGGTCCAACCAGATGTTACCGCTCTCTGTCTTACCGAACTTCTTACCGTCTGCCTTGGTAATCAATGGGCAAGTAAGGCAGAAGCACTCTGCGTCGTTACCCAATGTACGGTGAATCAACTCAGTACCGGTAGTCATGTTACCCCACTGGTCGTTACCACCCAACTGGAGGCGCACGCCATACTTCTCATACTGATAGAGGAAGTCATAGCCCTGGAGCAACTGATAGGTGAACTCAGTGAAAGACAAGCCATCACGTGCCTCACCGTTCAAGCGCTTCTGCACGCTATCCTTCGCCATCATATAGTTAACTGTGATGTGCTTACCTACCACACGAGCAAAGTCGAGGAAGGTGAAGTCCTTCATCCAGTCATAGTTATTAACCAACTCCGCCTTGTTTGGCTCATTGCCATCAAAGTCGAGGAACTTAGATACCTGCTTCTTGATAGCTTCCTGGTTATGATAGAGAGTCTCTGAATCGAGAAGATTGCGCTCCTGGCTCTTGCCAGAAGGGTCGCCAATCATACCTGTAGCACCTCCCACGAGGAGATAAGGCTTATGGCCACAACGCTGCAAGTGGCGCAACATCATGATACCACAAAGGTGACCGATGTGCAGAGAGTCTGCAGTAGGGTCGGTTCCGAGATAGGCAGACACCATGTGGGTGTTGAGATATTCCTCAGTACCTGGCATTATCTGCGCCAGCATACCACGCCATTTCAATTCTTCAACAAAATTTTTTGCCATAGAATATGATTCTTTATTATATTATATAATATGTATAAGGGGCCCAACAACACAGTCGGAAACTTACGGTACGGGATCATAACCCGAACCACCCCAAGGATTGCATCTTAAGATGCGCCAAACAGCCAAAGCCAATCCTTTAAAGGGACCATGCTTTAGAATGGCTTGTCTCGCATACTCTGAGCAAGTGGGCTGAAAGCGACAGGAAGGTGGCGTATAAGGAGTAATACACTTCTGATAAAACAATATCGGCAGTATAAGAATCCATATTAACACCTTTTTCATGCCATGTGCTATCATTAACAGAATCTTCATCATAAACTGCTCTCTTTTATGACAGTTTCAGATTGCATCTCCTTGATGTTATCAACCAATCTGTCCAAAAGTTTAGCCATTTTGGTTGAAACCAACTTTGAAGGCTGCAATTGTTCTGTTTGCCAAACAAAAGCCACAAGCAATTGTTTTCCAACATAATTCTGCATACAAGTCTCCAGCTCTTGTTTTTGATAACGAAAAGCTTCACGTATCTGTCGCTTTACCCGATTGCGTTTTACTGCACGTTTAAAATACCGCTTTGATACACTGATAAGAACTTGAACAGAAGGAGCTTGCTCATCTTTCTTGTCAACAAGAAGAAACACCATTCTCATAGGCCATGCCGTCATTGCTTTAGCACCACCTCCAAAGAGCTGTTCTATAAGTGTCAGTTTACATAGATGCTCTTTCTTTCCGAATGTTTTATTTCTGTCTGATGACATAATATATACTATTAAATATTTCCTATTTATTGTGACGTTTCAGATAATCAGCCAAGGCACCAGTCATAGATGGAAAAGCTTTATTAGGAGCCTCCAAATCAAGACGTAAGCCTTCATCTGTTGCAGTCTTGGCTGTAGCAGGTCCAAAAGCACCAACAGCGATATTCCCTTGTTCAAAGTTAGGGAAATTCTTCTTCAGAGCCTTTACACCTGTTGGACTAAAGAAAAGCATCATATCATAGTCGAAGTTCTTGATTTCCTCTTCAGAGAAATCATTGCTCACGGTACGATACATTACACATTCTGTATGATTGAGTTTTTTCTCATCAAGCAAGTTGGCAATATCATCATTATGAACACTGCTTAATGGTACCAGATATTTCTCGTTTTTATGGCGAGCCATCTGTCCCATCAAACCATCAATTTTACCTGTATCACCAAAGAACACTTTACGCTTGCGATACTGCACATACTTTTGGATGTAGAGAGCGATAGTTTCTATCACACAAAAATATTTCATATCTTCAGGAATTGTGATACGCATCTCCTTAGCTAATTTAAAGTAGTTGTCTACTGCATGACGAGATGTAAATACGACAGCAGTATAGTCAAGCAAATTTATCTTCTGCTGACGGAATTCTTTAGAAGAGAGTCCCTCTACCTTAAAGAATGGACGGAACACGCATTCTACTCCATATTGATCCTGGATATCGAAGTAAGGAGACTTCTCACTTGCAGGTTTTGGCTGAGAAACTAAAATTTTCTTTATCATTTTGTCTTAAAAGTTTATTTTCAAATAATGACTGATTAGCACAAGTCCACCCCAAAGAGCGAACAAGGGTACCACTTCAAGGGCACAAAAGTACAAAAATATTTGCAGAAACACGCCATTTCTTCTAAAAAAGATAATGTAAGCCTTCAAAAAAGCCAATATTTTAACTAATCCAAGTACTATCAACGTGTATATAACTGCAATTTGTAATGGGAAATCGAAATACGACAAAAGCATCACCATAGGAAACAAGAGCACTCCCTGACATGAAATAAGGAACAAGTATGCCTTGAGCCATTGTATATTTTTTTTCTTTTCAAAGAAAACCCATCCAGAAACCATATAAAGGAATGTCTTCAACAAGAAATAGCCTCCCATGCAACCAGCATATATACTGATAACCTGATATTGGTCTACGATAAACGTATCGCTGATAGATGCTTTCGAATAAATAAAATACCCGATTGCCAACAAAAGACAGGTCTGCAACACGAAGAAGAACTGATATCTTACCTCAGAACTGGTCTCAGTCACCTCTGTTGTACCTATACGCGGAGTACGAAAGAAGGTTTTTGCCTGGCGTATAACAAAATGCTTAGACTTAGAGAATGCTATACAAGCCAAGAGAAAACAGACCAACAGCAATGAAGTAATAAAGCTATCACCTGCTACAGTATAGGGAACAGGATCACCTGCCACTCCTAAACGTCCACCCTTTAATTCCGGATGAAACAGAGAATCTTTTGAAAAGAATGACTCACGATAATATTGTGGCAAACTTACATCCCTAAAACTCTTGCCTGCCTCATGTCCTGGCAAGTGCAAAGTATCCGGCATCTCACTCCAATGAATCTCACTTGGCTTGATATGCGCCCTAATCATGGAGTCTTGCTGAGCTGGCGTAGCATTCTTAGGCAACCAACCCAACACCTCTTTGGGTGTGGGTTGGCTGCTATGTTGCCTAAGCACTTGCGGTTGCGATTCTGCCTCAAGTGCGGCTTCTGTTTGTATCGAATCTGCCTGTTGCACCATTCCTTAAAGTCCGAAAGCTTTCTTGATTTCGTCTACCTTATCTAATTTTTCCCATGTAAAGAGTTCCACCTTTACAGTTTTAGCCTCATGATATCGGCTGGTGAAGGTCTTCTCTACAATTTCATTCTTACGTCCCATGTGTCCATATGCTGCAGTTTCCTGGAACATAGGCTGGCGCAACTTCAACTGGCGCTCGATAGCCTTTGGACGGAGATCAAACATTTCAGCAATTTTCTTTGCAATCTCACCATCCGTCATATTCACATGGCTTCTGCCGTAAGTATTTACATAGATACTAACCGGCTCTGCAACACCAATGGCATAACTTACCTGAACCAACATTTCATCAGCAACGCCAGCTGCAACCATATTCTTTGCGATGTAACGGGCAGCATAAGCAGCAGAACGGTCAACCTTACTGCTATCTTTACCAGAGAAAGCACCACCACCATGAGCGCCCTTACCTCCATAAGTATCTACAATGATCTTACGACCGGTAAGACCTGTATCTCCATGAGGACCCCCAATCACGAACTTACCTGTAGGGTTTACGAAGTACTTGATGTCATCATTGAAGAGAGCCAACACCTTGTCGCTCAGGTGAGTCTTTACTCTTGGAATCAGGATATTGATTACATCCTCACGAATTTTTGCCAGCATAGCATCATCATCGTCCTCACCATTTGCCTTCTTGATGAAATCATCATGCTGGGTAGAAACTACGATGGTATCAATACGCTGTGGGATATTATCGTCAGAATATTCGATGGTAACCTGGCTCTTAGAGTCAGGACGGAGATAAGTCATCACCTTGCCCTCCTTGCGGATATCTGCAAGTACACGCATGATGAGCTGAGCCAAGTCAAGTGATACCGGCATATAATTTTCGGTTTCCGTTGTAGCATAACCGAACATCATACCCTGGTCGCCTGCACCCTGATTATCATCCTCCTCACGACTTACACCGCGGTTAATATCATCGCTCTGCTCATGGATAGCAGTGAGCACACCACAAGAGTCGCCGTCAAACTGATATTCGCTCTTGGTATAACCGATTTTCTTGATGGTCTTGCGGGCAATGGTCTGCAAATCAACATAAACGTTAGAGCGAACCTCACCCATGACTACTACCTGACCTGTAGTACAAAAGGTTTCGATGGCGCAATGAGCGTGGTCATCGTATGCCAAAAACTGGTCAAGCAATGCATCTGAAATCTGATCAGCCACTTTATCTGGATGTCCTTCAGAAACTGATTCTGATGAAAACAAATATGCCATATTTTCTTACTTTATTTCTTTTAATTATTGATATTCATTATTTTGCGGCTGCAAAGTTACTCATATTTTTTCAGATTTTGTCATATTCCTATATAAAAAACGTCAATTCCTTGTGCTTTATCCGTTATTCGGGTATCTTTTGTCTGTTTTATCTGAATCAAGCACTTGATTTTCTTCACTATATTTGATATTTCGAGGATGATGTTCCAAGATAGCCCTGCGCAAATCTGAAGTTTCAAGATGAGTATAAATCTCTGTAGTTCCAATATCCTCATGCCCCAATAAGGCCTGAATTACCCGCAAATCTGCTCCACCCTTCAACAAGGCTGTAGCAAAACTATGACGCAAAGTATGAGGAGAAATAGTTTTCTTGATTCCTGCCTCATAAGCCGCATTTTTAATCATGATAAGTATCATATTGCGCGTGAGATGAGCGCCTCTACGGTTCAAGAAGACATAGTCTTCCTCACCTGGCTTGATTGCCATCAGATTCCGGTCTATATACCAAAGATTGATTTCTTTCAGAGCTTTGCCTGAAATAGGAACTATGCGTTCCTTGTTACCTTTACCTATGATCCTAATAAACTTTTCTTCTTCAAACACATCGCTTTTCTTTAGATTCACAAGTTCCGAAACGCGAAGGCCACATGAGAACAGAGTTTCTATAATCGCCTTATTACGCTGTCCCTCCCATTTTTCCAAATCAATAGCCCCTTCAAGCATGTCAACCTCTTCTACAGATAAATATTCCGGCAAATGCTTTCCTATTTGGGGAGAAACCAGTAATTCGGTCGGATCGTCTTTTATATAATCATCAAGTACCAGATACCGGTAGAAAGAACGGATTCCGCTCAAAATCCGAGCTTGTGAACGAGCAGAAACGCCACGATCATGCAAACTTGCAGAAAAATTCTCCAAGTCTTCCAATTTTATTTCCGTCAGCACCAAATTATTCTTATCTGCATACTCCAAGAGAAAATTCAAGTCATGATAATAGGCATCCAACGTATTTTTGGAGAAATTACGCCCCAACTTGAGGTATCTCATATAGTTCTTTATAATTTCATTCCTCATTTTTTGTCAGTTTCCTTAATTTATTGTATCTTTGCATCGTCTTTGCATAAGACAGGAGAGTACAAAAGATCTCTGCCGCAAAGATACGAAAAAAATATGGATTACGATTAAAAATCAAGTAAATATGAAGATACAAATTATTAATGGTCCAAACTTGAACCTTCTTGGTGTAAGAGAACCAGGTATTTATGGCAGCAATTCTTTCGAGAGTTATCTGCCCAAACTGAAAGCGAAATTCCCTGATATTGAGATAGAGTACTTTCAGAGCAACATTGAAGGCGAGTTAATCAACAAACTGCAGGAAGTAGGTTTTTCCTATGATGGTGTAGTACTCAATGCTGGTGCTTATACTCATACCAGCATCGCCTTGCAGGATTGTATTCGCAGTTTGAAATGCCCTTGCGTTGAAGTACATATTTCCAATGTACATAAACGTGAAGAGTTCCGCCATCATTCATATATTTCCTGTGCTTGCCTGGGCGTAATCTGTGGTTTCGGTCTGGCTTCTTACGAACTTGCCATTTCTGGAATCTTAGCACAGAAAGAAACAGAAGAGTAAGATTTCCACTACTCTCTAAATCCATAAGATTATGACTGAGACTGAACTCATAGATAAATATATCTGCCAGCATATAGAGCCTGAAGGCGATTATCTGTATCGTCTTTACCGCGCCACCAATATACATACTATCCATGGACGTATGGCTAGCGGCCATATTCAGGGCAGGCTTCTCAAAATGCTTGTAGAGATGATTCGCCCGAAGAACATTCTGGAAGTAGGCACTTTTAGTGGATATAGTGCCATCTGCCTGGCCCAGGGATTGCAGGAAGGTGGAAAACTCTATACTTTCGAGATCAATGATGAGATGGAAGATTTTACCCGTCCCTGGATAGAAGGGTCGAATGTTGCCGATAAGATTGACTTCCGCATCGGTGATGCCAACGTAGAAGCGCCCCAATTAGGTGTAAAATTTGATATGGCTTTTGTTGATGGAGATAAACGTACCTATATAGAAACATATGAAATGGTTATGAGCATCCTGAACCCTGGAGGCTACATCCTTGCAGACAATACTCTTTGGGATGGTCACGTCATCGATCCAGCCTACGACCGAGACCACCAGACTCAAGGCATTCGGGCTTTCAATGATTTAATAGCAAGAGATTCTAGAGTAGAGGTTGTTATCTTACCACTACGCGATGGTCTTACACTCATCAGGAAAAAATAAATAAAGGAGTTAAGGAGTTAAGACAACAGTCTTTTGGCATATATTTAAAACCAATAAGACATACGTCTTAACTCCTTAACTCCTTTAACTCCTTTAACTCCTTAATAAAAAAAAGTTCAGCACTAACTCAAAAGCCTTTTACTCAGCGCTCTTACAGGATACCATACAGCAAGCCAACCTACAGCAATTACTGTAACGAAAATAATGGCAACATCTGAGTAATGAACGCTTACAGGATAAGCATCAACGATAAAGGAGCCTTCAGAATCTCCCAGACGTACAAATCCATATTGCTGCTGCAAAAAGCAGAGGAGCAAGCCCAATCCGATACCGATGACCGCACCTATCACAGCTATCATTCTACCTTCAAAAAGAAATACCCTGGTAATCTGCTTATCGTTAGCTCCAAGATTACGAAGAGTCACAACATCATTTTTCTTATCAATAATAAGCATAGAAAGCGACCCGATGATATTGAAACATGCAACAACTAAGATAAAGGTCAGGAAGATATAAGCAATCATCTTCTCTATCGACATAATTTTAAAGGTATCTTCCTGTTGTTCAAATCTGTCAAGCACTTTATATTTATTACCAGCTATCTGCTGCATCTCAGCCTTTACAGCATCCAAATTACTACCCGGTTTCAGCCGTATCTCCAAATCAGAGAGCATACCTTGCTGACCAAAGAGATTACGGGCAAATGAGATAGAAGTGATGATGTAGTTTTTATCATACTTTGCCTGTTTAACGGCAAAAAGCACTCCAGGAGAGTTGAGCGAGTCAGCTACAAAGCCATCACCAGGGTTAGTCATATCCAGCTGTCCCTCTTTTTTAGGAGCATAGATTTTCAGGAAACCATCCCATTGTGCTCCTATACCTAAGTTCTGGGCAAGACGAATACCTACGGTTCCATATTCCAGATTGGCAGCATGCAAGGAGAAGGAGCCATCACCATATAAAATATCTGTAATATGAGAAAGTTCTGCAAAATTATCATCTACACCCTTGATTTTCACCATTGCCTGATGATCATTATAGATTGCAAGAGCTTGATCTTCCACGGTTTCTGTCGCAACATCCACCTGCGGCAAAAGACGAATCTTAGTAAGAATAGGATCATCTGCAGGTGCAGTCTTTCCCTCAACAGGCACAACCTTGAGTTGTGGATCAAAACTCGTAAAGAGTGAAGCTACCAGGTCATGGAAGCCGTTAAAAACACTCAGAACGATGACCAGAGCCATCGTAGCTACCGCCACACCTATTACAGAAATAGAACTGATGACGTTGATAACGTGCGTACTCTTCTTAGAGAAAAGATACCTGCGAGCAATAAAGAATGGGAAATTCATAATTCTATCTTACCTTATTTATATAACAGTATAGGGAGTCAAGAATTGTCGTCTTAACTCCCTTGTCTTTTTACTTCTTTACTCTTTTACTTTTTCAAGAGTTCATCAATGTGCTCCAAATAATCGAGACTATCATCAAGGAAGAAACGAAGTTCTGGAATAATACGCAACTGGTTTCTCACTTTTTTACCCAAGTCGAAACGGATTGTCTTCTCATTTGCATTGATATTCTTCAAAATCTCCTCTCCTTTTTCAGAAGGGAACACACTCAAGTAAGCAGTACAGATACTGAGATCTGGACTTACTCTAACCTTAGTAACACTTACCATCACACCATGCATCATGCGAGTTTGTGACTGGAAGATAAGACTCAACTCCTTCTGGAGAAGTCTTGATATACGGTTTTGTCTTGTTTCTTGCATAACTATTAACTATAAATTATTAACTATAAACTATTCAAGATCTACATGTGTAACCTCCACTTGTTCATGAAGGAAAATCTGTGCAGATTCCTTGAATTTATCCTCACTCTCTGTTGTGAGATATCGGCAAGAGCCTGTTTTGGTAATCATCTGTTCCATCTGCGGATGGCGTTTCAGATAATCTTTCAGACTATTTGCTACATATTGTCCTTGCGGAACCACTCTTACGCCATCAGGAAGATTCTTCACAATGCTACTCATGAGAAGCGGATAATGCGTGCAACCCAAAATAATGGTATCAATATCAGCGTCCTTCAACATCAGCTGGTCGATGCGTTTCTTTACGAAATAATCAGCTCCCGGACTATCTGCTTCATTAGCTTCTACGATGGCAGCCCAAAGCGGACAAGCCACGCCACTCACCTGAATCTCCGGCCAAAGTTTCGAAATTTCCATATTATAACTTTGGCTTTTAATAGTACCTTCTGTAGCCAGAAGTCCCACGTGATTACTCTTGGTAATAGTACCAATCACTTCAGCTGTAGGACGGATAATACCCAGAACTCTTCTGCTGGGATCCAACTCAGGAATATCGCGCTGCTGTAATGAACGGAGAGCCTTAGCCGAAGCCGTATTACATCCCAGGATAACGAGATGACACCCCATAGAGAAAAGTTTAAGCACAGCCTGACGTGTGAACTTATAAACCACCTCAAACGAACGCGAACCATAAGGAGCACGAGCATTATCACCCAAGTACATATAATCATACTGAGGCATCGTCTGGCGCAATCCATGCAGGATTGTCAGTCCGCCATAACCAGAATCAAAGACACCAATTGGTCCGGGATTAGAAGGCAACATCATTTTAAAGTCTCCTCCAGCAAAGCTGTAATATCCTCCCCCATCTCTTCGTTGAGATAAGGAGCTGCATTATTGTCTGTATTGAGAATAAAGGCAAAGCCCTTCTGCTTGCCAATCTTTTTGGCTTCCTCGTTTATTTTTGCTTTAAGCGGAGCATAAGCATCATTCTCTGCTTGCTGCAAAAGGCGGGTTGCCTCAGCCTTAAAGGCAATATTCTTCTCCATTAATTCACGCAATTCTGCCTGACGCTTCTCCAGGATTGTTTTGGCATAAGTGCGCTGTCCATCAAGAAATTCCTCATACTTAGCATTAAACTCTGTTTCTACACGTTTCGTTTCTGCATCGTATTTCTCACGGAGTTCATTCATATTATGCTTGGCTATAGCGTAACCAGGCATAGTATGAAAAACCTTATCAAAACTAAAGTAGCCAAAACGCAAAGGAGCCGGTGCAGCAACCTGTTGCTGCTGAGCCTCTGTCGCAGGCATTGCTTGCTGGGCTGAAGCTGTCAAAGAGCAGAGAGCAAAAGCCAAGAATAAGAGATTCTTTTTCATGATGAGTGATACCGTTTATAATGAATACTTTATTAATATCTCAAAATTTAAAATGAGAAATAAGGGCAAGCACTTCTGCCTGCCCTCAATCTATCTGATTTTTCTTGCCTTGATTACTTAATCTTAGCCTGTACTTCCTTAGTAACGTCTACTACGTTAGTACCAGTATATACAGCTGCACCATCCTCGAAGATAAAGGTATAGTTGCCTGCCTTACCTACAGCCTCGATAGCTGTACGTACCTTTGCTACGATAGGCTGCATGAGTTCGCTGCTCTTCTTCTGCAACTCCTGCTGACCATCCTGGTAAGCCTGCTGAATTTTCTGCTGAAGAGTCTGCAACTCAGTTTCCTTCTGCTGCTTTGCTGTAGCGTTCATTGTGCTGGAGCCCTTCTGATACTCGTCAGCCTTACGCTGGAACTCATCCTGCATAGACTTCAAGTCATTCTCCTTCTGCTTCTGGAGAGCTTCCATCTCGCCATTAGCCTTAGCTACATCTGGCAAAGACTGCATAATCTGCTGAGTATTTACTTTACCAAACTTCTGAGCCATCATAGTCATTGGTGCACAGAGCATCAACATTAAAATAAGCTTTTTCATTGTTCTATTCTTTTTAATTATTAATTTCTAAATGAAGTTTTCATGCCGCCAACCATTGGCACATGTACTTACCGGCTGCAAATATACAATTATTATTTGGAATAACCTAATTTTTGGAGCACTTCGTTGCTAATATCTATCTTAGGAGAGCCAAAGATGATGCCGCTGTTGCTAGCTCTATCGAGAACAAGCGAATATCCGCGCAGGTCTGAAATCTCTTTTACGGCTGTATAAATCTCTTCCTGAATAGGTCCCATCAATGCCTCACGCATCTTATAAAGGTCGCCTTCTGCACCAAAATATTTTTTCTTCAAATCGCTAGCCTCCTTCTCTTTCTGCATGATGGCATCCTGCTTAGCCTTCTTCTGCTCCTGGGAAAGGAACACTACCTCGTTCTGATAGTTCTTATACATGGTGCTTGCCTCTGTGTTAAGAGCTTCTACCTCAGCCTGCCATTTGCGGCTTACCTGATTCAGCTGCTCGTTGGCACGCTCATAAGCGGGTACATTCTTCAAGATGTACTCCATATCTATCAATGCATATTTCTGTGCATGTGCTGAGATGGCTGCTACAGCCATCATCAGCATCAATACTATTTTCTTCATAAAACCCATTTTTAGAATTCCTGACCTAAGATGAAGTGGAACTGACTTCCACCCTTCTTATATGAGCTACCATTCCATACAGTATCGAAACCGTAGGCCCAGTCAATACCCATCAGACCAACCATAGGCAAGAAGATACGTACACCGACACCGGCACTACGCTTCATGCTGAATGGGTTGAACTTCTTGGTTTCATACCAGGCGTTACCAGCCTCTACGAAGGTCAAACCGTAAATAGTTGTATTACCTAAGAGGAATGGATAGCGAAGCTCCAATGAGAAGCGGTCGTATGCATAAGCATAGTAACCGGTTGTAGGACTGTAAGATACAGAACCATTCTCATAACCGCGGAGTCCGATTGTTTCCTCACCATAATATGATGAGTATCCACTCATACCGTCACCACCCACATAATAGGTCTCGAACGGACTCTTCTTATACTTGTTATAAGAACCGAGCAAACCGAGTTCTACACGGGTCATCAATACGAAGCACTTCTGACCCTCTGTGAGTGCAGTATAAGTCTTTGCCTTGAACTTCCACTTATGGTATTCAATCCATCTGTACTTCTCCTGCTGCTCTGCAGAATAGGTTGGCGACTTAGAATCGTTGGCAAGATTCTTGTAGTCCTTGTTGTCGAACGCACTCCATGGTGGAGTAAGGTTGACACTTGCCTCAAACTCTGAACCACGACGTGGGAAGAGTTGGTTATCGGTTGATGTTCGGTTCAATGCGATGGTCAAGTTCAAGTTGTTCGCATTACCGTTGGTCATCAACATATAGCTCCAGTTCTTCATCATGTAGCGCTGGTAAGCCAACTGTACAGACAAGGTGAAGTAATCATCCGGCCAACGGAGGCGCTTACCCCAACCGAGGCTTACACCCACCATCTGGATATACTTGTCTGGATCGTAATAATTCTCGTAGTTGTTATAGTAACTAGAACCATAACCATACATATAACTGTAATAGTTGTTCATGTAAGCACTATTGTAATAGTTGCTTGACACGTCGGTACTCTTACTGTAGTATGCACCTACGCTGAACTGGATAGGGCGCTTGCCGCCAAACCAGTTGGTAGAGTAGCTTACGTTATAGCTCTGGTAGTAGGTACCATTGGTCTGTGCACCGATACTCAGCACCTCACCATCACCGATAGGCATGATACCACGATGCTCCTTGTTTTTGTTGAAGAGGTTTGCCATAGAGAAGTTGTTGAGCTTCAAGCCCACACGTCCGATGACACCCGTCTGACCCCAACCGAGCGAGAACTCAATCTGGTCGTTACTCTTCTGCTCCAGGTTCCAGTTTACATCAACCGTACCATCTTCAGGATTAGGCTTTACATCCGGGTTAACCTTCTCAGGATCAAAGTGTCCCATAGAAGCAAGTTCACGAGCCGAACGCATCAGAGCATCCTTAGAGAAAAGGTCGCCTGGCTTGGTACGAAGTTCACGACGCACTACGTTTTCGTAAAGACGGGTATTACCATTGATACGTACATGACTCAGATAAGCCTGAGGTCCCTCTGTTACGCGCATCTCCAAATCGATAGAGTCGCCATCAATATTGATTTCAGTCGGTTCGATACGAGAGAACACATAACCATTATTATAGTAGAGGTTAGAAACAGCGTCATCATCTTCATTCAGGCGCTTACCCAATATCTTCTGGTTATATACATCGCCCTTCTTCATACCGAGCAATGCTTCGAGATAAGCAGAAGAGTAAACGGTATTACCTGCCCAGGAGATGTTACGGATATAGTATTTCTTACCTTCATCTACCTTGATGTAGATATTAACGTGCTTCTCATCGAAGTTGCTCACGCTATCTTCCAGAATCTGAGCATCACGGAAACCATACTCATTATATTTGTCGATGAGTTTCTGCTTATCTTCCTTCCAACGCTCAGGGGTAAACTTCTTCGACTTGAAGAAAGAGGCGAACTTACCAGCCTCATGAGTCTTGGCAAAAGCACCCTTCGAGAAGACTCCACCCTTAATCTTGCGGTCAGAAAGCTGTTCGTTTCCATCGATTGTTATCTGATGTACCTTGATTTTTTCTTTCTTGTCAACAACAACATCCAGGATTACCTGTCCCTTGTTGGCAACATCATCGCGCTGGTTAATCTGGATATCAGCGTTCTTGAAACCCTTATCATCGAAATACTTCTTGGCGAGGATCTTGGCACGGTCGAGCATATTCGGAGTTACCTGAGTACCCTTTACCATACCCAACTTCTGCTCCATATCTTCACGCTCGCTCTTCTTCAAACCAACATAGTTGATATTAGAGATACGTGGACGAACCGCAAGATAGATATGAAGATAAAGTTTCTCACCTACGATAGAGTCGGCAGCGATAGCCACCTTTGAGAAGAGTCCATGTTTCCAGTAGCGCTTTACGGCATTGGTAATCTCGTCGCCAGGCACAGTAATCTCGTCGCCCACACTGAGGCCGGAGATACCTGTGAGAACATAGTCTTCGTAGCCCTCAACACCCGAAACATTGATACCACCAATCTTAAGGGTACGAGGTGTACCTGCATACGAGATATCAGGGTTTACGATTTTATCTTGTGCCTGAATCTGCATGCATGCCATTACGCCGAACAGCAGGATGAAAATCTTTTTAAATCTATTCATTTATACCTTATTATATATAATATGATTTTTCTATGCTTGTATGAGGTTTGCTTATTTCTCCTCCTCTTCCACCTGTGCCTCGGTTTTTCCAAATCGACGTTGGCGGTTCTGATAACTTGCTATTGCCTTATGCAGATCTTCTTCATTGAAGTCTGGCCAGAAGGTATCACAGAAATACAACTCAGAATAAGCTATCTGCCAAAGAAGATAGTTGCTGATACGGAGTTCACCTCCTGTACGTATCAGGAGTTCTGGATCTGGCATGAAACTAGTCTCAAGATGCTTCTCGAAGTTCTCCTCTGTCAGTTTATCCTCTATCTGCTCATAGGTTGAACCTGACTCCAATGCTTCTTTTACCATTTTCTTTGTAGCATTCAGAATTTCCCAACGTGAAGAATAGCTCAATGCCACAACCATAGTCATAGCATCGTTCTTCGCAGTATGGTCCATAGTCTCCTGAAGTTTGTCCTGCACCTGTTGTGGCAAGCGGTTCATATCGCCAATCACACGGAAGCGGACATTATTCTTCATGAAGATTTCATCTTCGAGCGAAGTCAGTACCAGTCCCATCAAGGCAGCAATCTCATCGGCCGGACGGTTCCAATTCTCTGTAGAGAAAGTATAGAGGGTGAGATATTTCACACCCAATCGGGTACACTCCGATGTAATTCGACGCACTGTATCTACTCCTGCCTGATGGCCGTAGCTACGTTCTTTGCCTCGTTCTGTTGCCCAGCGACCATTGCCATCCATAATGATAGCGATGTGCGCAGGAATCCTGTTCATATCTAAGTTGTCCATCATTCTTCTTTATTACAAGTTCTACATTTTGCACTGAAACTATAGGTCACCGAAACGGCTATGGTAGAATAGCAGTCGGAATTCTTGAAAATGCCACTGCTCTTTACCCAGTAAGGGTCTTTCACACCATCCAGTTCATCGCTAAGCGGGAAATGGAAAGTCCAGGCCAATCCCAAGTTCAACCTTTCGTTTACTTTATATTTTGCGCCGATGCCTAAAGGCACGTTGGCTGTAAATACCTTTTTTTCATTACCTTTTACATAGGTTGCTCCCAAGCCACCCAGTATATAAGGAACCAGACGCTGAGCTCCACGATAGTCTCTGCCTGTTCCGTAGGGCCAGAAGTTGTACTCAAACACCAGATTCATATCCACCAGCGTATGATTGAAGGAATAGGGATTCTCAGCATAATCAGGATAGAAAGTATCCACATTTGCCGAAGAACCTTTTATTTTTCCAAAGCCCACGCTCAGTTTCAAGTCCTTGTAGGGGTCGAAATTGTATCTTCCCACCAGGAAACCGGCAGGTTGCATGTCGCCAAGCACATTTCCGTTAAAGTCGCCTTCATAGGTCATCATCCCCACACCGGCGCCTATCTCCATGCGATATTGCGGATCGTCCTGTGCACGAACCGCCATACAGCCCAGAGTTAAGAAGGCAAGCAGGATGATTAATCTTCCTTGCTCCAGCCATCTATATTGAAACGTCCTCTCCATACGTATCCGTTTCTGATAATCCAATAATAATGTTGCTTGTCACGGCAGAAAGCGAAACGACCTTCAGAAGCAAACTTAGCAGGCAGAACAACCATCGCATCCTGCTTCCAAGTCAATCCGGCATCCTGGCTCTTATACCATTTGCCATTGCTGCCTAAAGCAACGAAGCCTGTATCGGCAGCACAGGTAATTACCTGATCCAGCCAAGGCATCTTTCCACTTTTATTTTTTTCGATTTCCAGATAGTTCCACTGTCCGTCTTCATTTGCATCATAGTCAACCGTGCGCAACCATGTGGTAGCAACCGTATCTTTCAAAGCCTTGTCGCGAGTACCCAGCAGCATTACGTTCTCTACATTTTTTGCAGAAAGCACGCCAGCCACATTCATTGAGATATTCTGTTTTGGCAAATAGGCTGCATCTGTATCAAGTCTCTCTGCCTTCCAGCTGGCACCCTTATCTTTTGAAACAGAGATACCTGTAGCTGTATAAGCATAGAGATACTTGCTGCTTGCACCAATGAGCTGCTTGATATCTGCATTTTCAGAAACCAATTTCCATGTTGCAGCATCGGCAGAAGCATAAACCTTGCCGCCATCTGAGATATAGAGTTTGCCATCCAGCGCTACTGCACTCTGGTAAGCGTCACTACTTAAGCTTTCGTTCATCATAATAGATGACCAGGCGCTACCATCATTGATGGCTGACTTCAGCACCTTAGTACCCTCGGCAGTCTTGCCGAATACATAGATGTCATCACCACAAGCTACAGCCTTCAGATCAGAGAACGCAGCCAACTGACTGTTGTTCTGAGCCAGCTCATGCCACTTAAACTCATAAGGCAACTCCTTATGTACGTTTACGGTAACCTTATACTCGGCATAGGCAGAGTAGTCACCGCTGTAAACTCTAATAAAGCGAGGCTTTGAGAAGTTAATGGAATCAGAGCTTGAATAATATGCTGCGACAGAATCTGTCTTGTTGATATCCATCAGGAGAATAGGGCTGCTATTCTTGCTGCTGATAATAGCCAATATGGCAGTATCCCTCACCCCACAAGGCAAGGAATCTACATTATAAATCAAGCGTTGTGCCTGATCTATGTAAAATTTATAGTCAGAGCCCTTCACATTAGCCTTGAGCAAGGTATCTTTACCTGCCTTCGTTTTGGTATATCTGTCAAGACTACCCAACGAGAAAGCCGTGATGGCTGTATCATGTGTATATTCTACTGTTGTTTCATCGCTGCTCAAGCAAGAAGAGAGCGAGAGCGTAGCTGTAATCAGCGCTATGAAAGCAAAAAACTTCCTTTTCATTCTATCCTATTTTATTTTTAGCTGCAAATTTACTGAGAATTCTTTAAAAACTCGACCTTTTCTCCTTATTATTATGCAAATTATTCATTTTTAGGCGCATTTTTTAAGTTTTTTAGTGATTTCGAGGCGTAAAAACGAAGAAATCCCGCTTCTCTTGCGAGAAACGGGATTCCATATTTAGTATAAATTCGAAACGTCGAATTAGAGCTGTGGACCAGCAGCAACGAGAGCCTTACCAGCCTCGTTTGTCTCATACTTCTTGAAGTTCTTGATGAAACGAGCAGCCAAATCCTTAGCCTTCTCCTCCCACTGAGAAGCCTCAGCGTATGTATCACGTGGATCGAGGATCTTAGGATCTACGCCTTCCAACTGTGTAGGAACTACGAAGTTGAAGAATGGGATAGTCTTTGTAGGAGCTGCGTCGATTGAGTGATCGAGGATAGCGTCGATGATACCACGTGTATCGCGGATAGAGATACGCTTGCCTGTACCGTTCCAACCTGTGTTAACCAAGTATGCCTTAGCACCAGACTTCTGCATCTTCTTTACCAACTCCTCAGCGTACTTAGTTGGGTGCAACTCCAAGAATGCCTGACCGAAGCAAGCAGAGAATGTTGGAGTAGGCTCGGTGATACCGCGCTCTGTACCAGCCAACTTAGCTGTGAAGCCAGAGAGGAAGTAGTACTTAGTCTGCTCAGCGTTCAAGATAGATACTGGTGGCAATACACCGAATGCATCTGCTGAGAGGAAGATAACCTGCTTAGCAGCTGGACCCTGAGAGAATGGACGCTGGATGTTCTTGATGTGGTAGATAGGATAAGATACACGAGTATTCTCGGTAACAGTCTTATCTGCGAAGTCAATCTTACCATCCTTAGCTACAGTTACGTTCTCGAGGAGAGCGTCACGTGTGATAGCGCCGTAGATATCTGGCTCAGACTCCTTGTCGAGGTTGATAACCTTAGCGTAGCAACCACCTTCGAAGTTGAACACACCCTCGTCGTCCCATCCGTGCTCATCGTCACCGATCAACTTACGCTTAGGGTCTGTTGACAATGTAGTCTTACCTGTACCAGAAAGACCGAAGAAGATAGCTGTATTCTCACCGTTCATATCTGTGTTGGCAGAGCAGTGCATAGAAGCCATACCCTTCAATGGCAAGAAGTAGTTCATCATAGAGAACATACCCTTCTTCATCTCACCACCATACCATGTGTTGATGATAACCTGCTCCTTAGAAGTTACGTTGAATACAACGGCTGTCTCTGAGTGGAGACCCAACTCCTTCCAGTTCTCAACCTTTGCCTTAGAAGCATTGTAAACGATGAAGTCTGGCTCCTGATCGAACTCAGCCTCGTTCTGAGGACGGATGAACATATTTGTTACGAAGTGTGCCTGCCATGCTACCTCAACGATGAAACGTACCTTCATACGTGTATCCTTGTGTGTACCGCAGAAACCATCTACTACGAACAACTTCTTGTTAGAAAGCTCCTTCTTAGCGATCTCCTTAACGGCGTTCCATGCCTCTGGAGTTGCCTTGTGGTTATCGTTGTGATACTCCTCAGAATCCCACCATACTGTGTCGTGAGATGTAGCATCGTCAACGATGAACTTGTCTTTAGGAGAACGACCAGTGTAAATACCAGTCATTACGTTAACTGCACCGAGCTCAGTCTCCTGACCAACCTCAAAACCCTCGAGACCTTCCTTAGTCTCCTCATTGAACAATACCTCATAAGAAGGATTGTAGAGAACCTCAGTTGTACCTGTGATTCCGTACTTTGCTAAAACTGACTTATCAAACTTTGCCATTTTATTTTAAATGTATTTAAGTTGTGAATAATTTCTTTTTACCTTGGTTGACAGAAGAAATCATCATTCTCCCAAAACCGCCGCAAAGTTACGAAAAATATGTTTTATAGCAAAGATTCTTAGGTATTATTCTTTCTTTTTAAAAGCTTTTTAGGTTAAAGAACTTAAAAAAAAGCCGATTCGACCGACATTTGCCACGTTGACTTTGCAAAAAATCTCTGCTTAGAGAAAAACAAGCAGAGATTTACACCTATTTATATATAAGAGGATATTTGAAGGAAAAATAAGATAGTAACATGTTCTTTCATTCCTCCAGAGAGAAAATAATTGCCCAAACATTTTGCCGTTTCCGAGATTTGTTATATCTTTGCAGAAAAACTACAACTATATGAAGATAAATAATTTAAGCGAGCACAATTGCATCATCAACCGCTATCTGGCAGAGATGCGTGACTGCGATTATCAAAAGAACCGACTGCTCTTCCGCAACAACATTATGAGAATCGGTGAGTATGAAGCCTTTGAAATATCAAAGACTCTTAATTACGAAAAGACTGAGGTGACTACACCGCTCGGTGTGGCCCAGGTTAATCTTCCTACCGAAAAGATTGTCATCGGTACTATATTCCGTGCCGGACTTCCTTTCCACGAAGGTTTCCTCAATATTTTCGACCACTCTGGCAATGCCTTTGTGAGTGCCTATCGCGAGTATACCAACAAGGAGCATACTGAGGTGGGCGTACATATCGAATACCTCGCCACACCTGATCTTACTGATAAGGTGCTCATCATTGCCGACCCTATGCTTGCCACAGGTATCAGCATGGAGATGGGTATGAAGGCTTTTCTCACCAAGGGCAATCCTAAACATATCCACATTGCCTGTGTTCTCGCTGCACCTGAGGGCATTGAGCACATCAAGAAAACCTTCCCAGAGGACAAGACTACCATCTGGTGTGCCTCTATTGATGAGGGGTTGAACGAGCATAAGTACATCGTGCCAGGCTTCGGCGACGCCGGCGACTTGTGCTATGGCAGCAAGCTCTAAGCCACAGGCTTTATAAATTCGTACGCTATATAAAAAGTATAGCAACTCTACTCTGAAATACTCTTCACTCTTCACCTTTCGGCCCGAAACCCCTGTGTTTATCGGCATTCCGAGGGGTGAAGAGTTATTTGTATCTCTTCACCCACTCTTCACCACTCTTCACCGACAGACATAAAAAAGACTAGAATCTCTTTAGTATGGTCAAGAACGGGCTGAAGGCCCAAAAGCTCCTAGCCCAGGGCATCGCCCTGGGTATAATAGCAATCAGCAAGGCGCCCTGTAAGGGCAAAAGCTTTATGTTTTGCCTGGAGTTTTAAAGCTTTTGCCCTTACAGGGCGACAGGGTTGCGTCCGTAATTACCCAGGGCGATGCCCTGGGCTAGGAGTTTCTGCCCCTTCAGGGCGTGTGGGGCAAAACTTAAGAAAGTGCAATTAAAAAGAGGTACAAGACCGCTACAACAGAAGGTGAAGAGTGGTGAAGAGTGGTGAAGAGTGGGTGAAGAGTGCCCGAACACTCTTCACCCCTCGGAATGCCGATAAACACAGAGGTTTCGGAGCATTTGGTGAAGAGTGAAGAGTTTTTCGTCTATTGCATAAAAAAGAAAATCAGATGCCTAAAAGGAAATCAGATAAACCCATTTCCGAGGACTGTTAAAGACAAACAGCCGACTAGCGGATAAGGCGCTAGTCGGCTGTCCGGCTTCTGCCAGTTGGCTGTCCTACTCAAACAGCCAACTTATCTCCGAAAGATAAAACCTTTAATAATGGAACGAACTACCTCCCAGGAACTCTCGCAGAAGCAAAGTAGGCGGCATATTATTATAAGTGCGCTCTTTTAGAACAAAAATCGTATCGTCAAGCGCACAGACGATAAAATAGGAAAAGTTTTTGTTACATAAGACAAAGTTCGTTTTAAATTAATCTTGTATATTTGCACCCATAATTTAATTATTAACAAAAATGTCAAACGTATGAAAAAGATTATGAGAAGTACAATAATATCAGCAATATTAAGCTGCATTTTAACATTAATGGCAGGTTGTTCTAACAACGATGAAAATACTGCGTCATATAGAAAGTATGAGATTCCTACCGATGTGATGATAGAGACTCCAGATAATCAGATCCTTACCATAAATACGAAAGATGACTTTGAAAAGTATTTCAAGAATTGTGTAAGTAGCGCAAAACCTGACACAAAAATAGAACTACCAGAAGTGAACTTTCTAAAATACACGCTAATCTACATACAAGGAGAATCAACACATGGGATAGCCAAACTAGAGAGTTCCTTGACGTCAACAGAAAGTTGCAAAATTCTATCCATCCATATAGAACAGAACTTTACAAATGTGATGCAAAGATGGAATGTCGCATATCTTATCGACAAAGAGGATAAGCCAAACATCAAATTACAATACCCAATAATAGAGCCATAGCCTTTAAAGAAAAAGTCCAAAGAAAGAAATCTGGTTTGAAAACTATCTTTGGACTTTTTTGATAAGCTACCCTTTAATAATGGAATGAGCTGCCCCCCAGGAACTCTCGCAGAAGCGAAGTAGGCGGCAGATTATTATAAGGTATACCCTTGAAGTATTTCAGGAACTTAAGCAACCGGTAAGCCTCAGCATATTCCTCGCAATTCTCCGGAACCTGCTGCAGCAGCGGCTCTGCCTGCATCTTGATTACAGCCAGTTCATAAAGCATCGCCGTATTGAGCATCGCATCGGCATTCTCCTGGAACGGGAATATCCACTTGTTCTCACCTGCCCTTACCGAAGGCCAGCGATGAATGGTTTCCTGGGCAGAGACACCACGATATTTGTTATCGCGGATGATACGGCGGAGCAAACGGTTGTCTGTTGTCGGGATATAATTGTGATTATCCAGAAGAATCGTGGTCAGCGCCGAAGCATATACTCTGAATATCTGCTCCTGTGGGATGTGGGCCGTCAGTTCAGGGTTTAATGCATGAATACCCTCTACCACCAGCACATTGTTATCGGTCATCTTCAACCTGTTGCCGCTCTTTTTACTCTTTCCGCTCTGGAAATCATACTTCGGCAATTCTACCTCCTCACCACGGAAGAGGGCGTTGAACTGCTCGTTGATCAAATCGAGATCCAGGGCATAAATGCTCTCATAATCATATTCGCCCGAAGCATCCTTCGGCGTTTTCTCCCTATCTACGAAATAATCATCGAGCGAAATCTGGAGCGGTTTCAGTCCGTTTACGGCAAGCTGTATGCTCAGGCGCTTGCACGAAGTGGTCTTGCCCGAAGAAGAAGGACCTGCCAGCAGTACCAGTTTCACCCCCTTGCGGCTGGCTATCTCCTCAGCAATCTTGGCAATTTTCTTCTCCTGCAGCGCCTCGCTGATATTGATGATATCGGTAGCATGATTGGCATCTATCGCCTGGTTAAAATCACCTATGGTTCTGATGCCCAGGATACTCTGCCAGCGATGATGCTCCTTGAATATCTCAAACATCTTGTCCTGTCGGGTCATTTCGCCCAGCACATCCGGGTTCTTGAGCGAAGGAATGCGCAGGAGCATGCCATCATAATATTTCTCCAGTCCGAAGAGATAAAGCTGCGAGGTATTGGTGAGCAGCGTGCCGTAGTAATAATCTACATAATCACCTATTTTATAATAGGTAGTATAGATAGAGCCCGATGTCTTGAGCAGTTTCACCTTCTCAACATCCCCTTTCTCCTGGAACAGCGCAACAGCCTCTTCGGTAGGCACGGTGAACCGGCGTATCGGCATCCTGGCATCGATAATCTCCTGCATGCGACGGCGAATAATGTTCACATCTTCATCAACAACAGGTCTGCCCAGGCGAATATCTACGTAGAAACCATTCGATACGGGAATGTCAATCACCACATCTGTAGCAGGATAAATGTCCTGTACCGCCTTGCAGAGAACAAAGAAGAGGGTACGGGTATATGCACGTGAACCGGATGAAGAAGTCATATCAAGAAATTCTACATCTTTAGAATTATAAACACGATAATGCATGCCTTCAACCTTGTTATTTACCCTTGCAGACACCGGTCCGTGGGTCATTTTGAGGTCAAATGCTGAAAAAATATCAAAAAGTGTGCTTCCGATTTCTACTTTCTGAGATTTTTTATTATTTTTGCAACGGATTTGAATTACTTGTTTCATTTGTATTAAAACTATGTTACAAAATTAAACTAATCTACCAGCTCTCGAAGCCCCCGAAGGTGCTTTTTGAGCATCGGCTTACTCTTTTTAGAAGAGAGACGCCTACAGAGTGTAAAGTTACGAAGAAATTCGGAAACTTGATGTATTTGACAACATTAATTAAGTTATTATATGTCGATTTGGATATTTTTTAAGCTTATTGGAGCACTCGCCCTACTGATGTTCGGTATGAAGTCCATGAGCGACAGTTTGCAGAAGATGGCAGGACCACAGCTCCGCCATGTGTTAGGAACCATGACCACCAATCGTTTGACGGGCATCCTCTCGGGTACGCTCATCACCGCAGCGGTGCAGTCTTCTACAGCCACGACGGTGATGACCGTATCATTCGTCAATGCAGGTCTCCTTACCCTAGCCCAGGCTATCTCCGTTATCATGGGCGCCAACATCGGAACCACGCTCACCGCATGGATCATGAGTGCCGGTTTCTCGTTTAACATCACAGATTTTGTATGGCCGGCGTTCTTCATCGCCATCATCCTGATTTACAGCAAGAAGCGCAAGATTATCGGCGACTTCATCTTCGGTATATCCTTTATGTTCCTCGGTTTGGGTACTTTACGCCAAACCGGTATCGACATGGATCTGGCTCATAATCAGCCAGTTCTTGAATTCTTCGCAAGTTTCGACCCTCACAGTTTCCAAACTACCATCACCTTCCTGATTATCGGTAGTATACTCACTATGTGCGTACAGAGTTCGGCAGCCGTCATGGCGATTACGATGATTCTCTGCTCTACCGGTGTATTGCCAATCTATCAGGGCATTGCGCTTGTGATGGGTGAGAATATTGGTACAACCGTAACCTCCAACGTGGCAGCGCTCACCGCCAATACCCAGGCCCGGAGAGCGGCGATGGCGCACATGGTATTCAACATCTTCGGTGTGCTTTGGATACTCTGCATATTCCACCCGTTCATCCATCTGGTTTGCGGCTGGGTAGGTTTCGACGATGCCATGGAGAAGACTGATCCTCATTTCGTAGCCAATGCAACCAAGCTATCCTTTGTGCTTGCCGCCTTCCATACCACCTTCAACCTCGCCAATACCTTTATCCTGGTTTGGTTCATTCCACAGATAGAGAAGCTGGTATGCAAGATTATCCGTCCTAAGAAGAATACCGATGAGGACGACTTCCGCCTGCGCTTTATCCAGAGCGGTATCATGAAGACACCGGAAATCTCTGTCTTGGAGGCACAGAAGGAAATCCATTGTTTTGCCGAGCGCATCCAGCGCATGTTCGGCATGGTGAAGACGCTTCTTGGCGAGACCAATGAAGAAAAGTTTGTAAAACTCTATAGCCGCATCGAGAAATACGAGGGCATCTCTGACAACATGGAGATAGAGATTGCCAAGTATCTCGACCAGGTGAGCGATTCTCATCTTTCTGACGAGACCAAGGCAAAAATCCGCGCCATGCTCCGTGAGATTTCTGAGATAGAGAGTATCGGTGACAGCTGCTTCAACATCGCCCGCACGCTGAACCGCCGTTTCAAGGGCAAGGAAGACTTCATCACTTCACAGTATGAGCACATGCATCAGATGATGGAGCTTACCGACAATGCCCTTACCCAGATGAACATCACCCTCGTAGGTCATAAGGGAGACAACGATGCCAACCTCTCTTTCAACATCGAGAACGAAATCAACAACTATCGCAATCAGTTGAAGAGCCAGAACATCAACGATGTAAACAACCATCTCTATACCTACGCCATCGGTACCATGTATATGGATATCATCCAGGAATGCGAGAAGCTCGGCGACTACGTAGTAAACGTAGTAGAGGCCCGCATGGGTGTAAGACAGCATGAAGCTTAGGGAGAGTTAACAAATAGTTTATAGTTAAAAGTTAATAGGGCATGAAGTTCAGAATTGTGAACTTCATGCCCTATTTCTTTTGACAACAGTTTCGTTGGCTATCTTATATTTATCAATCCTTCTACTTGTCAATAATGTTCCACTTAATACCTCCGTTCTGTCCAGCCACATAGTTGCACGGAGGAACACCAGGATGATTCAAATTAGAAAGATAAAGCGGTTCTTCTGCCACAAACTGATGACATGTAAAAGTATCATTTACTGAGAGTTTGCTATTCTGCACCTCCACCACTTCGAAAGAATCATTTCCCTTATATCTGATAGTAACTACACGTCCTGGCTGCCAGGTCAATCTCACTAGCTCGCCCACATCCAGCGCATTGGCTATCAGTTTGCTTTTCATAAAGAACCGGCTGGAGGCTACAGAATCCTGCCCCTGCACAAAAGCATCCCAGCCAGCATAACCTACCATACGAGACAGCAAATCGAGATTAAACTTGCTATGCTTGGTATTGCTATTCACATACCCCCACATACGTTTCAGCGTGCTCACCGAAATAGTCTCCTGGGTATAGCCGTGTATCTGGCGCATTAGGAAGGCGAAGTCCTTAGGAGAAGCTATCTTTCGTCCAACAAGAGTCTCGACTTCAGACTTGAGTCTTTCAAAATCTTCTTTTCTATAATCTTCAACCATACTATTTCTATATTAACGGTTAATATATGTTCGTTTCCTGACCGCACAGACCATTTTTATCTGCCTGTGCATCAACAGGAGTCCGACATCAAGATTCATATTCCTTGATATTCTTGAAACGTCCCCATGCCGACTGCCGGTAAGTCGCAGCACTACCTTCCGGCACATAGAGCACAACATACTCAAAGCAAGCGGACTTAAAGACATCGGACATCTTCACCTTCCAGATATCATTGCCTAGAGCAGGTGGCGTTTTACAGCGGAAAGAGATGCTCTTCAGCTGCGGACTGTCATCACAAATATGCTTCATTACATGAAGATCCGGGTTGTCAGGCAGCATCACCCGCCGGAGCAGAGGATGTGCGGCAAAGGCACTGTCTTCAATCTCATCCACACGATAATTCATGCCCTGATAATTAACCATGAGCGGTATCTCTATAACCGAATCTCTCTCGTTGGCAGCACATACGGTTACCAGTCCTCCACCCCACGATTTATACTCCAGATTACCTATCGTAAAATGAGCAACCACATCGTATAGTTCGGCAGGTTTTGTCACCTTATTATATATAGCAACACCCGAAGCTCCCAACACCAGGAAGACGAAGATACAAACCATGGTTATCAGACGATGCTGATACGACTGTATATGCATGCGCAAAGCATGAACATTCGGATAGCGCTGCTCCAGAGGACGGAGACAATGCTTAGCCGCCCAGCGGTAAGACAGTCCGAGGTGCATCTCTTTCAGAATAACACCTAAACTGTAGATATCATTGCGCACATCGGGTGTGCTATCCTTCTGCTGCTCAGGAGAAATGTATCCATCTGTACCGGCTGGACTTTTCAGAATAGCATAACTGTCGGCATCAGACAAACCGAAATCTATCAGTTTGATGGTTCCCCCATTCCGGGCTACCATAATATTAGAAGGCTTTAAGTCGCGATGCACAATCTGCTGGTCATGCACATATTCCATCACCAGCAAGAGCTGACGGACTATCTGGCTCCGCTCTGCGCAGGAATGTTCATGGGCGAGCCATTCATCAAGCGTCATTCCATCTACCCATTCCATCACGATACATCTGCCATAGCCCTCAACTTCTTCCAAACCTTCTACCTTTACAATGCCCGGATGGTCCAGGCGAGCCAGAATATCATACTCTTTCTGCTGAAGCTGCAAGTAGGTTGAATCATGACATACATCGGGAGCTAACGCCTTCAATATCCACCACTGCCCATTGCGCTTGGCACGGAGCAGGATATTGAAACCGCTAGAAGAGAGTTCGGAGATTTCTGTATAAGATTCCGAAACGTCTCCAACAGGAGGAAATATAAAACCCGAAACTTGATTCATAACTGCAAAGATAGCATAAAAAAGTGATTTCACAAAGAAAAAGAAAGAATTTTGGCATAACATAGAGGATAACTCGATTTTTTGTTGTAATTTTGCAGCCGAAATTGCAATTTTATAAATAATTAATGAAGATTCTAGTAACGGGTGCGTCGGGCTTTATCGGCAGCTACATCGTGGAAGAGGCCTTAAGACAGGGCATGGAAACCTGGGCGGCAGTACGCCCTACCAGTTCCAGAAAGTATCTGCAAGACGAGCGCATCCATTTTATCAATCTCAATCTTTCTTCAGAGGAAGAGTTGGAGAAAGAACTCGCCCCGCACGAGTTCGACTATATAGTGCATGCAGCCGGCGCAACGAAGTGCCTGCATGCAGAGGACTTTTATAAGGTAAACACAGAGGGAACCAAGCATCTGGTGAACGTCCTTCTGCGCCTCCAGATGCCTATCAGGCGATTTGTCTTTGTCAGTTCGCTCAGCATTTTTGGAGCCATCCGCGAAGAGCAGCCTTATCAGGAAATCTCAGAACATGATACTCCTAAGCCAAATACAGCATACGGAAAGAGTAAGCTGGAGGCAGAACGCTATCTGGACAGCATCGGCAACAACTTTCCTTATATCATCCTCCGCCCTACAGGAGTTTACGGTCCCAGGGAGAAAGATTATTTTCTCATGGCGCAGAGCATCAAGCAACATGTTGACTTTGCTGTAGGATTCAAGCGCCAGGACATCACCTTTGTATATGTACAGGACGTGGTACAGGCTGTATTCCTGGCTCTGGATCATGGAATGAACGGCAGAAAATACTTCCTCAGCGATGGAGAAGTATATCAGTCAGCTGCCTTCAGCGACCTGATAAAAAAGGAGTTAGGCAATCCTTGGATGCTACGCATCAAGGCACCTGTCTGGGTGTTGCGCATCGTAACCTTCTTCGGTGAATATATCGGAAAGATGACGGGCAAGATGTCGGCCCTGAACAATGATAAGTACAACATTCTGAAACAGCGCAACTGGCGATGTGATATTGAGCCAGCCATGGATGAACTGGGCTATCATCCTCATTATCCACTGGAAAGAGGTGTGAAGCTCGCCATCAAGTGGTACAAGGATAACGGATGGCTGTAAATTATAAACTAATAAGAAGCGTGATAAAAGATTATTTCAAGATAGACAAGAACCCGAAGAAGGGACTGATGACACTGGAATGGGTCATGCTGGGATATATGGCAATCACCATTATCACCATGCTCTTTACCTACACCAAACTCGTAAACCCGGAAGCTATGCTCTGGGGACGACTGAGAGTGCTCGTCATGACCATAGCTCTTTGGGCAGTATACCGCATGATACCTTGCCGCATCACCAAGATGGTGCGCATCATTGCCCAGATGGCTTTGCTTGCCTGGTGGTATCCCGACACCTACGAAATCAATCGCATGTTCCCAAACCTCGACCATATCTTTGCAGGTTGGGAGCAGGATCTTTTCGGATGTCAGCCCGCCCTGCTCTTTGCCAAAGCCCTGCCTTGGGCTGTAGTAAGCGAACTGATGTCGATGGGCTACTTTATGTATTATCCGATGATTGCATTGGTTACATTCTATTATTTCTTCTGCAGATATTATGAGGCTGAAAGAGCAGCATTCGTCATGCTCGCCAGTTTCTTTATCTACTATCTCATCTACATCTATGTACCGGTAGTGGGCCCGACCTTCTACTTTGATGCAGTAGGAATATCAGAAATAACCAAAGGCATCTTCCCAGCTTTGGGTGATTATTTCAATACCCATACCAACTGCCTGCCAACACCGGGTTACACCGATGGAATCTTCTACCAGCTTGTAGAGGATGCCAAGAACGCCGGCGAGCGTCCTACTGCCGCTTTCCCAAGTTCGCATGTGGGCGTGAGCACCATCTGCATGCTCCTGGTCTGGCATGCCGGCAACAGAAAAATGCTATACGTGATGCTGCCATTCTACATCTTCCTGTGTCTGGCTACCGTATATATTCAGGCGCATTATCTCATCGATGCCATCGCCGGCCTCATCTCTGCCGTCGTCATCTATTTTGCATTGATGGCAGTATCGAAGGGAATGATAGAGCATCATACTCTTTCTTCGCGACTGAGATTCAGATAAATACATATTTTAATTACAATAACATTATAAACGAATAGAATTCATCTAGAACAATGAAGAAACTATTTATTGAGACTTATGGCTGCCAGATGAACGTGGCAGACAGTGAGGTAGTTGCCTCTGTGATGCAGATGGCTGGCTACGAAATTTGTGAGAAAGAAGAAGAGGCTGATGCCATCTTCCTGAACACCTGCAGTATCCGCGAGAATGCAGAGAACAAGATTTATCATCGCCTCGACACCCTGCATGCAGAGCAGAAGAAGGGAAGAAAGGTGATTCTCGGCGTTTTGGGCTGTATGGCAGAGCGCGTGAAGGATGACCTCGTCCAGAACCATTATGCCAACCTGGTCTGTGGACCAGACAGCTATCTCAACCTGCCGGATATGATTGCGCAGTGCGAGATGGGTACCAACGCCATCAACATTGAACTTTCTAAGACCGAGACTTACCGCGACATCGTACCTCAGCGTATCGGTGGAAACAGAGTGAGCGGTTTTGTAAGCATCATGCGTGGTTGCAACAACTTCTGCCACTACTGCATCGTGCCTTATACCCGTGGACGTGAACGCAGCCGTGATGCAGAGAGCATCCTGCGTGAGGTTCGCGATTTGCAGCAGCGTGGCTTCAAGGAAGTTACCCTGCTTGGGCAGAATGTAAACAGTTATGGTCTCTCGCCATCGGGCAAACGCGAGGAAGGCAGTCTTTCTTTTGCCGAACTCCTTCACATGGTAGCCCAGGCTGTACCGGATATGCGTGTACGCTTCACCACCTCTAACCCAGAGGATATGACCGAGGACATCCTCCACGCCATCGCCGAAGAGCCAAACCTCTGCAAACACATCCACTTCCCTGCACAGAGCGGAAGCAACAAGATTTTGAAGCTGATGAACCGCAAATACACCCGTGAGGAGTATCTGCAGCGCATCGCCGACATCAAGCGTATCATCCCAGGCTGCGGCATCACCACCGACATCTTCGTGGGTTATCACGACGAGACCGAGGAAGACCATCAGGAAACCCTCTCGCTGGTGAAGGAAGTAGGCTTCGACAGCGCCTTCATGTTCAAGTATTCAGAGCGCCCGGGCACCTATGCCGCCAAGCATCTGCCAGACAACGTTTCTGAGGAAACCAAGATAGCCCGCCTCAACGAACTTATCAAGTTGCAGACCGAGGTGAGTGCCGAGCAGAACAAGAAGGATGAAGGCAAGGTATTCACCATCCTCATCGAGAACTTCAGCAAGCGTAGCCGCGAGCAGATGATGGGCCGAACAGAACAGAACAAGGCGGTTGTCATCGATAAGGGCAACCACCACATCGGAGAGTTCGTGAAGGTTCGCATCACCGGTTCTACCTCTGCTACTCTCTTCGGAGAAGAAGTAAAGGAGTAAACCCAAACTCTTCAGAACAGCTTTTTCTGAATAAAAAGACTCTTCTGAAAGAAAAAACAGAATATAAACAAGAAAAACCGCCAAAAGTTTGGCGGTTTTCTTAAAAAGCACTATATTTGCACCTATGAAGGAATTCTTGCAAATTTTACGCCGATTCGTCCCTCCATACAAGAAGTATCTGGGACTGTCAATCCTGTTCAATATCCTGTCTGCGGTATTGAACATCTTTTCGTTTGCAGCCTTGATACCAATCCTGCAAATCCTGTTCCAAGTAGACGGTGGTATCCGTGTCAACGAGTATATGCACTGGAATGGAGATTGGGGTAGCATCAAGGAGGTTGCAACCAATAACCTGTATTATTATATTCAGGAGTTTATTGTTGTCCATAGTGCATCAACAGCCCTTTTGGTCATCGGCCTATTCCTAGCCTTCATGACATTCCTCAAGACGGGAGCCTATTTCCTCTCGTCAGCCACCATCATACCTATCCGTACAGGTATCGTAAGAGACATCCGCAACCAGATTTACCAGAAGATAAACAGCCTCTCGCTCGGTTTCTTCAGCGAGGAGCGCAAGGGAGATATCATTGCCCGCATGAGCGGTGATGTGCAGGAAGTGGAGAACAGCATCATGTCGTCGCTCGACATGCTCTTCAAGAACCCTATCCTGATCCTTTTCTATTTCGTTACGCTGATCTGCATCAGTTGGCAGCTCACCCTCTTCACCATTCTCTTTGTACCACCTTTCGGCTGGTTCATGGGAGTAGTGGGCAAGAAACTGAAGGCACACAGTATCGAGGCACAGGCACTTTGGAGCGATACGATGAGTATGGTAGAAGAAACGCTGGGCGGCTTGCGCATCATCAAGGCGTTCTGTGCTGAAGAAAAGATGAACAAGCGTTTCAATCAGGTTAACAGCAGCTACCGCGACAACATCATGCGTGTAAATATCCGCCAGCAGATGGCACACCCGATGAGTGAGTTCCTGGGAACCATCCTCATCGTAGTGGTATTGTGGTTTGGCGGCATCCTGGTTCTGGATTACGGCAGAATCGATGGTCCTACCATCATCTTCTACCTCGTGATGCTCTACAGCATCATCAACCCGCTGAAGGAATTCTCCAAGGCGAGTTACAATATCCCAAAGGGATTGGCAAGTATGGAGCGTATCGACAAGATTCTGCAGGCTGAGGTGGAAATCAAGGACAAGGAGACCCCAGAGCATATCAGCAGCTTCGAACATCAGATAGAGTTCCGCCACGTTTCCTTCGCCTATACCGACTATCAGAACGGTGAACTGGTTTACGTGCTGAAGGATATCAACCTGGTGATTCCTAAGGGAAAGACCATCGCACTGGTGGGGCAGAGCGGTAGCGGAAAGAGTACGATGCTCGACCTGATTCCTCGTTACTACGATGTACAGGAGGGCGAAGTGCTCATCGACGGCATCAACGTGAAGGACCTCTGCGTACACGATCTCCGACAGCTGATAGGTAATGTAAACCAGGAAGCCATCCTCTTCAACGCCAGCTTTAAGGACAACATCCGTTTCGGCAAGACAGATGCTACCGATGAGGAAATAGCCAATGCAGCAAAGATTGCCAATGCCTACGAATTCATCACCAAGTCGGAACATGGCTTCGATACTGGTATCGGCGACCGTGGCGGCAGACTCTCTGGCGGTCAGCGCCAGCGTGTGAGCATCGCCCGTGCCATCCTCAAGAACCCTCCTATCCTCATCCTCGACGAGGCAACATCAGCTCTTGATACCGAAAGCGAACGCCTGGTTCAGGATGCCTTGGAGAAGCTGATGAAGACCCGTACTACCGTGGCTGTGGCCCACCGACTGAGTACCATCAAGCATGCCGATGAAATCTGCGTATTGCACGAGGGCAGGATTGTGGAGCGTGGTACTCATGAGGAACTGATTGAAAAAGAAGGATATTACAAGAAGTTGCATGATATGCAGCAGGTGTAATAACAATGTTAAGTGTTGAATGTTAAATGTTAAGTTGCATTCTTGCTTATATATAATAAGGTTAAATCATAGGACTTATGACAAAGATTGTTTATGCGCTGTTTTATGCAATATCGCTGCTGCCTTTCAGGCTGCTCTATTGCATCGCCGATTTCGAGTACTTCATGATGTATTACGTCATCAAGTATCGCAGAGGCATTGTGCGTAAGAATCTCACCACCTCCTTCCCTGAGAAATCAGAAGAAGAGATTGTTGACATCGAGAAGAAATTCTACCGCTGGTTCAGCGATTACTTCTTCGAGGCGGTTAAACTTTTGAGCATCAGCGATAAGGAACTTCGCCGCCGATTCAAGGTATATAACAGCGAAGAAGTGGAACAATGTTTCCAGGAAGGTCAGGATGTGGCAGCCATCCTCGGTCATTACTGCAACTGGGAGTGGCTCTCATGTGTAGGCATCGAACTGCCCAAAAACCGCATTCTGGGTCTCATCTATCATCCACTGTACAATAAAGCTTTTGATGAACTCTTCAAGCGCATCCGCTCTCACGAAGAAAACGGAGTGCCTATCCCTAAGAAGGACATCCTCCGATATCTCGTAGACTACAAACGCAAGAACATCCGCAGCCTCTTCGGCTACATCAGCGACCAGGGTCCCAAGTGGGAGAACATCCACCTGTGGCTTCCTTTCCTCAACCATCCCGAAACCCCTGTGTTTACGGGTGGTGAGAGAATCATGAGAAAGATGAACGATGCCGTGTTCTATGTAGAGATGTCCCGCCCTAAGCGCGGCTACTACACGGCAACCTACAAGCTTATCACCCGCAATCCGAACTCCCTGCCGGAGCACGAGATTACCCGTCGCTTCTTTAAGATGCTGGAAGAAACCATCCGCCGGAATCCACCTTATTATTTATGGACGCATAACAGATGGAAGCGAACCAGGGAGGAGTTTGACAAGCGATATGAAATTAAAAACGGCAAAGTAATTCCTATAGAATCATGAGAATAGTTCTTTTCTGTGAAAACAAGTATGCCATAGACATACTTAATCCGATACAAGAACATGTGACAAAGCAACATTTGCCACACGAGATATTGTGGTATATCCACAAACCAAAGATAGACAGTTTTCCATATGCCGACCAGGTGAAATGGACCAACTCTATTCAAGAAGTCTATGACTTCCAGCCAGAGGCTATCTATGTGCCAGGCAACATTGTGCCTTACTATCTGCCAGGCGTCAAGATACAGGTATTCCACGGCTATGCCGCAGAGAAGAAAGACCACTGGATTATCCGCCGTTACTTTGACACCTATTTTACCCAAGGTCCTTACTTCACTTCCCACTTCGAGGCTCTGGCCAAGAAATATGGCGACTTCGAAGTATTGGAAACGGGATGGCCTAAGCAGGATTGGATCAAGGAAAACCTGCATAAATATGATGCCGACCGAGAGAAACTGCTCAGGGAAAGCGGCAAGGAGACCTTGATCCTTTACGCTCCTACCTTCTCGCCAAAACTCACTTCGCTTCCTTACATCAAGGAAGAGCTGGGCAAGTTGGCTAAGGAGCGCAATGCCCTGGTAGTAATGAAGTTCCATCCGCTTACCCGTCAGGAATGGGTAGATGAATACCGTGAATGGGCTGCAACCAAGAAGGATGTTCTCTTCATCGACAAGGGAGAGAACGTAACCAAATATCAGCTGATGGCAGATACGCTCATCAGCGATACCTCTTCTACCATCTATGAGTTCCTGCTGCTCTCTCGCCCAGTAATCACCCTCGGCACCATATCCAAGGATATCTACTGGGAAAACATCACGGAACCTGATCAACTGATTGCCGCCTACGACCATGCCCTCACAGACCCTGAGGCGATAGCCAAGAGACAGTGGATAGTAGACAACTACGATCCATATTTGGACGGCAACGTATGCCAGCGCATGCTCGACGGAGCAGAAGACTACCTCCGTCGCCATGGTGTACCAAAGAACAGAAAGCTGAATCTCTGGCGTAAATATACCAGCATCAAGACATTTGGAAGAATCAAAAAAGAATAAAGATATGCTTAATTTTACAGTAGGACCTGTGATGGCAAGCGATGAGGTTAGAGCCATCGGCGCTGAGCAGGTGCCTTATTTCAGAACAGCAGAGTTCTCCGCCATCATGAAGGAGAACGAACAATTGATGAAGCAGTTTGCCAAGGCATCAGACGATGCCCGCACAGTTTTTATCACAGGTTCGGGCACAGCCTCTATGGAAGCCGTGGTCATGAATGTATTCACTCCTGCCGACAAAGTACTGGTAGTGAATGGCGGCAGCTTTGGTCACCGATTCGTACAACTCTGTGAAATTCATGAGATTCCACATACAGAAATCAAGCTTGAGATGGGGACTCCACTCACGGCAGAAGACCTCAAGCCATACGAGGGACAAGGCTACACCGGCTTCCTCGTCAATCTACATGAGACTTCTACCGGCGTACTCTACGACATCCAGATGATCAGCGACTTCTGTCATCGCAACCATATTTTCCTGGCCGTAGATTCCATCAGTTCTTTCCTCGCGGACCCATTCAACATGAAGGAACTCGGCGTGAACGTAATGATTACGGGTTCACAGAAGGCACTGGCATGTCCTCCAGGCATCTCTGTCATCATTCTCGATACAGAGGCAATCAAGCGAGTAGAGGCAAACAATGTTAAGTCGATGTATTTCGACCTGAAGGATGCCTTGAAGAATGGTGAGCGTGGACAGACTCCTTTCACCCCAGCCGTAGGAACCTTACTGCAGATTCATGCCCGCCTGAAGGAGATAGAGCGCAATGGCGGTGTGGAGAGCGAGAACCAGCGCATGAAAATGCTTGCAGAAGATTTCAGAAGCAAGATCAAGGACCTGCCATTCACCATCGTTTCCCAATCGATGTCAAATGCCGTTACTCCTCTGCATCCACAGAACGCCTCAGCCTACGACATCTTCCTGAAACTGAAAGACGAATATGGCATCTGGGTATGTCCTAATGGTGGCGACATGGCAGAAAAGATATTCCGTGTAGGTCATCTCGGCAACCTGAGTCCAAAAGACAACACCACTCTCGTTGATGCACTGAAGGATATGCAGGCTAAGGGACTGCTATAAAGGGGCTGCTATATTATATATAATAAGGTATAGAGAACTTTCAAGATAGAGAAACTTATGGTTAAAGTCATCACATACGGTACTTACGACCTGCTTCATTATGGTCACATCCGTCTCCTGGAGCGCGCCAAGGCTTTGGGCGACTACCTCATCGTGGGCGTAACCTCGGATACCTTCGACCGTGAGCGTGGCAAAATCAATGTACAACAATCCCTCATGGAACGAGTGGAAGCCGTGCGTGCCACTGGCATCGCTGATGAAATCATCATCGAGGAATACGAGGGACAGAAGATTGACGACATCAAGCGACTGGACGTAGATATCTTTACCGTAGGTTCTGACTGGAGAGGCAAGTTTGACTATCTCAACGCCTATTGCAAGGTGGTTTATCTAGACCGCACTCAGGGCGTATCGAGCACGGAGATCAGAAGCGAGCAGCAGGTGGTTCGCCTCGGACTGGTTGGCGAATCGCCTATCCTCAACAAGATAGAGCGGGAAAGCCAATATGTCAATGGATTGGAGGCAGGAAAGGTTTTCTCCCTCAACGACCAATATCTCTCAGAGAATCTGCAGGCAGCGGAAAAGCAGGCTGCCAGTTTTCAGGAACTCCTGGATGAAAGCGATGCGCTCTATGTTATCTCTGCCCCAAGCAAGCACTATGCTCAAATAAAGGAGGCATTAGAAGCTGGCAAACACGTATTGTGCGAATCGCCTATCACTCTT
The DNA here is from genome assembly GCF_019127135.1 of Segatella copri. GTDB lineage: Bacteria > Bacteroidota > Bacteroidia > Bacteroidales > Bacteroidaceae > Prevotella. Next base: position 7,081 of record NZ_JAHOEA010000022.1, on the reverse strand, counting down.
CAGCCTCAGCAATGGAAAGAACTCAAGGGAATAGCAAAAGATAAGAAGGTAGTCTTGATGGATTCTATCAAGACCGCCTATTCCGTAGCCTATTACCGACTCTTACTCTTAGCTAAGGGCGGTATCATCGGTGATATCATGTCGGTGGATGCAACCTGCACCAGTCTCGTAGACTTTGACCCGACCCAGGATTCACAGAAGAGTCTTTACGAATGGAACAGTATCTGCGCCTGGGGACCGACGGCACTCCTGCCTATCTTCCAGCTTCTGGGCACAGAATACAGCAGCAAACAGATAGCCACTCACTTCTTGGACGAAGCAAAGCGCTATGATGCCTTTACCAAGGTATCCTTCCTCTATCCTCATGCCGTAGCTTCGCTGAAGGTTGGTCAAGGCGTGAAGTCGGAAGGCGAATTGATTATCTCGGGCACCAAGGGATACATCTACGTACCAGCCCCATGGTGGAAGACCGATTACTTCGAGGTGAGATACGAGAATCCGCAGAACAACAAGCGCTACTTCTACCAGCTGGATGGAGAAGGGTTGCGCTATATGCTCCTCTCCTTCCTCAAAGCCATCCGCACCGGCAAGGACTTCTCGTATGTATCCGATGACATATCAGAAGAAATCGTCAAGACTATCGCCAATTTCGAGGCAAGAAAAGACATGGTCATCATATAGGTTCGTCTACATGATGTCCATTTCCTTTCTTGAAAGCTTTTTCCTTTTAGTCTTAACGGCATTTATATAATTTAACAACTATTAGTGCAAGAAAGCACAAGTTTCTCTGTTATTATACATATAAAAATAAGCAAAAACAATAATACGATGAATCAGAAATTGTTAAAAAGCCATACGATATTGGCGATTTGTATTCTAATCTTATCCATCATCCCTGTTGTGGCAATAGGTCCCTATCTCCATCAGTTTGCAGATGACTATGTATTCGGAGCTCCTGTCTACAAGGCTTGGACTGCCACCCATTCATTTGGGGCATGTATTCAGGCGGCCTGGGCTGAATCCATGCATATCTACCAGACATGGCAGGGTACCTATTCGGCATGTTTCCTGATGGCATTACAACCTGGAATTTTTGGCAAATACTGGCTTGTACCGATTATTCTATTGGGAAGCCTGATTCTTTCTACCTATACATTGGGATACACTGTATTACGCAGGTTGCTTCATATCAGCAAGTTGGAATACACTTTCATTTCTACTCTATTTGTATTAATGACCGTACAGTTCGTATGGTCGTTCTACGATGCATTCTGCTGGTATAACGGAGCGATGTACTATACCTTATATTATAGTATTTCTTTGTTTCTTGCCTCCCTACTCATCGAATTCCATCTTACAAAATCCATCATAGCGAAAATCATCATCACGCTGGTTTCCGCAGCACTCGCCATATTCATTGCCGGCGGCAACTTTGTTACCGGTCTGGGTATGCCAGCCATTCTCTTTATGGCAATCGTATGGATGTGGGTGGAGAGGAAGAAGACTCCTTTCTTCTTGCTTTCTATCCTTATCATTTATGCCTGCGCTTTTGCTTTCAGTGTATTTGCACCAGGCAATACTGTCCGCCAATCCACAGTCACCAGTCAACCGAATGTGGTTTCAGCCTTCTTTATTGCGATAGCAAAGGGCATAGAATTTCTCGCTGATGCCATTAAAATCACAGAAATACTCATGTTTACCATTCTCATACCTTTTCTTGCAAGATTAGCCAAGGCATCCCACTTTAGGTTTTCTCATCCATGGCTTTATCTGCTCATCTCTTTCCTACTCTATTGCGCCTTCTTTTTTCCAAACAGCTATGCCATGGGAACCAAAGGAGCAGACAGAACACAGAATGTATACTTCTATGTGCATCTGTGGATGATTTGCTTCAATATCTACTATCTTTCTGGTGCTCTTCAGCGCAGAGCGGCTGATCTGGAACCAATAAGCGTTGCTATTGTAAACTTGACAGAGGCAATCAGACTGAAATATAATAAATACTTCAGATGGCTACCGGTATATTACTGGCTTGTGTTGGTACTTTCTATCACAGCAAAGCCAACTACTACCAACAGAACACTCTCCTTGCTGCGTAGAGGAACAGCACAGAAGTTTGATCTAGAAATGCAGCAGCGCGAAATTGCCGTAAAGCAAAGCAAGGCAGATCATCTGGTATTAAATCCGCTTACCGTAAAGATGCCATCCGATGCCTTCCATGATATCACTATTTATCCAGGTTATTGGATTAACCGAGGTATGGCAAACTATTATGGCAAGAAAACGGTAGTAGCATTACCTTTCGATGATGGCGAAGAAACGCCAGCCAAGTTGTTAAAACGCTGCCGTGATGAAGTAGGTCCAGGCGGAATGACCTTTATCGAAGGAAAATAAATCAGAAATAACAATACCATTCATTAATCGAGTAGGAGGAAAACGAAGCAGTTTTCTTCCTACTTTCGTTTTCCGACCTCTCACACCACCGTACGTGCCGTTCGGCATACGGCGGTTCCTATTTTGGATACCATTCGAGATACGCATCCATTAAAGTAGCATACCCTGCAGAGCGCAGATTATTGTTGTTTATCGCCCTCGTTAATACAGGACTGTCAGCTATGCGCCAATAGCCCTTGCGAGTATTACCCCATTCGTATGCTTGGTATTTATTGATACCACATTTAATGAGGTTTGCCACTTTTGTCTTGGGTTTCTTCCAAGCTTTCCATATACACATGCGGATTCTACGTCTTAACCATTTGTCTGTTTTACGTAAAAGACTTTTCATATCGGCAAGATGATAATAACCAACCCATCCTCTTATGTATTCTTTCAGTTTTTGCTTTCTCTTGGCATATCCCCAACCATTGCTGCGACTTGTCAGTTCTTTCAACCTTGACTTCATCTTAGCTTTGGACTTTGGATGTACCGTGAGTTGGCATTTGCCTTTCTTCACATAAAAGGAGTAGCCGAGGTATTTCACTCCGCGCACATACGACACTACGGTCTTTTCCTTGTTGACTTTGAGATATAGAGTATTCTCTATAAATCGGGTTATAGACTCCTTCACTCGCATTGCAGCCCTCTTGGACTTGCAGAATATCATCGAGTCATCTGCATAGCGTACAAAGGGAAGCCCTCTGCGTTCAAGTTCTTTATCCTGTTCGTTGAGCATGATGTTACTCAACAACGGACTTAGCGGTCCTCCTTGGGGAGTCCCTTCCTCGCTCGCTTCGAACAAGCCTTTGTTCATTACACCACTTCGGAGATATTTGTGTATAAGACTGACAACTCTGCCGTCTTTTATCGTACGGCTGAGGATTTCTATGAGTTTGCTATGACTCACCGTGTCGAAGAAGCGTTCAAGGTCAAGGTCTACTACATATATGTAGCCTTCGTTGATTATCCTTTGCGCTCTTCGCAGTGCGTCATGGCATCCTTTTCTCGGGCGGAAGCCGTAGCTCGTCTTGGAGAATTGGTTCTCATAGATGGGAGTCAGTACTTGGTTGATGGCTTGTTGCACCAGACGGTCTACTACTGTAGGTATTCCTAACAGGCGCTTCTTGCCATTGTCTTTGGGTATTTCTACCCTTTTCACTGGGTTCGGACGGTAAGAACCGTCCATCAAGGAACGGATGAGCACGTCCTTATTGGTCAAGAGCCATGGGAGCAGCTGCTCACATGACATCTTGTCGATACCACCACAGCCCTTGTTTCTCATCACTGCTTTGTAGGCTCGGCTGAGATTTGCAGGACTAAGGATTTGCTCGAAAAGGTGTTCCTTGTCGAATGGTACTTCCACGATGTTGTCTTCACACATCCACATAAAGGTCTGCACTCCCCCATACCATTCGGTTTCCGACCTATCTCTTTGGGGACAGCCATTAACTTGGGATAATGTTTTCTGCATTCTTTCCTTCATAAGGTATGTTTCAATTACTATCGTTTAATATATAGGTTCTGCCCTTTATGCAACATTATCGAGTATTGCACTACTATGGCGTCTGCTGACTTCTCACGGCAAGCTTTACTCCGCTTCTTTCGTAAAAACAACTATTTGAAGCGTCCGTGAGACCTCCTCGGATAAGGGCATTGTCTTTCCATCTTATACCTACTTCATTTACACCGACCATTCCGAATAGCTATGGGACTTTGATTTGTGTTGCAATCTTATCCATGGTCAAATGCCTTATATGAAGTTTCTGTTCGTTAGGTCAGATGTTTGCCGCCAGCTTCCTTCAGATTTCACCTTACGATGAACACCCTTGCTCTTGGCTATGTAATTCCCGCTATTAGGGCTTACTCGGGACTTTCACCCGTTAGACAATGCTCATGCCGAGCGTACAACAAAAAAGGTAAGTAGCCAAAACTGCTACTTACCTTTTTTATGTTTCAAGCGATCTTCTATAATCTTGCTGACAGCAACAAACTGATAGATGCCTTCATAGCAGGCACATACAAATCCTTCCTTACCATCACGGAAGCCACCCTTCTGAATATAAGCACGGAAGAAACGCACCAACGGACGATAGAACAAAGCTGTCATTCCATAATTGCGATCTTTCTTCTTTTCTATCTCGTTAGCTGTATACTGGTTGATTTTCCCCATTCTGCTGGCAATGCTGTCGTCTGCCAGATGAACCAAAGCCATATCTGCATGGGTTGCTGGTATCTTTTCTATCCTGCCCTTGATAATAGGGTCGGCATGGATGACAGCAGGCCATACCGTATCCTTCCTGATAAAGAAACGCAACTGATAGTCGGGATAGAAACAATGCATGAATCTTCCCATAAAGCGACTCTTGCGTGGCACATACAATCCCAATGGAGCATTCTCCTTCCCTATTAGGGAATAAAGATATTGTTTCAGTGCTGGGGTGACCAGTTCATCTGCATCCACCACCAGTACCCATTTGCAGGAAGCTGCATCTATGGCTGTCTGTCTTGCCGGTTCACAAATCTGATAACTGCCTCTAGGGAAAACAACTATCTTGCAACCATTACGCTTTGCAATATCCAAGGTATCGTCGGTACTTTCCATGTCGCAGACAACCACCTCGTCAAAGCCCTTCACTGTATCCAGCACCTGCTGAAGATGGCAGGAGGCATTATAGGTATTAATAACCACCGAGATGCCATTTCCCTGCTCTTGTTCTACACTTGTCTTATCCATATATCTATGCTCTATAAATATTGATCGATACCATTTGTGCAACGAACCAAACGCTCCTTCTTCACCTGGTTCAAAACATCTTTATGCATGTTCTCTTGGGCTTTAGACGCCTCCTTGTGATAAAGATGGTACATGATTCCTCCCATCTTCAGAGCCTTCTTCCGAACGCCAGCAAAATGCAAGCGATAGGCAAACTCGGCATCCTCATGTCCCCATTCCAGCAAATCCTCATTGTAACCATTTACCTTGATGGCATCCTCTCTCCAATAAGCCATGTTGCAACCTCTGAGATGGTCGATTCTACGGGCATAGCGAAAAGCCAGCAATCTGCGGAACACATGAGAACGGAAGCTATTGCTTACATAACTGAAAGGCATGTTCCAAAGATTCACATTGACTACCTTTGTATCCAAAATTTTTTTGGAAATCTGGGCAGACAGCAGCACTCTACTTCCACAGACGAAACATCCTTTCTGAGCCATTTCTATATGGTCTTCTACAAAATGAGAACTCAAAACAACATCTCCATCAACTTGGATGATATAATCACCCGTAGCCTTTGCTATTGCCTTATTCAAAATGGAAGTTCTTCTGAATCCCTTATCTTCCTGCCAAACCCAAATTACCGGTACTGGCATTTTTTCAGCATAACGGTCTATCAGTTTTTTAGTCTCTTCGGTAGAACCATCGTCAGCAATAACAACTTCATCAGGCATAACATGCTGATGCAACACGCTATACAACACGAGTTCTAAGGCTTTAGGCCAATTGTAAGTCGTAATCAATAATGTTGTTTTCATAAACCTAACTTTTTACGTTTAAAATAATGCAAGATACTTTTGCGATGTACCCATCGCCAATCGTGTATCTTCTTTGCTCCTATTATTTTTTGTAATATTTTCTCATCCATTCCCCGCAGTTTCACATACTCTCGTGCCACACACTCGAAGACATCCATTCTTCCGGTAAACCTCGTCAGGTTTTCCACACATTCCTTCATCGGCGGATAGCCTGAGTAAAACCTCATACGATTGATATCGATAAGCGAGAACGTATAATGACCATCAGCCTGAGGCTGATACAGCACATTGCCGGCATTCAAGTCAATATCGATGATGCCTTTCTGGTGCAATCGATTCACAAAGTGCGCATAATCTGCCGCCATCACCCTGTTGAATTCCTCTGGGGAGTTCAACTGATCGTTGATAGGCATACTGTTATCAATATCAGAGATAAAGTAGCAATAGTCAATAAGTCCCTTTACCCTCGTTTCAATATATCCAAAGCCTTCGGGAGTGGCAAAGCCATCTGCCATCAGCCTAAGGGCATTCTCATAGGCACGGAAAGCCTTGGTAGAGCGGAAGAAGCTATATCCTATCTTCTGAATGAAATTAGGCTGCTTGTATCTCTTCACCACAACTTCTTTCTCTTTTCCATCAAACTTTACATGAAAAGCCTTGATAACATTTCGTCCTTCAAAGATACAACGTCCCTCCTGCTCGAACACATCCGGGATGCGCTCGATGAAACTTCTCATCTCTTCGTATTTTGGATTTATCTTTATCTTCATTTGTTTACAGTACTTTTATATTTTTGCCTAGGATGGTTAGGAACACCAGGGAATAGCATTTCCAGACTATTATCTTCTAGCATCTTAGGAATTATTTTATTTCTCAAATATGTTCTTTTCCTACGAAGTTCTTCTGCCAATTCATCGACACTTACCCAATCTGAACATAAAGAACATATCTTATCTTTGAGCTCAGAATAAGACATCCTCTGTTTTATCAAATTTGACATAGGAGAGCTTGCAACCTTAGAGCCAAAGCTTGCAACCTTAGAGCCAGAACTTGCAACCTTAGAGCCGGAACTTGCAACCTTAGAGCCAGAACTTGCAACCTTAGAGCCAGA
>NZ_JAHOEA010000213.1 GCF_019127135.1 Segatella copri | reverse complement strand
GGTTGACTTCCTGAACAAGAACACAGAGGCAAAGGTTGTAGTAACCGGCTATGCTGACAAGGGTACAGGTAATGACGTCATCAACGACCGCATTGCTGGCAAGCGAGCAGCTGCTGTGGTTTGGATGCTGACAAAGAAATATAATATACCTTCTGAGCGCATTACAGAAGAATCTAAGGGTGCACGTGTGCAGCCTTTTGCAGAAAACGCAGAGAACCGTGTAACGATCATGATCGCTAAGTAGTACGGTAAGTTTATAATGCGACAATCAATTATTTTAATTGGTGGCGGGGCATCCTCAGGGGTGCCCCGTTTTTCTTTCAGATATCCCTTCCTTCTCC
>NZ_JAHOEA010000212.1 GCF_019127135.1 Segatella copri | reverse complement strand
AACGATTATGAAGATATTAAAGTTCAAATTGCTGAAAGATTTTGCAAGGAAACATCCTGATGCAGCAGATCCGCTCATGCGTTGGGCAGAGTTTGTTGAAAAGACAGAATGGAAAAGCCATGCAGAATTAAAGCAAGCATTTCCTTCGGCAGATTATGTCGGGAATGACAGATATGTCTTCAACATATCAGGCAATAAATTTAGGCTTGTAACTATCGTTGTGTTCTTTCAAGGATTTCTACATATTAGATTTGTTGGAACTCATGCTGAATATGACAAGATTAAGGATATTAAAAATATATAACTATGACTATTAAAGACGAAAAAACATATAATGAAATTGAAGA
>NZ_JAHOEA010000211.1 GCF_019127135.1 Segatella copri | reverse complement strand
AGAAGTATCATAAAATCTGGCCATCTATTAAGGTAGTCAACTAAAAGTATGACTAAGTTTTAGGAAAGTCAACGTGAATTATAAATAAGTTTTAACCGAGTCAACTCGTCTTACAAATAAAACTAAAAGTGGTCAACTAAAATCGTTAAACCACAGAGTATATTAGACTATAAGGCGATGCCCGCCTATGCCCGAGGCGATGGGCATTCTTGCCCAACAGCTTTGGGTATCTTTGCCCAAGGTGTCGGGCACGCGTACCCATGTACGTGGTCATGCGTACCCGTGTACGTGGGTATGAGAGTCCATGTACGTGGGTATGGATACTCATGTACGTGTGCAGGTTCAACTGATT
>NZ_JAHOEA010000210.1 GCF_019127135.1 Segatella copri | reverse complement strand
TTCATCAAGTATCAGTACAAGCGCAGCGATATGTCCATGAATGAGCTTACCGAGGAGTTTATCCGTGACTATTGCCTTTACTTGAAAAATGTGGTAGGGCTTGCGCAGTCCTCCATTTGGATTTACTCCATACCTCTGAAGCATATCGTCACGGCGGCACACTACAACGGCAAGATACCGAGAAATCCGTTTGCCATGTACCACGTTGATCCAGACCACAAGGAACGTGAGTTCTTGACCTTGGACGAGCTTACCGCCATGACTGAGATAAAGTTGGAAGACCCCAACATGGCATTTGCGAGAGACCTTTTTATCTTTGGCAGTTGGACAGGTATAGCTTTCATCGACATCAA
>NZ_JAHOEA010000209.1 GCF_019127135.1 Segatella copri | reverse complement strand
TTGAGGTTGGCTCGAAGCGATGGGTTACAACCTTCTTTTGAGGTGATTTGTTCATTACTTCAAGTTTATCTTGCAATGTCTTTGAGAAAACATCATTCTCTTGTCTCATCTGCTTGACAGCATCAACCAAGAGCTTGCTTCGCTGCTCATTTTTGCCGAGTTCAGCCTTGATAAGGTCAGCAAAAACAACAATGGCATCTCTTAATTTGGATATTTTACCTCTGACTTCCTCTTCCTTGCCAAACATAGCAATGATTGATTTCTCCAACTTGGTTGTGTCATTACTTGCAGGAACGGTTTCCGCTCCTGCGTTCTTTGGTGAGGCAGAAAGTTCATCGACTTTCTGCTCCAATCTCTCAACTGTGC
>NZ_JAHOEA010000208.1 GCF_019127135.1 Segatella copri | reverse complement strand
GGCGACTCGTCTTCCTGTTTGCGAGGGCTTTTCTTTCTGGGTTTTTCAGCCTCCGTCTGTCTTTTCCTGTTCTGTTCCTCCTGTTGCTTTGTAGCTTTTTCGAAGTTCTCCACCTCCTCCCGGGTGATGGCGAGAACCTCGGCATTCCAGTTGAAGTAAGCCTCGGGGTCGTAAGCCAGTCCGCAGCTTCTCACCATGTCCTGGCATTGCTTGTCGCTGCTGATACCCAGCAGTTTGTCGTACAGTTTCATGGCTTTCTGTATGGCGAGCTGGTGGAGTTCGGTGGCAGTGAGATTGCATCCTTCAGGGCGCATATATCTGAGCAGGATGCGGAATCCCTTGCCCGAGACGGTGATGTAGAAGACCATGGTGAAG
>NZ_JAHOEA010000021.1 GCF_019127135.1 Segatella copri | reverse complement strand
AACCGCTTCTTGTACTACTTGTCTGTTTATGTAAAATCTTTCAAAGAACTCTTTCTTCGTAAGTTAGGCTGCGCTCAACAATTGAAATAAATTTCATCGTATTCGACTTGCACTAACTTTCTTTAGTTGCTTGAGATATTGTATTTCTCAAAAGCGAGTGCAAAAGTACAAACATTTTTCCACTCCACCAAATATTTCGAGAAAAAAGTTTATTTTTACCCTATTATTTAACACTCATAAACATTTAGCCAGCATTTTGAGGCTATTTACGCCTATTATAGCGAAAAGTCAGGGAATACCATTTAATGCGGAAAAGAATCTCTTTTATGTAAAGAATAAGCAAAAGCCAAGAAAGATGAAACTGTAACACAAAAAAGATGAAACTGTAACAAACATTCGCGCGTGCGCACATGAACATTATATTATTATTATCTCAAAGATATGCTGAAGAACTGGGCATCCATAGAGCGAACAAACGGCAACCAAAACGTACTGAGCAGAGTTCTAAGCAAGAATTGACATACATCAACACAAAATATCATATATTTCACTTAATGTACGTTAATGCACAAGAAAACAATGAATTTAAGGGGCTTAAAGACTTAAAAAAAGTAAAAATAAGCGTAGAATTGACATTTTAACAGCAAAAAAGCGATGAGTTTGCGAAAAAAAATATACCTTTGCACCGTATATATACATTATATTAAAGAAATTAAGAGAATTAAATATCTAAGAATGAAATAAAAAGAGTCAATGCGTGTCCTCAATGCAATGCTACTCAAAGCTACGTTGTCACAGGCGCGAATGGCTTATTTATAGAGTTTGACAACATAAGTTTAATTAAAGTTTTTATAAAATGAAAAGACAAGTAACTAGTATTTTGCTCTTCTCTGCCCTGCTGATGGGTGGAGCGAGTACTTTCGTATCTTGTAAAGATACTGAAAGCGATGCACTTTACGATTCCAATGGTAAGGTTGCTGAGGTTATAGCAAAGCAGGCTAAGGACATTTCTGATTTGGCAGACAAGCTGAAAAAAGAAACAGAAAAGCGAGAAAGCGAAGATCAGGTTTTAAAAAACTTAATCATCGAAAAGGCTACAGAAATCAATACTACTGCTGATGAGGCTTTGCGCCTTGCTAAAGCAAACGAAATCACGATTGGTACTCTTCAAGGTAAAATTACTACTCTTGAAGGACAGCTCTCTAGCCTATTAGATTTATCAAGCAAGGTTACTGGTCTTGAGACCGAAGTTAATACCCTCAAGACTCAATTCGCAAACTTCAAGTCTTGCACTTGCGATTTTACAACATTGAACAATAATTACGAAAAACTCAAGCTTGAGCAAGAGGAAGACAGAAGACGTATTATAGCTATTGAGCAGGGTAAGTCTAATCTTGATACAGAATTAGATAGAATCAACACAACACTGAATGGTAAGGTTGACCAGACAACTTTTGACGATTTAAAGCGCCAGGTTGAAGCTAACGATGCTGTTGTTGAAAGCAATAAGACTGAGATTGAGAATCTTAGAAATAATTTTGCTAACTATGTAGAAAAATCATACCTCACCAGCAATTACTATACAAAGGCTGATGTTGATAATGCCATCGCGAATGCTAGCACTGCATTGGAGGGTAAGATTTCTGCTTTGGAGAAAAAATTGACTACCCAGTTGAACAGTCTGTTCAATGCAATGGCTAATGAGGTTACAGGTATTGTTGTAAACCGTTTCTATAGCCCTATCTTGGGTTCTTATAAGGATATGATGGGTACCGAGGCTCGTTTCTTGGGTGCTTACTATGGCTATGCTGAAGATAATGCATCTATCGGCGGTGAGGAAATCATTGCAGATGATTTGTTATTGGACGATGCAAAAGATAATGCTGGTTCTATCGGCGTATACATCAACCCTGCAAACAAAGACTTCTCTGGACTGACATTCAAGATTGTTGACAGCCAGGGCAATGTTACTCCATTCATCGCTAGAGCGACAAAGAATGACAAGGTAGAGCATTATGGTTATACTCGTGCAGGTGAAGTGAACACTACTCCAAACTACTACCTCTTGAAGGTAAGTGTTGATCCAAACAGACTGGACGAGGTAAAGACTTGGACTTCATCAGATGTGGAGTCTCTTAAGGGCGTAGCTAAGAATATCCTGAACAAGCTCAAGGATCGTAGCAATAATCTCAACCTTACAGAGATTGCCAATACTCTTTACAAGACATTCAACAACCGTCTTACAGAGTATCACTTGGCATTGGAGCAGGAACTTACTGATGGTACAAATAAGGATCTCAATGTAACCATTGCAGATAAGGACTTTGCAGCTACAGTCATCAAGCCATTGTCTTACGATTTCTTGAGCGGTGGTATCAACTATGACATCAAGGATATCCCAACTTTGGAAAGCAAGGGTCTTTATATCGACACAAGCAGCCTGAAGTGGAAAGATTTGAACCATATCGCTGATATCAACCAGACTGTAGAAGTAGATGTTCCAGATGCTTCAACCATGACTATTAATGGTCATAAGGTACATATTAATGCCAGTGGCGAGTTGCAATGGGCTGACCCTAACAACAAGACCAATATCGAGGATTTGCAGGGCGTTAAGGTTACAGTGAACAATATTACTTTTGATGCCGGTGCCGTTGAGTACAACACCAAGAAGCAAGCAGTAACCGTTACCGTAAGCATGGCTGAGTTCAATAAGATTATTGATCAGGTTAACAGCCAGGTAGATAACATGCTCGGCACTGTTGAGAACTTGGCAAACAAGGTTAATAAGTTTGAGAGCGCTATTGATGGTAACTTCATCAACCGTGTAAACAGCTACATCCACAAGTGCAACTACTGGTTGGATAATGCCAACAAGTTCTTGCAGCCAGCTATGTTCGCTACAGACGGTAACAACTGGGTAAAGCTCCCAACTATCGCTTCTGGTGCAACATACGTGAAGATGACAAACGGCAAGGCTAACGTACTTTTGTTGCCTACCTCTTATACATTGGAGTATCTCGCTCCTGCCTATAAGAAGTATATCACCGTTAAGGATCCTTCTGGTGCAACCGTAACAGGTGAGAACATCGGCAAGGTAATCAGCGGTAACATCCACAAGGCTGGTTTCACCGCAACTAAGGAAGGTGTTTACACCATCACTTACGATGCAGTAGACTACACTGGTGGAAAAGCTAAAACAAAGACATTCTTCATCAAGGTTGTAAAATAAAATAAGGATATCATAGTGAGTGGCTCTTTCCGTAGGGCAAGAGCCGCCCATATCATTCTTAAAACAATTTTAAAACATATTCAGACATGAAATTTAATAGTATCATATTATCAGGTATCTTGGCAATGGGGTGTGTTACTGCTTCTGCCCAGGAAGCAGACAAGACAGTAAACGTCTTCAACCCACATTGGTATGTACAGGCTCAGGTAGGTGGCCAGTACACTTTGGGTGAAATTGGTTTCAGCGATTTGATTTCACCTAATGCACAGGTAGGCTTGGGTTACAACTTCAATAAGGTTGTAGGTGCCCGCCTTTCATTCAACGCATGGCAGAGCAAGGGTGGTCAGAAAGTGAACACCACAACTTACAAGTGGAAGTGGAACTATGTAGCACCAATGGTAGATGCTACCTTCAACCTGACCAACCTTTTCTGCGAGTACAATCCAGAGCGCGTAGTTAGCGTAGGTGTATTCGGTGGTATCGGTGCCAACATTGCTTGGAGCAACGAGGAAGCTGCTACAGCAAAGGCTGGTATCATGAGCAACTACAAGAACAGTTCTGAGAATCCATTGGAGTATCTCTGGAAGAAAACAGACGGCAAGGGCTCTAAGGCATTCTTTGCAGCACGCTTAGGAGCTAATGTTGACTTCCGTGTCAGCGACCGCGTAAGCTTGGGTCTTGAGGTTTCTGCAAACACTTTGAGCGACCATTACAACTCAAAGAAGGCAGGCAACCCAGACTGGTACTTCAATGCATTGGTAGGTGCTAAGATTGCTTTGGGCAAGACTCATAGCACAAAGGTAATTCCTGCTCCAAAGCCAGTAGAGAAGATTATCGAGCGTGTAATTGAGAAACAAGTTGTTCCAGCTCCAGCTCCAGTAGAGACCAAGAAGGAAGTTGCAGCAGAAGAGTTCCGTCGTGATATCTTCTTCACCATCGGTAATTCAGTTATAGCAAAGTCACAGGCATCAAAGATTACAGAGATTGTTAACTACATGAAGGAGAATCCAGATGCCAAGATTACTCTTACAGGTTATGCAGACAAGGGTACCGGTTCTGACGCAATCAACGACAAGGTAGCAGCTCGCCGTGCACAGACAGTTTACAATGCACTTGCAGCTAAGGGTGTTGCCAAGAGCCGCATGATTAAGAAGTCTGCCGGTTCACGCGTTCAGCCATACTCAGAGAACGGAATGAACCGTGTTACAATCTGTATTGCAAAGTAATTTGAAATATAAGAAATAGACAACACATCAATATTAATAAAAGATAACCGGTTTTCATACTTATCTAATTTATTGTGATAATGCATGAGAATCGGTTATTTTTATATTTATAACAGACATAATGAAAAAGATTACACTTTTACTACTCTTGGCTTGTATTTCTATCGGTACAATGCGTGCCCAGGTTAATGGTAACGGCTATTATCGAATTCAAAATGTAACAACAGGACGATACATGTCGCTTACAACCACAGAGACAAGAGGTATCAGTATGCAAAGTACAACCGTGGAATGCAAAGCCCTCTTAACCAAGAAGAAATGGGATGATGTAACAACAGATCCTGGTACTATCTTCTATATAGAAAACAAAGGCGGTGACCAATACAACATCAAAGGTCAGGGTTCCAGTTTATACGACATGATAAACTATTATATCCGCCTCAAATATTATAATGGCGCAAACGTATATCGTGCCTGGCAATCCAAGAGCGGTGGTACCGTTTATCTCAGCGACAACTATGAATATACGCTCGGCAGAGACACAGGCTATGTAGACAATAATACCCAAGAAACATTAAACTGGAAAATTACAGCAGTAGACAGTGAAGACAACTATCTCGGTGTAAAGCCAACGAAGGCAGCCAACGGTAAGTATTATGCTTCCTATTATGCCGGCTTCCCATTCAGTGTAGCTTCGCCTAATATGAAAGTTTACTATATCAGCAGCATTGACGAGAAGGAAGGAACCGCTACCTATAAGGAGCTTACAGGTATTATTCCTGCCAACACACCGGTTATCATTGAATGTGGATCAGAAAATCCAGCAGAAAACAAAATAAAGCCAGAATTGACAAATCCGACAGCTGTTAAGGATAATATCATGAAAGGTGTTTACTTCTGTGTGGGACTCAGAATGTCTGCTCATTTCACCAGTACAAAGTTTGAGCCAACCACCATGCGTCTCCTGAGTATTGATGAGAATGGTTCATTGGTATTGAACAATGATGAGTCAAATGCATATACGGTTATGATAAAAGAAGGTGCGTCCAGACCTTATAAATATCCATACATCAAGGCCATTCCTCACAATACAGCTTATCTGCCTGTATCAGCCAATTGCCCTAAGAGCCTGAAGCTCGTCAAAGAAACAACAGGCATCAGCAACATTACTTTGGGTAATGACAGCAAGCCAGCCAACGTATATAATATGGAAGGTAAGATTGTAAAAGAGAACGCCACATCAGTAGAAGGTCTTCCTGAAGGCATCTACATTTTTAAGAACAAGAAATATGTGGTAAAATAAGGGATTAATCTATCAATTAAACAAAGAGGGTGAGTCATGAGTTAATGATTCACCCTCTTTTTGTTGGAATATATAGGATATCTTGTTGGAAAAGATAGGATATGTTTGAGAAACAGTTAGTATCCTCGGTCGCACAACAGCTGTTGTGCGCTTGCATAACAGCTGATATGCGCATGCACAACAGCTGATGTGCATGCGGTGGACAGCTGTTATGCGCCAACTATTATTAAGACTTATTACACATCTTCTTTTTCTTTATAAAAAACTCTTTTTCCGTTTAGAAGATACGGTGAGTTAAACGCAACTCCAAGACAGGATAAACTTTTACTGCTTTGAAAAGACTTACATAATCGCCCACTTTTCCAGAGATATTCTTCACATCTTTAGCCAGGTCTACCCCATCGTGAGTAATGATACGGGGAGTTCCACCCCAGAACATGGCACCGCAATCAAACGAAATCCAATTACGGTCGCTACGATTCGACAACTTACCACCATAACCGAAACCTAAGTAAGGGCGGAAATTGTTCACCTTAATCTTGCAGGAAACCATATTGTTGGCATCCGGCTCCATACGGTAAGGAGTTCCATCAGGATAATCACCGACATGAACACCCATTCTACCATAATCCATAAACTTATTGTAGAGAGACTCATCAGCATAAATTTTATTGCCGCCGATAGAGATATAAGGTATAGGGATCACATTCGGATCATCGCTAATCTGACTCTCCCACGATTCCTTTACACGGTTATAAAGATTATTATAGATAGCAACACTCACCAAAGAGGTAGCATCATAAGCTGCATTTTCAGCCTTGGCTACTGTAGATGGTCCCCAATAGAAACCGGTGGTTACATGCCAATGCTTGTTGCGGAAAGGAAAGACATCCACCAACAGCTTGAAATTCTTCATCGTAGGCTTACCTTTCATATCCACATTACGGTCTACCTCAAATGCGAACATCTCATTTAAGGTCTGAGAGAGTTTGTTGAACTTCTCATCCTGTACCGTAGGATCAGTATCATCACCCACCTGCACCCCGAAGTGCATGGTTTGCTCATAATGCGGAAAGAAGTTGAAACCGGTGCGCACCTGCACCATTTTACCAATAGGCATTGCCAAATCTACACCCACGCCAGTGGTTCCCAAAGTGATAGAACCATCCAGATGATTGAGAATGTTCTTATCTCCCTTATCACCAGAAGGCTCTATCGTCTGTGCAAAGGCACAGGAAGCAGTCAATAAAGCTGCCACGATAAATCCGAAACGCTTTTTCATAAATAATATAGTTTTACTTTCTCTAGTCACCCAGAACTTCTATACAATTGATATAACGTGGCAAAGGTACGACATTTTTTTGAAAAAATCGCCTATTTTGCTTTATTTTTTAACTCCTTATCCCATTTCTGGAGCATTTTGTACTCGTTCTTGGTAATTCTCATGAAACTGCCATGCTGAGGAGCCGTAACTCCCTTGATATCTACAGGATCGGAGAAATTGCGGAGATACTTATCTGCCTTGCAGATACGATAATGTTTAGGATGGTCGCTGTACTGGATGTAAGCCACACGCCAGGTATCATCACCGATAAGCTGGAAGGCAGAACTTCCTTCTGTCAGTTTATTTCCCTCGAAACTTACAAAGTCATCATCGACAGGAGCGCCCCAACCATGATTGAGATATTTGCTGGTAGCGGTGAAGATACCTCTCTTTCCACCCTCTTTCTTGATGAGCATGTGGTAAAGTCCATCGCTCTTCAGGAAGTTGATATCGGCATCGATGGTAGCATAGCCCCAGTCGAAAAGTAGCTTAGGAGTGGTGAGTTTGGTGAATGTTTTGTCGGCATAACTGTAATACATGCGGTCGTACTTCTCCTCAGCACGGTTGAGCATGGAATAGTAGATCATGTATCCGCCTTTTTCTCCATTTTCCCAACGATAGTCAGGATCCCAGAAAATCTGAGGTGCCCATACACGGTTGATGGTGCTCCAATCCTTATAAGGAGATGTAGCAGTAGCAGCATCGCAGAAGTTCTGCATGCCCTTGCGGAAATCGAAGGTAACGCTGGTCCAGTTCTTCAAATCCTTACTCTTCAGGAGATCGATACCATAGTTATCCCACTTGTGGCTCTTGCGAACGCACATATCGGTGGTAACCATGATGTAACCCTTGCCATTGTGCATGCGGGTGATGTAGGCATCGCGGGTACCGCCTTCAATGCGGGCATGCTCTTCTGGATTGAAGATTGGATTGCCACCATTGATGTCCTGATAGTTGTAACCATCACGGGAAATGGCATAGGCTGTCCACTCACCCTTATCGCTCATGTGACAATAGAGATAACCATAATCTCCCTTTACAAGATTCTGTGCAGTCATTGGCATAAAGGCAGCCAATGCTAAAAGAACGGTTGATAATTTCTTTTTCATTTTCTGTTATTTCCTTAGTTTAATTTTTATTAGCTGAAGTTTTTGAGTGCAAATTTACACTTTATATTTGGGAATGCCAAATTATTAAGGGAAATATGGGGAAAATTCACGAATAATGGTCTTTTTTTATTGATTATTATTCATGGGACAGGCGATGGAATCGCCTGGAACGGGGGCAGAAGGGGGACGGAACAGAAGACAAAGGAGAGGGAGGAAAGAAAAAGGGAGGAAAGAAAAGAGGGAGGAAAGAAAAAAGGGAGGAAAGAAAAAAGGGAGGAAAGAAAAAAGGGAGGAAAAAAAAGGGAGGAAAACCTCATCACTGAGGTCAACCTCCCTACACTTATAGTTAAAAATAACCGATTTATTTGTTCAGGAACTTATCTACCTGGGCAGCAATCTTTCTGCCGCTTGCCATGGCGCGTACTACCAAAGAGGCACCACTGGCTGCATCGCCTGCCACGAATACATTCTCGGCAAACTCAGGCTGCTGTGGCTTCAGAAAGCCCATTGCCAGGAATACAGCCTCTGCCTTGATAATCTCCGGCTCACCAGCCTCTACCATCAACGGACGACCACCCTCAGGGTTTGGTTTCCAATCAATAGGCTGAACCTTCACGCCTGTCAACTTACCATTCTTTCCCAGAAACTCCAAAGAGTTGATGTTCCAGCGGCGAGTACAGCCTTCCTCATGACTTGAAGTGGTCTTCAGGGTGCGAGGCCAGTTTGGCCAAGGATTCTTAGGATCCTCAGGTCCTTCTACAGGCTTCGGCATGATTTCTATCTGGGTTACGCTCTTGCAACCCTGACGATGAGCAGTACCGATACAGTCGGAACCCGTATCACCACCACCGATTACCAACACATCCTTGCCCTTGCAGTTAACCAGTTCGTCCTTAGAGAACTCCATACCGGCAAGGATACGGTTCTGTTGAGAAAGCAGTTCGAGGGCGAAATAAACACCCTTCAGCTCTCGTCCAGGAATCTTCAGGTCGCGTGCCGTTGGCGTACCGGTAGATACCACATAGGCATCGAAGCCTTCTGGCAATTTAGTTACATCAATCTGCTGATTGTATCTGAACTCGATGCCCTCCTCTTCGAGAAGACGAAGACGGCGGTCGATGATGCTCTTGTTGAGCTTGAAGTTAGGAATACCATAACGCAACAGACCACCGGCATTCTCACGTGCCTCGAATACTGTTACCTTATATCCCTTATGGTTCAACTGGTTGGCAGCTACCAATCCCGCAGGACCGGCACCGATGACAGCCACCGTCTTGCCATTACGCTCAGGAATCTCAACATGTACATAATCCTCAGAGAAGGCGTGCTCCACGATGGCACACTCATCCTCACGGTTGGTGGTTGGCTCATGATCCATAAGATTCAATACACACGCCTTCTCACAGAGTGCAGGACAGATGCGTCCTGTGAACTCCGGGAAGTCGTTGGTGGAATTGAGGAGACGGTAAGCCTGCTCCCAATCGCCCTTGTAGAGGGCATCATTCCACTCCGGTGCCTTGTTGCCCAGCGGACAAGCCCAATGGCAGAAAGGCACGCCACAATCCATGCAACGTGAAGCCTGCTGTCGGCGGTCGTTGCTATTCAAAGTCTGTTCTACCTCGCTGAAGTCGAGGATTCTATCGTGAATTGGTCTATAACCTGCTTCCTTGCGAGGTATAGTCAAAAATGCTTTTGGATTTCCCATCGTTATATTCAGTTTATAATTTATAGTTTATAGTTTATAGAGGCTAACGCCCTTGAGCACGGAAGTCCCTATCAACTATAAACTATTAACTGTTAACTATTAATAATCTCGCTGCATATCCGCAATCTTCTGCTGCAACTTCTTTACCTGTTCTTCCTGGAGAACTCGCTTGTACTCGATTGGCACTACCTGGATGAAATCCTCTACGTAGTGGTTCCAGTCATCGAGCATGGTACGGGCGAGCTTACTGCCAGTATAGAGATAATGCTGACGAATCAACTCATGCAACTCCTTGCGATAGGTGCTGTCCTCCACGAGGTTAATCTCCACCATATCCATATTACAGAAGTAATCGAAGTTGTGGTTCTTATCCCATACGTAGGCAACACCACCACTCATACCAGCGGCGAAGTTACGGCCGGTTTCACCGAGCACTACTACTCTACCGCCCGTCATATACTCGCAGCAGTGGTCACCAGCACCCTCAATCACGGCGATGGCACCGGAGTTACGAACACCAAAGCGCTCGCCTACCTTACCATTGATATACAACTCACCACTTGTGGCACCATAGAGACCGGTGTTACCGGCGATGATGTTATCCTCGGCAGAGAAGTTGCTGCGGATAGGAGGAAGGATGGAAATACGACCTCCTGAAAGTCCCTTGGCAAAATAGTCATTGGTCTCACCTTCGAGCTTGAAATCTACTCCCTTGACCAGGAAGGCACCGAAGCTCTGACCTGCAGAACCCTTGAACTTCACGTTCACGGTCTTGTCTGGAAGACCAGCCTCACCATATTTCTCGGCAATCATACCGCTCAGCATCGCACCGGCAGCACGGTCAGTATTCTTGATGGCGAAGTCGAGGTTCACTTCTTCCTGGCTCTCGATGGCACGCTGTGCGCCACGGATAATCTGCTGGTCGAGTACATTGTCGAGGTCATGAATCTGCTCAGTAGTATGATAGAGTGAGCAATGACCTGTTTCACGATGCAGCAAGCGAGAGAAGTCGAGCAAGTCTGCCTTTTCCTCGATGCTCTTAGCCACCTCTGGCTCTACGGCATCAGCACCCTCGGTAGGAACAATCTCCTCATCCTTCTTGCGGACGATGAGCTCGGTATGACCGATGATATCGTTCAATGAGGTGTAACCCATCTCAGCCAGATACTCACGAACCTCCTCGGCGAGGAAGCGGAAGTAGTTGATGAGGTACTTGTAGCTGCCACGGAAGTGCGCACGGAGCTTAGGATCCTGTGTAGCAACACCCATAGGACAGGTATTCAGGTTACACTTACGCATCATGACACAACCCAAAACGATGAGGGCTGCCGTACCGAAACTGAATTCCTCAGCACCGAGCAAAGCCATCAGGATGATGTCACGACCGCTCTTCAACTGACCATCTACCTGCAGACGAACCTGACCACGAAGACCATTCTTCACAAGAGTCTGCTGGGTTTCAGAAAGTCCGATTTCAGGAGAGATACCTGCGAAACGCATGCTGGATGCAGGGCTGGCACCTGTACCACCCTCAGCACCAGAGATAACGATGAGGTCTGCCTTCGCCTTAGCCACACCGGCAGCGATGGTACCCACACCACTCTCAGCTACCAACTTCACGGAGATAGCCGCCTTAGGGTTCACATTCTTGAGGTCGAAGATGAGCTGAGCCAAATCCTCGATACTGTAGATATCGTGATGAGGTGGAGGAGAAATCAGGCTGATGCCAGGGATAGAGTGACGGGTCTTGGCGATGACCTCGTTGACCTTGAAGCCAGGCAACTGACCACCCTCACCCGGTTTAGCACCCTGTGCCACCTTGATCTGGATTTCCTCTGCATTTACCAAATATTCTGTTGTCACACCAAATCGACCGGAAGCAACCTGCTTGGTCTTGCTGGAGAGGCTGATGCCATCCTGTGTAGAATGGAATCGTTCGTTATCCTCACCACCTTCACCGGTATTGCTTCGAGCGCCGAGGGCGTTCATGGCGAGTGCCATTGCCTCGTGAGCCTCCTTAGAGAGGGCACCGAAACTCATCGCACCGGTAACGAAGTGCTTCACGATTTCCTCTACCGGCTCCACCTTATCTATAGAGATAGGATTCTTGCGGAAACCGAAGAAGTCGCGGATGAAGATAGGCTCCTGCTTATCGTCAACGAGATGTGTATATTTCTTGAAAAGATCGTAATCGCCCTTGCGGGTTGCGAGCTGCAGGGTAGCGATGGTCTCTGGGTTCCAAGCGTGCTTGATACCATCCTTGCGGTAGTGGAACTGTCCGAGACTTGGCAGGAAGTCGAGCTTCTTGGTCTCGAATGCCTTGTCGTGCAGGCGGATGGCATCACGGGCGATGGTCTCGAGTCCGATACCACCGATAGTGCTCACCTCTGTTCCGAAATAGCTCTTCAGGAGGCTTTCGCTCAAACCGATGCTCTCGAAAATCTTGGCACCACGATAGCTTCGGATGGTAGAGATACCCATCTTAGCCATAATCTTGAACAAGCCCTTCTTCACAGCCTTGATGTAGTTCTGCTCGGCTGTATGGTAATCCTCCTGAATCTTTCCCTTCTTTACCAGGTCGTCGAGGATGGCGTATGTCAGGTATGGACAGAGGGCTGATGCACCGTAACCCAGCAACAGGGCTGCGTGCATTACCTCACGAATCTCACCGCTCTCAACGATGAGGGCTGTCTGTACACGCTTGCCGGCATCAATCAGATAATGATGTACGGCACTCACGGCGAGCAGAGATGGGATGGCGGCATGGGTCTCATCCACGCCACGGTCGCTCAAGATAATGTAGTTGTAACCATCATCCACGCTCTGGGCAGCCTGCTTACAAAGTTCATCCAATGCCTCATGCAGTCCTTCTTCGCCCTTGGCGGTTTCGAAGAGCATGTGGAGTTTTACTGTATTGAAGCCCTTGTAGCGGATATTCTGAAGGATATCCAACTGGGTATTGGTCAGGATAGGATGTGGCAGACGAACCATCTTACAGTTGCTTTCGTCCGGGTTCAGGATGCCGGAACCTACTCTACCGATATACTCGGTAAGACTCATCACAAGGTTCTCACGGATAGAGTCGATGGCAGGGTTGGTAACCTGAGCAAACTGCTGACGGAAGTAGTTGAAGAAAATCTGTGGCTGGTCGGAAAGCACAGCAAGCGGAGTATCATTACCCATAGAAGCTGTAGGTTCCTGACCCTTGGTAGCCATTGGGATGATAGTACCGTCGATATCTTCCTCGCCAAAACCGAATTCCAATTCCTTGCGAGTGAGGTTATCCACAGCGTTTTCCACCTTACGACCACTGCGAAGTTTCTCCAGTTCTATACGGTTGGTATTCAACCACTGACGGTAAGGATGAGCCTCTGCCAGACGCTCCTTGATTTCGCCATCATAGTAAATCTTGCCTTCCTGGGTATCAATCAAGAGAATCTTACCAGGCTGCAGACGACCCTTCTCTGCAATCTCGGTAGGATCGAAATCCATCACACCTACCTCAGATGCTACTACCATCATATCATTCTTGGTGATGGTATAGCGGGCAGGGCGCAAACCATTTCTATCGAGCATACCACCGGCATAACGGCCATCGCTGAAGAGCAAGGCGGCAGGACCATCCCATGGCTCCATCAGGATAGAGTGGTACTCATAGAATGCCTTCAGATCCTCAGAGATAGGGTTCTTGTCGTTGAAACTCTCTGGCACCATCACAGCCATGGCATGAGGCAATGACAGACCGCTCATCACGAAGAACTCGAATACATTGTCGAGACTTGCCGAGTCACTCATATCAGGCTGAACGATAGGAGAAATCTCACGGATATCGCCCAAAGCCTCGCTGCTCAACACACTCTCACGAGCCTTCATCCAGGCACGGTTACCACGGATGGTGTTGATCTCACCATTGTGGGCAAGGAGACGGAATGGCTGAGCCAGACTCCATGTCGGGAAGGTGTTGGTAGAGAAGCGGGAGTGGACCAGAGCCAGACCGCTTGTGAAATAATTATTGGTCAAGTCAGGATAATATTGGCGCAACTGGAGGCTGCTCAACATACCCTTATATACGATGTTCGAATTAGACAACGAACAAATATAGAAATCAGGATCGCTGACACGTTTCTCAATACGTTTACGGATAAGATAGAGGATGCGCTCAAAGACAGGCACCTTATCATCTGTAACACCTGTGATAAACACCTGTTTGATAGCTGGTTCGTTACTCAAAGCAGCCTCACCCAGACAATCAGGGTTAGTAGGCACATTGCGGAGATGCATCAGCTGCAATCCCTCGCGTTCAATTTCCTCAATCATGATAGAGAGAATATCCTGCTGTTTCTTCTCATCCTTAGGCAAGAAGACGAGACCCGTACCATATTTACCTTTTTCTGGCACTGGGATACCCTGAAGAAGAATAAACTCATGTGGAATCTGGAGCATGATACCGGCACCATCACCCGTCTTGTTATCGGCACCCTCTGCACCACGATGACGCATGTTCTCGAGTACCTTCAAGGCGTTATCGACCAGCTCATGACTCTTGTTACCGTGGATATTCACCACCATACCTACGCCACACGCATCGTGTTCATAGGCAGAACTGTACAATCCTTTTTCCATTTCTTGTTCGTTTTATATCGGTTATTTCTAACTATTTTTATTATTGATTCAAGTTTCGCAAGTGAGGGAATTGATTGAAGTTAAAGAAGTTATCACTCCCTACGGTCGTTCGAGAAGTGAAGAGACAATAGTCTTCTTTCGTAAAACGTAGGACATTTGTCCCTTAACTTCCCTCTAACTTCCCTAACTTCACTTAACTTCCCTACATGCGAAAGTTCAGTATATTATTTATACGCCTGTTCATGAACTCCCGCCACGGCTCTGCCGCTAGGGTCGTTCTGGTTTTTGAATGAGGCATCCCAGGCAAGGGCTTCGGCTGTAGAACATGCTACGCTAGGCACACTAGGTACGCTCTTGGCAGCGCTGTCGCTTGGGAAATGCTCGGCGAAGATAGAACGATAATAATACTCCTCCTTATTCTGTGGAGGGTTGATAGGGAATCGCTCAGCAGCATGCGCCATCTGCTCATCGCTAACGGCAGATGCAGTAATCTGCTTCAGGGTATCAATCCATGAATAGCCCACACCATCTGAGAACTGTTCCTTCTGTCGCCATGCCACTTCTTCAGGAAGCAAATCGGCAAAAGCCTCACGAACCACCTTTTTCTCGATGGTCTTATCCGGACACATCTTCAAAACCGGGTTCATACCCATCGCTACATCCAGAAACTCCTTGTCGAGGAAAGGCACACGGCCCTCGATGCCCCATGCAGCCAAACTCTTGTTGGCTCTCAGACAATCGTAGAGATAGAGTTTACCCAACTTTCGTACGGTTTCCTCATGGAATGCTTTGGCATCCGGAGCTTTATGGAAGTAGAGATAACCTCCGAATACCTCGTCGGCACCCTCGCCCGAAAGCACCATCTTGATACCCATGCTGCGGATCACTCTCGCCAGCAGATACATCGGGGTAGATGCACGCACAGTGGTTACATCATAGGTCTCGATGAAATAGATGACATCACGGATGGCATCCAGACCTTCCTGAATGGTATAGTTGATTTCGTGATGCACGGTTCCGATATGCTCGGCTACCAACCGTGCCTTAGCCAAGTCAGGCGCACCCTTCAAACCTACGGCAAAGGAGTGCAGACGTGGCCAATAAGCCTTGGTCTCTCCCCCATTTTCCACACGGGTAGAAGAATATTTCTCGGCTACGGCTGAAATGACTGAAGAATCAAGGCCACCACTGAGAAGAACACCATAAGGAACATCACTCATCAACTGACGTTTGACAGAAGCCTCCAAAGCATCATGAATCTCTTTCACTGCCGCTTTCTCCTGAGGTTCAGCATTCTTCAGCTGTTCTTCAGCCTTCTTGGCATCATCAATCTGATATTTTTTCTGCATGGCAGCATACTCAAACCAATCGCGTGTATAGTAACGCTTCATGCCAGGGTTCTTGCTATAATAATAATGACCTGGGAGGAATGGCTCATAGTGGTCGCACTGACCTTCCAAAGCCTTCAACTCACTTGCCACCAGTACCTTTCCATCTTTATCATAACCGATATAAAGAGGAATGACTCCGATCGGGTCTCGAGCGATGAGGAACTCATCACGCTCGGCATCGTAAAGAGCGAAGGCAAAAATACCGTTCAGCTCTTCAAGCATCTTGGAGATACGGGCGTGGAGCGCATCCTCACCTTTATATATTAAGGTATCAAAGTCGGAATCTGCTCGCATCTCACGATAGAGAGAAAGAATCACCTCACAGTCGGAACCGGTCTGATACTGGTATTTGCCGGCAAAACGAGCACGGATGTCCTGATGATTATAAATCTCACCGTTTACGGCAAGCACCTGTTTTTTGTCTGGTGCAAACAAAGGTTGGCGACCACTTTCAGGGTCTACAATACTCAGACGCTCATGTGCCAGGATAGCAGAACCACCACAGTAGATTCCACTCCAGTCTGGTCCGCGATGACGAATCTTCTGGCTCATACGAAGCGCTTGCTGTCGCAATTCAGGAGTCTGCTCCTGAATATTGAAGATAGATACGATTCCACACATAAATCTTTTCCTTTCTTTTACGGTTATTTTTAACTATTATTCTCTCTTATTCATCTTGGCATGTCCCAGCGATTGTTTCAGAAGCAAACCAAGCAAAAACAAAGCTTAAAATTACTTTTTGCTATGTTTCGGGTGCAAAATTACAACTTTTTGTTAGAATAAAGAAAAGAATAGTAGCATTTTGTCTTCACTTTATCACAACAATAACATATCAACACATATTAGATTAAAATATATGATAAATTGAAAAGAAAAACACACAATTTGATTACAATCTGTAAAACACAATCAATTTTAAGATAAATAAAGCGTTTCTAGAGCACATTTTACATCATATACAACCTTCTACCCCCACACCATACAAAGAAATGCCGATAGCTCTTTGGTGGAACTATCGGCATTTAAAATAAAAAAATAAAAACTTAAACCTACCAACGTAAGATTATATCGAAAAACCTAAGAGCCTATTATGGCTGCAAGGTAAAACCTACTACCAGGTAAGCTTTTTCGGTGCTAGGGTTAGCAGCTACCTGAGCGAAGACTGGAACAGAGAAAGAATCTGTAATCTTCAAATCCTTGGTAGCTTTCAGTGAAACATTGGTAACTGCAAAACCATTGGCATCACCATAGAAAGATGTTGCAAATGGAACTGCGCCTATACTTGCTGCCCAATCACAACCGCCCAACTTGAATGGGGCTGTAGCCTCAACATATGAAGAATAAGCACGGTCACCATCCTTATTTAATCCATCATTGCCTGCAAAGTTGGTGTACCAGTTCAAGGCAACTGGACCAAAGTCATAACCTACGTTTGCCTCAAACACATGAGAAGTTTCATGTGCCTTATAGGCGAAATACTTCTCGTTAGGAGAGTTGAACCAGTAATCGGTTACGCCGATATGGAAACCACCGGTTTCATAAGCCAAGGTAAGGTCAAACTCCTTAGTATCCTCTGGCTTAGAGATACCTACACTTCCCCAAGCTGTCAGAGACAAGCCCTTGTAACCAATACCGAGTGTTGGCTGCAAAGAGACTTCTCCCAGTGACTGACCACGCCAGTAATACTGGTTTACAACATCTGCAGCGATGGTAGTTTCAACCTTGTCCTGCGCAGAAGCAGCAGGAGCAAAAGCAACCAAACCGAGTGCAAAGGCACCCATCTTCTTTATATCAAAAATCTTCTTCATATTCTCTCCTTTTTATGTGATACATTTTTGTTTTTAAAAGTTTCGGCAGCAAAGGTACTGCAAATCGAAGACAATACAAAATAAATTGCGATTTATTTATATTGTTGAGATGCAGCGTACCTTATTCAAAGGTACTAATAATAACTCTGCTCGCCAAAACTTCTGCTGAAAAATCTCTCTCGCTCGCTATATGAAAGCATCTTTAGTTGTAGCAACTCTCACCATGCTCATAGATATCGAGACCTTCTTCCTCGATTCGCTTATCAACACGGAGACCAGCAATCTTCTTGATACCCCAGAAGAGGATGATACCTGTTACGGCTGCCCAAAGGTCGATGCAGAGGATACCGAAGCACTGAGCACCGAAGAATCCGAAGCCACCACCATAGAAGGCGCCACCATCAAGGGCGAAGAGACCAGTCATCAAGGTACCGAAGATACCACAAACACCATGTACTGAACTTGCACCTACAGGGTCATCAATATGAAGCTTTGTATCAATTAACTCGATAGAGAATACCAAGATGATACCTGCCAAGAGACCGATGATGGCTGAACCCAATGGACTAACCAAATCGCAACCAGCAGTAATGGCTACCAAACCAGCCAAGATACCATTCAATGTCAATGAGAATGATGGCTTGCCATACTTGATCCAAGATGTGAACATGGTACCCAAACCACCGCAAACTGCAGCCAGGTTGGTTGTCAGGAATACGTGACTGATAGCAACACGGTTAACCTCACCAGAAGCAGCGAGCTGAGAACCAGGGTTGAATCCGAACCATCCGAACCAGAGGATGAATACACCAAGGGCAGCAGCCATGAGGTTGTGACCAGGGATAGCCGTGCTCTTGCCGTTGCGATACTTACCAAGACGAGGACCTAAGCAGATGGCACCAACCAAGGCAAGTACACCACCAACACTATGTACGATGGCAGAACCTGCGAAATCATGGAAGGCTGCACCGAAGGTGTTCATCATGAACGAACCTGCCTCGCTGTTACAAAGCCAACCGCCACCCCATGTCCAGTGACCCTCTACAGGGTAGATAATCAATGAGATGAAGAATGAATAGATGCAATACATGGAGAACTTGGTACGTTCTGCCATAGCACCTGAAACGATGGTAGCACTAGTAGCGCAGAATACGGTTTCAAACATCAGGAAGCCTTCAGTAGGAAGACCGGCTGCATTTGTATAGAAAGACAAATCACCGAAGTTAGGCATACCGATGAAACCGGCACCATCACTACCAAACATAAATCCGAAACCTACGAACCAGAAAAGAACAGAACCAATCATGAAATCGACAAAGTTCTTAAACAAGATGTTCGCGGTGTTTTTACTACGGGTAAAGCCCGCCTCGCAGAGGGCAAATCCCGGCTGCATGAAAAAGACCAACATGGCTGCCAAGAGCATCCATACGGTATCTACTGAAATTCCTAAATCCTGTACACTCATAATCTTTACCTTTTAAGAAGGAATGTTAAATGTTAAGTTAGCATACGTCCACTTAGCACTCGATACTCTCACCTAACTCCCAAACATTCCGATTTTACTATTAATTCATCCAATTCAGTTAACATTTAACATTAAACACTTAACATTAAATATTTTATTTCTCCTGCTCAGCATTATAGAGAGCGATGTCGCCTCTTTCACCTGTACGGATTCTTATGGTATCCTCTACAGGAATTACAAAGATTCGACCATCACCAATCTCGCCTGTACGGGCAGCCTCCTGGATGGCATTAATCGTTTTCTCTACGTTCTTGTCGCGCACGACAATATTCAGCAACACTCGCTCAATACTGCTGGTATCATACATGACACCACGATAGATTCGAGCCTGTCTCATCTTGCCCTCTCCTCTTACATCGTAGTAAGAGAACCACTCGATGTCGGCGGCAAGCAAAGCTTCCTTTACATCCTCAAACTTAGTCTTACGGATGATTGCTTCAATCTTTTTCATGTTAATCTCTCCTATTAATTAATTTACATTTTGTTTATTTTCTGGTGCAAAGGTACGACATTTTGCTTAATATTTTGTAATATCACTTACTTTTTGGTATTAGATTTTTCATTTAGTTATTATTTTGCATAGTTCTTTTTAAAATACAGAACAAAATGAAAGCAAATTACACATTATTCGTTTCATTTTGAAACAAACAACAAAAAGCCGCTTGAAAGGCCCCAAAGACCCCTCAAGCGGCAAACCTAAAAACAAACTCTCAACCCTAAAACTAGGGTTACTTTATTATTTGAACTTAATCTTATACCCGTATTTCCGCATATATCTGAGTTTTATAACGGAAATTTTATTTTGCCTTTATTTTGAATGTAAATTCACGATCAGCATAATGGAGACGATACTTCTCCATAGGCTTGGTCATCCAACTGTCGATGCAGCCCAAAGGATACTGGCATTTCTGGATATGCAACT
This sequence comes from Segatella copri, assembly GCF_019127135.1. GTDB lineage: Bacteria > Bacteroidota > Bacteroidia > Bacteroidales > Bacteroidaceae > Prevotella. The sequence goes on along the minus strand of NZ_JAHOEA010000021.1, from coordinate 39,986 downwards.
GCACGAGTCCCTTATCCACCAGATCACCACTGTGTTGTCCCCATGCATGCGTCTTCTCGATACCAGAATCCAAATCCTCTACCAGATAAGGGATGGCACTGCACTCCATAGGTTCATACCCCTCGAAGGTAATCCCCTTGCCGGTGGTTGGATTAAAGATAGAGAAATAGCGGATATCGGTATGGTTACCACTCTCCTGCGGACGGATATATGGATAATATTCATCCTTCACGTCAGACTCGTACTTGCCGATAAAAGCAGAAGAATGACGATCTACGTAGTTTTCTTCAGGACCTCTACCATAATACTCGAGCTTAGAGAAAGTAGCAGGCATCTGCAACTGCAGACCGAATCTGAACAGATCGGCAACCTGAACCTCCTTGTCGGTAGTCATCTTCTGAGTAACATTCACCTCGCCCGCAGCACTGATGTCATAGCGGAGCATCAGCTGAGCTTTCACTTCAGGCATATCGAAGAGAGCTGTCAGCACCACATTGTCCTTACTCACATTTTTGTCGAAAGACTTCAGAGTCATCTGTGGGTTCTTCCATACTCTCATCTCCTTCTGCAGAGATGCTCCATAGTCATTATCGGTAGGAGCACGCCAGAATTCCGGAGTCATACTCTCACGGAACTTCAACATCGGTTCACCATCTACATCGAGATAATCTATCATACCCGTCTTCTTGCCTATGGTAACAGACATTCTCTGTGCGCTGACCTTCACATAAGAGTTGGTTTCCTCCACCTCCATACTGTTTGTCTCCTGCACCTTACCCTTCTTGGTTGGTGCAGCAGCAACAGCAGGAACCGCCGGTTTGGCAAACTGATAATCACTGATGATAAACTGCTGACGAGCCATCACCTGGCCCTTGTCTACCAGCGGCTGTGTGCCATCGCTTGCAAAAGCAAAGTTAAGAACAATCTCCTCCTTTGCATGCTTCGATTCAGCCTCAGCCACCGCATACTTCAGTTCATCACTCTTGATCAGTTTGGTAGCCTGAGGAGCAATACCCTTTGTTTCAGGAATCTCAACTGTAGCCAGTTTCACACCATTGGCATAAACCGTAGCTGTCAGGTTCAAGTCATCGATATTCCTGAAGAAGTTCTCGTTGTAAACCTTGAAAGCACCATTCACAGCATCCAGGTCCTTAATCCATACATTCTGATGATAGTACTGAATCTCGTAAGCATGAGGATTCAGACGGCGGTCTGGAGCAATGATACCATTACAGTTGAAGTTATAGTCACTTGCCGGATAGCGGCCGTAATCTCCACCATAAGTAAAGATTTCCTTACCGGTGACAGGACTCTTGTCACGAATGCCCTGATCTACGAAGTCCCAGATATAGCCACCCTGATACTTAGGATACTTACGGATGAGGTCCCAATATTCCTTGAAACCACCTTCCGAATTACCCATGGCATGAGCATATTCGCACTGGATGTACGGTTTAACACCATCACTCTTGCAATATTTCTCACTCTCCTCGTAGTCGATATACATCGGACAGTAAATATCGGTCTTGCTGTCATAACCGCCACGCTCATACTGAACAGGACGGGTCTTGTCGAGCGCTTTCACCCAGTCATAGGTCTTTTCGAAGTTGATGCCGTAACCACACTCATTACCCAAACTCCATACGATGATAGAAGGGTGATTGATAAAACTTTTCACATTACCTTCATTGCGCTCGATGTGAGTCTGGAGATACTCAGGGAACTTAGCAAGTGATTTCTCCCCATATCCCATACCATGAGATTCGAGGTTAGCCTCAGCAGTAAGATACAGTCCGTATTCATCACAGAGTTCATACCAGCGAGGATCGTCAGGATAATGGCAGGTACGAACCGCATTGATGTTCAACTGTTTCATGATTCTGATATCCTGAATCATGCGCTCTACACTTACCACATATCCACCATCCGGATCCATCTCATGCCGGTTGGCACCCTTAATCAGTACAGGCTTGCCGTTCACCAGCAACTGGGCGTTCTTGATTTCCACATTGCGGAAGCCCACCTTCTGCGGAATCACCTCCGCTACCCCCTGCTTATTCTTCAGAGAGATGTATACCTTATATAAATAAGGTGTCTCAGCAGTCCAAGCCTTCACCTTCGGTACTTTGATTACACCCTGAGTTCCGGTAGCCGATGCTATTTGCTTGCCATCCTTATCGCACAAGGCAACAGTCACATCAGTCTTGCCACCCTTCAGCGCTACCTGATAGTTCAGGATACCATCCCGATAATTATTCATCAAACCGGCATCAAGACGGATATCGGCAGCATGAAGTTTCGGACGTGCATAGAGATAAACCTCACGGGCTATACCAGTAAAGCGCCAGAAGTCCTGATCCTCGAAATAAGAACCGTCGCACCAGCGCATCACCTGCATAGCTATCAGGTTCTTGCCCGGCTTCAGATACTTGGAGATATTAAACTCGGCAGCCACCTTGCTGTCTTCACTATATCCCACATACTTGCCGTTCACCCAAAGGGTCAGGTTGCTGGTAGCCGAACCTACATGGAAATAGACATCCTTGCCCTTCCAGTCCTTAGGAAGTTCGAAGGTACGACGATAAGAACCCGTATAGTTGTTGAGTTCGCTGATATAAGGAGGATTTGGGTCAAACTGGGTAGCCCAGGCATAACCTACATTCTTATAAGTAGCATCTCCATAACCGTTCAGTTCGAACAGCCCCGGTACAGGGAAATCCTTCCACTCCGAATCGTCATAGCTAGCTGAAAAGAAGTTGGCAGGACGCTTGTTATGATCCTTCACAAAGTTAAACTTCCACATGCCTTCCATCGAAAGATAGTTGGCCGACTTCTTCTTATCAAACCCCTGTGCTTTGTCGAGGGTCTCGTATGCAAAGAAAGCAGCACGGCGAGGTTCGCGGTTCTGCTGGTTGATATCCACATTATGCCAGCGCGACTCATTCTGAGCCGCCACGCCATTGCTGACAGACAGCAAGGCGAGGCAAAGCGATACATTTGCTATATTTCTGATGCTCATATCTGTTTTATTATTTTCTGAAAAACATAGAGTTATCTACTGGTGTAAACTTCTGTTCGCTGTCCTTGCGCATTTCAATGCCGAGACTGCTCCACCATGAAGGCCAGCCGCCAACGATATTGCTGAGGAAAACCACCTTGAAAGGATGCAATCCCTTAGCCAATGCTACAGAAGTATCATGATTGGTACCAGCCTTCACATCCCCCTCGTTGCTGATCATGAGTTTGTTATCTATCCAAACCTGCTCCAGACGGGAAGAGAGATAATAGACACCATCCTCCGGAATATTGATGTAGCCCTCAGCGATGGCAGCATAATTATTGGCACCGCGCAAGGTAGCAGCATCATCCTTCTGCTGAATCTTCATCTGCTCCAAGCCCTCGATGTTTGCACACTCCCAGGCAGCATCAGCCCATTCCAGCTGGTCAACCTTCAGATAGTTGCCCTTAATGCGCTTCATCTGCAACCCAGGTTTTGCGCCCTCCACCTTAACAGCAGGAGCATAAGTCTGCTTCTCAACATCAACGGTTCTGATACGGCTCATCTTGCCTGAAGGCAATACGGTAGCTATCTTGATGATGGCATTTCCACTCACCCTGATAGGCTCTGCATAAGCCGAAGAAGAAGGAGTTGGTGTACTTCCATCCAATGTATAAACCATCTTCATAGGACGCGAGGTGGTAAAGGTTACTGCAGTATCCCCAGTAATGACCACCTTATCGCAAGAACCGAAAGGCTGCTCAGGCAATGGGATATGATAACGGATATGGCGCTCGTCCAGACGAACACTGTTTGCATCCAGTCGGCGGCAGAAATCCTTGAAGTTTTTCCTGCTCACTGGCGACCATGCAATCTCAGAGAGAGCAATGGCACGAGGATACATCATATACTCCATCTTGGCATTGGAATACATATATTCCGACCAGTTGTTACACTGAACGCCCAGGATATGATGAGCCAGTCCCAACGCCTTGATGGTATCAGGTACCGGATTATAATTATAGGTAGAAGCCAGATATCTAGGAGGACTAGGAATGGTTACAGGCTCCACCTTGCTGTCGCCCTGATACCAGTCGAGATACATACCGTCGCTGCCCGGCGTCATGATGACATCATGCTTCTGCATGGCAGCCTCGATACCTCCTTCCGTTCCACGCCATGACATCACGGTAGCATTCTCACTCAATCCGCCTTCCAGAATCTCGTCCCATCCGATAATCTTTCTGCCACGCTTCTCCAGCATTTTCTCTATGCGCTTGATAACGTAGCTCTGCAGTCTTTCCTCAGCCGAATGCTTTCCTTCAGCCTGCAAGCCCTCTGTCTGAATACGCTTCTGACAGGTAGGACAGTTTTTCCAACTGGTCTTCGGACACTCGTCGCCACCGATATGGAAGTACTTACCTGGGAAGAGAGGAACAATCTCACTAAAGATGTCATCCAGGAAGCGGAACATATCTTCCTTGCCCGGACACATCACGATATCCTCTACCCCCCAAACAGTTCTCAACGACCACTGCTCACCTTTGCATGAAAGATAAGGATAAGCAGAGATAGCTGCCATCATGTGACCAGGAAGGTCGATTTCCGGAATCACGGTAATATAGCGCTTGGCAGCATAATCCACTATTTCCTTAATCTGCTCCTGGGTATAGAAACCGCCATAAAGAGAGCCATCGCCCTCGGTACGGATACTGCCCACAGAAGTAAGTTTAGGATATTTCTTGATTTCGATACGCCAGCCCTGGTCTTCCGTCAGATGGAAGTGCATGGTGTTCACCTTGAACATAGACATCAGGTCCAGTTGCTTCTTCACATTCTCGACAGAAATGAAATGGCGGCATGGATCGAGATGGAATCCACGGTAGCCGAAGCGTGGAGCATCCTGGATATCACAGCATTGTGCTACCCATTTCACTCCATCCACCCGGGTTGCGCTCTCTATCTGGGCAGGGAGTAACTGCATGAAACTCTGCATACCGTAGAAGGCGCCCTTGGCGGTCTTCGCCTTGATAACAACCCCCTTGGCGGTTACGGTAAGGCGATAACCTTCCTCGGCAATTTTCAGCGAAGGAGAAATCTGTATAGAGATATTCCCCTTTTTTCCACCTACCGTTACCTCATAACCTGTAGAAGCCTTCAGTTTGTCTGCCATGTACTGGGCGATATTTCTGCCTTCAGCCGTCTGGTAAGCGATTACCACCTTCTGTGGCAATACGAACTCCCCTTTCTGTACCTGAGTCTTCACCGGTATCGGGATAATATTAATATCGGCAGCAGATGCCGGAGTAGAGATACCACCCAGCATCGCTGCACAGGCTATAAACGAGCCTAATAAACGATTGAACTTTGCCATAACATTAAATATATTAATAAAGTATTACAATGGTTTGTACTCCACGAAAGCCTCCATGGCCTCATAGCATGCCAGACCCAACTGGTCGTAGAGCGATGCAGTAGCACGGTTACGGTCCTCGGCTCTCTGCCAGAACAGGCGCTCATCATTACCCAAGAAAGGAGCACTCTCCATCTGCGACTGATGCTTGAGGATAGAGTTACGCTTTGCCCGCAACTCCTCAGGGCTCAATGGAACACACATTTCGATATTCTCAATCTCCCATTCAGCCCAGGCACCACGATACATCCAGATGCGACAGTCCTTCAACCATTCTGCACCCGCTTTCTTCTCTTCGTCGATAGCTGCCAGAACGGCATCAGTACACTTCTTGTGGGTTCCGTGAGGATCAGCAAGGTCGCCGGCAACATAAATCTGATGTGGCTGCACCTTCTGCAACAGAGCTCTCACTATCTCTACATCCTTCTCGGTCATTGGTAACTTTTCTATCTTGCCGCTCTCATAGAATGGCAGGTCGAGGAAGTGGACATGGTCAAGCGGAATATCATTATAGGTACAAGCGATACGAGCCTCACCACGGCGAATCAGTCCCTTGATGGTCAGGATATCTCTTGTATCGAAATCACTCTCCTTCTTCTTGGCAAAGAAGGTCTTGATTTCCTTATATTTATTAGAGATGATACTATCCTTTGAGTCAGCAAAGAGTTGGTTGAAACCATTGATAAAGTGCATGAATCTTGTTACTTCCTCATCACCCACAGCAATGTTTCCTGATGTTTCGTAAGCTACATGCACATCGTGGTTCTGCTGTACCAGTCGACGGATGGTTCCTCCCATAGAGATAACATCATCGTCTGGGTGTGGAGAGAATACGATAACCTTCTTTGGGAATGGTGTTGCACGCTCCGGACGATAGGTATCATCGGCATTTGGCTTACCACCTGGCCATCCGGTAATGGTATGCTGCAAATCATTGAAAATCTTGATATTGGCATTGTAGGCAGAGCCATAGAGTGCCAGAAGTTCACTCAGTCCGTTCTCATTATAATCCTTATTGGTCAACTTCAGGATAGGCTTGCCGAGTTTCTGGCAGAGCCATACCAGTGCCGAACGCACCAGTTTATCACTCCACTGGCATGAAGTTACGAGCCATGGATGCTCGATACGCGTCAGATGGTGAGCAGCACCCAGGTCGATGACAACATGTGCATTCGGATGAGTCTGAAGGAAGGATGCCGGTAGGGTATCTGTGATAGAGTTCTCCACCACCTTCTGCATAATCTCAGCCTTCTCTTCGCCCCAGGCTGTCAGATAGATGCTCTTGGCAGAGAGTAAGGTAGCGATACCCATGGTGAGCGAACATGGAGGAATGGTTTCCTTGGTCTGCTCGCTGTTCTCCATCTCTTCGCGAGAAGTATTGCCGATGAGGATAATACGGGTCATCGACTGGATGCCCGAACCTGGCTCATTGGCAGCAATATTACCCGAACGGCCTATACCTATAAGGGCTACATCGAGACCGCCAAAGGTCTTGATACGCTGCTCATAAAGACGACAACTGTCCTGTACGGCATCCTGTGCCACAAAACCATCCAGTGTAAAGATGTTCTGCTCAGCCACATCCACATGATCAAGGAAACGCTCCTTCAACTGGTTGATGGTACGGAGAGAACTGTCCTTCTGGAGCGGATAATATTCGTATGCATTGAATACAACAACATTGCGGAAGCTCAGGGTCTTCTCGTTGTAACGGCGAACGAGTTCATCGTATACAGAATAGAGAGAAGAACCGGAACCCAGCGCCATCACATAGAATTTGCCTTCCTGCTGTGCTGCCTTGATACCAGCTTCTATTTTATCAGCTACATGACTGGCACCTTCTGCCATAGAGGCAAAGATATCTGTATGAATCTTCTCCATTCTGGAGATTTCAGAATATTCTACAGTCGTCTTTGGCCTGTAGAACTCTACAGGTACTTTATTGAGTACGATTTGTGAACTAAGATTGAGTCTCATATCTTTATCTATATTTAAATCGGTTATGTTATATTTTCTTTTTTAAAATGACGGATTAGAGTTCAGATGCCATTGCTGCAGCACCCAGGATGGCAGCCTTGGCACCATCCAGTCCGCTCATCAGGAACTTAGCCTTACCTTTATATAATGAGAGCACATGCTCGTTATATGCTTCTTCAATAGGACGGAAGAGCAGATCGCCAGCCTGTGCCAATCCTCCGAAGAAGATAAAAGCCTCCGGGCTCAGAAAGGTAGCTATCTCTGCACAGGCCTTGCCGATTCTTGTACCGGTTTGTCTGAACACTTCCTGTGCCAGTGTATCTCCTGCCATGGCTGCCTTATAAACTGCATAAGATGTAATTTCTTCCCTTGGAATATTTCTCAGTTCAGTTGCCCCAGTTGATGCTTCGAGCATGGCCAAGGTAGTACGGACCACACCTGTAGCCGAGCAGTAGGTTTCCAGACAGCCCTTTCTGCCACAGCCGCATGGTCTTCCGTCAGGATCCACCACCATGTGTCCCAACTCACCGGCGAAACCGTCGCAACCATAAATCAGCTGCCCGTTAGCCACAATACCCGATCCTACGCCTGTTCCGAGAGTGAGTTCTACGAAGTTTTTCATGCCAACCGCAGCACCATATTTCATTTCTCCCATAGCAGCCGCATTTGCATCATTGGTAATAGCAACCGGAATGCCCAGTTTCTCTGCAAACATGTCAGCCAGCGGTACAATACCCTTAGCCCATACCAGGTTTGCTGCATTTTCAATGGTCCCCTTGTAATAGTTACCACAAGGAGCACCGATGCCCATGGCACGAATTTTCTCCATACCACCTACCTGTTCTACTATCTGCATCACAGCTTTTACCGACTCCTCTACGTATTGTTCCACGCTTTGGAATGTCTGGGTCTTGATTGAGGTTGTAGCTATTATTTCTCCGTCCCCATCAACGATGCCGAAAACGGAATTGGTTCCACCCAAATCCAAGCCAATCACTAAAGACTTTACATCGTATTCCATACTTCTTTTAATTAATAGGTTAAAATCGAAAAATAACGATGAGCGATACAAACTTCTATTTATTAAATTCTTTATTAACGCTCAGCTCGTTACTAAAATATTTTATTTTGCAAAGTTACTAGTTTTATCAAACACTGCAATGAAAATAGCGTTAATATTTCTAAAACAGAAACATTTTTTATACTTTAAGTCTCCTTACGGCTGAAATACCTGTACTTTGTTCGCATCTGACACCGATTAAGTGTAACCCCCCTTTTGTGCACTTACGCATCCAACCTCTCTATATATATAATAAGGTATAGAAGAAAACAGAATGTCCGAAAACGACGAAAAGTATACTATTTTTCGCTGTTTAAGTTTTATTAACATCAAAAATATTGTACCTATACAGAAAAACCTTATCTTTGCAAATAAAAAATATTAGTTATGAAAGCTGACTTAATAAAATATCTTAGAAAGATAAACAAAAAGCCCTCAGTTCAGGGCAAACTCCTGGAGCAGTTTATCTCTCACGGAGCCTCCACCATCCCAGAGATGTCGAAGGCTATCGGAGTTAGCTTACCGACAACAACAAGTGCCCTCAACGAGTTGATAAAAGAAGGACTCGCCAGAGAGATTGGAAAAAAAGACAATTCTTCGGGACGCATCCCGATGGTTTACGACCTCGTTCCAACAGCAGGCTACTTCATCGGCGTCAATCCTGAGATGAACTGCCTGGCACTTGCAGCAAGCGACTTCGCAGGCAATCTGATTACCGAAAAAACAAGAGTGCCTTACGTATATGAGAATTCTCCTGAAAACCTGGAAGAGATAAGCAGAATCATCAATGAGTTTATCGGAAGCCTTCCTGTTTCAAGAGAAGAAATACTTCAAGTTTGCGTGAACGTGGCTGAGCGCGTGAATCCTGTACAGGGAAATGCCTACAACATGTTCACCTTCCTGAAAGAATCATTGGCCGACAAGTTGACCCAGCTCATACAGCTACCTGTATGTATCGAGAACGATACCCGGAGCATGGCTTTCGCTGAGTTGATTAAGGGACAGTGCAAAGGCCTGAAAGACGCCATCTTCGTGAACGTATGCTGGGGCATCGGAATCGGAATCATCATCGACGGCAAACTCTATTACGGAAAGTCGGGATATTCTGGCGAATTCGGTCACATGACTGCCTACAACAACAACATCATCTGCCACTGCGGCAAGATAGGTTGCATAGAAACAGAGGTTTCGGGCAGAGCACTCAAAAGGAAACTCATCGAGAAGATAAAGGAAGGAAAGACTTCCATCCTCTCTGAAAGAGTTCTGAAAAAGAATGAAGACCTATCACTCCAGGATATCCTGGACGCCATAGCAAAGGAAGATGTACTGAGTCTTGCCACACTGCAGCGCATAGCAGATGAACTTGGCAAGCAGCTGGCAGGAGTCATCAACATCTTCAACCCAGAAATGCTGGTCATCGGAGGAGAAATGTCGGTTACAGGCGACTACCTCACGCTACCGGTAAAGATGGGTATCAAGAAATTCTCTCTCAACATCATGAATGAGGATTCTAAAATCGTTACCTCAAGTCTGAAAGGTCTTGCAGGAATCACGGGAGCCTGTCTGATGGCAAGATACCGGCTTCTGAATGAGAACATCGACAAATAAGGAATTTAAACAACCAATACAAAACCTATTTTAAGTATGAAGAAGTCTCTTCTTGTTGCACTATGCCTGGGGCTGGCAGCCATAACAGCTGCCGCCCAGCGCAACTACAGCCAGGTAGATCCCATCCAACCTGTGCCAACCGCCAAGCAGATGGCATGGCAGAAACTGGAAACCTATGCTTTTATCCATTTCGGCCTCAACACCTTCAATGATAAGGAATGGGGATACGGAAATTCGGATGTAAAGACCTTCAATCCTAAAAAACTGGATTGCGAACAATGGGCAAGAACCCTGGTTGCTGCGGGCATGAAAGGAGTCATCATTACTGCCAAACATCACGACGGCTTCTGCCTCTGGCCTACACGCACCACAGATTACTGCATCCGCAACACACCTTATAAGAATGGTGAAGGTGATGTGGTAGGAGAACTCTCCCAAGCATGCAAGAAATACGGTTTGAAATTCGGAGTTTACCTCTCGCCTTGGGACAGACACCAGGCAAGCTACGGTTCTCCCTACTACCTGAAGCTCTACCAGCGCCAGCTCAAGGAACTTCTGAGCAACTACGGCGAACTTTTCGAAGTATGGTTTGACGGAGCCAACGGAGGAGACGGCTGGTACGGAGGTGCCGAAGAAAGCAGAACCATCGACAGAAGGAACTACTACAATTTCCCTAGGATTTTCGAAATTGTTGACAGTTTACAACCCAATGCCACTATTTTCGGTGATGGCGGGCCGGGATGCCGATGGGTAGGAAATGAAAATGGATTTGCAGGCGAAACCTGCTGGTCTACAATACCATCCGACACCGTCTATCCAGGCTTCAAAGACTACAAACAGTTGCAGTTTGGATGGGAAGACGGCGACCAGTGGACACCAGCTGAGTGCGATGTCTCTATCCGCCCGGGATGGTTCTACCATGAGAAAGAAGACAGTAAGGTAAAAACCGTTGAAGACCTGTGCAATCTCTACTACAAGAGTGTAGGACACAACGCTACCATGTTACTCAACTTCCCGGTAGACAAGGATGGACTCATCCACCCTATCGACTCTGCAAATGCAGTAAACTTCCACAAGAAAATCCGACAAGAATTATCAGTCAATCTACTGAAAGGCATCATACCTAAAGTAGACAGTCAGCAAGGCAAGCACATTGGCAAGAATATCACAGACGGCCAGTATGACACCTTCTGGGCTTCTAAAAAGAAAAAAGATGCCTATATCGAGTTTCAACTCGGAAAACCAAAATCTATCACACGCCTCATGCTCCAGGAATACATACCTCTGGGGCAGCGCGTAAAAGCCTTCTCAATCTATTACCGACAAGGCAAGAACTGGGTAAGGCTCGACCCTAAGGAAGAGACTACCACTATCGGCTACAAGCGAATACTTCGCTTCGATAAGATTACAACAAGTGGCATCCGCATCGTAATCGACGATGCAAAGGGATGCCCTTGTATAAACTCTGTTTCAGCATTCTAATAACTAGAAAGAAGTACGAAAAATTTTATAACTAACAATAAATAATAGCCCTATGAACAAAAGAGCAAATTTGTATTTTGCAGCGCTTTTAGGTGCGATGTCACCTCTTTGCACTGTTTCTGCATTGGCTGCTCAAAGCAATTCTACCATTGCTACAGCTACCCAGCAGCAAAACTCATGTACAGGTACTGTTAAAGACGCTACCGGAGAACCTATCATCGGCGCTACCATCAGAATCGAAGGTAAGACCGGTGGAACCGTAACTGACCTGGATGGTAACTTCGCCCTCAACAACATCGAAAAGGGTGCCAAACTTACCATCACTTATGTGGGTTACAAATCACAGACCCTCACATGGAGCGGTAGTCCGCTCAACATCACTTTGCAGGATGATGCCAACATGCTTGAAGAGACCGTAGTCATCGGTTACGGTACAGTAAAGAAGGCTGACTTGGCAGGTTCTGTGGCAGTTTTGGACAGCAAGAATTTCAAGGACCAGCCTGTTGCACGTGTTGAGGATGCCCTCAACGGACGTATGTCTGGTGTGCAGGTAATGTCAAGCGGTGTTCCTGGTGGAGCCATGAAGATTCGTGTACGTGGTACAAGCTCTGTAAACAAGAGCAACGACCCTCTCTACGTAGTAGACGGTATCGTTCGCGAGACAGGTCTTGAGGGTATCAGCCCTGAAGATATCCAAAGCATCCAGGTTTTGAAGGATGCTTCTTCTACCGCCATCTATGGTGCCCGCGGTGCCAATGGTGTTGTTATGGTACAAACCAAGAGCGGTTCTGCCGGTGCTACCCAGGTAACATTCGATGCAAGTTTCGGTATATCTAACGCTTACCACATTCCAGAGGTAATGGGAACCAAAGAATATGCACAGGCTTTGATTGACTACAAGGGTGTAGCCAAGAGTGCCATGCAAGGTTATCTTGACGGAACCAAACCAGGTATCGACTGGATGGACGAGTTGCTCCAGACTGGAATCACCCAGAACTATAAGGTAGCAGTTTCTCAGGGCAATGAGAAGACTCAGACCTACTTCTCTGCCAACTACATGGACCAGAAGGGTGTTATCACAGATACAAAATCAAGACGTTACGCTATCAAGGCTAACATGCACAATAAGATTTTCGACTGGTTAGAGATGACCACAGATATCAACCTTGCTCAGACCGACAACTCTGGTGCAGGTTTTGCGCAGAACCAGTCTAACCCTATCTGGGTAGGATTGAACTACTCTCCAACGATGGAAATGATGGCACCTAACGGCAACTACAATGTGGATCCTTACAACTGTATTCAGAACAACCCTTACGGTATTCTCCATGATGGCGACAACGACCGCAAGCGTACCATGGTAACCGGTCACATTGACCTGAAGTTCAAACTTCTCAAAGGCTTGACATTCACCACCACAAATGGTATCGACTATAATGATTATAAGTGGTACAACTTCACTTCAACCAGAGTAAATGTTTCAGGTAACTCCATGACAAATGGCGATGCTGCAGTAACCGCTTTACAGTCTACCAACAATTTGACTTACATGGGCAAGTGGGGCGAGCACGCATTGACAGCTACCGGTGTATGGGAAGTTTCTTCTAACGAGGTTCGCAAAATGCAAATGACCGGTACCGGTATTGCCCACGAGCAGTTAGGTTACTGGAATATCCAGGATGCAGCTTCCAAGAATCCGACTAATGGTTACAGCAAGTGGACCATGCTCTCTGGCGTTGCCCGCGTCATGTACAACTATGCCGACCGCTACATGCTGACCGGTACATTCCGTGCCGATGGTTCCAGCCGTTTCACCAACAAGAAGTGGGGTTACTTCCCATCTATCGCAGGTGCTTGGACTGTTTCTAACGAAAAGTTCTGGGAGCCTATCAGAAATGCAGTAGACTACATGAAGATCCGTGCCAGCTATGGTATCATCGGTAATCAGGACATCGCTCCTTATTCTACTCTTGGAACTTTGGAATCAACAGGTTTCTCATACGGAACAAACCAGTCTTATACAGGTTACTGGGCAAACAGTTTTGCTACACCAGACCTGACCTGGGAGAAGGTTCACCAGTTTGACCTCGGTGTTGACCTCGGTTTCTTCGGTAACCGTTTGAGCATCAGTTTCGACTACTTCAACAAGACCACCAAGGATGCCCTTTTGCAGACTGCAGCTCCAGGCTACTTGGGTGCAACCCAATATTGGGTAAATGCCGGCGAGGTAAACAACAAGGGTGTTGACGTAACCATCAATGGTCAGATTATCCAGACCAAGGATTGGTCATGGTCATCTACACTAAATGCCAGCTACATCAAAAACAAGGTAACCAAGATGACAGCCGATGAACCTATCATTTATGGTGAGAAGCCAGCTCCTGGTACTGTTGACCCATGTACTATCATCAAGGAAGGTGAAGCTATCGGTACATTCTACGGATTCAAGTGGGCTGGAGTAGAAAAGAACGACAAGGGACAGTATGTAGACATGTATTATGCAGCAGACGGAACCAAGACTGCTTCTCCAAATGCAGGTACAGACCGTTTCGTATTGGGTCGCTCAAATCCTGATGTCACATTAGGTTGGAACAATACCATTACCTATAAGAACTGGGACTTCAACATGTTCTGCAATGCAGCCTTCGGTGCAAAACGTTTGAATATCGTACGTTTCGCAATGAATGCAGAGGTTGGTGCTTCAAGATTCGTTACAGACAAGGATCACTTCAGTAATATAGGTGTAACAATGCCTACCATCGGTGCAGAGAACAAGAACTATGGTAATTCAGACAAGTGGCTCGAGAATGCCGACTACTTCCGTTGTGAAAATATCAGCGTAGCTTATACATTCCCACGCAGCGTAACCAAATTGGCAGACATCCGTCTTTCACTCTCAGCTCAGAACCTCTTCACCATCACAGGTTATAAGGGTATTGACCCAGCAGGTGCTTCTTTCAGTGATGCCAACGTAGACCGTGATAATGGTTTGGATATGGGTGCTTATCCTAATCCTCGTACCATCACAATGGGTGTTCGTGTAACCTTCTAAATTCAACAATCTTGTTGTTGTATTTAGAGCCTTATAACTAACCATAACTTACTATGACTGACTAAACATAAATCCTTGATTTTCAATACTCTTTGATTTTTAACACTTTCTGAGTGCTTTTTGGCAGTTCCCGATTTTCCACATATTTTTGCAGCGTATTTCTACCGTGGAGAATTTGCGGAGCTTTTATTTTGTCATATCGTGAACGTAGTTGACAAGGGTTTACAAGTGGTTACGATGAAGGACAGATTTGAAGCTGATAGACAAAAAGCGTTATATCGTGGACTGGGTTGACAAAGGTTGTCAATGGTTCACTTCCGTTTACTCCATCGGTGGAATACTCAAATTATGTAGAACATAACAATATCAAAGAGTATGAGACCGACAAGAAAATGTGAATTTTGTGGCAAAACATTCGTGCCAAGAAGCGGTATGCAGAAATACTGTTCCGAGGAATGTCAGGCAGAGGCAAAACGTCTTAGGAAGAAAAGACAGCAGGACTTGATTAACGGTATTGAGCCAATCATGGATCTGCAACATCAGGAGTATCTTACTTTCTCCAAAGCTGCCATTCTGATGGGATGCACCCGACAGTATATCTACAAACTTGTGGCTAACGGCAAGTTGAAGGCATCAAGATTGAGCAGCCGAATGGCATTCGTAAGAAAGGCTGATATAGAGAAGATGTTTGAGGGTCATCCCTACAAGCGTGTGGTTCCTGTCAGCAAGAGCAAGCTCAGTAAAAAGGCAAAAACAGAAAAGCCAACACAAAACCAGGAATCAACAAAAGGGAAAGAGGAGAATGAGGTGCTTGACTATTATTCTGGTGAGGAAGTTATGTCCATTTATAAGGTCAAGAAGTCTTGGCTCTACACCTCCGCCAAACGCAACCAGATACCAATGTGTCGTATTGCTGGCAAGAACTATTACAGCAAACGGCATATTGATGAGTTTTTCGGTACTGCCGTTGACATCCACAGCATCAAGGAATGGGTGACAGCTGATGATGTGGATAATGTTTTCAACATGAGCAAGTCGGCACTTAGGGCATATGCATATCGCCATAAGATACCCACTAAACGTGAGTACGGTCGTACCTATTACTCAAAGGAGCATCTTGAAGAACTGCGCAGGACTGACTTAATGAGCGATGACAGCTATTATACTACAGAACAAGTACAGCAGTTGTATGGTCTTACAAGTGCCAATATCTGCCATATAGTGAAAGTTCACCATATCAGCAAGGTAAAAGTGGGCGTAAAAAACCTGCTTTTGAAGACGGATGTGGAACGTGCAATGGCAGAAAGGGCTGCTAAAGGACTGTGAAAGCAAGTGATTTCAGTATTATCCATCAGTTACTATGAATAATTGGAGTCACGGATGCATCATTTTATTCCTTTGCAGCCGTGAAGAGACACTTCACCATGAATATTCATCAATAATACATATCAGTTATGAGCAACATTTGCAAGACCGTATCATTGCGTACACGTAAAATCAAGGACGGAAGCATGCTGTCCTATTATCTTGACTATTATCCAGGCTATCGTGACGAGAGCACGATGAAAGTCATCCGCCATGAGTCGCTTGGCATCTACATCTATGCCAAGCCAAAGAACCAGACGGAACAGAAGTACAACCTCAATCTTACGGCAAGAGCCGAGGCGATACGCTGCCGTCGCTTCGAGGCTATCGTCAACGAGCGTTACGATTTCTTCGACAAGGAGAAGATGAAAGGCGATTTCCTTGCCTATTTCAAGAAACTGGCAGACAAGAAGAACTCTAAGTGGCAACACGTTTATATGCACTTTCGTTCCTTCACGCAAGGCAAGTGTACCTTCGGGGAGATAAACGTGGACTTGTGCAACAGATTTCGGGAGTATCTGCTGACAGCGCCACAGGGACTGCATAAGAACAGAAAACTACATATCAACTCAGCAGCCAACTACTGGTCAACTTTCCGTGCTTCAATCCACACTGCCTATCGTGACCGCAAGATAAAGGAGAACCCGAACGGTTTCTTGGAGCGTATCGAGACAATCCCGACTGACAAGGAGCATCTTTCACAAGACGAGGTTATCCGCTTGGCATCTACACCTTGCTCTGCTCCTGCCTTGAAGCGAGCCTTCCTGTTCTCTTGCCTAACGGCTTTGAGAAAGAGCGACATCAAGAAGCTCACTTGGGAGGAGATACAGCCATACGGCAGCGATGGTGTGATGTATGTCACCACACGAATGCAGAAGACAAAGGACATCGTGCATAACCCAATCAGTGAGGAAGCCTTGGAACTGATAGGCTATTCACCAGATAAACGAGGTAAGGTGTTCCCTGATTTCAAAGACTCCATGACACAGGCACCGCTGAAAAATTGGCTGAAAGATGCAGGGATCACCAAGCATATCTCCTAT
Organism: Segatella copri; assembly: GCF_019127135.1. Taxonomy (GTDB): domain Bacteria; phylum Bacteroidota; class Bacteroidia; order Bacteroidales; family Bacteroidaceae; genus Prevotella. Next base: position 22,988 of record NZ_JAHOEA010000021.1, on the reverse strand, counting down.
CATTGCTCACGCCACAGCTTTGCCTGTCTCCAGTTGGACGCAGGAACAAGTATTGCGGTTGTGCAGCGTTATCTCGGTCACAAGAATGTGGCAACAACAGAGGTGTATGCCAAGATTTCCGATGCCCAGAAGCGTGCTTCGGTTGGCTGTATCACCTTGAAGAAGTAACCATTTGACAATAACACGCAGAAAAGGACTGTTGGAATGATAGTGTTCCAATAGTCCTTTTCTCATTTTGTTGGTTCTATTTGCTGTCGTGGATAGAACCAATTCGACAAATACATTCCAATTTCTGTTGATATTAAAGAGGAACTGCAAATATCCCTTTTCTTCATCCTTACCTTTGTAGCCAGTAATCAGCAACAACTGGCACTAACGAGCTGTTTCAAGTATGATTCAGAGTATGAAATCATATTAGAACGCTAATAAAGCGTAAAAGAAAGAGTGCCAGAGAACGTAAATGCTGTTTTTACATGCTTCTGCATCTAACTTTGTGGAAGTTTTTGAACGAATAACAATAAAACGAATACAATAATGATAGAAAACAAGACAACTTCAGATTGTACCATCTACGCTTTTGTTGGTACTGCAATTCTCGCCATCTCTCTTGTCGTGGCTATGTATGTAGGCAATGACTTTCACCAAAGTCTGTTTGTCGAGTCAATCATCTTTGTAGGGAGCAACATCCTGCTTTGGGCGATATTCATTTCCATGGTGAATTATCCCTATGAACTGATGACCATTGGTAGCAACAGCAAGACAAAGAAAAACGTTGTAGAAGCAGAGCCAGCAACGGAACAAGAACAGCCAAAGCAAACATTACCACAAACAGAGTCAGTACAATACAGTCATGAGGACTATGCCAAGTGTGTAGAGGCACAAGAAAAAGAAGCACAGGAGATAAAGGAAAAACGAACGAGAGCCGTACTTGACTATGTACATCGTACCATGTCAAGGTTTCTGTATGAGGAAGATTTGTACAAGGTAATTGAGGCTGTCAAGGAATGGAGCAACGACACCAACTATACCCCGATAGCAATAAACCGTTTCAAGGAGACGGTTGAGAATATTCCTTTAAGGCACTTCGTGTGGAATATCGCAGAACGTTTGGGTAAGCGTGATTACACAATGGCAATGCGAATAGCCTTTATCAAGGCTTTGTTTCCCAAAGCGTTTGAAGGCTTGGACTACAGCACATTGAAGAACCTGAAAGCGCCATGTTCCAATGATGTCATTCCGATTGTTGAGCCAGACAATGGTAGACATGATTTCCATGATGTGACAGAGAAAACTCCCGAATAATCCCCATTGTTAGAGTTATTCCTTCGTGAATGACAAATGACTGTCACGAACCTCAGTAACGGAAGCATCATTCTGTTCCTTTGTCCCAGTTTTTTTAGAACAACTTGTATATGACAAAGGAATTAACTTTCAACGACCTTCCAATGGTCGTTGCCCAGCTTCGGGACGAAGTGGTGGGCATGAAGCAGATGATCATCAGTCTGCAATCACAGAACAAGCCACACAAGGCTAATACGCACATACCTATGAGTGTGGAGGAAGCATCGGTATACCTAAAGATGCCGATGGCAACTCTCTACATGAAACTTGGAAACGGCAGCATTCCTGCCACCAAGCCGGGCAAGCGTTACTGCCTTTATCAAGATGAACTTGACAAGTGGCTGGAGACTAACCGCAAGAATCCTGTACCTCTCACAGCAGAGGAGGAGAATGCAGCCATTCTTGCAGGAAACAAGCGCAAGCCGAAACCCTTAAACTGGTAATGTCATGGATGCGCTTGAACTCTGCAACAAAATCAACATGGAAGCCGAGTCTTTAGCGGACTCAGGCTTCCCTCTTGAGGTATTTCCACAAAAAATGCAGTCCATCATCATAGACATGGTGGTGCACGGCAATTTCAAGGTGGATTATGTCGCCATGTCCATGCTGTCGGCAGCATCAGCGGCTCTTGGCAATACCTATCGTATTCACGTTAAGCAGGATTGGGACACGAATGCCGCCCTTTATATCATATTGGTTGGCAGACCTGGCATGGGCAAAACTCCACCATTACAGCTTGCATACAAGCCAATTCGGGAGTATGAACGAAAGCTGTTTGACAAGTTTTGCTATGAACTTGACCTATATGAGGCAGCATGTGCAACAAAGGAAAGCGGAAGCAAGGAAATGAAGAAGCCTATTCTGGAAAGGGTCACATTGGATGACTTTACATTGGAGGCTCTGGTATTGGAGCATTACAACAACTTGCGTGGCATAGCCATCAACTATGATGAAATTCTCGGACTGCTTGCCAATACAGACAGGTATGGGAAAAATCCCATGCTTGAACGCCTACTTTCCATCTGGAGCGGATGCCACTTGGAGAACACACGTGTCAAGAATGACCGCCCACAACGTGTAGAAGAGCCATGTGTCAACATCATCGGTACAACACAGACCAAACGAATGAAGGAACTGATGGCTTCCAAATTCATGGATACAGGTTTTCTTGACCGTATTCTGGTTGTATATCCCAAATCCAAGAAAGTTCCACACTGGCTGGATGAGGAAGACGGCCATGTGCGCCAGAGCGAGGCTTCAAGAAAATGGGCTGACATCATCGGGAAAATCTTTGGACTTGACTATGCAAGGTGTAATGACACAAATGAATGTTGTCCAAATATCCTTTATATGGACAAGGACGCACATTCCCTTTTCTTTGGTTGGTGGAACAGAAATGTGGATGCCATCAATGCCATAGAAGACGATGAAGATGTTGAAACGAGGGTGATGAAGCACAATACCCATGTCGCACGCATTGCCTTATTGCTCCAAGCTCTAAGATACGCCTGTGGCGAGAGCCATCTGCAAAGTATTGATGTGGATTCCATAGAAGGAGCATTACGACTCAATGAATACTGTGAGAATTGTTATCAACGCTGCCGAGCCTTTGTTGCTGAAGATACCTGTGATTCTATGTCCAAGGAGTTGCTGTATCTGTTGGAAGACAGTTTTGACACAAAAACAGCCATAAAAACAGGAATGGAGAATCTGCATGTTACAGACCGTACTGTGATGAACTATATAAAGGAGCTTATGAAGTCTGGACTAATCACAAAGGCAAAGAAAGGATTTTACGAAAAAGTAAAGTTCCAAACAGGACAGGCAACTGAAACATAAACCAACCTGTTTTCAGTATTCATTTGTTTCAGTTTTTCAGTTGACAAGTGCGTAACTGAAAACATGAAAGAACTGAAAGCTGAAATTCACCAATAATTCATTTCAGTTACGATGATGAACGAGTATAGATTTCACTTGGAGAAATACAGATTGGGTAATCGTTACACATGCCCGAATTGTGAGCGCAAGCGTTGTTTCACAAGATACATAGATGATGAGGGGGAAGTATCCTTCCCTGACAATGTAGGCAAATGCGACCATGAGCATAGTTGTGGGTATCACTATACTCCTAAAGACTATTTCCGTGAGCATCCAGACTTTCTGTCTAAGGACAAATTGCCATATCCGACAAGAAGGAATATCCAACCGAAAGTCGTAGAAAAGCCTATTTTCTATATCGCCAACGCTATTATGGAGCGTTCCTTGTCTCATTACGGAATCAATCCGTTATACCAGTACCTTTCCAAGGTCTTTGGTGAACAAGAGACAGAAAGGCTGATGAAGATGTATCATGTCGGAACATCCTATAAGTGGGGAGGCTCAACCATTTATTGGCAAGTTGACAAGGATGATAAGGTGAGGACTGGCAAGGTCATGCTATATAATCCCAAAGACGGACATCGTGTGAAAGAGCCACGTTCTTATGTTGGATGGGCGCATGCTTTTCTTCATCTTCCAGATTTCAACTTGTGCCAATGTTTCTTTGGTGAGCATTTGCTGGCACAGCATCCCACAATGTCGGTCGCTATTGTCGAGAGTGAAAAAACTGCCATAATCGCATCCCATTTCATCCCCAATTTCATCTGGCTGGCAACTGGAGGTATGCATGGCTGTCTCAACCAAATCGCTGTCAAGGTATTGGGAGGTCGGGACATCATTCTATTCCCTGACCTTGGAGCAACGGACAAATGGAAATCAAAAATTCCATTGCTGCAATCTGTTTGCAAAAGGGTTGTCATAAGCAACATCTTGGAAGACAATGCCACCGATGAACAAAAGACCAAAGGTCTTGACATTGCCGACTTCCTATTGATGACGGAAACACCGCAGATGGCGCTACAAAGGCTGATAAAGCAACATCCGCCACTCCAACATCTGATAGACAGCCTTGGGTTGGTATTGGTAGAAGAGTCATAGCAGAGTGGGTAAGGATCTGCGAGCACGCTTGCGTGACGGACTTTCACAAAAGTCCTAAACATAATAGGGACTTTTAGATTCACTTGCTGACGCTGTTCACTTAAAAAGTCCTTCTATTATGCTCAGGCTCCGCCCGAGACCTGTCACCAGTTATACTATAACAATGTTACAAACTCAAACAAGATTCTTATGAAAAGAAACATACCACGTGCCGCCATCCATGTAGGCACAGACAAGAAATCGTTCTCGTCCCAAGTTGGCAACGAGGCGGAACGCAGAGGTTGGGACGAGAAGCGTTACCAACTAAAAAACGCAGACATAGATAAGAACAACCATTATAACTACTCACGCAAGAGACTCAACTTTGAGATAGTCAAGGGTGGAAAGATAGTGCCTCTTGGTTCCCAGTCGGTGCCGTTGCATGAACGCTTGCAGCACAGACTTGATGAACTTGGCTTCAAGCCATATATGGATGCCAAGCGTACCGACCAAGTTTCAAGGAACAGTCCGAACTGCACTGTCGGCATCATCTTCAGTGGTGACCATGATGTGCTTAACAGGCTTGCCTTTGGTGAACAGAAACTCAACACATCAGATCCAAATGCTGACCACAGCAAAGTTGTATTGCAAAAAGGCATCTATGACTGGGCATTGGACACCTACCGCTTTGCATGTGAGAAATGGGGAGAAGAGAATGTCATCGGCTTTGATGTGCATTGTGACGAGACAAGCATCCATGCCCATGTGCAGACCGTGCCTGTTGAACAAGTAAGGAAACGTGGGCGCATCGGAAGCAAGTACATTCACAAGGATAATCCAGAAAAGGTTCTCTCTACCAAGGAATGGAGAGCACTTCCAAAAGAAGAACGTGACAACTACACAAAATTGGAAGCGGCAAAGGGTGTTGTTGAAAGGGTCTCTTATGCCAAAGTGTGGGGAGAGCGAGCAAAGGACAAATCACAATACCTTTCCCAACTGCATACTGACTATTACAACAAGGTAGGGCATAAGTATGGCTTGGCAAGAGGCTTCTCCTATGATGAACTTTCAGAGGAAGAGAAGCGAGGACGCAAGCATAAGAACAAGGTGGTGATTGAAGCTGAACGTCAGGCGAAAGTCGCTCTTGACAAAGTGGAGAAATATGCAGTGCTTGCCACAATCGACAAGAAGGAGCTGACCATTCCTTTACTCAACATCAAGGCTCCAGTTCAAGAAGCGATGAATGCCGTAAAGAAAGAACTTGCCATCCCAATTCCTACTATTATCGGGCAAAAGGCGTGGCGTGAGGAACGGACAACAAACATCAATGATGCTATCAAAGCTCTTGTAGCAGCCATCAATGCAGAACGTGACAAGCAGAATGAAGGTGTACGCAAGTCTGTCAACAAGACGTACACTTACTATATGCAGAACCTCAATAAGCAGATAGAGGAGAACAAGTCGCTTCGTGCCGAGAATGATGCGCTAAAGGCAGAAAACAACAAAGTCAAACAACACATCTCTCAACTTGACGAGAAGGCTGTGGAGCGAGTGACTACTCAACTTGTCTGTGCGAAGGAAGAACTCGCCAGTGCCAAAAGTTATAATACTACACTTTTGGAAATGTACAATGATTTGAAGGCTCGTTGGAATGCCATTTGGCAAGAGCCTGAAATGACAGACGCATGGAGACGAGTGGAAGCACGAAAGGAGGAAGATGCAAAAGAAAAGGCTCGGCAAGAAGCCGAAACCAAACGTGAAAGTTTAGCTCGGCAAGATAGATACATAGGAGTGCTTGACAAGTTCATCAGAGAGGGGTATAAAACTTTATCATCCTTTGCAAAAACAGACAGAGTCAACTTCAACGAGAAAGAATCGGCTTCCATATACTATGGCATTATGGCATCTGCTGTAAAGCATAATATTGGATTGGACTCTAAAGCCTGTATAGAATCGGCAGCAAAAAGTTTCTTATCTGGTATGTCGTGGAAAGGTTTTACAGACTTCAAGCAAGAATGTGTCACCAGTTGGACAAAACTCTTCGCCACGAATGAAGTTCAATTCACAGACAAAGCCATTGACAACTTTCTCGCTTTTGTTGACTATATGTCATGCAGTGCAGACACATACGTTTCACTCGGTGGCTCCAATGGCTGCGCCGACCAACTTACGAATTGGGACGGAACACAAAAGGTGGGGCTGGGGAGCATTCTACAAAAGAAAGGAAAAAGAATATCACTGTAATTCAGAAGGACTATTTCTTGCCTGTGTTAGTTGTTTGTTTAGATTTTATACTGCAATATAAAATGGCAAAGAATAGAATCGAAAGATACGGCTTTATAATTGCCGGGAGAAGAAAATTCCTCTGTATATACCGTTCCTGTAGACATATCCTGTAGCATGACTTTCAACTTACATGCTCCTTCGGTCTTTACATCAGCAGAGAAGCGATAAGTCCTGCCACTCTCCATGTCAACCCTCTGCATGAGTCCTGCATGACCAGATATACAGGCTACATTATTGCCTGCATTGTCAGTCTGTACGCAAACCGTACCATAGTTACCCTATGGCTGCCATGCTGAAAGTCCTTCGCTGAAGGTTCCATTCTGCAAGGTAGAGACAGTATATTTCTCAACCTGCAGTATCATGGACGATACGTGACCTCCTCCGTCGGAAAAGGTGATGTCGACATTATTATCGCCATTCTTCAGCAGCAGTATGTCGAACGGTACTTCTATCATACCGAAAAATATATTGCGGTTGCTCTGGCCGTAGCCTTTCCAGTTGTCGGGAACATTCACAGCGGTACCATTAATCTTTACCACCGGTTTCTTGGAAGCAGAGACAGGACGGCCTATCGACATACGCAAGCTTGCTCTGCCCGAACCAGACTCGATTCCTGTGAAGGGGAACGAAAGGGATGATCCGGCGGAAATCGGTTTCAGATACTCACTGCTGTAATATTTATTGCGGATTATGGAGTTCGTGAATGCTGACGAAGACACATCTGCTACAAGGACTATGGTCTGATTTGGGACAATTGAGATGCTTTCAGGCATGGACGGGACATTCTGTTCCGTATATTCTATACCTGCGTTATAATTGACATATAGAGAACGCTTTGTGACATTCGATACATCCTTCCAGCTATTCTTATTGTTCAGATATACAGTCTGCGGGGTATCATCAAGATTATCAAGGGCGATATAGAGTCTGCCTCCATCCTTGAATGCCTGTACCTGAATATCAGGATTACTGCTGGTTATATCAACACGTTCGCCTTTTACATTCTTCCAGAGTTCGAAGAAATATTTTTTGTCATTAAGCCTCCATGTGGTATTCTTCAGATTCTGAGGATTGTCGGGAATAAACAGTGCCGCACTATATGAAGTATAATTGTTTGCAGCGGTGATATGCCACTCAGCCTTATCTGAGACAAAAGGTATTGAGATAAACAAATTGTCCTGACGTTCCATCAGATTAAACAGAAAATGATTAAACGACGAAACACTCCGCACACTGCTTATGTCATCATAGCTGTCGTCGGGCTTGCTGTTGTCAATACCTCCAAACTCGGAAATGGCAAGAGGCTTGACATGTCCGAACTTAATATAGGAATACGCCTCAACCATATCAAGAACTGCTTCGGAGTTACTTCCTGAACGTTTCGTATCGGTGCCGGTTACATTTATTCCATCATAAAGATGTACAGAGAATCCATCCATATATGCACCTGCACGATCGATGAACATTTTCATGCGGGTGTTCCAGTAATTGAAGTTCCCATCCTCCCAGGCGGGGTAGGCTGCGGCATAGCCTATCACCTTCATCTTTCCGTTAAGACGCGGATTATTGTGTATATGTTTACCTATTGAAGCATAAAAATCGACCATCAGTTCGCGCATAGCCTGTCCCTGAACGGTAAAACCGGCATCATTTGCATGAACGAACGGTTCATTGAGGGGTTCAAAAAACTCAGGTACCAGCTCGCTGTTGGAATAATACTCAGCCGACCATGCACCTGCAGCCTGAACGTCTATGCCGCCCTGTATGTGCTGTACATAGGGATGCTCTGTGGCAATATATCTTTTTACGGAAATATTTCCGCTGTATGGTTTCATCTGAGGATATTTGCCTACCTCATGCGTCTTGTTATACGCATACGAGTATGGTCCCCAGAACTTTCTTCCAAGACCGACCTGATAGTCGGCAAGAAACTTGCCTACATCCTTATCATCATCGGAGGTGGAATGAATATTGAAATATTTAGAACGGTCGAGTTCTGAAACACCGCTCAAAAAGCGACGGGTATTATAGTCGACAACCACCTCGTTCCTTTCCTGACAATAAATACCGGGAGGAACACCTAGGGTAAATGCCGATAACAGAAAAATATATTTATAGCTCATAATTTCTTTCCTTTTTATGCCCAAAAGATTAGAAAAACTTTTCCTGTAAAAATTATAAAAAAATGTCGTTTGAGCTTCTTTTTGTCGAATTAGCACTTTTTGAATTGTCGAATTAGCACTTTTTTGTCGTTTTGATACAAGCGGTACTGTTTGAGCGCTATGATCAACTATTTTATATTTGGTAAATTTTTAACTATACTCCACTTATTTTTTTCTCTATCTTTTATGTCTTCTAAAGTTACTATACCTTTAGCTTTTCCGTAAAATCCTTCTGATGTTATATTAGTTACTCTTATCTTCCATGAATCACCAACAGAACTAAATACAGCTGCAAGAGATGGACCATCAAAAGACTTTTTATTACCATGATTATTGTTACGAAAAAGTTTATACATATCAATATTAGGTTCTAAGACATAAACATCCTTACTATCAACTTGTGCATGTGTTCCAAATATAGCATGAACATTATTTATTTCAGAATCATCTGCATATGAACCTATTGTTGCATTAGGGTCATCTTTATGCTTTTTGTCAATAAAACCTTTATGAATTAACAGACAAAAAGAAGAACTTTTGGACCATACACTATCAATCTTAACCGTACCATTATGCGTTGTATGAGGGTTTAACATAACGGCAGCACGTCCATTTTCATTTTGTATGTTCTTTGCTTGTATATCATAAACACCTGCATATTTTCCACCCGCACCTGATTCCAGGCGTAATGTTACACCACCTTTTGCATATATTTCTCTGAAGCACAATGACTGTGCTCCATGCAATTGACACAGACCATATCCAGAATCTGCATTTAATATGCTACAATTTTTTATTTCTCCATTTGTAGGACGAGATATTTCCCATTTATCTGCCCCATATTTACTTGCAGGCACAAATACAATTCCACAAAACTTAGTATAATTATCTTTTATAACTGCATCTGCTATAAGAAAATTCTTTACTAATCTATTTACTATAAAACGAGCACAACTTTTATTTCCTGGTTCAAGATAAGAATAGTCTACTGTATAATTACCATTTATTCCTCTGATTGAACAATTCTCAATATATGAACCATCCTCTTTTTCTGTTGAGAAAATGAAAATACATGAGTTGCCTTTTCTATTGCTATATGCTAGTTTTAATACGGTCTTATTGTCTACCAATATATGCACATTAGACTTCATATATACGTTAGCCAAACAGAATTCACCCTCAGGTATATAAAGCCTTCCACCACCATTTTCAGATATATCATTTATAGCATTCTGAAAAATTTCAGACTGGTCTAAGTTTGAATTAGGTGTAGCATTATAGTCTTTTACAATATTCTTTTCTAATTTATATTTATCTATAGTTTCCACATAACTAGATTTGATAGACAATTCTGTTCTACACATTGAATTAGTATCTTTAGGCTTACAGAATGCAAATGAATATTCTCCACCTAAAGACAACAATAATAAAGCTATAATCAGTTTATTCATAACAATCCTTAATTCCGCAACATTTCAGTTTAACATTATTTACAATATCCTGAGCAACAATAAGTTGCTTAGAATTTTGCCATGTCAGAATTTTCACTTATCTTAGTGTTGCGAAAAGAAAACAAGCAAAACTCTAGTATGACATGGTAAAAATACAAATTAAATCAGAGAAACTCACTCCTTTTGGAGGAATATTTTCAATCATGAAGCAATTTGACTCCATATTGTCATCAGTAATCGACACAACCCTCGGTTTAAGATGTAAATCGTTTGGTTATCGGTACAGCGAAATCATCCGTTCTCTCATGAGTATCTATTTTTGTGGAGGCTCATGTATTGAGGATGCCACTACTCATTTAATGAACCATCTCTCGCTTCATCCGACACTTCGCACTTGTAGTTCTGATACTATTCTCAGAGCGATAAAGGAACTGACGCAAGAAAACATCTCATACACATCAGATATCATTTTATTGCTGCTGAAAGTTTCGTGCTCTAGGCTTACCATTCTTTCCCTTTCCCATTCCCTTTCGAGAACCCTTCTGAGCAAATCGCTTCATCATCTGACGCTCAAGCTCATAAACACGCTGTATTTGCTGCTGGGTGAGGAACTGCGAGTACTTCTTGTAATATTTCCGACGAATGTCAAGAATCTTCTCGCTCATCTCAAAACGCTGCTTAATCTCCTGTTCGGTCTGAGCATCTGTCTTTACTTCGCCTTTCTTATGATGAGGGCGAGATCCTAAAGCCCAAATTTCTTTCTGGCACTCGGTATAGGTGCCAATAAACTTAGAACTGGTCTTGTCATCAAGACCCAAATCGTGAGCAATATATTGTGCCTGCTTTTCAGCCAACTGTTCACGAGAAAGGCGCTGCTTTTGATTAGAAGCCTTCTGATTAGGAGCCTGTGCGTAAGAACTTACAGAAACAGTCATCATTGTGATGACCATCATCAAAATACCTAAAATCTTTTTCATAATTCACCTTAATTTATATATTATAGAATCTATTAATTATATCCTTGTTATATTCTTGAATCCGTTTATTCATCAAGAAAGACATCCTCCTGATAAACATTGAGCAAATAAGCCTGATCAGCAGAAGATAACTGAGCGAAAGCTTGATCTACCGCTTGCATCTCATTATCTGCCTGAGATGGCAGAGAAGAATGAGGCGCAGCGAAATCGATATTGAGTACCAGGAGTACTGCCACCGATGCTGCCACTGCCATTGCAGCCGCCCATATCCCCCTTATCAGAGGTCGCTTGTTCGGCTGTATCCTGACAGGTTTCGGTTTGTCATCCTTCACCTGTTCCAGGATATTGGCTTCCATCTCTTTGAAGAATCCTTCTGGCGTTGAGTAAGGCATCCGCTTACCCACCTGGTCGAAGTTGAACTTCCCGGTTTTATTGAAATCAAAATTTGTATCCATATTCTTTTCCATTTTGAATAACCATTAAAAACTCACAGAACTCTCACTTAATCGTTCGAATTCATGTACTTAATAATTTTCTCTTTGGCAACATGATAGCTTGCCTTGATACTTGTTGGTGTGGAATCCGCAACCTTGGCTATTTCGTCGAACTCGAGTTCGTCGTAATATCTCATATTGAATGCCAGCTGCTGCTTGGGCGGAAGCGAGAGAATCGCCTTTTGCAGTTTCACCGCCACCTTATCATCAAAGTCGATATAATCATCACCTTGAATCAGGTTGACACCTGTGGTTTCCGATTCTATGGAAACAACTTCCTGTCTCCGTTTGCTGATAATCCTAAGAGCCTCATTCGTGGCTATGCGATAAATCCAGCTTCTCAGAGAGCAATCGCCCCGATAGTTGCCGAACGAGCGATAGATTCTCACGAAGGTTTCCTGCGAGGCATCCTGTGCATCATCATGCGAAACCACCAGTCGGCGAATATGCCAGTAAACCGGTTTCTGATACTTCATCATCAGCATTCTGAATCCGTTCTCCGGGCATTCCTTCAGCGTATCCACTATGCCATTGTCATTTATACTCATATTCGTTTATTCATAAACGTTACAATAATATGACCATTCAAAATGGGAAAAGTAAAAAGGCGGAATACTTTTTTTTCTAAAAAAGTTTGTATTATCAATGATTATTCGTATCTTAGCAGCGTCAGTCCTCGCCAAGCCTCTTAACAATGCTCAAATCGTGCGAGGCGTTTTTTGTTTATACACATTTGAATATGGCGAGTCTTATTCCCTTTACAAAACGGTTTGAATCTTCAGAAAATCTCGTTGATTTGCTTGAATCTCGAGGTTTACAAATTTGTGATAGAAACAAAGCCATACAATACCTTGACAATATTGGTTATTACAGATTGTCTGCTTACATGTACCCTTTGTTGAAGATGCCCAAAACTGCACATTTGTATAAGGAAGGTTCAACATTCAAAAAGGTGATGATGCTTTATCGCTTTGACAAGAAACTGAGACTGCTCATGTTCAATGAAATAGAAAAGATTGAAATTGCTATCAGACGTGCGGTGATGCAAATAACAGCAGATATGACTGGCAATCCTTTCTGGCTTACTGACTCTTCTTATTTCTTGGATAGTTCAAAGTTTAATGAAACAATGCGAGCTATATCCAAGGAATATAGCAAATCCAAGGAGGAGTTCATTCTCCATTTCAAACGAACCTACTCAGAACCTTACCCACCATCGTGGATTTTAGGAGAGCTGCTTACTATTGGAAACGTCAATGCCATTTATCGCAACATCAAACAAAATCGCATACGCAAACGCATAGCAAAACGTTTTGGTTTACCTATAAATGTGTTTGAGTCATGGCTTACGGTTATTGCTGTTACTCGAAATGCCTGTGGCCATCATTCAAGAGTATGGAACAAGCAGAATGCTATTCAGCCAGCAATTCCCAATAGTCCCGCAGGAGAATGGATAACGCAGCCAACAGATTCCATGCGTGCTTACTTTGATCTTTGCATCATCAAGTACTTTCTTAATGTTATATCCCCAAATAATGATATGCAATCCAAACTAACATGGTTGTTCATTCGGTTTCCTGAAATTGACTTAAAAGCTCTCGGCTTTCCGCAGGGATGGGAAACGGAACCATTATGGAGGTAACAACATGTGGAATGGCTACTGATCATTCATTCCCTTACATGGTCTTCTTTGTTTCCTTTTTATCATATTACGGGGTCGGTTCAAACGCCCCCATCCAATCCATATCTATGTAATTTTGATGTAACCAAAAGTTAAATACGTTAAATTTTAGCCATTTCGTATCTATATAGAATCCACACAGTCACTTTTCTACCGTTTAGAACGTATAATACTGATAATCAACTAATAATAGATACAAAAACTGTAAGAATTATGAAAACTAAGAAATTATTATATACAGGTTGCTTCATGGCAGCTTCCATGTTGTCACTCACATCATGTGGCGATTTCCTGGATGAGGATCCAAAGGGTCAGTTGAATCCAGACACATTCTATACCATCGAAGACGACTACACCGCAGGTGTTAATACGCTGTACGATAAAGTGAATCAGACACAAAGTTGGACTAACCCTATGTATCCACAGTGGCAGGGAGATGATATCACTGCTAACCCTGGTTCCAACAAGCAGGCTTGTGCTGCGCTCGATGCATTTGATTCTGATGGTGCCAACAAGGGTGTTACAGAAGCCTGGACTCAGCATTATGCAGTTATCAAGACAGCCAATCTGATTATCGAGGGCTCTGAGAAATTCCCTGGTGATAAGGCTAAGATTGCTACCGCATTGGGAAACGCTCACTTCTGGCGTGCTTACTCGTACTACTATCTGGTACGTGTATTCGGCAAATTGCCTATTATCACTAAGACCAACATAGAACAGTTTAATGCTCAGCCATCTGAGATTGAGAAAGTATACGAATTGATCGTTCAAGACTTGAAGGATGCCATCAACGAACTTCCTACAGGTTATGACAAGGAGCCTGCCCGCTTGTTCGGAGTTGACGTTTGGGCTACCAAACAGGCTGCACAGTCTACCTTGGCAGCAGTTTATATGTCAATGGCAGGTTATCCGCTCAACAAGGGAACAGAATACTATAAGCTCGCTGCTGAGTTGGCTAAGGATGTCATCACCAACAATGGTACTTATGGCTTCATCTTGAACCAAGACTGGAAGGACGTTTACTCTATGGGTAACAATTACAACATGGAGACCGTGCTCGGTATCAACAACGATGCCAAGGGTTGGTGGGATCATGACTCACAGCTTTCTTCCTGCTGTCGCTTCGAAGGTCTCGGCGATGGTGGCTGGGGTGACGCCTGGGGCGAAATTGCTTTCTGGAAGAGATATCCAGAGGGACCTCGCAAGAATGCTATTTATGCTCCTAAAGTTACATTCCAGGAGACTATCACTGAGAAAATCGGCGATGAGGAAGTTAAAAAGGATAAGATCAGCAAGGCCGTTTACTGGTGGGAACTTGACAACAATGGCAAGCCTGTCGTAGATGCTTATCACCCTATGTTCACTATCTTCACTGTCAATGCTGACGAAAAGGGTACTATGCTTAAACAGCCATACGATTACATGGGAATCAACTATAAGGGTATGGTTAATGACCGCCGTCATAACCTCATCCGCTATTCAGAGGTTCTCCTCTGGTATGCTGAGAGTGCATCCCGTGCAGGCCTCTCTGACTTGACTGAAGCTAAGAAATGCTTGAAGCTGGTTCGCAGCCGTGCCGTAACAGATGTTGAAAATGTGACACTTGGCGACGGAACTACCGTAAAGATCGACAACATGAGCGCTGCCCAGCTTGCTGAGGCTTGCTACATCGAACACGGATGGGAAGTTGCAGGTAACTGGGTATCTATGGTTACCCGCCGTTCAGATGAGCTCCGTATGGACGAGCTCAAGAAGAACTTCGAGTATCGCGTTGCCAATGCTCCTATCGTTGTTGCGAAAGAGGGTGGCAAGGAATACACTGCCAAGGAGAGCGTTACCGTTAAGGGTACTTGGTCTGAGGATAGAATTTACTGTCCATATCCAACAACCGACGGTGAGAAGAACCCGAACTTGAAGAGGTAAACTTTTTAAGTAATCAATTCATAAGAAATCAACTATTCTATGTTGTACCAACACATTATGTACGAGAATAGACTAGGTTGTGTGCCCTTTCTGTTGTGAAACAGGAAGGGCACAGTTTTTTTATGAAGAATAAGAGAAATACTCTTAAGAAATATCCCGAAATTTTTGGTAATTACGAATATTCAGCGTATCTTTGCAAGATATAACTTAATACAAAACATTATGGCTAATAATTATCAACCTTTCAACCGATCTTTGCTGGCGATGGCTGCCCTGCAAGCCTTGCCGCTATCTCTCTTCGCCCAAAACACCCCACCCAACATTCTCTTCATACTGTGTGACGACATGGGATATGGCGATCTGGCTTGCTACGGCCAACCTTATATCCACACGCCTAATATAGACCGGATGGCACAGGAGGGAATGAGATTCACCCAGGCTTATGCCGGTTCTCCCGTCTCGGCTCCGTCGAGAGCTACCATCATGACGGGTCAGCATACGGGACATACACATGTGCGTGGAAACAAGGAATACTGGAGAGGTGTGCCAATGGTAAAATATGGCAACAACGAGGAGTATTCTGTCGTAGGACAGGAACCTTACGACCCGCAGCATAAGATTCTGCCCGAAATCATGAAGGACAAAGGATATAGAACCGGCGTATTCGGGAAATGGGCTGGCGGATATGAAGGTTCGGCTTCTACTCCCGACAAGCGTGGCGTGGACGAATTCTATGGCTATATCTGCCAGTTTCAGGCTCATCTCTATTATCCTAACTTCCTGAACCGCTACAGTCGTGCAATGGGAGATACAGCGGTGGTAAGAGAAGTAATGGAACAGAACATCCAGCATTCGATGTTCGGCAAGGATTATTTCAAGCGCAAACAGTATTCTGCCCGCATCATCCACGACAAGGCACTGGAATGGATTGACAGACAGGATAAGGAACATCCTTTCGTAGGATTCCTTACCTATACCCTGCCGCATGCCGAACTAGCCCAGCCGGAAGACTCTATTCTAGAGAATTACCAGAAACAGTTTTTTACCGATAAAACCTGGGGCGGATGGGAAGATTCGAGATACAACGCTGCGGTTCATACCCATGCACAGTTTGCCGGAATGATTACCCGACTGGACCAGTATGTGGGCGAAATCTTCGCCAAGCTGAAGGAGAAGGGACTCGACAGGAATACCGTTGTCATCTTTACTTCAGATAACGGGCCGCATGAAGAAGGTGGTGCTGATCCAGAGTTCTTCGGTCGCGACGGTAAGTTGAAAGGTCTGAAGCGCCAGTGCTACGAAGGCGGCATCCGCATACCATTTATCGCCTGGTGGCCTGAGCATATCAAGGCAGGAGCGGTGAACGATACCCAGTTTGCCTTTTACGACCTGCTGCCTACTTTCTGCGATTTGGCTGGCATCAGAAACTTTGCCAAGCGTTATACCAACAGAAAGTTGGCTGGTGATGGTTTCGACGGAATCTCTATCGCTCCTACCCTTCTGGGCAAGGATGCAGAGCAGAAACATCACGATTACCTGTACTGGGAATTTCACGAAACCGACCAGATTGGCGTGAGAAAGGGCGACTGGAAACTGGTGGTAGTAAAAGGCGAGCCGCGGCTCTATAATCTGGCTTCCGATATCCACGAAGACCATAATGTGGCGGCAGAACATCCTAAGATTCTTACCGAACTCCTGGCTGCCATCAGAAAGGAGCATCGAGACAGCAAGGATTTCGAAATTACGCTGCCAAAGTTCTGATTTTCTCTCCCGGTTACAGAAAGATAGAGATTACAACTAGATTCAAGAAAAAATGATGAACGACAACATAGCAAATCCATTTGCCAAGCCACTGTATGTAATGCTGAAGCCTGCGGGTGCCCATTGCAACCTGGCATGCAAATACTGTTATTATCTGGAGAAGAACAAGCTCTATCCCACTGCTCAGCGACATCTGATGAGCGATGAGATGCTGGAACAGTTTACCCGAGAATATATTGAGGCGCAAACCATGAACCAGGTGCTCTTCACCTGGCATGGTGGCGAGCCTCTGCTGCGCTCCATCGGCTTCTACCGCAAGGCTTTATCCCTACAGCAAAAGTATGCTGGAGGCAGGCGCATCGACAACGTAATTCAGACCAACGGCACGTTGCTGACCGATGAATGGTGCGAGTTTTTCGCCCAGAACCATTGGCTGGTAGGCATCTCTATCGATGGTCCGCAGCCTGATCATGACCATTACCGGCTGACGGCTGCGGGAAAACCATCGTGGAAGAAGGTGATGCAAGGCATCAAACTGCTGAAGAAACACGGGGTAGAATGGAATGCGATGGCGGTGGTGAATGCCTATAATGCCAATCATCCGCTGGAGTTCTACCGCTTCTTCAAGGAAAACGGCTGTCAGTTTCTGCAGTTCACACCTATCGTTGAGCGACTGACCCGACATGAGGATGGCCGTACCCTGGCAAGTCTTGCCGACAAGGATGAGATTTCTCTGAGCGAGGCATCGGTTGCGCCGGAGCAGTGGGGCTACTTTCTCTGTGCAATTTTCGATGAATGGGTTCGGAAGGATGTGGGCAAAATCTTCGTTGAGATTTTCGACTGCACACTGGCAAACTGGATGGGTATTTCTCCCGGCATCTGTGCTTATTCCAAGGAATGCGGTCATGCGGGAGTGATGGAGCACAATGGCGATGTTTATTCCTGCGACCACTTTGTTTTTCCGGAGTATAAGTTGGGCAATATCCGTGACCATTCGCTCATCGACATGCTTTATGGTGAGCAGCAACAGGAGTTCAGCCGTCTGAAACACAGTTCTCTTCCCCGCCAGTGCAAGGAGTGTGACATGGAGTTTGCCTGTCATGGAGAATGCCCCAAGAACCGCTTCATGAAAGATAAGTATGGCGATTCCGGTCTCAACTATCTCTGTCCGGGTTATTACCATTATTATCAGCATGTAGCGCCCTACATGGATTACATGAAGCAGGAACTCATGTCGCAGCGCCCACCTTCGAACATCATGAAAGTTGTACAGTAAGCATGACAGATTCTAAAAAAACAGCAAAATACTTGGAGAAAAGTCAGAAATATCGTACCTTTGCAGACAAAAAAGCAAAAATACGGATATGAAAAGAATCAAAATGCCACTCTTGGCAAGAATCATCATTGCCATCCTGTTGGGTGTAATCTTCGGCAATTTCTTCAATGAAGCTGCCGTCAGAGCGTTTCTCACCTTCAACGGCATCTTCAGCCAGTTTCTGGGCTTTATGATACCGCTCATCATCATCGGTCTCGTAACACCAGCCATTGCCGACATCGGTCATGGAGCCGGAAAACTCCTCCTTGCCACCGTGGGCATCGCCTTTGCCGACACCATCCTGGCGGGTCTGCTTGCCTATGGTACAGGTTCGGCACTCTTTCCACACATGATAGCCAACTCAGCCCATGTGGCAGTAGATAAGGCTGAAGAACTCAAGCCCTTCTTCGAAATCAAGATACCTGCCATGGTAGATGTGATGAGTGCCCTCGTATTCTCGTTCATTGCCGGACTGGGCATTGCCCACAAAGGCAGCCGCACCATGAAGAACATCTTCCAGGAATTCAAGGAAATAGTGTCTGGCGTCATCGCCAAAGTCATCATTCCCCTCCTACCTCTTTATATCTTCGGCATCTTCCTGGGCATGACATTCTCCGGCGAAGCCTACCATATTCTGCTGGTCTTCGCACAGATTATCCTCGTGATTCTCGTACTTCATATCGTCATCTTACTTTACGAATATCTGTTGGCTGGTGGCTTGTCCCACAAGAATCCGTTTAAGCTGTTGCTCAACATGTTGCCAGCCTACTTCACGGCACTTGGCACATCATCATCAGCAGCCACCATTCCGGTAACTCTGAAGCAGACCTTGAAAAACGGCGTCACCGATGGCATTGCCGGATTCACCATTCCGCTCTGTGCCACCATCCACCTCTCGGGTTCAATGATGAAGATTACCTGCTGTGCGCTTACCATCTGTCTCATCAATGGTATGCCTTGCAATCTTCCTCTCTTTCTCAACTTCATCTTCGTGCTCGCCATCTGCATGGTAGCAGCTCCGGGAGTTCCGGGAGGAGCCGTCATGGCAGCGCTCGGTCCGCTAGCCTCAGTTTTAGGTTTCAATGCTGATATGCAAGCGCTTATGATAGCCCTCTATATTGCGATGGACAGTTTCGGAACCGCCTGCAATGTAACGGGCGATGGTGCTATTGCTGTTGTCGTGGATAAGATATTCAGAAAGGATAAATAAAAAAATAAAAAGGTGTGTCATTAGTCCATGACACACCTTTTTTATATATAAAACCAATATTTAGAACTTAATCCAGGTCAGTTTCTTCCATATTCCCTCGAAAGGACCATGGGAGTGATACTTGAGCCAGAGGTTGGAGAAGAGGCATTGTACTACCACCATGGCAATACCCACAAAAAAGGCGTAGGTGATGCCAAGCTTTGTCTGGAGATTGAAACCATAATAGGCAAACAGTCCGCAACCGATGATAGACTGGAGGAAATAGTTGGTCAGACTCATCTTACCAAACTGGCGCAGGAATGACAATCCCTTTCTGAACCATTCCTTTCCGTACCATAACAATACGAATCCTGATACTACAAACGAGAGGATGAAGAAGTTGTAGATAGGATAAAGCCAATTGTTCCATGTTTCCATGTGGCGCACATCAGCTATGCCTCCCACAATCAATACCAGGATGGAAACCATCAGCACCTTCTTCCACAAAGCCAGGTTGTTGTTCTCATTGTAGAACCAACGCTTTCTACCCACCAGCATTCCGAGTATGAAGAGGCAGATGGTCTGCGTATGTCTTCCCTTCATCAGGCACCAGTAATAGGTAGCCACCTGTCCGTATCGCAGGTTACTGTAGGCATTCTCCAGGAAACTGCCGTGCTGATGTCCGTTATACATATTTCCATACACCTCACTCAACGACGATGCATCTACCTGCCATCCGGTAATGAGGGAATAGATTTCTACCGGTTGGATAAAGAGGAAGGCAACCACCCACCAGAGCCATTTGGTAGGAAGATAACTCAATGGGATGAGAACCAGTCCATAGATGGCATAGGAGAAGAGGATGTCGCCATCAAAGAAGGCGGTGTTCACGATACCGAGCATTGCCAGGAGGAACATTCGCCAGGCGAATCTACCCGAAAAGCAATTTCCACGCTGCTGCTGATTATCATTCATGATAAAGAAGCTTAATCCGAAGAGCAGGGCAAAGATGCCATACATCTTTCCCGACAGCAGCAATGCCAGCACATCTGCCATCCAATCATCACACCCCAGCGTATAAGCATGCGCTATGCTTCCATCGTACATATTGAAATGCTCCACAGAGTGATAGAGAATAATACCTGCTACGGCCAATCCTCTCAAGGCATCAGCCACGTCAATACGGCTGTTTTTCAGTCCTAATGTCTTGTAAAAATTCATTTTGATATTGTATGTTAGTTATTATGAGCCCACAAAGGTATAACATTTTATTGGAAAAAGCGAATAAATCAGCCTTTTCCTTAGTTATTCGTCAGAAAAAGTGTGGGAATTTGTTGATTATTCGTTAGAAAAAGTGTGGACTTCTACAGATATTCGTCAGAAAAAGTGTGGAGTTATTGCGATTATTCATCAGAAAAAATGCAAATTAACACAAAATTATTCAACGAATAAAAGCTTCGATTCTGACATTTCCGTCAGAATCGAAGTGAAAGCCAATCATCGAACTTCACGTTCTGGAAGGTATGGATGCCCAGTTTCTCGGCAGCCTCGCAGTTTTCCTTCAGATCATCGATGAAGAGGGTTTCGTCGGGATGGATGTTCGCCTGTCTGATTACCTCCTCATAGATGTGGGCATCAGGTTTTGCCAGATGCATTCGCTGAGAGAGGAAACAGTGATCGAAATAATCCTCTACCCCATGGTTCTGATAAGGGAAGAGATGCTCCACGCAATAATCCCAATGTATATCAATGGTATTGCTCAAGAGGAAGAGGCGGTAACCAGCCTTCTTCAACTGCAGGAGTCGCTCCTTTTTCTCATCAGGAATCTCCACCAGCATCTTGTTGGCTGCATCGATGATTTCTTCATTCGTCACATCAGCTCCTGTCAACTCACGGGCTGCATCGCAGAATGCTTCGGTGGTAATCATTCCCACACCCAGTTTGCTCATCAGCTTCATCCCTTCACTCTGAGGATTCGGATTCGCCAGTTCCCCCATTCCTATCGCCTTGAAAGCCCCGATGCATCCTTCCGGATTGAGCTTCACCAGGACATTACCTAAATCAAATATGATATTCTTGTATTGCATAATCTATACCTTATCTTAAATCGCACTTTTAATCTTTAATCAGATACTTACTGCAAAAGTACTGTAAATTCGGGAGAAAACAAATGATTTGGAAAAGGAATGGCGGGAATATAACATTTATTAGTAAAAGAGGAAAGCCTATGTATGAGAAAGTTTTTCTAAAACTATTGCCACTATTGCCACGCTATAAGATAGTTAACTGATATTCAGTTATTTAAGCGTGGCAATAAGGGCATTTCCTATTGCCACCTATTGCCACCTATTGCCACACTCGGGGTAAGCGGCTCCGCGTTTATACCTTGCCCTTTATCGTAAAATTTCTTACCTTTGCACCATAATTTTAAAAGCAACGAAATTATGAGAGCAACAGAACGTTATGAGAGGGCATGGAATGCCTTCCAGATTCATTTGAATCATAATCCAAAAGCCAGTTTGATTCCTTTTTTAAAGGAACGGCATGTAAACCATCGCTCGATGCATAGATGGATGTCAGAGAAAGGTTATTCTGTTAGGTTAGCCAAACAGCAGATTCGTCTGCTTCAGGCCGAAGCTCGTAAGGAATGTTCCGAGGCAATAGCCAAGGACACTGGGATGATGTTTCTTCCCATGGAAATGCCATCCGAACCCGTCTGTCCAGAGAACTATCTTTTTGGCATAACCCTAACCTTCCCAAATGGAACGATAGTCACCATCAAGAAAGGTAGCGCCAAATCTGTCATGCATCTGATGAAACTTTATGAAAAGGAGGATATGCTATGTTTGGACTAAACGAAAATACCCAGTATTACGTCTGCCAGCGATATGTCCGAATGAACATGGGCATAAATGGCCTGTACCAGATTGTGAGGACGGAGATGGAGCTGCCGCCACTCGGTGGTGCCGTCTTCATCTTCTTCTCAAAGAACCGCCAGCAGGTAAAAATGCTCAAATGGGATGGCGACGGTTTCCTGCTGTATCAGAAGCGACTGGAGCGAGGAACCTTTGAATTACCATTCTTTGATCCCCAAAGCAAACAATGCAAAATGCCTTACAAGACACTATCTGCCATCATGAGCGGAATTTGCCTGAAAAGTATGAGATATAGAAAACGGCTTAATCTGTAGGCGTGCAAGATTGCGTTTAATAGGTTGTGTATCAGTAAGATAGTAAAAATAAATATCTGAAAATCCTTGCATGTCTCGATATTTTTTCGTACCTTTGCACTATGAAAAAGGACGAAATTATAGTACTTTTAAAGGAACAGCTTCAGCTTGCAAACGAACAGCTTCAGCAAGCTAATGCTACGGTGGGTTCGCTGACTGCACAGGTCAGCGAACTCATTGAACGTATAAAGTCATTAGAAGAACTACTCGTCCAGAAAGGAATC
>NZ_JAHOEA010000207.1 GCF_019127135.1 Segatella copri | reverse complement strand
GCCTCTGTTCGGGCTACGCCGGCAAGTTTTCCCACTTCTACACCCGGCAACAAGTAGCAGAAATCATCGAATTTCTGGATGAACCATAAAAAAATACCCTGAAAGGGAATGCATACAACACACTATGCATATCCCTTCCAGGGTGAATTTAATAAAACTACAATCACAGCAATAAAACTATTAATTTTACGTTCTTTTCAAAAAAAGGGTTTGTGCAATAGTGGCTTAAAGGCTAAAAGCACTACCTTTGTAAATAATATCAAAACAGAGTATAATGGAAGAAAATAATATAACAGTAGATAAAGCTGTCCAAACCATAAAAGGGGCAATTTTGCGAGCTCAAGCACAGGCGAGCCAGTCAAGTAATGCCATACAGTTGTCTT
>NZ_JAHOEA010000206.1 GCF_019127135.1 Segatella copri | reverse complement strand
GCCTCTGTTCGGGCTACGCCGGCAAGTTTTCCCACTTCTACACCCGGCAACAAGTGGCAGAAATCATCGAATTTCTGGATGAACCATAAAAAATCACCCTGGAAGGGAATGCATACAACACACTATGCATATCCCTTCCAAGGTGAATTTAATAAAAGTGCAATCATCGCAATAATACTATTGATTTTACGTTCTTTTCAAAGAAAGGGGTTGTGCAATAGTGGCTTAAAGGCTAAAAGCATTACCTTTGTAAATAATATCAAAACAGAGTATAATGGAAGAAAACAATATAACAGTAGATAAAGCTGTCCAAACCATAAAAGGGGCTATTTTGCGAGCTCAAGCACAGGCGAGCCAGTCAAGTAATGCCATACAGTTGTCTT
>NZ_JAHOEA010000205.1 GCF_019127135.1 Segatella copri | reverse complement strand
TCTCCATCGGCATCATCAACAAGATGGGAGCCGCCAGCATCAAGGAGTGGAGCCTCGCCAAATGCGTAGAAGGTTACCGCCTCAGAGCCCGTGCTACCGGCAAACTCAGCAACACCCAGCTCTCTCTCGATGCCAACGCCAAGAACGCCATGGATCTGCTCAACTCCAGCGAGAGCTCTGCAGGTGATAACACCACTGGCGATACCACACAGGGCGGTAACACCACACAGGGAGGCGGAACATCGCAAGGCGGCGGTACGACCGATACCGGTGATACAGGAGATACCGGTGATACCGGCGACAACAGCGGCAACATGGGATAACCAAAAATACGTATGCGAAAACAGGAAGAAGGAATAAGGGGATAAGCTGAGCGGCGACAGGGA
>NZ_JAHOEA010000204.1 GCF_019127135.1 Segatella copri | reverse complement strand
TAAGAAAACAGCCTCACGGACAACACGTTTACCTCGACTGTTTATCATGATACGTCTTTCCAAAGTGCGTCGGATCTGTTGCTACAAAACCATTTTCAGCTACATATCCTTCACTTTTTGCCATGGCTTCGCCGTCGTCCCCTGCAATAGTGGACGTAACCTGTGATTGTATATTTGTCTCTTTCATCATACGAATCAAGTTCGTTTTTTGATGTCGTTCATCTGAATCTCGATATAAGAGACACAGAAACTCTTTGCAAAAATACGAAAATTGTTGGAAACTAGCAAATTATGCGTGTTAAAAAATTAATATCATTCTACGAAAATCAACATTATTTTACTATTCTTTTCGCACATAATTTCCTAAGTCGTTGATTGAACGAAAGTTTTCGG
>NZ_JAHOEA010000203.1 GCF_019127135.1 Segatella copri | reverse complement strand
TCTCCATCGGCATCATCAACAAGATGGGAGCCGCCAGCATCAAGGAGTGGAGCCTTGCCAAATGCGTAGAAGGCTACCGCCTCAGAGCCCGTGCTACCGGTAAGCTCAGCAACACCCAGCTCTCTCTCGATGCCAACGCCAAGAACGCCATGGATCTCCTCAACTCCAGCGAGAGCTCTGCAGGCGATAACACCACTGGCGACACTACACAGGGCGGTGACACCACACAGGGAGGCGGAACATCACAGGGAGGCGGAACATCGCAAGGCGGCGGTACGACCGACACTGGTGATACCGGTGATACCGGCGACAACAGCGGCAACATGGGATAACCAAAAACACGTATGCGAAAACAGGAAGAAGGAATAAGGGGATAAGCTGAGCGGCGACAGGGA
>NZ_JAHOEA010000202.1 GCF_019127135.1 Segatella copri | reverse complement strand
ACGAACGAGGCTCAATCGCCACCGAATCCGCAGAAGCGCATCAGTGGCAAGCAGCGCAAGGCGACATTAGAGGAGTATCAGCAGACCTTCCTCCAAGTTCCAAGGATTGACGACCGCAAGCCAGTCTTCGTCAGTTCCGATGTTCGAGACCGTCTTGATCGTGTCGTCCGCATCCTCGGAGGAAGGCGCATGAGCGTATCGGGCATCATCGAGAACATCGTGCGCCACCACCTAAGCCTTTATGAAGAGGACTTCGAGGCTTGGCGCAAATTGTGAGAATTAAGGTCTGCGACCTTGGACGTGGATAGCTGAAAGGCAGTAGTTCCAACTAACGTGTTCTGAGAGGGAGCGAGGTTATGTTTTGGGAACCCCAAAACGCCTCGCTCCACCATGAGGG
>NZ_JAHOEA010000020.1 GCF_019127135.1 Segatella copri | reverse complement strand
AAACGACTATGATTAATTACAGCATCGTAATGCGTAGCGTGAACGCAAATCTTCTAGAAATCAACCAGGCTAAGTCACGCATCAACCAGGCAAAGAAGGAGGGTAAGACCAACGTTGACCTCAACGCGCCAACTACTCCGGATAATACTCCTGGCGGTTCTACCCCTAGCGGTGGTTCAAGCACTACTGAAGGCGGCTCCGGCAATACCGAATATCGAAAAAAAATACAAAATGCGTGAGTTTCTCAGATTTTATTTGTACTTTTGCCATGTCATACAAAAATCAATTAAATAAGCAACTGCAATGAACATTAAAGACATTTTTCTCACCGCATTCACAAGTTCTATAATGGTTATACCTGTCATGGCCCAACGTGAAACCAGAACCATCAATGACAATTGGGAGTTTAAACTACCTACAAGTCAGCAATGGTCGTCTGTAAACATACCTCACACCTATAACCTTGATGCCTATCAAGGTAGAAACTATTATCAAGGAAAGGCTGAATACCGTCGTATTCTCACCTTGCCGGAAGTCAATCCAGGCAGGCGCTATTTCTTGAAGGTAGATGCAGCAAATAAGGCTGCAGAAGTGAAGGTCAATGGTAAAAAGGTGGGCTGTCATGCCGGTGGATATTCAGCATTTACCTACGACATCACTCAATTTTTAAATCCAAGTAATGTACTGAGCAGGAAAAAGTCAGACAATACCATCGAGATAACAGTAGACAACAGCCGTCAGGATGTCACACCGATCATGGCAGACTTCACATTCTGGGGTGGCATCTATCGTGATGTATGGCTCATTTCCACACCTGATATTCATTTCAACATGCTCAACATGGGAAGTGACGGCATTTTTGTTTCCACTCCTTTAGTTAACGAGAAGCAAAGTTTGGTTAAAGTGGTGAGTGAAGTAACCAATGATGCCAAGAAACCATCAACTTTTGAGGTCAGGAACGAACTGTTTGCGCCTGATGGAAAACTCTTGCAAACTTTCAAGAAAAAAGTGACTCTGAAAGCCGGCGAAACCAGACGCATGGAATTACAGTCTAAGCTCATCAGTAATCCTGAGCTTTGGACTCCGGAGACACCTATCTTATATAAGGTGGTAACTTCGCTTGTCGACACAAAAACAAGAAAAGCCATTGACGAGAAATCCCATAAGATAGGATTCCGCTGGTTTTCATTCGATGGCGAGAAGGGATTCTGCTTGAATGGGAAGCCTTACAAGTTGCGTGGTTTCAACCGTCATCAGGATCAGGCACCTGTAGGTGTAGCCCTGCCTGACGAGGCGCACCGTCGCGACATCCGTCTGCTGAAGGAAATGGGCAGCAATTATATCCGTATCTCCCATTATCCACAAGATGATGCGCTCCTGGACGCCTGTGATGAACTTGGCTTGTTGGCTTGGGAGGAAATCCCTATCATAGATCTTGTGCCCGACACTCCAGGCTATGCAGATAATTGCGAGCGTAATCTGCGGGAAATGATCCGCCAACACTTTAACCATCCGAGTATCATCAACTGGGGCTATATGAATGAAATACTGCTCTGCACTCCATGGCCTGGCACGAAAGAATGGCCAGCTTTCAAAGAGCGTACATTAGCACTTGCTGAGCGGTTGGAAAAGGTTCTGAAGGAAGAAGATGCTACGCGAAAGAGTGTGATGGCTTTCAATATGAACAATATTTACAACGAAATAGGACTCAACCTGGTTGACGTAGTAGGTTGGAATCTTTATCATGGCTGGTACGAGGGAGAGTTGAATGGTTTCAACCGCTGGTGTGAAGACCAGCACAGGAACTATCCCAAGAAACCGATGATCATCTCGGAGTGGGGAGCCGGTAGTGATCTGCGTCTGCACTCTAACTCTGCTCATGCCTTTGATTTCAGTATTGAATATCAGCAGACTTATATCGAGCATTATCTGCCATTCATTGAAGAGAAGCCTTGGATTAGCGGTTGCACCTATTGGAACTTCATCGACTTTAATGTTGCCGCACGTCAGGAATCCATGCCTAGGGTGAACAACAAAGGAGTGGCCTACAACAACCGCACGCTGAAGGATGTTGCTTATTATTTCAAATCCATGTGGCGCAAGGATATACCGGTGGTTCATATTGCCAGCCGTGACTGGCCAACAAGAACGGGAAGTGCGAATGATATTCAGCGCATCAAGGTATATTCCAACCTTCCAGAAGTGGAACTTTTCGCCAATGGCAAGAGCTGTGGAAAGAAGAAGACAGTTAATTGTTTCGCCAACTTCGATGTAGTTCTGCCTTATGGAAATTCTACCTTGAAGGCAAAAGGAATGAGCGAAAAACTGTTTGATGATGATCTCAGGGTAAAGGGTGGCAATACTGAAGATGTGATGACTATCCGGTACAATCCACTGCCAGACCTGGCCAAGGGTGAAGAACTCGCCATCAATGTGGGCAGCAACTGCTATTTCATTTCTTCCTTGAGTCATCTCACGTGGCTGCCAGACCAAGCTTATAAGGCAGGCTCATGGGGATATATAGGAGGAGAAAACAAAAGCACCACATCTGAGATAGAGAGTACGATTGATGGACCTATTTATCAGACTTGGCGTGAAGGCGACTTGGAATATAAGATAGATGCACCAAGAGGCGAATATGAAGTGGAATTGTTGATGGCTGATGTTACTAAGCCAGCAACCCAGTTGCCTAATCTCCTTACCAGAAGCAATGGAGAAACTTCATCTAAAGATGCAAAATTTGATGTCAGCATTAATGGAGAAATCAAGGAGACTGATTTCACTCCTACCGATGGACGCCATTATCGCACGGCCTTCAAGCGTAGGTATATTGTAAGAAACAATGACACGAGCATCCATATACATCTAAAGTCTTTGCAAGGAAAAGCTTTCTTGAATGGCATTAAGATAAGAAAACTCGATTAAAACAAAAGAAAAATAGTGAGGGTGTGTCATAGACTTATGACACACCCTCTTTTTCGTTCTACCGAGAATTCCGGTCATTTCCGGTCATGGTCATTTCCGGTCATTATCATTTTCAAACCGGTGTATCGGTGGCTGAATCCTTGAAGAGATCATCGGCTGATGGAATCTCATCTTCATCAAACCACTTCTTCAACTTGTCCTGAGCCTTTGACTTCACATCATCTGAAACCTCACCCCAAACTTTCTTGAGCACAAACAGCAATACGGCCAGGTCATCGCCTAAACCGGCAATAGGAATGGCGTCTGGAATCACATCGAGCGGACTGATGAGATAACCCAAGGCTCCTACAATCAGAGCCTTGTCCTTCAGCGAAACCTTGTCGCTCTCTAACGTATAATAGAGAATGAGCGCTGTATAAACCATCTTGGCACCGGCACGTTTGGCAACATGCGAAATCTTCTCGACAAATGCACGCTGGGTGAACTTGTCCTTATAGTCCATAAAGTCTGGTAAAGTCATACTACTTATAGTTTATAGTTTATAATTTACAGTTATAGTTACGACCGCTTCTCGTAGAAGAGGACTGCCTTGATGAAGGTCTCCATCTTAGGCTCCTTATGATGGTTCACGCGATAGGCGATGATCATCTGGAGAAGTGCCTTGACAAAACACGCCAGCAGCAATCCGACGATGACGGCTATGACCGTGGTGAGCATCTTGCCGTTGTCATAGATGGGTGACTTGTCCGGGAAACAGGACAGTACCAATACGGGGAGGACGGTGATGAAACCGCCGATGGTGAGCTGGCTGCGCTTGGAACCGCCCATATCGAGTATCGCCTGCTTATCGAAAAGATAATCATCCAGCTCCATACGGGTAATGCCGTAGTTCTCAAACTTCGGGAAATCGGGCTCATTGCCATATTTCGCTATCTTGCCCGCTACCTTATGTTCGAAATCATCTAATATCTGCTTTTCCGGTTCTCTGAGTTTCATAATCTTGCTAGTTTTTAAAATCGTTTAAAAATGATGCATCTTATACCTTATTATATATATAAAAAGGCTGCGATGCTGAAAAAGAAAAGAAAGCAGTGCCCCTATAAGCCGAGTTCTGTGTTCCTATTGAAAATAAGAATGTCTGTCATTTATCTAGTCCCAAAGTCACCCTTGGGCTCAAGCACTCTACCCTCCACAGCAGCCCGAAGGCAATCGGACGAGCCGCCCTCAATCTGCGGTATACATGAGCTTACAGCTCCCAGATGGCACAGCCTGACGATCACCCGCCAGCTGGTGGTCTCTTACACCACCTTCTCACCCTTACTCTCACCACCCCAGACTGGACAAACGGGATAAGTGAAAGCGGTTATTTTCTTCTACCGACACCTACTGTCACCAATAGCTTCTAGTTTCGGAAGTGGGATGCCCTATGCTGCCCGGACTTTCCTCTCGCACCTGAAAGATGCCAGCGACAGACCGGAGCACTGCTTTCGACATGCAAAAGTACAAAAAACTTTTGATACTATCGCACGATTCCTCACTTTTTTATGCATCATTAGTTATTCGCAAGGCTATTTTTCACTCTTTTTCCCGGTTAAACCGAGTTTCTGAGCACCTATCGCTTAACAGATATTTATCAATCAATAGAAGTTAGTTACGTATACAGAACTAAGATTTTCGTGCTTACATTCAAATATTTGTGAATTTAGGGCATTTCTTGTTTAATAGCCGTTAAAGTGTTAATTTGAATTGTTAAAACGGAATAAATTTATGCAGAGAATGAAGCGAATATCAAAAAATGACCCTATATTTGCAACCGGAAAACAGAGTGGTGCATGACAAACTGACTTTGGCATGATATTAGCTGTTGCAATTCCAAAGAAAAGAAAAGTAAACAATAAAAAAATAAGAGACATGAAAAAATTAAGTAATTATGTTGTGGCTGTGCTCTGCGTTGGTTCGCTCGCATTTTCAGCCGGTGCTTTCATGAAAGTAAATGCTACACCTGCAGCTACTGCTGCCCCAGCAGGTCAGCCTGTAGACTTAACCTATGCTGCCGAGAAGGCGCTGCCTGCAGTAGTACATATTAAATACGTACAGAACTCGAAGGTGAAGACAGTAGATGTGCAGGACGATCCATTCGGAGGATTCTTCGACCCGTTCGGCTTCTTCGGCAACCCGGGACAGGGCAACGGAGGAACACGCAAGCAGAAAGTGCAGACTCCGAAGAGAGAGGCTACCGGTTCGGGCGTCATCATCAGCCAGGACGGTTACATCGTTACCAACAACCACGTGGTAGAAGGTGCTGACGAGCTGACCGTAACACTGAACGACAACCGCGAATTCTCGGCACGCATCATCGGAACCGACAAGACTACCGACCTCGCCCTCATCAAGGTAGACGGCAAGAACCTGCCTACCCTGCCTATCGCCGACAGCGACAAGGTGAAGGTGGGTGAATGGGTCATCGCCGTGGGCAACCCATTCGGACTGAACAATACGGTTACAGCCGGCATTATCTCTGCCAAGGCACGTTCGCTCGGTGCCAACGGTGTAGAGAGCTTCATCCAGACTGATGCTGCCATCAACGCAGGTAACTCGGGCGGTGCACTCGTCAACACCCAGGGCGAACTGGTAGGCATCAACGCCATGCTCTATTCCCAGACCGGTTCTTACTCCGGCTACGGTTTCGCCATCCCTACCTCTATCATGAACAAGGTGGTAGACGACCTGAAGAAATACGGCAGCGTACAGCGCGTGATGCTGAGCATACAGGGAAGCGATGTGCTGAACTATATCAACGCCCAGAAGGAGAACGGCAAGGAAGTGAACCTGGGAACCAACGAGGGTGTTTACATTGCCAAGGTTGATGAAGACGGCAACGGTGCTGAAGCAGGACTGAAGGAAGGTGACGTGATTACCAAGGTTGACGGCAAGAAGGTGACCAAGATGGCTGAGCTGCAGGAAATCCTGAACGGCAAGCGTCCTGGCGACAAGATGAGCATCACCTACCTGCGCAACAAGAAGGCAAGCACCAAGACCATCACACTGAAGAATGCTCAGGGTAATACTTCGGTTATCAAGAGCGCCGACCTCGACGTGCTCGGTGGCAGCTTCCGCCCTATTACTGAGAGCCAGAAGAACCAGCTCAACATCAAGTATGGTGTAGAGGTAATGAAGGTGAACAGCGGCGCCCTGAAGGATGGTGGCATTTCACGCGGTTTCATCATCCAGCGCATCAACGACAACAACATCAATACGATTGATGACCTGCAGAAGGCTGTAAAGAGTGCTTCTACCAGCAAGGACCCAGTGCTCTACATCCAGGGTATATGGCCAACAGGCAAGAAGGCTTACTTCGCTGTTCCGCTGCAGAAAGACTAAGGGTAAGAGTTTTTAGAAAACCGTCTCATGATTGAGTAGAAAAGGCTTTTTTTCTGCCCAAAAAACTCAAGAAACAGACAAAAAACAATAAAATAGTAGGTATTTCTGAAAAATATCTACTATTTTTTTTGGTATTTAAACAAAAAAGTGTATTTTTGCAACTACTTAAAATTTGATGCCAGCATGAGACAATTAAAAATTACTCAGTCAATTACGAATCGCGCAAGCGCATCGTTGGAAAAATATCTTCAAGATATTGCTCATGAGGAGCTGCTCTCTACAGATGAAGAGGTAGAGCTCGCTCAGCGTATAAGAAAAGGTGACCGTAGGGCATTGGAGAGATTAACAAAAGCCAATCTCCGTTTCGTGGTGTCTGTTGCAAAACAATACCAGAACCAGGGGCTCAGTTTGCCTGATCTTATCAACGAAGGAAATGTGGGGCTTATCAAAGCCGCACAGAAGTTTGATGAAACCCGAGGGTTTAAGTTTATCTCTTACGCCGTATGGTGGATTCGCCAGAGCATTCTGCAGGCCATAGCCGAGCAGAGCAGACTTGTGCGCCTTCCGCTCAACCAGGTGGGAAGCGTTAACAAGATTAACAGGGAGATAAACAAATTTGAACAGGAATTTGAACGCAAACCGAGTGTAGACGAAATGGTTGACCGCGTAGACTTGTCGGAAGACAAGATAGAGGACGCCATGAAGGCTTCGTCAACAAGCCGCCACCTGAGCGTGGATGCTCCTTTTTCTGACGATGAAGAAGGCAGCATGCTCGACCTGATGGCCAATTCGGATAAACCGACCGACAATGAGCTGCTGACAGAGTCGCTGAGAGCAGAAATAGAAAGACTGCTCGGCACGCTGCCGGACAAAGACCAGAAAATCATTGCTGCCTTCTATGGCATCGGGACTCCTGAACTGTCGCTCGAAGAAATCGGAACCAAGTATCATCTTACAAGGGAAAGAGTGCGCCAGATTAAGGAAAAAGCTATCAGGCGACTCCGGACCAGTACGAAAAATAATCTGCTGAAGTCCTATCTGGGATAAGGAAATATCCGCATAACTGATGGGGCAGACAGCACAAACAACATAAGACAAAAAAAGAAATGAAAATTACAAAAATTGCATTCGCATCTATCGCATTAGCATGTTTCAGCTCGCTCTCTGCATCTGCTAAGAACGATGCTAAGACTGCATACATCTTTGGATTTGCCTCGTCGTTTAATGACTCGACAGTCTATTTCACAGACGTACAGAAGGTTGATTCTGCCTACTTCACCCGCAAGAGCAAGTTCTTGGTAAGCCGCGAGAACTATTCATACCAGTTGCGCGACTATCTGGAGCAGCAAGGTGCCGGCAAACGCACATGTATCGTGATGTTTGACTTCGACCAGAAGAAAGCTGAAAAGAAATGGAACAAGCTCTATGCAAGATACATTCAGAAGCCAAAGGCTAAGAAGGCAAAGAACGGACAGCAGACGAACGATGCGCCTAGCCCTTATCAGGTGAAGACCATCAACCCTACTGATTTTCATTTTTCATCTGTTCAGCCAAACGATGAAGAGGTTGAAGAGGTAAAAGTGAAGAAGGCTAAGAAAGCCAAGAAAGAAAAGCGCAGAAAAGGCGCTAAAAATGAATAAGAAATCAAACGTACCTTACTTCGCAAAAAGTAAACAAGGTTAACATTAAATGAAGAAGCCATTCCCGTTTTCTGCCGGGAATGGCTTCACTTTTTATATCATATCATTTTCTACTTCAGGTTCTGCTTGAACCAGTTAGCTATCTGGCGAAGCAGATGGTTGCGGGTATTGCCACCCGAAATGCCATGATTGCGGTTCGTGTACCACAGGGTCTTGAAGTCCTTGTCTGACTGAACCAACGCCTCAGTATATTCGAAGGTATTCTGCGGATGCACATTGTCATCTGCCAATCCGTGACAGATAAGCAACGCACCATGCTGCTGC
Organism: Segatella copri; assembly: GCF_019127135.1. Classification (GTDB taxonomy): domain Bacteria; phylum Bacteroidota; class Bacteroidia; order Bacteroidales; family Bacteroidaceae; genus Prevotella. The sequence continues at coordinate 53,015 of NZ_JAHOEA010000020.1, read as the reverse complement.
TTTACCCGCTCGATAGGGTTCACCTTGTAACCCTCTTCGTTCTCCTTAGGAGTGCGCATGTAGCGCTCTGTATAAACCGAATCATAGAAGCGGTAGCAGGTAGGAGGAGCCACAGCCACACCTGCCTTGAACACAGGACGACCCTCGCTCATACTCATCAGCGTATTGAAACCACCATAGCTCCAGCCCCAAATGCCGATATTATCCTTGTCTACATAAGGCAGAGAACCCATGTAGAGAGCTGTCTCAACCTGATCTTTCGACTCTAAATCACCCAGACGGAGATAAGTAGACTTCTCAAACTCTGCTCCTCTACCGCCTGTTCCACGACCATCTACGCAGGCAATGATGAATCCTTCCTGTGCAAGATAATAATCGAAAGCACCGCCATTGCCCATACTGCCCGTGCTCCATGAATCGAGTACCTGCTGGTTGCCCGGACCGGAATACTGGAAGAGGATGACAGGATACTTCTTGCTGGCGTCGAAATCAACCGGCTTTACCATCCAGCCGTCCAGTTTTACACCTTCGGAAGTGGTGAAAGAGAAAGTCTCGCGCTTGCCCCAATTATACTTCCGGGTCTTTTCGAGCAGCTGCTTGTTGTCTTCCAATGTCTTGATAAGCTTGCCCTTGTTGCTGCGCACGGTGAAGACATAAGGATGGCTGTAGCTGCTCCAGGTGTTTACGAAATAGCGGTAATCGCCCGAGAAGTTAGCCGAGTTGGAACCAGCCGCATCGGTAAGGCGCTCCACCTTTCCGTTCTTATGAGCCACGTAAACCTGGCGGTCGTGCGCATTGAGTTTGGCAGCCTGGAAATAAACATCGCCCGTCTTCTCATCCATTCCGTAGATAGAGGTAACATCATAGTTGCCCTTCTCTACCTGGCGCAGGAGCTTACCGTTCATATCATAGAGATAGAGATGCATGAAGCCGTCGCGGTCGCTAGGCAGCAGGATGTTCTTCTTGCCCACGATGCTGTTTTCAATCACCTCTTCCTTTACAAACTTAGGCACACTCTCCTTGATGAGCATCCTGCTCTTGCCGGTGAAAGGATTGACTGCATAGAGGCGCATGTCGTCCTGATGGCGGTTCATCGTATAGACAATCAGACTGTTGGCGTCTGGCGATGTCTTGATGCGTGGATAATAGCCGTCGGAATCTACAGGCACTTCGAGCGCCACGGTCTTTCCGTTCTTCATATCATAGCTCCAAAGGCTCACCTTAGAGTTGTCCTGTCCTGCCTTAGGATATTTATAGGAATACTCTCCCGGATAGTCGTGATACTCGCTACGGGTAGGATGAGAACCCTCGAACATCTGCAGAGAATAAGTCTTTACGTGCGATTCGTCAAATCGGATCCAGCCGATGGCAGTTCCATCCGCATTCCATGCAAAGGCGCGGTTGAAGCTGAATTCCTCTTCGTAAACCCAATCAGGAATACCATTGATTACCTCGTTGAACTTACCGTCACGGGTAATCTGGGTTTCCTTATCTCCATCGGTAACAAAGAGATTGTTATCCTTTACGAAAGCGATGTGGCGTGAATCAGGCGACCAGGTAGCCACCTGCTGGTTAACGCCCTGAGAAAGTTTCTTCAAACTCTTCTTAGCAATATCATATATGAAATACTCTGCCTTGAACGAGCGGCGGTAGATAGCCTCGCGATGGGTCATGATAAGCAATTTCTTACCATCAGGACTGATTACATAACCTTCAATCTGTCCGAAAGGAGCCTTGGCTGCGTTCACATCGAAGAGGATGCTCATCTGCTTGCCCGTCTTGAACGAATAACTGATAACCTGCTTGCCATCATTGCTGACAGAAGCATACAAATCGGTGCCATCAATAGGGTTAATACCGGTAACATAAGAGGCAGCAAACTCGCCGGAGGTAATGGCCTTCAGGTCGAGCTTATCTGCAGCATGCATTGCTGAAACCATCATGACAGTTGCAATAAAAACTGGAAATCTTTTCATGTGTTAATCTTTATGTAATGCCTCAATAGGCGAATAATCTTCGTCATTGAGCAGTTGTTTTACTGTTACTTTAGGGTTGCGCTTTACATAAGCGCAGATTGTCTTCACATACTTGGTTTTGAAAATCTCCTTGCCCATCGCCTTGTTCACAGCCCACATAATCTTGCCCATGTGCAGATCGCGGTCGAGCTGCGGACGGGTGTCAAAGTGGTCCATCGGATAGATGCTCAGCAGATAGAAGGTAAGGCAATCCGGCACAATGTACTGGCGCGACATGGTGCTGCGCTGCTGCGGTGTATAGAACTTCTTGTAGAGCGGATAGTTTTCGCCCATGTATTTATCGAGCGAAATTCCTACAGAATGTTCTCCTACCACGATGCTCTGGTCTAAAGCACCAATCTGAGCATAGAAACAAGGCTGCTGGAGTTCCGGAATCCAACTGTTCAGACGCGAGAAGGAAGATTTCAGCTGCTCGTTGATGTCTTCCATATTGGCAAATTCTGCCTCAGCATCGGCGATAAGCGCCTGCAGGGTAGAATCCTGATAGAACATGAGGAAACGGTTGCTGATATTGGCGTCGGTAATGGTGCCAAGCTGGAGCATTTTCTCTATCAGCGTACGGGTTTCTATCGGGTAATCGGTATTCATCTGCTGCAGGGCAGAGAAATCACCGGTAGTAAGATATCTGCTTTCCAATCGGTCGTAACGCTGTACCGACAGGGGCACAGCCTCTCCTTCCTCGTTCGGCTTGAACTTAAACTCACAGGCCGAACTGAGAAGCACTATTGCTAATATGACTATATAATTAAAAAACCTTTTCACGATAATTCACAAATCTTCGAGTTACGACTGCAAAAATACTAAAAATTATTTAAATTACCAAGCTTTTTTGCTAAAAAATCATACGCATTCGCAAAAAAAATGGGTTTTTCTCTTAAATTTGTTTGCAAAATAGCCAGCAATGAATAAAACGTAAGTCTTTTTTGCTCATTGCTGGCTATTTGTGCATTTTTTTCTACTTATCAGATGATAAAAAAAACTGCTTATCGGATCATGACAGAAACAGAAACCTGAACCGGCTCTTCTATCTGCTTCTTCCAGGCTTTCAACCACTCATACCACTCCTTCTCGCCCTTGAAACCATAGGTTTCGTTGGCACTGGTATAAGCAAGCTTATAACTGAGCTGGCTGCCTGCAGGTTTCACTACCTGAGTATAGCAATCCTTATTGGCTGGCTGCTGACTTATCAGGGCTGACTGCGGCACATAAATGCCCAAGCCTACGGTCTCCAACTTGTGCTTTCCATCGTCCTTGCCTGTTGGCCAGTCGCTGCCGTAACAGCCACGCAAACCCTTGCCATCAGCAAATTCGCTGGAACCCTTTACGTTGATGAGTCCTGTAGCAAACTGATAATCAGAAACATCCTTGTTGAAGAATACATCTACGTCGAAATCGCGATGACCGGCATAGATAGTGTAGCGGATGGTGGCATTGACAGGCTGCAAGCCCGGAGCCGGAACCCAACCCTTATCCACAACTTCGACGATGGCACGGAGCGGACCTTCTGAAATGACGCGCTGCTCCTGGTATTTCACGTTGTTGAACAGCACCTGGTCTTTACCGTCCCAGCCACGGAGCGCACCCAGTCCGTAGGTATTGCCTACCCAGAGACAATCATCGCCCGAACCAGCCTGAATCTGTTCATCTGAAGGATAGAACTGTGTATCCTGAATCACCAGCCCCTTGTTGATTTTGCCATAAAGGTCGATGGTCTGACGATGATCAAAATAAACACGCATGGCAATCAGTTCGTTTTCGAAGCAGGTGCCATGAGAATGGACGTAGTGATAAGGATCCTTGGTTTTCTTATCAAAAGAGATGCTGCGCAGATAAATATCCTGCCTGTTCTTAGCCAGTTTCCTGTTTCTGCTTGGCAAGCAGAGTTCTGCAAAAGTACGAGCCGGATACTGTGCCTGCTCACCCTCACGATAGAGTTGCACCTGATAGGTCTTGGTTTCTTTCTTGCCTAAATCGGCAAGGAAACAGAGTTCATCGTTGGTACAATCGCGGTTGGTGTCGTCGAGCTGTGAAGGAATCTCCTTGCCGTCAACGGTTACTACAGCGCGCTGAATGTCGCCAATAGCACCCAACTTGCTGAGATCTACAACCACCGGAGCATCGGTTCTTGCCACCTTGGAAGGATTGGAAACCGACACCTGGAAATTAGCCTGCGCCTGGGCTGACAGAACCATCAGCGAAACCAGCGCCATCATCATTTGTCTTTTCTTCATAGATTTTTATTTTTAAGTTTGTTTATTAATAGTCTATTCATGTTTCGCAAGTAAGCCCCACACGCCCTGTTTCGCAAGTAAGCCCCACACGCCCTGAAAGGGCAGAAGCTCCTAGCCCAGGGCATCGCCCTGGGTGTTTATGAACGCAAACTTGTCGCCCTGTAAGGGCAAAAGCTTTAAAACCAGGCAATTAACAAAGCTTTTGCCCTTACAGGGCGCCTTGCTGATTGCTATTATACCCAGGGCGCTGCCCTGGGCTAAGAGCTTCTGCCCTTTCAGGGCGTGCTGCTTCTAGGAGCGGGCCTTCAGCCCGTACTTAAACCACATGCGAAACTTCAGTTTATTATCTACAACTGCGAGAAGAGTTTCTTGCCCTTGGCGTAATATTGCCAGATGATAGAGAGATTGTAAACCTGCGGAATCTCCTCCTTCACCCTACCCGCTTGTATCTTTCTGCGATCTTCGTCAAACTCATGTTTCCATGCCTTGAAAGCCCTGCGCGCCTTGAAGATGGCCTTGAAGTCGCCCCAGTTGCGCTTCAGAACCAATGTTTCGAAAGCAGCAAGGTAATCCAGAAATCTGCGCATACGCATTACGTGAGTCAACTCCGTATCACTCAGATTCTTATAAAGCATGGTTAAATTATTTCTAAAATTCAGATAAATCTTCATCGGATTGCTTTTCGGCAGGGTTCCACCACCCACATGATAAACCTCACTCTCAGGAATGCAGTAGATTTTTCTGCCCATCAGACGCAAGCGCCAGCAAAGATCTATCTCTTCATTATGGGCAAAGAAACGGCCGTCTAAACCTCCGGCAGTCCAATAATCTTTTGAGCGAATCATCATACAGGCACCCGTAGCCCACAAGATTTCCTGCTGGTAATCATACTGCCCATTATCGCGCTCTACCGTATCAAAGATGCGGCCGCGACAGAACGGATAGCCATATTTGTCGAGGAATCCGCCGCAAGCGCCAGCATACTCAAAGCTGTCCTTATCGTATTCGGCAAGCAGCTTAGGCTGGCAGGCAGCCACCTGCTGATGCGAATCCATAAACTCGATGAGCGGTGTAAGCCAATGATGCGAAACCTCAACATCGCTATTCAGGAGCACGTAATACGCTGCATCAATCTGCTTCAAGGCACGGTTATAGCCTTCAGCAAAGCCGAAATTCTGCTCCAGAACAATGGTCTTAACCTGAGGAAACTGAGTCTCCAGAAGGTGCATCGAACCATCAGAAGAAGAATTGTCCGCCACCCAGATTTCAGCATCCTGACGGGAATATTCGATGACATTCGGAAGATACTTTGCCAGCATCTTCTGACCATTCCAGTTTAATATAACGATTGCTACTTTTGCCATATTTATTGTAAACTCTTTAATCTGTTATTCAGGAGATTGGTAAACTCATAGTTCTTGAGTCCCCATTTGGGAGCAATCAGCAGTTCTTTGGGCGACTGACTGACGAAGCGCTCCAGCACCAAATCCTTTCTGAGCAGACGGATGTATTTCACGATGACATCAATATATTCCTCTACCGTGTAAACATGGAAGGGATGCTCAGCATATTCCTGTGCCAGCCGGGTGCCCCTGATAATCTGCATCTGATGAATCTTGAGAATATCAAGCGGCAAGGAAGAGATGAGAGGAGCCTGGCGCAGACTTTCTTCCGCATCTTCTCCCGGCAAGCCGATGATGATGTGACCGCCCGTAAGGATTCCCCTGGCATGAGTACGCTCTACGGCACTACGGCAACAGGCAAAATCATGTCCGCGGTTGATGCGTTTCAAGGTTTCATCATTGGCACTCTCAATGCCATATTCCACCAGTACGAAGGTGCGGCGGTTCAGTTCTTCAAGATAATCGAGCAATTCATCGCTCACACAATCCGGACGGGTTCCGATAACGATTCCCACCACATCTTCCACCTCAAGAGCCTCTTCATACATCTGCCTCAGTTGCTCCACCCTGGCGTATGTATTGGTATAAGCCTGGAAATAAGCCAGATATTTCATATCAGGATACTTCCTGCTGAAGAAAGCCTTTCCCTCCTCCAGCTGTTCAGTAATCGACTTTTTCCGGTCGCAATAGCTGGGATTGAAGGTGCGGTTGTCGCAATACGTACATCCGCCACTCGAAATTCTCCCATCTCTGTTAGGACAGGAGAATCCCGCGTCTATCGAAATCTTCTGAACACGGAAATCAGGAAACTGCTTCCGGATCCATGTTCCAAAATCGTTGTAATACATTGGACTTTGAGCTTTGAACATTGAACTTTATGATTAGCCCTTTTTACTATAAACTATAAACTATTAACTATCAACTAAAGAAGCTCTCCCTTCAGCGCCGTCTTATCGTGATTAAAACCACCCAGGCGAACCTTGATAAGCTGGTTGTCGTATTCTTCCTTGGCGAGAGCTGGCGAAAGTTCTACGCGGATATAGTTCTTGGTGAATCCATGCATCGCTTTACCTCTTGGCGCCTTCTCGAAGAGGACCTCAGCCTCTGTACCGATGTATTGAGCATAGAATTCCTGCGTCTTCTGATCGCTCAACTCCAACAGTCGCTTGGAGCGCTTCTTCTTCTCCTTCTCGTCAACCACATACGGAATCTTCAAGGCAGCCGTACCCGGACGTTCAGAATAAGGGAAGACGTGAAGCTGGGTAACAGGCAGACTCTTCAGAAACTCATAGCATTCTTCAAAACACTCCGGAGTTTCGCCGCGACAGCCCACCATCACATCGACACCGATAAACGCATCAGGCATCTTCTCCTTGATAAGATTCACCTTGTGGGCAAAGAGCGCCTTGTCGTAACGACGGTGCATCAGCTTGAGCACCTCATCGCTTCCGCTCTGCAGAGGAATGTGGAAATGAGGCATAAAGGCACGGCTCTGGGCACAATACTCTATGAGATCATCATCACAGAGATCAGGCTCCAGACTCGAGATGCGGTAACGCTTGATTCCTTCTACCTGATCCATCGCCTTGACAAGGTCGATGAATCGCTCGTGGGTAGTCTGACCGAAATCACCGATATTCACACCGGTAATGACGATTTCCTTACCGCCTTCAGCAGCCGCCTGCTCACATTGAGCCACAAGCGACTGGATGCTCGGGTTGCGCGAATTGCCTCGGGCAAATGGAATGGTGCAATAGGTGCAATAATAATTGCAGCCGTCCTGCACCTTCAGGAAATAACGGGTACGGTTGCCACGCGAGCAAGAAGGCTGGAAGGTCTTGATTTCCTTTGTCTTCACGCTATAATGCTGATGAAGAGCCGCAGCATCGCCGTTCTGAGAGGTTTCAGCATCGCAGTTCTGAGGACTTTCCGCATCGACGTTCTGAGGAGTCTGAGCAGCCAATCCGTTTTCCTGGGCAAACTTCTGCGCCCATGCATCGCTGAGATATTGAATCAAGTGAGCCTTCTCGTTAGCACCCAACACGAGGTCTACGCCCTCTATCTTGCTGACATTCTCTGATTCGAGCTGCGCATAACAGCCCGTCACGATAACGAATGCACCCGGATTGTTTCTCACCATCCTGTGGATAGCCTGACGGCATTTATGATCGGCAACTTCTGTTACCGAGCAGGTGTTAATAAGACAAATATCAGCTTTCTCCCCCTTTTTAGCAGTAATGACGCCCATGTCTTCGAGCATTTTGCCAAAAGTGGAAGTTTCAGAGAAGTTGAGTTTGCAGCCTAGCGTATAGTAAGCTGCCTTTTTACCTTGGAAGGCACTTGAATCTATCATAAATTATCTTTTCTAATATTCTAAAAGGTAACCTAAAAAAATGAAACATAGTCTCTATAAAACGAAAAAGCCGCTAGACCGAAGTCCAGCGGTTGTTTCTCTCATTTTTTCGTTCGCAAGTAATTTCAAATTACTTAGCAGAATCAGCAGCTGTTGTATCAGCAGCAGCAGTTGTGTCAGCAGCAGTTGTATCTACCTGAGCTGTGTCAGAATCAGCAGAAGCTGTGTTCTGAGCTGTTTTGTTACCACATGATGCGAAAGAGATAGCTGCGATAGCTACGAACATAAAAACTAATTTCTTCATTTTCTTTGCTTTTTTAAAATCTGTAAAACAATCATTTGTTCTTTTGAACGATGCAAAGGTAAGCATTTTTTTGATACGTTGTTCTTTTTTTTGCGACTTTTTTTTAGGCGTTTTTGTAACAAAATTACAAATCGCTATAAATCAGCTACTTACAAAGTGCTAACAAAGGTTAAAGTTTTTGGTGTGCTCGGAAACAGCCTAATTTTAACACTTTTCGGTGTTTTTTAGCGTAACAAGGGTGCGCGCCAACACCTCTTCAGAGCAGCACTATATACATATAATAAGGTACGCGCGCGAGGGAAAAGACAGAAACTTTTTCTGCCTGAGAGAGAAGATTTTCTGCATGAGAGAGAAGTTTTTCCCAAGAAATCGTCCCCAAAAACTTTGATTGCCGAGATTTTTTTCGTAACTTTGCACTCAAAACAAAGAAACAAACAGACAGAAAATGATACAGCTAAAAGAAAATCAGGGCATTCCCCGCAGCATTCTCCTGATGATGGCTATCGTCGCAGGACTCACCGTAGCCAACTGCTACTACAATCAGCCGCTTCTCGAACTCATCCGCCACGACCTGGATATTACCGAGCAGAAGGCTAACCTCATCACCGTCATTACCCAGATAGGTTATGCGCTGGGCTTATTCTTCCTCATCCCCTTGGGCGACATGCTTTCGCGCAAGAAACTCATCCTTGTCAATATGACCATTGCTGCATTGATGGCAATTGTGATGGCTGCAGCGCAAAACGTATGGATGCTCTGGGGAGCTTCACTGCTGATTGGCGCCTGTTCGGTGATTCCGCAGTTCTTCATTCCGATAGCCGGACAGTTTTCGGAACCCAAGAACAAGAGCAGGAATATGGGCATTGTACTCTCCGGACTGCTGACGGGCATTCTTGCCTCACGAGTAATCAGCGGTTACATCGGCGAATGGCTGGGATGGCGGGAGATGTTTATCATAGCTGCTTTCGTGATGGTGTTTTGCATGGGAATCATGCTGCTGATGATGCCTGAAATGAAGCGCAACTATGTAGGAACCTACAGAGGGCTGATGACCACGATAGCAGAAATTTTCGTTTTCCATCCTTCTATCCGCATCTATTCCATCCGTGCAGCCTTCGGGTTCGGCAGTATGATGGCAATATGGTCTTGTCTGGCGTTCCATCTGGCGCAGCCACCTTTCAGCGCAGGAAGTGATATGGTAGGAATGCTCGGACTTTGCGGAATCATGGGAGCCGTTGCTGCCAGTGGTGTGGGAAAACTGATTCCTAGGTTTGGCATTCGAAAATTCAATCTGTTCGGAGCAGGAATGCAGATCATCGCCTGGGCAATAGCCTTGCTTTTCGGCGACACTTACGCCGGACTCATCGCAGCCATCATTTTGGTTGACATCGGTCTGCAATGTCAGCAGCTCAGCAATCAGAGTGGTTGTCTGCAGGAGATTCCGCAAGCTTCCAACCGCGCCAACACCATCTTCATGACCAGCTATTTCATCGGTGGTTCGCTAGGCACTTTCTGTGCCGGTTACGTCTGGACGCAAGCCGACTGGCTTGGTGTCTGCATCGTAGGAATCGCTTTCGCCATGATTTCTCTGCTTATCACGCTAAGCTGCAAGAAATAAACATATAAAAAAGAAAAGAGATTATATTCCCGACTTACAGGAACATAATCTCTTTTCTTATTTGATAGAGACTGAAGCCGGCATTTCTGCCGAGGCTTCAACTACATCTTTTCATCTCCGTACATTTCCGTCCACCAGGAAGCATCATCCTGCAACCACTTGGCAAACCAGGCAAAGATGGTGTTCTGCCATTTCAGTCGCTTCTCGTAGTCGATGATGTGATGATCCTGACCATCTACCAATACCATCGCCGTAGGACGGCCAAGGAGTTTCAGCGCTGTATAGAGTTGGATGCTCTCGCCCACAGGCACATTATTATCTGCCGTACCGTGAACAAACAGCAGCGGAGTATGAATCTTGTCGGCATTATAGAGTGGACTCTGATCTACAAAGAGATGCTTGTTGGTCCAAGGATATTCGTTCGCCATAGAAACTTCGCTGTAGCTGTAGCCCCAATAGCCCTCACCCCAATAGCTGGTGTGGTCGCTGATGCCTGCATGCGAGATGGCAGCAGCAAAGAGGTCGGTCTTGGTCTGAAGATACTGAGTCATGAATCCGCCGTAGCTGGCGCCGATGCAGCCTATCTTCTTGCGGTTTACGAAAGCATGCTCATCACAGAAAGCCTGGGTGCTGGAGATGATGTCTTCAGCCACTCCCTCGCCTGCCGTATCTACATGGCGGGCTGAGAATTTCTGACCGAATCCGGTGGCTCCACTAGGATTCACAACCAGCACTACATAGCCCATCGCCGCATAAACATGATGAGGATAACGGCTCTGGAACATGCGGCTCGTAGGACTGCATCCGCCATAATAGTTCACTATCATCGGATACTTCTTGGCAGCATCAAAATGAGGTGGCAGATAGTAACGGCAGCAAAGGGTGTCGCCCCTTGAATTGACATAATTCCAAGCCTTGCATTCGCCCAGTTCAACATCCTTCAACTCGCGCGCACTCAAATCGTCAACCAATTGCGATTTCAGCGCCTTCGTATTCATCTTATAGAGTCGGTCGGCATTGGATGCACTCTGACCGGAGAAAGCCATTTCTGCTGCAGAAGATGCAAGCGAGAAACTCTTGATGTACTCTTCAGGAGTTTTGAGAAGCGTAAACTTACCCGATTTCGGATTGAGCTGGAAGAGGTGCACGCAGTCTTTATCTTCGGCTGTAAAATAGATGTTTCCATCGACCTTGCTCCATTCCGTGCTCAGCACATTCGGATTGAAATCCCTGGTCAGCGGACGAACCTTCTTATCCGACAAGGTCATCAGATAGAGCTGGGTGTCGATCATGCTAGGTGTCTGTCCTTCTTCCACATTCTTTCCAATGCCGTTGAAAGCTTCCGGCGAAGCGCTCACGAGAATGCTCTTGCCATCTGGCGAGAACTGGGCGCTGTTCAGAAATTCGCCCTTTTCTATCAGGGTTTCTACCTTTGGCGCAGTGGCTGCAGATGCATTCATACTACCCAAATCCAGGCGGTAGAATGATGTTAGGGTTGTTGGACGCTTGGTGAGTTGCTCCTCTCCCTTGCCTATCAGCAGATAACGCGAATCGGCAGAAATATCCATCAGGTAGATGTTGTGGTAACCGAAGGTGAGCGGCTGGAGAATGCCCGATGCAAGATCATATTTGGCGAGATTGCTGCGCTCGCGCCAACCAGGCTGTCTGTCTTCCGGTTCTTTTACATCATAAACTTGCGGATCCCTTTTTCTGCCTTCAGTAGTGAGCGTATAGATGAGCGTTTTTTCATCGGGTGTAAACTGGAACCAGCCTTCAGGAAGATTGCTTGCCAGCACTTCGCGCTCCATCGTCAGCGGATTGATGGTAATGAGCTGCAATGTGCCATCCTGCTTTTCTTCTCCGGCAATACTGCTGTCGCTCGCCTTCTGCGTGAAATACAGTTTATTGCTTGAAGGCATCCATTTCACGCTCTCCTCAAATGTAGCCATCAGTCTGTTAGTCTGAGAGTTGCGCAACTCACTAATGCTATGGTTATTACCTTTTCTATCTACCCAGGTTTTCCGAACTACGATAAACTTTCCGTTTGGCGAGATAGAAACACTCGGATAGTTAGGCGCACAAATCACATCATAAATGTTATAGGCACGCTTTGCCGTCGCATCGCCTACAGAAAGCGGAGCACCGTTGGCTGCGGTTACGGTCAACTTGATTGATTTCTTATCAGAAGATGCATTCTTCCGGGTAAGAAATTTGATGACAACTGTATGCTGCGAAGGAGTCAGGATGGTTTCAGCCTTATCGCCGTTCACCGCTACCTGTTCGCCGTCTACGAACAGGCGGTATTGCTCCAATCCTTCTACCGCAATGGTTGCTTTGGTGCGCTGGGTGTTAGATACGCAGAAAGAAGCCAGATGGAGCGCATCCTGCTTGTCGGCAAGGAGTTGGGCTGCACTCACCTCCTTACCCTTGTTTAATAAGGTGAAAGACAATGGCGAATCGAGCAGCTGCTTAAGGTCGAACGCTTCGCCCTTGATGTTCACACTGTCAGCCATCCAAGGCTGTGCTACGGCATAGGGGCCTGCATATTTCAGCGTTTTCACCTCTATAGTTTCGGCACTGGCAGAGATTGAAGCCATCAGGGCAGCTGCCAGCAGTCCGCTTTTTGTTGTTTTCAGAATCAGTTTATTCATAAATGTCCTTATTTTGATTTTTGTGCGAAATTACAAATAAAATTCGAGATAAACGAATATTTCTGTTACAATTTGCTTTTTTTGCTGCATTTTTGCCATACAAATGTTATCTTTAAGTTAATCGGATGAGCCAGTAGGTTATTGTTGGGTTAAACCCCTCTCCCATTCATTGCTGTTTCAAGAAAACACCTTATCTTTGCATCGCCAATCTACAGAAGAAAGGCGCATGAACTTAAAAAGAATAAGAAAAAGATAGCATTAACATAAGAAAAGAAAAGGGAAAGAATATGAAACAGAAATCATTGATATTGATGAGCACCCTGCTCGTCTGCTCACTCGAAAGTTTCGCACAGAGTGATGTCGAGAAAAACGACTCGATATGGAAGGACTTCGACCTGGCAAGCGTTACCGTGGTTGCCTCGAAACCGCTGGTAAAAATGGAGACCGACAAGATGACCTACAACGTGCAACAGGATGCTGACGCCAAGGCCTCTACCGTTCTCGACATGCTGCGCAAGGTGCCGATGGTTACGGTGGATGGACAGGACAATATCACCGTGAACGGTTCATCCAGTTTCAAAGTGTATGTGGATGGAAAGCCGAATCCGATGTTCTCAGCCAACCCTTCGCAGATTTTCAAGGCAATGCCGGCAACTATGGTAAAAAACATAGAAGTAATCACCAACCCGGGAGCCAAATATGATGCTGAAGGTACGGGCGGCGTGCTCAACATCGTACTCAACAAGCAAACAGTGAATGGAGCCGGAGGCAACGACTTCAGCAATGGCTATAATGGCAACATCAGTGCTGCTGTCGGTAACCAGACGCAGCGCATCTCCGCCTTCATCAGCGGTCAGCAGGGCAAGCTCACCTATAGTGCCAACGGAATGTACAATCATCAGCGCATGAATGGAACCACCATCTCCTTCGACCGATTCCAGAAGGATGGCTGCACGATGAACTATTATCAGAATTCGGATATGAAGCAGCCTTTCTCAATGGGCAACATCAGCTTAAGCTACGATCTCGATTCGCTGAGCAGCATCAGCGCTACGGCAGGTCTGACCTCCTTCAACCAGAAGATTACAGGTCACCCACTCACAAAGATGACAGGCGGAATCTACGGCAAAGGATTCGAATACGGCAATGAGATGAAACAGAATCTGGACAATACCTCCTTCAACGGAAGCATCGATTATCAGCGATTTTTCAACAAGGAGCGCACGAACTACCTCATTCTCAGCTATCTATTCAGTACCAACCCATCTCACACAGACAACTATACGTTCTACGACGACATCAGCCATGTGACGGCTCTCCAGCTCAACGATCTGCTCTCCAAAAGTAAGACCCGAGGCACTGAACATACTTTCCAGGCAGATTTTACCCATTCGCTCAGCGCCACCCAGCGCCTGAATTTCGGAGCCAAATACATAGCTCGCATCAACAGAAGCGATTCACGCTACTACGATGTGGCGGCAGATAAAACTGAGACGCTGACCCCTGCCAACAGTATGGAGTATAAGAACACCCAGAACATTCTTGCCGCCTATGCAGAATGGAAGGGAAACTTCGGAAAGATAGGAACCATGCTGGGAACCCGATACGAACAAACCTGGGAGAAAGTGAAGTTTGAACAGGGTAAGGGTGATGATTTTGATAAAGATTACGGCAATCTCGTACCGAGCGCCAGCATCTCTTACGCCATCGCTCCAGGCATGAATCTCGGTGTGAACTACAGCATGCGCATCACCCGTCCGGGAATTACCTACCTCAACCCTTATGTTGACCGCAGTAATCCTACCGCCATCAGCTATGGTAATACTGACCTCGACGTGGTGAAGTCGCATCAGGTGAGCATGGTATTTAATTATTACAATCCACGCTTCATTCTGAGTACAACTCTGGGCTATGGACTCTGCAACAACAAGATAGAGCAGTATTCGTTCATCGATGCAGACAACCTGCTCAACACCACCTACGGCAAAGTTTCGAAAACCCGCAACGCCAGTCTGAATATCTTTGCCAACTGGCTGGTGTTCAAGAAGACGAGATTGATGCTGAACGAGAGTCTGAGCTACAATGATTTGCGAAGTGAAGTCTTGGGATGGAAGAATCATGGCTGGAACAGCAGTACGATGATTAATCTGCAACAGACACTTCCTTGGGAGTTGCAATGGACTGTAGGAAGTATCATTCAGAGCAAACAGCACAACCTGCAAGGCTATCAGAACGGAATGTCATTCTTCTACTCCACTCTCTCCAAATCCATCGTCAAGGATAAGCTGGACTTGAGTCTGATGTTCCTCACACCAACCGATAACAAACTCAACATCAAGCAGAAAGCCGTGGGTTCAGACTATGTACAGAATATGACGGTAAAGGTGCCTCTGCGCCAGATCAGCCTCACACTCACCTGGAAATTCGGCAACACCAAGAAGCAATTCCAAAAGGTGAAATCCAACATCAAGAATGATTTCCAGGAAGAAAAGCAGGGAATCCAGACGGGTGGAATGAATGAAAATTAACAAGATCAGAAACAATAGAAAACGTTGAATAGAATAAACAATACTCTCTCCAACGAGTTGCAATGCATAAAAAAAGCATTCGCAACTCGTTTTTTTATACGATTTATTGTCTATTCAATTTCTTTTTTGTACTTTTGCACGCAAAAATATCACATAAAATAACAGAATAATGAAGAAACAGACTCAAGCTATTCATTTGGAATATGAGCGCCGCGATGCATACGATTCGCTGAGCGTGCCAGTATATAACACCCTTGCCTACGAATTCGACAATGCTGCCATCATGGCAGAAGCATTCACCGACAAGATTAAGGCTCCAGATTATTCGCGCGTAGAGAATCCTACGGTAACCAACCTGGAGCGTCGCGTGGCAGCCCTCACCGATGCTGCCCACGCCACAGCCTTCAACTCAGGAATGGCGGCAATCAGCAACACCCTCATGGCGCTGGCTGCACAAGGTAAGAACATCGTTACCTCGAAGCATCTCTTCGGCAATACTTATGCCCTGCTCGTAGCCACTCTGCGCCGTTTTGGCGTAAAGGTGCGCTTGCGCGATTTGACCAATATCGAAGCCGTGCGCGAAACCATTGATGATGACACCTGCTGCGTCTTCCTCGAAATCCTGACCAACCCACAACTGGAGGTTGCCGATCTGAAAGCCATTTCGGAAGTGGCTCACGAAAAGAATGTTCCGCTGGTAGTGGATTCTACCGTGATTCCTTTCACACAGTTCTCGGCTAAGAGTCTGGGAGTAGATATTGAGGTGGTTTCCAGTTCTAAATATGTAAGTGGCGGTGCAACTTCGCTCGGCGGTCTGGTTATCGACTACGGTACTCCTTACAACGGCGATTTCGCCAAACGTCTCTATGGAGAAATGCTCTTCAATTTCGGTGCCTATATGACCCCACAGGTAGCTTATATGCAAACCATCGGACTCGAAACGCTCGATGCGCGCTATCGTGTGCAGAGCAGCAATGCCCTGGAACTTGCCAAGAAGCTGTGCTCTCTGCCTCAGATAAAATATGTAAACTATGTTGGTCTGGAGGATAATCCTTATCACGAGTTGGCACAGCGTCAGTTTGGAAAAACGGCGGGAGCCATGATCTGCATCGACCTGGAGAGCAAGGAAGCCTGCTTCAGTTTTCTGAACAATCTGAAACTCATCCATCGCGCTACCAACCTCTTCGACAACCGTTCGCTCGCCATCCATCCGGCAAGCACCATCTTCGGAGCTTTCTCTGAGAGCATGCGCAAGTCGATGGACGTGAAAGACACCACTATCCGCCTCAGCGTAGGCCTGGAGGATGTGGATGATCTCTTCGAAGACATCAAGCAGGCCGTTGATAGTTTATAATTGATAGTTTATAGTTAATAGACTCAAAGTAAAATGTACAATTTCGATAAAGTCATAGACCGTTCGGGCAGCGACGACCTGAAACATGGTGCCTTGTTGCCTCGTTGGGGACGAGATGACCTGCTGCCACTCTGGGTAGCCGATATGGATTTCGAGACCCCATCTTTCATTACAGATGCCCTTAAGGCACGATTGGAACACTCCCTTTTCGGCTACACCATGGAACCGGAAGATTACCTGCCTAGCATCATCGACTGGGTTCGCGACCACCATCAGTGGGATGTGAAACGAGAGTGGATAAGATTCATTCCAGGTATTGTAAAAGGCATCGGACTCGTGGTGAATGTCTTTACCCAGCCTGATGAAAAAGTCATCATCCAGCCTCCCGTTTATCACCCATTCCGCCTCACCCCAGAGGGTAATGGCAGAGAGGTGGTCTTCAATCCGCTGAAGATGAGGGAAGACGGATATTACGAGATGGATTTCGAAAACCTCGAGAAGGTTTGCGATAAGAAATGCAAGATTCTCATTCTCTGCAATCCTCATAATCCGGGCGGTATTACCTGGAGCAAGGAAACCTTGCAGCAGCTTGCCGACTTCTGCTATGAGCACCATCTGCTCGTTATCAGCGATGAGATTCATGCGGATATGGCGCTCTTCGGACACAAGCACATCCCGTTTGCCTCGGTTTCAGACAAGGCACGCAACATCAGCATCACCTTCCAGGCTCCTTCCAAAACCTTTAATATTGCAGGAATCGTGAGCAGCTACGCCATTATTCCAAACGAAGATATTCGGAATAAGTTTTATAGATGGTTAAGCGCAAATGAGTTGGATGAACCAACCCTCTTTGCTCCTATCGCTACCATCGCTGCCTTCCGAAAGGGAGAAGAATGGCGCAAGGCGATGCTTGCCTATATTGAGGACAATATCCGATTTGTAGAAGATTACTGCCGCGAACATATTCCGGGCATTCGCCCGTTGCGTCCACAGGCATCCTTCCTTGTCTGGCTCAACTGCCGAGACCTGCATCTTTCACACGATGCGCTTCTCGACCTATTCATCGACAAGGCTCATCTGGCATTGAACGATGGAGAGATGTTCGGACCTGGCGGAGAAGGATTCATGCGATTGAATGTGGCTGCACCAAAAAGTGTTATCAAACAGGCTTTACAGCAGCAGGAAAAGGCTGTGAGCCAACTCTAGATTTTTAAGAAAAACAATAGCCGTAACTACTGCAAATATAGTTACGGCTATTATTATAATATGGTAGAAGAAGACCTTTATTTCCCCTCCATCAAATCATGAACCAGTTTGATTTCGTAATAATCAATACCAGCTCCCAAAGCTTCCCTTATTTCGCTAAAATGCTCCAATTCAGGATGAGCCTTCATGAAATCACGGATTTTCTTTTCATGGGCACTTGAAATCAGCGCCCGCAGTCCAATCTTTCCTTCTTTCACATAAGGAGTAAGATGACCAATAATGGTACCTTTGGTATAACCCCGCTTAGCAGCAATCTGATCTACCGTCATTCCCTGCATATAGAAATCATAACTTACCTCCTTCGAAGCGACTTTCGGCACCTTCGGTTCATTCGACCTCTTCTGTCTCCTTGACTTTCTGCCCGAACCGCTATCTGATGAGGCATCTGCATCCAACAGCAAGAACTGCGCCTTCTTTTTCAGATAATCCGTTACCGTGAATTCGGCACTACATTCATACTTCAAAAGCCGTTCTTTTAATTTTACATCCTCTGAGAAAACAGAGAAGCGGTCTTCAAACTGCTTCCTTGCTACCTTGTTGTCTGTATCAAGATTCGACTTTCTGATTAAATCAATCAGAATGCCGATTTTATCAAGAAAATACATAGCTCCCTTATGAATACGGTCTTGCAGTTCAGCCTGTCTTACATCAGGATTTCGGGCAAGCATACCCGTATACTGCACACGGAATTTATCCGATACGGCTATCAGACTCTTCAATACCACCTGCAGCTTCTGATACTCGCTTACCACACGCGGATATTTACCATTAAAAAACTCTACCAGGCAGCGCATCAGATGCTCATAACTGGCTCTGATAGAATAGAAATCGAAGAGTTCACTGATGCAATAAATGATATACTGCAGCTCCAGACTGCTGATTTGCTCCTGAGTAGGCGCAGTAAGCTGACTGCTGAATGCATCCACTGTCTGGCTGCTGATAATGGCTCCGCGAGAAAGCGGTTCGCTGAGCACCATACCCTCTAAAGTCTTGCAGCGGCTCAATGCAACATAGGTCTGACCATGCGTAAAAGAATGAGAAGCATCAATAATGGCATGTTCGAAAGTAAGTCCCTGACTCTTGTGGATAGTTATTGCCCACGCCAGACGCAGAGGATACTGCATGAATTTTCCTTCCACTGTTTCCTCTATCTCCTTGGTTTTCTCGTTCAGGGTATATTTCGCATTGGTCCATTCCATTTTCTCCAGTTCAAACTCCTCGCCCGAGTCCTTACTGCGAACGATAATCTTGCTGCCGTTTTCATCGGTCTTGACCCCTATCACCTCGCCTATCATACCATTATAGAAACGATGCTGCGGGTCGTTCTTGATGAACATCACCTGGGCTCCCGGTTTCAATGTGAGTTTGAAATCGGCAGGATAAGATGTTTCCGGAAAGTCACCCTCTATGTCTGCTGTAAAAGAAAACGACTGCGCAGGCAAGGCGGCAAGCTGCTGTTCGTTAATATACTGGGCAGGTGCATTATGGGTGGTAAGCCGGATATAATTGCCCTCCTTTGGCGGTACAAAATTTGGAATATAGCGCTGGTTCAGAGCCTGCAATGTCTCTTCTGAAGCCTTGTTTTCCCTAATCTGGTTGAGCAGCGAGATAAACTGCTCATCTTGCTGTCTGTATATCTTTTTAAGTTCGACGGTAAGATAACCCACCTGCTTCAGAGCGTTGCTGCTGAAGAAGAAAGGAGTATCATAATGCTGCCCTAAAAGATGCTCTTCCTGTGGCGTAACAACAGGTGCGAGCTGCTGCAAATCGCCTATCATCAAGAGTTGCACACCACCGAAAGGCAGGTCGTGGCGCTTGCGATACTGGCGAAGCACGGAGTCAATAGCATCGAGCAAATCGCTACGCACCATACTGATTTCGTCGATTACCAGCAGGTCGATGCTTCGGATGATATTGCGCTTGAGCTTGCTGAACTGATAGCGTTTCTGTTCGCCGCTGCCAAAGGTCGTGCCCGGCACGTATGGCGAGAAGGGAAGCTGGAAGAACGAATGGATGGTCATTCCTCCGGCGTTGATGGCTGCAATGCCCGTAGGAGCAAGCACAATCATCCGTTTTGGCGACAATTCTTTCAATCGCTTGAGGAAGGTCGTCTTACCTGTGCCCGCCTTTCCGGTAAGGAAGAGGTTGGCACTTGTCTTTTCTATGATATTCCATGCCAGGATGGATTCTTCGTTCATTTCCATACAGCTTCTTTTTTGTACCAGATTTTATATCAGAACTAGATTTCTTCTTATATCAGGACTAGATTTCTTCCGTGATTTCGCTCATCTCCTTACGCTTCTTCTCTGCGCGTGGACAGTCTTCAGCAATATGACCTACAGGAATGATGACCACCGCCTCATAGCCCTCGCGAGCAAAGAACTGCTGCATCTTCGCCGTATCGTAATTGCAGACCCAGCAGGTGCCCAGTCCGCACTCTGTTGCAGCCAGACAGAGATGCTCTGCCGCTATCGCCACATCAATATCGCCATGCGGTTTCTCATCATATCTGCGCACCCAGTTCTCATTCACGTTTTTCATACCTATAATATATATAGGAGCCGTCTTGAACCATTCACGGTCATAGCACTCCTGCAGTTTCTTCTTCGCCTCTTCCGAGCGCACGATGAGCCAGCGCCAAGGCTGCCTATTCACTGCCGATGGTGCCAAGCGCACACACTCCATAATATAGTCCAAATCCTCCTGGCTAACTGCCTCTGGAGTAAACTTGCGAGCCGAGAAACGCTCCTGGCTCAATGCCAACATGTTATTCTTATGATTCATATCGTTCAGTTTTATGATGTTTCAATACTAGCTTATGACCACAAAGGTAAGAATAAATCATGAAACGACAAAAAACTTGAATGAAAAACTATCGTTTTCGGATTATTTTTTGTATTTTTGCACATCAAACCAGGATTTCTGGTGATAACAAGAGATGTTAATTATAAGATATGATAGGACTGGCAGACTGCAACAACTTCTACTGTTCGTGCGAGCGAGTGTTTCGCCCCGACCTGATAGGAAAGCCCGTGGTTGTATTGAGTAACAACGACGGGTGCGTCATTGCGCGCTCTGAAGAAGCCAAGGCATTGGGGTATAAGATGGGGGACCCGTTCTATCAGGTTAAGGAAAAACTGGAGGCTGAGGGAGTGGCTATCTTCTCCAGCAACTATACACTCTACGGTTCGCTCTCCAACAGAGTGATGTCTATGCTGTCGCACTACTCGCCCCACATCGACCAATACTCTATCGATGAAAGTTTCTTCGATGTGGATCAGTCTATGGCAGAGCGCTTCTTCCAGGATAATCTGAAAGAAAACGATACATTTTTAAATAATGAATCCCTGCTCCACCAATATGGCGCCAGGATTTCTGCCGATGTGCTCCGAGCCGTAGGAATCCCTATCTCCATCGGCATTGCAGAAACAAAGACTCTGGCAAAAATCGGTTCTAAATTCGCCAAGAAATACAAGGGTTACCAAGGCTGCTGTCTCATCGATACTGATGAGCGAAGACACAAGGCTTTATCTCTGTTCCCGATAGAAGATGTATGGGGAATCGGACGACAGATTTCTAGGAAACTCGATTATATGGGCATCCGAACTGCTGCCCAATTTGCCGACAAGAAAGAAAGTTGGGTCCGCAGCCATTTCAATATCACCACCCTAAGAACATGGAAAGAACTGAATGGCGAAAGCTGCATCAGCATCGAGGAACTGCCGCAGAAGAAGAGTATCTGCACCAGCAGGAGTTTTGCCAACGAGGGCATTACCGACAAAAATGTGATAGAAGAAGCCGTGGCTAATTTCGCTGTACGTTGTACAGAAAAATTAAGGAGACAAGGTAGCGTATGTCAGGGCATCACAGTGTTCGCATGGACTTCCCGTTTTAACGAGCATGTGCCTGAATACACCATCCACGATTCCCTTACCCTGCCCATTGCCACCAATGCGCAGGAAGAGATAGTAGGTGCTGCCCTCACCATTCTCCGGGCTAAATACCCGAAACCGATGGCAGACAGCAGGCCCGATTGCCCCGACATGTCGTTTCACTTCAAGAAAGCTGGCGTTATCCTGTGGCAAATCTCACCCGACCATCCTCGCCAGCAAGACCTCTTCGACCCCATCGACCGAAGCAAGCAAAAAAAGCTGATGGAGGCTATCGACGCCATCAACCGGAAGAATGGTTATGGCACCATACGCCAGGCCATACAAGGCACAGACTGCCGATTCGACCTGAAACGCGAATACATGTCGAAGCAGTTTACCACGAACATCCATGATATTCTGAAAGTAAAAACTCAATGAGAGGCAGAATAAGCCCATTCTAAAGCAGAATAAGCCCATTCTAAAAATGAGCTCCATAAATAAGAAAAAACAAGATGAATAAGAATAACGATAACAAGATAAAACTGACATTTCACCCTGCGGAATTCGGAGCCAAGATGCCTATTCCGCTGGCAGAGCAAAGCGTAAAAGCAGGCTTCCCTTCGCCGGCACAAGACTATATGGAGGGAGAGATAGACCTCAACGATATTCTGGTTCGCCATCGTGAGGCAACTTTCTATGTACGTGTTTCAGGCGACAGCATGCAAGATGCAGGCATTCTCGACGGTGACCTAGCCATCGTAGACAGGCAGATAGAGCCATCCAACGGCAACTTCGTCATCGCCTTCGTGGATGGCGAATTCACCATCAAGCAATTCAAGATGGATGAGAGCGGCACCTTCGGCTGGCTCATTCCATGGAACAAGAACTTCTCTCCTATCCGGGTAGATGAAACCAACCGCTTCATGATCTGGGGCGTGGTTACCTATGTGATTCATCAGATTGCGGAATGATTAAAAAGAGAAATTGAAGAGATAGAAAAACCGGGATGCTTCGAATAAAAAACATCCCGGTTTTTATGCTTATTATAACTATTGCCTTTTATGCTTCCTGCTTCTTATACCCCACAAGTCCGTACCAAAGGATAACGAACTCGCAGAAGAGAGGAACGAGCCAGGTGAACTGCCACGAACCGATATAATCGGCAAGCAAACCCTGAAGCACAGGGAATACTGCACCACCGAAAACTCCCATCATGAACACGCCCGAAGCCTTGGAAGTATACTCCTTCAAGCCATCCACCGCCAAAGTAAAGATGCAACTCCACATCACACTATGAAATAATCCCACAGCAGCCATCAGCCAGAGATTCTCGGTAAACATGGAAACAGACATCAATACGATTGCCGCCACCGTAACGGTGATGAGCATAGGGCGAGGTGCCACGTTCTTCAAACCGGCAGAAACCATTCTGCCAATCATGAATCCACCCCAATAGAGTGTGGCAAGAAGGGCTGGAGAAAAATCGTAACCATGCCCCATCAAATCCATTGCATGGAGATTCATATTGTTGCCGATTCCCACCTCGGTTCCCACATAGAAGAAGATGGCAATCACACCATATTTCAAATGGCGGAACGACCAGATGCTGCGTTTCTTCGCATTTCCGGAATCATCAGAAGGAGTTGTCTTTCCTTCAGATTCCACATTTTGAGTCTCCTCTCTCGTACCCTCAATGTCTGGAAGATTCGCCCTGGAAGTGCTCCATGTTGTAAAGGCAATGATGAGCATCATTACCAGGAATGGAATGGTGAGCTGGTCGGCAGAAACAGAATCCAGGGACACACCTGCAAACATCACGCCCGTTACGAAGAATGGAGCGATGGTAGTTCCGAAAGAATTCACCGCACAGGTGAAGTTCATGCGCTGCACCGGTTGGGTTCCCGGCAAAGGATAGGCAGCAACGTAAGGATTGATAACCACCTGAAGCATTGCCGCTGACGTACCCATCAGATAGGAACCGAAAAGGAAAACGAAATATCCGAATGGTACGAAATCCTGCGAGAGATGCACGCCTGCCCCACCCCAATATTCAGCAATCAGCGCCGAAGCAAGATAGAAGGCAAGTCCCAGCACCATTACCAGCATCGAACGGATGAGCGTCTTCTTATAGCCCACTTTGTTGAGCAAGCGTCCCGTCTTCGCACTATTGAGCAGATAGCCCAGGAAGAAAGCGAAGGAGATGAGCGTTGCCAGGGAGTTCTTGGTAGTGGTAACCTCCGAGAGGAAGGCTATCTTCAAGGGACCCTGACACTGACCATTGACGGTAGTGAGAAAGCCCACTATAAAATAGATGAATGTCAGGAGCAGGAAGGGTCCTGCACTCTTGAGTGTTATCGATTGTTTCATGTTTATCTAGGTTTAAATTAGAGAAAGTTACGCTATCGTCAGGTGTTTCGACGAATTAAACAATCCATAAAAACACCTGACTTTTATTCCCAAAAACTATTCTCTAAATTACAAGATTTCATCTTCCAAAACCTTCATGGCACCCTTTGCCTTGATGTCTTCTACCATCTTCAAGTAAAGCTCTACGAAATGAGGAGCTGCCTTGAGATCGGTACTTGTAAAGGCTGAAATGCCGAGAAAATCGAGCGCATCATCGCTATCGATGGCCTTATGGTCATCAACGGTGAGCCATGGATCTGCCACTTCGAATGCATCACCATTGTCATCTACCTGATACTTCAGATAATGACGGTAAGCAGCAAAGAGGTAAGCCACACGCTTGAACTCCACATTCTGGCGCTTGCCAGAAGCATCATCAGCAATCATCTTCTCCAGGTTCGGCATTACGTAAACCGGGAACTTGCTTGCACCATCGAAGCAGAGACGAGCCACCTGGTCGCTGACCATGCGGTTGCCGAAGCGCTCAACCAGGCACTGCTTGTATGCCTCGAGATCAGTATCCTTTGGAGCTGGCACGTAAGGAGTAATGTCATCGTCCATGAAGGCACGTACAAACTTACGGATTCTCTCATCGTGCATGGCTGCATCTACCTTGCGGTAACCGCCGAGGAAAGATGGATAAGAGAGCAATGTATGTGAAGCATTCAAGAGAGAAAGCTTCATATTCTCGAAGGCTGTCACATCGTCGGTCATCTGAGCGCCCACGGTTTCCCATGCTGGGCGACCGGCTGCAAAATTATCCTCTACTACCCATTGGATGAAATCCTCGCAATAAACAGGAGCCTCATCGCAAGTGCCGTTCTGAGCATTCAGTCGCTCGATGTCGGCAGGACGGGTAGCTGGAGTAATGCGGTCAACCATTGAGTTAGGGAAGGTAACGTTCTCCTCCATCCAGGCAGCGAGTTCCTTGTCCTGAGCTCCCACGAAAGTCATGAAAGCCTTGCGGGCTGTATTGCCATTGTGCTGCAGATTATCGCAGGAAAGGATGGTGATAGGACCATTGCCTGCTGCCTTGCGGCGACGCAATCCCTCGGCTACATATCCGAAGGCTGTAACCGGCTTGGCTGGATTCTCGATATCGTGAGCCACCTGCGCATTGTCGAGCATGAATTCGCCACTCTGACGTGAAATGTTGTATCCGCCCTCGGTGATAGTGAGGGTGATGATCTTGATATCCTTAGACGCAATCTTGTTCAGAATCTGTTCCTGCTCCTCAATGCCCCAATAGAGTTCAACGAGCGCACCCAACTGATAAACCTGGATGCTGTCATCACGTCCACATACGGTAAGGGTGTATTCACCATCCTGCTTCTTCAGGGCATGGTAGAGACGTTCATCACCAGGGAGTATCATTGCTCCACAGATGCCCCAGTTCTGCTGGGTATTGTTCTCGAGGAGCATATTGGTCATAAACTCCAGGTGAGCACGATGGAAGTTACCTACTCCGAAGTGCAGGATACCTGCCTTTACCAAACTGCGGTTATAAGCATAACCTTTTACTACCTGAGCTGCATTTGCTGCGTTTGCATTCACTAAATTTGCCATAATTCTTTTATTGTTAGCTGTAAATATTAATTGTTTATTCATTTTGGGAGAAGCAAGTAGCCGAGGAGTTTCCTCAGCTATCTTATCTCCCGTTTCCGATGGCAAAGATATTGCGTTTTTTCGAGATAAAAAGATATTTTTTTCGAAAAAAACTTGCAAACGTTCCCGCAAACGTTCCCAATTTCTGCAAACGTTTTAAATACTTTCAGGCGATTACCGAGAACCACTTTCTAGTGATTACCGGAAACCACGAAGTTTGATTATTCTCCCGTAGATTGTCTACATTTCATCGTGGTCTTCAACACCACCTGTCTATCTTCCATCTCCGGATTATTGATTTTCTCCATCACCAGTTCTGCCGCCTTTCTGCCCATCTCCTCCAACGGAGGCTCCATAGTAGTAATCTGAGGAGATACGATGGTTGATAATTCGGTGCCCGAAAAACCTGCCACGAATATCTCTTCCGGTACCCGTCTACCCAAGGCACGGAGTTGGTTCTGTGCACCTATCGCCAAGGTGTCGGTAAAGGCGAAGATGGCATCAAAATCCACCTTATTATATATAAGATGGTCGATGGCATCAGCTCCATCCTTGAAGGTCATTCCCGTCTTCACAATCAGCTCCGGGTCGAAGAGATGGAATTTCTCCATCGCCTCACGATAACCCAAGCCTCGCTGATAGGCATTATAAATGTCGTCGGGTCCCTGCAGATAGACGATGCGCTTCCTGCCCAGGCGGATAAGATGCTCTACCATGAAATAAGAATCTACATTATCATCCACCATTACCTGCGGCATTTTCAATCCGTATGGAATGCGGTCGTAGAAGACTATCGCCATACCATCTGCTGCCAACTGCTGATACATTTCTATGTTCTTACGGTAGCTGCAGAGGCTCACAATCAGACCATCTACCATAAACTGCTCCATCATCTTCAGGTTCTCCAACTCCCGCTCCGGCTTTTCATCGCTCTCGGCAATCATCACCTTCTGATTCTTCTTGTAAAGTACCTCCTGCATTCCGTTAATCACCTGCGAAGCATAAGGAGTATGCATTTCCGGCACGATGACACCTATGGTGTTCGTACGCCCCATCTTCAGGTTCATCGCCACCGGATTGCGCTTGTAGCCGAGTCGTTTTGCCTCCTCTACCACCATCTCTCGCGTCTCCTTGCGAATGTTCTTGTCATCCGTCAACGCCCTGGAAACGGTAGAAACCGAGATGCAGAGCGAACGGGCTATATCCTTAATTGTTACATGTTTCATCATGATGTTTTTATAAAAATTCGTTCGTCTTTTAAAATTGTCGATGCAAATATACAACTTTTCCTTTAAACCGACAACATTTCTCGAAAAAATGCTCATAAAAATGCTATCTGAATATTACATTTTACAAGTTCATTTTCCTAAATCTAAAATGAGAACGATTGCAACAATCTTCAATCCTACATTTCTTCTCATCTTCCTTTGCCACCTCATCAAAAAGTTGTACCTTTGCAGTCGAATTTTCAGCAAGAACCAGGCATTACGCCTTATAGAGAACAGAATTTTCTGCAAATATATGTAATTAATATGTAAAAACAGCAGTAGTTATGAGCATTAATATCAAGAGAAATCAGTTGAAGAGAGTAGTTATCGTAGGTGGCGGACTCGGTGGTCTTCGTTTGGCAGAAGACCTCTGCAATTCAAACCTGCAGGTGGTGTTGATCGATAAGAACAATTTCCATCAGTTCCCTCCGCTTATCTATCAGATAGCTTCGGCAGGTATCGACCCAAGTTCCATCTCCTTCCCTTTCCGCCAGATTTTCCGCAAGCGCAAGAACTTCTACTTCCGCATGGCAGAAGCGAGAGCCGTATTCCCAGACAAGAAGATTCTGCAGACTTCCATCGGTAAGATCGAGTACGATTACCTGGTGTTCGCAGCAGGAACCACCACCAATTTCTATGGCAATGCCAACATCGAGAAATGGGCGATTCCGATGAAGACCGTTTCTGAAGCAATGGGATTGCGCAACGCTGTGTTGAGTAACCTAGAGCGTGCATTGACCTGTGCCACAGAAGAGGAGCGACAGGAACTCCTGAACGTGGTCATTGTAGGCGGTGGTGCCACAGGTGTAGAGATTGCCGGAGCCCTCTCTGAAATGAAGCGCTACGTGATTCCTTATGATTATCCTGATATGGACTCATCTCTGATGCACATCTATCTTCTGGAAGCGGGCGACAGACTGCTCGCCGGAATGTCACAGGACTCTTCTAAGAAAGCATACGAATTCCTTACCAGCATGGGTGTGGATGTACAGTTTGGCAAAATGGTAACCGACTACAAGGACCACAAGGTTCTGATGAAGGACGGTCAGGAGATTCCTACCCGCACCTTCCTCTGGGTATCAGGTGTAAAGGCACAGCCTATCACAGGTATCGATGGCGACCATTTGGGCCGTGGTTTCCGAATCGTAGTAGATGAATTCAACCGCATCCCTGGCATGGACGGTCTCTTCGCCATCGGCGACCAGTGTATCCAGACCACAGACCCAGCTTATCCTGGCGGTCATCCACAGTTGGCACAGGTAGCCATTCAGCAGGCAGCACTCCTGGCTAAAAATATCCAGAAGATTGCAGAGGGAGCCACTGATTCCCAGCTCAAGCCTTTCCGCTACAAGAACCTGGGTTCTATGGCTACCATCGGAAGACACAAGGCTGTAGTAGAGCTTGGCAAGTTCCACAGCCAAGGCTTCTTTGCCTGGGTATTGTGGCTGGTAGTTCACCTCCGCTCTATCCTTGGCGTAAAGAACAAGGTAATGGTAATGCTCAACTGGCTCTGGAAGTACGTAAGCTATAACGATTCTATCCGAATGATTACCTACGCCACCAAGCCTAAGGAGGTGCGCGACCGATTGAAGCGTGAGCAGACCACTCACCTCGGCACCGACTTGCTGGAAAATGAAGAAGAGGAAGAGGAAGCTTAAGATAAGGCGATAGATTAAGTTTAAAAGCTTAAGATAAAGAGATAGAAAACGGGTGTATCATTCAATAATATAGATGATACACCCGTTTCTTTTATGCAGATTTCAGAAGTCGATACCTTTATTAAGTAGATTCCCTTATCACTGTTTCACCTCTCAATGCAATTTCCTCTATCCTTCTATAACCATCGGCAATATGCTCCAGCAACAGTCGGCAACTTTCCTGCGCCATTTTCTCAATAGGCTGCTCCACTACCGTCAACTGAGGATGAACCAAAGTAGCCAAGGCTGTGCCCGACATGCAGCAAAGTGCCACATCCTCAGGAATGCGCAAGCCACGCTTCTGGATAGCACTCTTGGCTCCCAACACAGCAGTCTCCGTAAAGCCAAATACCGCATCAAAGGGCACATTCTTCTCCAGGAAACGCTCCATCACCCAACTACCCTCTTCAGCCGACAAGGCTGGCGACAAGACATCTTGCGCCTGATACTCTATATGAAACTTTTCCAGCGCATCCCTATAGCCCCTCAATCGTTCATAGCTGTTTCGGATATAAGCAGGTCCCGGGATATGAATAATATGCTTATACCCCTTGCGCAACAAAGCCTCCACCATGAAAAACGACATGATGTAATCGTCCATGTGCACCTGTGAAGCCTTTACCTTCTCCACCGTTCTATCGAAAAACACAATGGGAATGCCTCTTTCTATCACCTTATTATATAGGTCCACATTATGCTCCTTATCGCATGCACTCATCAGGATGCCATCCACACGCAGCTGCTCCATCATCAAAATGCTCTCTCTCTCCTGCTCAGGATTCTCGTTAGAGATGGCAATCATCACCTTATACCCCTGCTTGCGCAAGATGGCTTGAGCATCATTAATAAAGGTCATATAGAACGTTGTTACGATTTCGGGGATGATGATGCCGATGTTATGAGTACTCTGCTGGCGAAAGTTCACTGCCAGTTCGTTGCGATGATAGCCCATCCGCTCGGCAGTTGCCAATATCTTCTGCAAGGTTTCCGTCTTCACATTACCCGTATCTCCCGAAAGAGCACGCGAAACGGTGGACTTGGAAATCCCCAACTCCCTTGCAATATCCATGATGGTTACATATTTTGCCATATCTCTTTTTCTTTCTTGTTAAATGTGCCCGCAAAGATACTTATTTTCCATGAAAGCAACAACAAAAAACTGAGAAATCTTTTTGGGAACGGTTGCGGAAAATGGGAACGGTTGCGGGAACGGTTGCGAAAAAAGAATCGTTTTTTTTCTTGTTTTACCAGTAAAAACATTCTATCTTTGCAGCGTGAAAAGGAAAAACGATTTCTCAAATCGCTCTATTTTTTCACAAGACAAAGAATAAACAACATTAAGTATCACAATCAAACCTAAAAAAAGAAATATGGAACAAGATTCTAAATTTCAAGCGAACACTTCGCTAGAGAACAATTCACAGGGAAAGGTTCCCTTCATCAGTAAGCTCGCCTATGGAATGGGCGATGTGGGCTGCAACTTCAGTTGGATGTTCGTGGGCAATTTCCTCATGATTTTCTACACCGACGTGTTCGGAATCAGCATGGGTGCCGTAGCAACCCTGATGCTTGTTTCCCGATTCTGGGATGCCATCAACGACCCCATCATCGGCACACTTACCGACAAGACCCACACCCGATGGGGACGATTCCGCCCATGGCTGCTCTTCGGAGCTCCTATCACGGCACTGGTACTTATACTCACCTTCTGGGCTCATCCGGAATGGAGCCAGACCGCCAAGATTATCTATATGGCAGTAACCTACTGCATCCTGGTGCTGGGATATACCTGCGTGAACCTGCCTTACGGCACACTCTGCGGAGCCATGACGCAAGACATTGATGAGAGAGCCAAGCTCAACACCAGCCGTTCGGTGAGCGCCATGATGGCCATTGGAGTAATCAACATCGTAACTGTTCCGCTCATCAGCTGGTTTGGCGCAGGCGATACCAAATATGGTTATCTGGCTGTGGCTGTACTCTACGGCATCATCTTCGCCGCCTGCCATCTGTTCTGCTTCCACAAGACCAAGGAAGTGGTAGAAGTTCCTGTGGGACAGAAGCTCCCTCTAAAGGTGCAGCTTCGCTCCGTGATGAAGAACAAGCCCTATCTGCTCGCCCTCTTAGGACAGTTGCTCTTCGGTTTCATCCATTACGGACGCAACGCTGACATGCTCTACTATTTCACTTATGTAGAAGGTTCGGCAACGCTCTTCTCCTACTATTCCATGGCCATCATCGTGCCAAGCATCATAGGTGCAGCCTGCTTCCCTCTGGTATTCAGAAAAACGGGCAACAAGGGTTTCACGGCAGCCATCTTCGCTTTCCTCACCGGTATTACGATGATAGGTCTGTACTTCTTCAGCCCTAACGGCAGCGCCATTATGTTCTATCTGTTCTCAGCTTTGTCGTGGTTCTTCTTCTCAGGCTTCAATACAGCCATCTATGCCATCATCCCCGACTGTGTGGAGTATGGCGAGTGGAAGACGGGCATCAGAAACGACGGATTCCAGTACGCCTTCATTTCGCTGGGCAACAAGATAGGAATGGCACTCGGAACATCGCTTCTCGCCATTGCTCTGGGCAGTGCAGGATATGTAAGCAACGCAGTGCAGAATCCAGAAGTATTGAGCATCATGCACCACGCCTTCAGCACCATTCCGGGAGTCTTGTGGATCATCACCGCAGGATGCCTCTGCTTCTACAAGCTCAACAAGAAGCAATACAAGCAGATCATGACCGATCTGGAGAATAAGAAGAAATAAAAAAACGGGATCTTTCATCCCACCAACATAACAATAACAATTTCAAAACATTATAATTATGAGACAGGCAATATTGGTAGAACCAAAGCATATCGAATTCAAGGAAGTAGCAGAACCAAAGGCAGCAGACTTAACTGCTCATCAGGTTCTCGTCAACATCAAGCGCATCGGCATCTGCGGTAGCGAGATTCACTCTTACCACGGTCTTCACCCAGCCACATTCTACCCAGTGGTTCAGGGACATGAGTACTCAGGAGTGGTTATGGCTGTAGGCAGCGAAGTTACCGTCTGCAAGCCTGGCGACCACATCACCGCTCGCCCACAGTTGGTTTGCGGCAAGTGCAACCCTTGCAAGAGAGGACAGTATAACGTTTGTGAGCACCTGCGTGTTCAGGCTTTCCAGGCAGATGGTGCAGCACAGGATTTCTTTGTTGTAGATGACGACCGCGTGGCTAAGTTGCCGGAAGGCATGAGCCTCGACTATGGTGCCATGATTGAGCCTTCAGCCGTTGGTGCCCATGCCAGCAACCGCACCGACGTAAAGGGTAAGAATGTAGTAGTGAGCGGTGCAGGAACCATCGGCAACCTCATAGCCCAGTTCTGCATTGCACGTGGTGCCAAGAATGTACTCATTACCGATGTAAGCGACCTCCGCCTGGCTAAGGCTCGCGAGTGCGGCATCAAGCATACTCTCAACATCACCAAGAAGACCTTGAAGGAGGCAGCCCAGGAACTTTTCGGAGAGGAAGGCTATCAGGTAGGTTTCGAGGTAGCAGGTGTAGAAGTTTCCATCCGTTCGCTGATGGAGACCATCGAGAAAGGTAGCGACATCGTGGTTGTGGCAGTCTTTGCCAAGGACCCAGCCCTCAGCATGTTCTATCTGGGCGAGCATGAGTTGAGACTCATCGGTTCAATGATGTATCGCCACGAAGATTATCTCACAGCCATCGATTATGTCAACAAGGGTATCGTTAACCTCAAGCCACTGGTAAGCAACCGCTTTGCCTTCGAGGAATACGATGATGCCTACAAGTTTATCGACGCTCATCGCGAAACAAGCATGAAGGTTCTCATCGATTTCGAACAGAAACCAGGAGAGAATAAATAAAGGATAGGAGAGAAGAAACATACTGCAAACGATTGCAGAAATTGGAAACGATTGCGGGAACGTTTGCAGAAAGTTTAGATGATTTTTCTTTGTGAAGGTAGCTGAAAAATGCTACCTTTGCAACAGAAATCAAGTAACATCTCTAACATTCTTAAAGTAAAAATGACAATGGAAAAGAAACAATCAGTGATAGGTATCGGCGAGGCACTCTTCGATGTGCTTCCTGAAGGAAAGAAGCTAGGTGGCGCTCCTGCCAACTTTGCTTACCACGTTTCACAGTTCGGACTCAATAGCTGTGCGGTCAGCGCAATGGGCGATGATGAGCTGGGCAAGGAACTGGAAAAGGAACTCAACGATCACCATCTCAACTATCAGATAGATAAGGTAGCCTACCCTACAGGCACCGTCCAGGTTTCACTCGATGCCAACGGCATTCCTTGCTACGACATTAAGGAAGGAGCAGCCTGGGACAACATTCCTTACACCCCAGCCCTGGAGGAATTGGCAAAGAACTGCACCGCAGCCTGCTTCGGTTCGCTGGCTCAGCGCAACGAGGTTTCCCGCAACACCATCTACCGCTTCCTCGACCACATGCCTGAGGGAGAAGGAATCCTCAAAATATTCGATATCAATCTCCGTCAGGGATTCTATACCAAGGAAATTATCACCGAGAGCATCAAACGATGCAACATCCTCAAGATCAACGACGAGGAATTGATCACCGTAAGCCGCATCTTCGGCTATCCGGGCATCGACTTGGAGAATAAATGCTGGCTCCTCTTGGGCAAGTATAATCTGAAGATGCTCATCCTTACCTGCGGCGTAAACGGCAGTTATGTGTTCACTCCTGGCGAGGTTTCGTTTATCGAGACACCAAAAGTGGAAGTGGCAGACACAGTAGGTGCCGGTGATTCATTCACAGGCGCATTCGTGGCAAGCATCCTGAAGGGCAAGAGCGTCAGAGAGGCACATGAATTGGCTGTAAAGGTTTCAGCATTCGTCTGTACACAGAATGGAGCCATGTCGGTCTTGCCAAAGGAATTTATAAGATAAGCCCTTATTTGCCCAAATTATATGCAAATTATAATTATCTGTAATATATGGTTTAAGTAATTAGTTAACGTTTATAAGGTTCATAATTAGTTAGGTTCAAAAAGTTTATTTTGTAGTAAAACCATGAAAAGAATTGTAGTTATTGTATTGATGATGGCAGCGTGTCTGGGAAATGCCCAGGCACAGCTCCATCTGAAAGCCAACGTGCAGAACAATCATCTGTGGCGTGGCATGGAAGTTTCCGACGGCATCGTCCTCCTCACCGACCTGAGCTATACGATGGTCAATGACCACGTTACCGTGGGCCTTTGGGGTGGTTGCAACTCGGAAGGCTCCTATAAGGAGTTTAACCATTATCTGAATCTGAAGGCTGGCGGATGGGGATTCGCCCTGTGGGACACCTACAACTTCTCCCCTGGTGCCACCTATAATAATAAGGAATACTGGAACTACTCTGCCCATACCACGGGCCGATTCCTCGATGCTACATTAAGCTACCGGTTTCAGGACGAGAAGTTTCCACTGCTCCTGAGCTGGTCAACGGTAGTCTTCGGACGCGACCGCAACAGCGACAATACGAAGCAGAAATATTCCACCTTCGCCTATGCGGAATACCCTATCTACCAGAAGGATGGCTGGAAGGTAGATGCAGGAGTTGGTGGAGCCTTCGCCCTGAACAGAGCTGGCGAGGATGCCCACTTCTTTGGAACCACGGCAGGCATCGTTCACGTATCGCTGCAAGCCTCCCACGACCTCAAGCTCGGCAACTACACCGTTCCGGTTTATGCCAAGGGCATGTGGAATCCTCAGAGCAACGAGAGCTATTTCCAGATTGGAGCAGAAATCATCCGCTTCTAAATCTCAAAAAACACAGAAAGTTTTATCATAACAATCATCTAAACACAGATTCATTATGAAGATTAAAGATTTTACAACAGGTGTGCAGCACATTGGCATTCCTACCAACGACATCAACAAGACCATTGAGTTTTATCATGCCCTGGGCTTCGAGACAGCCCTCCGCACAGTAAACGGCACCGAGGAAGTAGCCTTCCTCCAGCTCCACAATCTCATCATCGAGACCTATCAGAACCATCAGGCAAAGATGGAATATGGAGCCATCGACCACATCGCCATCGATGTAAAGAACATAGAGAATCTCTTCCTGGTAGTGAAGGAAGCCGGCACCTTCAAGATGCTGGATCAGCAGGTAAATGGTCTTCCTTTCTGGGAGAACGGCGTAAAGTTCTTCACCATTGAGGGTCCAAACAAGGAGAAAATCGAATTCTGCGAGAAACTCTAATCCGCAGCTGACTTTTAGATAAACACAGATTAGCATAGCAATACAAGAGAAAGAGAGAGAGAGATAAAAATGACGAAAGTCCAGCTTGGAGCCTTTCTGAGAGAGAGGCATCCGAGTTGGACTTTCTTTTTTCGTTTTCCTTGAGGAATATGATGCGTTTTCCCTAATTGATGTTTCAAGGATATTAATGATGCTCAGGCACAATGGCGAGATACACCAGATCATGGTCAGTGAGATTCTCCATATAATGAGCGTGGTTCATCGGGCAGTAATGCACCTGTCCCTGTCGAACCTCCTCCACGGTATCATCATAATGGAAAGTAGCAGTGCCGCTTACCACATAGATAATCTCGCAGTTGCCCTCATGAGTATGAAGACCAGTTGATGCACCCGGACGCAAGGTGGAATACATAATCTTCACCTTGTCATCCACATAGTTACGAGTATCGAGTTTTCCCTGTCCACCCTTGAAGCCCTCCAAATGAGCCTCAGCAATCTTTTCGAAATCTATTACCATCTTTATAATGTTTATTGTTTAATGTCTACTTTACTCTTGCAAGTAAAAAGTTGCAGTTTACTTTTCCTTCGCAAAATACTTCCATAGCGGAGCGGCCATCAGGCTCTGCCAGATTTCTCCCTTCTCCAGCATTTCCATTACTTCTTCTCTTGAGAAGAGGCGAACCTCGATATCCTCAGCCTGGTCAAGATGCTGAACATCCATGCGCTCCACATCCGTAGCCAGATAGCAATGGGTAAGATTGGTATGAGTGCTCGGATTAGCCGAAATCGTCATCCACTTCTGCCAGTTTCCGCCACCGAACCCAGTCTCTTCCATCAGCTCTCGCTTGGCAGCCGCCATCGGGTCCTCGCCCTTCTCTATCACTCCTGCGCAGAGTTCATTCACCGTCTTACCTATCGCATAGCGATACTGGCGCACAAATACGAACATTCCGTCCTTCGTGATGGCGATGGTGTTCACCCAATCGGGATATTCCAGCACGTAATATTCATCGATAATGGCTCCCGTAGGCAATTCCACCTTATCCACTCGTGCCGTGAGCCATGGCTTCTCTATCAGATACTTCTGCGAGAGCGTCTTCCATTTCATATCTTTATCAGCCATTTTCTTACTTCATTTAAAAAACTGGATTTTCTTTATTTTAATTGATGGTGCAAAAGTACGAAAAAAGATTGAAAAGAGAAAAGTTTACTTGTTATTTCTTTCCAAAACTTTATCCTTTGATGTAACCTGGGTAGGAGTTCCCACCTTGCCGCCAATGCTGCATTCACCCATGTTTACCCCCATTACATTCTCGAAGCTGATGCCAGTCTTGGCATTCTTCACCTCAATATTATCGAAAGAAACATTAGTAACAGGCTTAGCCTCTGTACCCTGCAAAACCAAGGCTGCAGCGCTCACGTTGTTACACTTCAAACCATCCACAAAGATATTCTTCACGGTAGAGAAATGATGATTGGTCAACCCCTCGCCAGCATAACGGCTGGTTACATAGAAGAGGTCTTCCACATCGCCAAAACTGCAGTTCTTTACGAAAACATTCTCCACAAAACCGCCACGGTCGGGATTGGTCTTGATAAAGATGCCACGCTTGCAATAACCAGCATAATCGCAGTTCTCTACGATGACGTTTCTTACTCCCGAAGACATTTCGCTACCGATAACCACAGCATGCAAGCCCTTGAAATGGCAGTTTCGGATGATGATGTTCTCTGATGGCATCTTGGCATTCCAGCCATCATTATCACGACCACTCTTGATGGCAACGTTGTCATCGCCATTATCAAAAGCCACCCCCTCTATCAGAATGTTTCGGGAACACTCCGGGTCAATACCATCGTTATTGACAAGTTTGGCATCATATCGCAGATTACGACAGATGATATTCTCGCTCTTCAGCAGATGGATGCACCAGAATGGAGAATTGGTAATCTTCACACCTTCCAAGGTAACATCTTGGCAATTATAGAGTTGCACGAGCTGAGGACGAAGCCAACAGCCATCTCCAAACTTGCGCTCACTTACAGGCACTTCCTCGTGATTCATCTTGCGGCTCAACTGCTGCGCTTTCTTCTGATTAGGCTTCCACTTGGCAAAGGTGGTCATGGCATTACCGTCGATAGTGCCCTCGCCGATGATGGAAACGTTCTTGCAGCCATAGGCATAGATGAGAGGAGAATAGTTGTAGAGGAAAGTTCCCTCCCAACTGGTATTAACGATAGGATAGTACTTCTCTTCTGGCGCAAACTTCAGGGTAGCTCCCTTCTGCAGTTCCAGACAGATATTGCTTGCTAGTACGATAGGTCCCTTGATATAATAGGTACCTGCAGGCACCACGATTTTGGCACCCTTCATAGCCGAAGCCTTCTTGATAGCCTTGGCAAAGGCTGCACGGCAATCGGTCTTACCATCGTTCTTGGCTCCAAACTTCTTAATCTGCAATGATTTCTCAGCAATCTTTGCTCCGCTAATATGGTTTAAGATACTGTCACGAAGCGTGATTCTATGCTGCTCAACCACAGTTGCAGCCAAAGTATTACCTCCTACCACCTGAGCATTTCCCTGAAGGCTGTTGAATGCACAAAGGCATGTCATCGCCACTAACATTGTTTTTGTATCCATTATAGTTTGTTTTTATGATTTCGATTGCAAAGTTAATAAAAAATCGTCAGATATCATTGAAAAAGACCTGAAAAAAAACTTGTATAACCTATTCCACTTTGGGGAACTGCTACAAACAACCTATTCTTAGCCCCTAATTTTAGAAAGTTTAACTAATTCTTAGCCCCTAATTTTAGAAGATTTAACCCGTTCTTAGCCCCTAATTTTAGAAGATTTAACCCATTCTTAGCCCCTAATTTTAGAAAAAACAGTATCTTTGCAAGGCATAAAATTCATTCACATAAAGGGATTTAATCAAAGAAAAAGACATCATGGCAGAACATCTTATTATAAAAGGAGAAACGAAGGAGGAACTTTACGCCATGCTCCTCCCTCAGCTCAAGTCGTTCATAGAGGGCGAAAGCGACATCATCGCCAATATGGCAAATATTTCAGCATGCATCATGGACACCTTCCACTTCTGGTGGGTGGGCTTCTACCGGGTCATCGATGGAACTCTTGTGCTGGGTCCTTTTCAGGGACCGCTGGCCTGCACTCGCATCAAAAGGGGCAAGGGAGTTTGCGGCACAGCTTGGGACAAGGCGGAAACCATCGTGGTAGAAGATGTTGAGAAATTTCCGGGGCATATTGCCTGCAGCAGTGCCTCCCGTTCGGAGATTGTAGTGCCTGTTATCAGGAATGGTGAGGTAATCGCCGTACTGGATATTGACAGCGAACACCTCAGCACCTTCGATGATATTGATAAGAATTGGCTGGAGAAGGTAGCAGAACTGTTCACCTGATTCCTTAATATTCATTTCCCTCTTGCTTGATCACACTCGGACCATCGATGAGTTCAGGCTGAGGGGCATTTCGGTTCACATCACCATATGCTCTGCCCAGATC
The DNA here is from genome assembly GCF_019127135.1 of Segatella copri. Lineage (GTDB taxonomy): Bacteria > Bacteroidota > Bacteroidia > Bacteroidales > Bacteroidaceae > Prevotella. The sequence continues at coordinate 14,668 of NZ_JAHOEA010000020.1, read as the reverse complement.
ACTCATCGTAATACTGATGTTGCGGTTCACGGGTCTGTCTTTATTTAATAGACTGTGCGAGAAGAGCCACTGATAGGTTTTCTTCAGATAAAACACGCGGGCAGGGGTACCGTGATTGGCACCCTTCCACCAGTCGTATATCAATCGGGTATCCTTGCCATCCTTCACAAGTTTATCTACCACCACCTTCGATTGCTTGACCGGTACTGCCCTATCTGCTGTGCCATGGATAATCCAGAAAGGCAAATCGCCCAATCCACTCACATCCTTATACGAACAGCCACCACACAGCGCCATGCCGGCAGCTATCCTATCGGGATAAGTAGCACAGACATCCATGGTACCATAACCGCCCAAACTCATGCCCAAGACATAAACCCTATTAGAATCGCATGGGTAATTCTTCTTCACCCAGTCTAGCATATCCATGATTTTCTTCGGATTCCAGGCTCCTCCCGGATTCTGCGGAACGATGGTCAGCGCATCGATATCGCGCCCCTTGACGATGGCATCAAGCGGTCCGTATCTTCTCACCTTATTCAGATTTCTTCCACAAAGACTGGCACCATGCAGAAAGATGATGACCGGTGTCTGCTCTTGCGAATAAAAATAATCTACCGGCGTATAAACCCAGAAGTTGTAACCTCCCGGAATCTCATCTTTCACAGCTCGCAGAAAGTCGTAAGCCGACATGCTGCATACGGAAAGACAGAATAATATGAACAAAAATATCTTCTTCATTTTCTTCCTTTTTTACCTGTTTAGTATCACGCTCCCTGTTTCATACCATGAACGTTCATCACACAAAAGTATGTAAATATCAGCATATTACCAAATATCCTACCTATATTTTTCTTTTTTTATCCAAAAGAAAGATTCGTTTAAACTTCCAGGTAGAAAGATAAACAACGATTATTTGTGTTAAAAATCATAAGAATCACATCGGTTCGCATTATTTTTATTATCTTTGCATCATAACAATACATATAATAAATAAATATAGAATTATGAATGTAGGAGATAAAATACCAGAGATTCTTGGCATTGACCAGGACGGACGTGAAATAAAGGCAAGCGACTATCGTGGTCGCAAGATTGTGCTCTACAGTTATCCGAAGGCTAACACCAGCGGATGCACTGCCGAGGCTTGCTCACTGCAGGCACATAAGGAAGAGCTGGCTGCAGCCGGTTACGAGATTATCGGCGTGAGCAAGGACAAACAGGCTCTGCAGAAGAAGTTTGCCGAAACCAAGGGTTTGCAGTTCCCTCTTATCGCAGATACCGAAACCACACTACTGCAGGAACTCGGCTGCTGGGGCGAGAAGGTAACCTGCGGCAGAAAGTCCATAGGCATTCTCCGCACTACCTATCTTGTCAACGAAGAAGGAGTCATCGAAAAGATCTTCACTCCTAAAGAGATCAAGACCAAGATTCATGCCGAACAGATTTTGGATTATATCCATCAATAAAAAACAATATTGACAAAATCAGATAAAATGATGACAAACAAGGAATTGACACTCGCCCAACTGATGAAGGCGATGATAAAATATGATGGTGGCGATGCGCCTCGCATCCAGCATTTCGTAAAGGTACACGATTTTGCCCGTATGATAGCGATAGCAGAGGGAATGAACCAGGAAGACCTTTACGTGCTCGAAGCAGCAGCTATCCTTCACGATGTAGGCATTCACGTTTCAGAAGCCAGATACGGCAACTGCGATGGCAAACATCAGGAAGAACTGGGTCCTGACGAGGCAAGAAAAGTACTGTCAGAAGTAGATGGGTTCACAGCCGCACAGATAGAAAGAATCTGCTGGCTCATTGCCCATCATCATACTTATCAAGATGTTACCAGCCTCGACCACCGCATTCTGCTCGAAGCAGATTTCCTGGTGAATTCCTTCGAAGCCCACCTTGCTCCCGAAGGTATCATCACCTTCCGCGACCATGTATTCCGCTCGGAATCAGCTATCAGTATGCTGAATGATATGTGGGGGCTGTAACGAAAATGTGTTTTAATTAAAATAATACCTTTATTCTATTTCACTTCTGTCAGTTTGCCCGTCTGTGAGTCAATGATATAGCCATGAAGATTGACGTCTTTTGGTACGAGAGGGTGTGTACGGATTGTATTGATGGTATTCCTTACAGAATCCTCTGTGTCGTGGAATCCCTCCAGCCAATGGTCGAGGTCGATGCCGCAAAGCCCGATGGTATCGATAACATTCTGATGGATGCCACGTTTGAGCATCAATTCCTTCATCTGCTGTCCGTTCATGTGGCATGCACCGCAGTTGGAATGGGCGATGACCATGATTTCCTCTACACCCAACTCGTAGATGGCTACAAGGAGACTACGCATGGCAGAGTCGAAAGGACTGATAATCAGTCCACCGGCGTTCTTGATGAGCTTGGCATCTCCGTTCTTCAGGCCCAAAGCTGCTGGCAGAAGCTCAGTCAGGCGGGTGTCCATACAGGAAAGAATGGCAAGTTTCTTGTCTGGATATTTACTCGTAAGATACTTTTCGTAACCCTTACTGGCTACGAAGTTTTCATTATACTTGATGATTTCTTCTATAATCATAGTCGTGTAAATTGAAAAGTGAAACTAAATTTTCCTATTTCTCTGGGGTTGGCTTGAGGTAAGCCATGAATTTCTCTGGCTGATAGTTGAGAACCAGCTCATCCGGGAACTCAGCTTTTTCTACCAGTGGCATAATGTTGCTGTAGTCGGCAATCATCGTAGAGAAGTGGGCATCACTTCCGAAGATGACTGGAGTTTCATACTTCTTGGCAAGTTCCAGCAGTTCCAGATTATTGGGAGCAGCCACAGTCTTGTGGCGGATGGGAGCCATGGAATGGTTGTTGATTTCAAGCAAGGTATGCGTCTCCCTGGAAACTTTCATGAGTTCCTCGAAATCCAGTTCTGCCGTACCGTCGCCGGGATGAGAGATAATCTGCACGAAGGGATTGCGCATGGCATTGATGACACCCTGCGTATTCTCCTCCTTACTTCCTCCCTGCCAGCAAAGGCTATGGATGCCTGCTATTCGGATATCCAGCATACGCCAGTAATCCTCGTCGAGATCGATATCTCCCTTCGTATTGAGGATGTTGAGTTCTGCTCCAAGCATCAGTTTGATTCCATAGAGCTGGCGTGGAACACAATGAAGGTTTCTGAAATAGATAGGATCACAGGTACCCGGGATATTGGGACCGTGCTCTGTGATTCCCAAGATATCCAACCCTTTCTCCTTTGCTGTCAAGGTCATTTCCTGCAAACTGCTGAAGGCATGACCTGATGCTATTGTATGTGTATGAACGTCTAATAATGTTTTCATGGGGCAAAGGTAACAAATATTTATAGATTACACAAGAAAAAGTACTATATAATGCTCGTTTTATAAAAAATTTTAATTTTATGGGATTTTTCTTGGCTATTTAGCATTGTATATTGATTTTTTCTTATCTTTGCAAGTACAATTCAAAAGATTGATTATTATGCAGATATTATTGGCAAATGCCAAAATCATGTTTGAGAAGGCAGACAGGAAGCCTATCTCCGTGCCACTATTCCAATCAGTTGCCAATGACTTGGCCAAAGAAATGGCAATGATGAATGTAGAGGAATTGGCTAAGCAACTGGATTGCAGCAGCAAGATTGCAATGACGAACTGGAAGCGATATCATGATTTTATGGCTGCAGAGAAGAGGCCGGCTATCCTGGCTTACAATGGTCAGGCATACAAACATTTGCGTGCCAGTTCTTTGAGCGAGGAGGCGTTAGAGTATGCCCAGAAACATCTCTGGATTACCTGCTTCCTTTATGGCTTGCTTCGACCGTTGGATGGCATCGTACCTTATCGTATGGAGCATTGCGTATCGCTCGAAGCTACAAACGACAAGCCTATCAATCAGTTCTGGAAAGACAAACTGACAGATGTTCTCATCGATAGTGTGAAAGCTGACGATGGTATACTCATCCATCTTTCTACAGAGGAATATGAACATCTGTTTGATTGGAAGAGAGTCTGTCAGGAGATAAAGGTCATTCAGCCACTCTTTTATGTCCGCCAGAAAGACGGCAGATTGAAGATGCAGGCTGTATGGGCTAAATCTTGCCGTGGAGCCATGGTGAGATATATCTTGAATAATCAGCTTCTTACTCCAGAGGAACTGGCAGGCTTCAGTTACGAAGGTTTTGAATATGCGCCAGAATTAGGAGAAGCTGCTTTTCCTCATTTCGTTCGTTGAAATAGAACAAAAGCAAACGAACGTTATAAAAGGAAGATGCTGTATGTTTGGATTGAATGAGAGCACCCAATATATCTCATAGAAGTATCATCATTTTACGATTGTACAACTAAAAAGTGTATAGTTGTACAACTAAAGAGGTTATAGTTGTACGACTATAGGGTATACAGTTGTACAACTAAACAGGTTATAGCTGTACGACTAAAAGGTGTTGTCACTAGGCTCAGCAGAGGTGCTGACTGCAGTCAGCAGACCTGCTGACTAGGCTCGGCAGAGCTGCTGAGCCTAGTGGCAATGTCTGAGAAGGTATATGCTTGTACTCTAAAAGACGCTTGTTCTGACTCCTGGAAACGCTTCTTTTAACTCTCGGATACGCATCCTTCAACGAGAAGAGACGCTTCATTCAAGTTAAGGAACCGATTCATTCAAGTTAAGGAAACGATTCCGTCAACCTAAAGAGCCGTTTCAACAACTACGTCTTAGTTACTCCTTCTTCCACAAACGATAGAGCGTTATAGGACCTTCCTTGGTAGCATACATTCTGGCAGCCGGTTCCTCACAGAGATCATTCAATACCTTATTGGCATGATAGCGGGTGACACCGAATTCACGAATCATATCCTTCACCGTAATATAACCCTGCTGCTGACAAATCTCTACAATATCAGCAAACTCCTTATCCGCCTCTTTTGGAGTAGATTTCACACTCCAATACTGTCGGCTGCAACCATTAGAGTGGCGCTTCAGCCTCTCCAGAAACTCCTTCGTGGGCTGAATTTCCAAGCCGCAGATATCCACCTCATTGGCTGGAATCAGATCCCCCTCATGATAGGTCTTTTTCCATTCGATTCCATTCTTGTCCTTATGCTTCACCATCCCCAGCTTAGGCTTGACGATAAACATATCGCCTACCCTCACCTCGTTGCCCTCAGCCAAGGCGTAAAGCGTTTCATCCTCCAGCGTTTCCAATGCGGAGATAAAGGACGAAACGTTCATCGCACAATGATCGCGAACACGCTTCTCCATTTTCTCCTGGTCAACGATATCCCGTTTTACGAACATCGGATGTATCTGATACTTACCGCTTTCGTCCTTCAAGGGCGTGCGATGCTCCAAATAATTGATTGAACCTGTTGCTCTAGCCATATTCTTAGTTTTTTTGATTCTTTAAAAGATTATGCGCAAAAATACTGATTATTAGCGAGATAAGCAATTATTTTATGTTAACTTTGCTAAAAGATAGAGTTATAAATGGGCGTTTTATGATAAAAGATAGAGTTATCAGACTCTATACATTATGATTATCTGTGTAAAAAATCAAATCAGCAAGTATACCAGAAGTCTTAAGACGTAGATATACTTGCTGATTATATTATCCCAAGCAACGAGACAAGTAGCCAATGCAACAAGTTACAAAATCTATATTATCACTATTCATATCTTCTGTTTTTACAAGGCTGCAGCCACCCTTCTTACTTTTGCCAATCTCGTCATAAAAGTAGAATCACTTTTAGTAGATTGCAGATTATATCTCATCTGCATTTTCAACAAAGGCTCAGCATTCACTCCAAGTGCAGCCTCAAAGAGCAGGGCCGTTTTTTCCGTTACTGGGCGACGAGCATTCAGAATTTCGTTCAGGGCAGAATAAGCAATCCCCATTTCCTCCGCCAACTGGCGCTGAGAGATTCCACGGTATTCTATCTCATCCTTCAGAACATCCCCTGGATGCGTAGGAAAAGCTGGAGTCATCTCGTTTGCTCGCATTTCCTTTGTTGTTTTATTATCGTTGCTCATAACTATATTATTTATAATGGTTTGACAATTCAGTTATATTACATATGGTTGCAATAGTTTGACCATCCTCAAATTCTTCTTCAAATTCTATTCGATATTGGTCATTCACTCTTACCGAGGACAAACCTTCTTTATTTCCTTCTAACCGTTCATAATTGAGAGAATTATATTTCCATAGACCTTGAACGTTATCTTCCGATATCATAAGGTCTATCACTCGAATATACTTTCTAACTATTTGCGGTTGAAAGCGATGCTTTTTATCAGATTTGCCAGATCTATATAGATCACGCAGATAATCCTCGTTGAAATTTACTATCATAACCTTAATGTTTTGATGCTGCAAAGATAATATTTTAATTCGATATTCACAAATTTTGTGAAGGAAACTTTTGCTTAACAACTATAATTGTGATTATCTGTGTTAAAAATCATAAGAATCATCTCGTTTCTCATTATTTTTATTGCCTTTGTCCCAAAATAACAATTTAAAACAAAGGATATCATGTCCACACCCAATACAGGATCCGCCTTGAAGCTGAACTGAGATGCCTTGATACCTACATAGTCGAGATCGAAGAGGTTCTTGTGTGGCTTCTCTACCGGCAAACCGAGCATCACACGGGTAGCCAACTCGATGAGGTTGATCTTCAATACCTTGCTCACGAATGGGAACGAACGGCTGGCACGCAAGTTACACTCGATAACGAGAATATCATTGTCACGAGCCATGAACTGGATGTTGAACGGACCGTTGATGTGCAACTCCTTGGCAATCTGACGACCTACTCGCTTCACACGACGAACTGTCTCAACATACAACTTCTGAGGAGGGAACTGGATGGTTGCATCGCCTGAGTGAACACCGGCAAACTCGATGTGCTCGGAAATGGCATAGGCAATCACCTCACCATTCTTTGCTACAGCATCCATCTCAATCTCTTTGGCATGTTCGATAAACTTACTAACTACCACTGGGTGATCCTCACTCACGTTGGCTGCCAACTGCAGGAATCGCTTCAGCTCTTCCTCGTTAGAACATACGTTCATCGCAGCACCAGAAAGCACGTAGCTAGGACGAACCAATACTGGGAAACCTACACGCTCGATGAAGTTGTCGATGTCCTCCATAGAGGTCAGGGCGCTCCACTCTGGCTGGTTGATACCGTTGTTGGTTAACATCTGAGAGAACTTGGCACGGTCCTCAGCGTTATCGATGTCCTTGGCAGCAGTACCCAGGATTGGCACGTTCTGTGCATCCAGGTGCATAGCCAGGTTGTTTGGAATCTGACCACCGGTAGATACGATGACGCCATGAGGCTGCTCCATCTCGATGATATCCATCACACGCTCGAAGGTCAACTCGTCGAAGTAGAGACGGTCGCACATATCGTAGTCGGTAGATACGGTCTCTGGGTTGTAGTTGATCATCACTGAGCGCCAGCCTTCCTTGCGGATGGTGTTCAATGCCTGAACGCCACACCAGTCGAACTCTACGGAAGAACCGATGCGGTAAGCACCCGAACCGAGTACGATGATTGAACGATGGTCGTTCTCGAAGGTGATGTCGCTCTTCACGCCTGCGTAGGTTACATAGAGGTAGTTGGTCTGAGCAGGATACTCTGCTGCAAGGGTATCAATCTGCTTTACTACAAGAAGACATGTCGATTTTACTTATAAAATGGTATAAATCATCACCCAAAGTTGTTCTTTGATATAAATGAGCCTTTCTAAACGTACTGCTAGATAGACATTCTTTGTATTTTTGCAAAAAAGCTTCAACTTCTTCTTGGTCTGACATCTCTATTAAACCAAGCGAAGTCAGATAGTAGAAGTGGTTCATAACCTCTTTCTTCGAAACATCGCTATTATATTCATCGTTGTACTTACTATAAATCCTTTCAATGGCATTTTTACCATCAAAAGTGTTTTTTAAAGACTTTAAAATATAGAAATCTAATCCATCAATTTTTTCCATTAATTCTAAGAACATACGCTTGCATCTATTCTCAGCATTATCAATGTGGCAACATGCTGTTAAATATTTAGCATACATAATTCTTTTATTTTCATCGATTTCATCTTTTGAATAATCTACAGTTCGTAACAAGTCACAGATAAATTCTTGACTATTTATATATTCCATGTTCCGAACTCTATTATCAAGTTCATCTATCATTGCAAATGCTTTTTTTAGCACATCTTCTATCAATAGATTCTGCTTGTGATTTTGAAAATCAGATAACAGACTTACTATTGGGGCTGTAAATGGACAACAGCTGCCAATAGCCTTTAATATATTACAAACCTTGTCAGGCAGACTCATCTTGCCAATTTCATTTATTCTATTTTCTTCCATATTGAATTATATTTTTACAATAACTCTTGCTACTTCAACATTACAAATTAATCAATAACTGTCACCAAGTATAATAAACAACATAGAGACAGCCCAAGACAAGCATTGCTACAAGAGTTACACACCCACTTTTGGGCTTTTGGGGCTTCCCTTTGTCATCAAGATAGGTTGTAGCATCATCTCCAAAGGTATATCGGCGAGTATCAAATGACCAACTTAACATTACCTTAATATCACAAAGTTCTAACTCTTCTTTCTTTTCCACGAATTTCTTGTAATCAGAAATAGCATCTTGGGCAAGTCGAGTTCTAGTATCTTCAAATAATTTACGGGCATAGTCCTTTTCCCCTTCAAAGAACTTAATCAAAACAGCCTTCCCTTTAATATCAATACAAGAAGTCTTGCTGTCAATATGCGGAACAAGCAAAAATATACAATATACACGCTGTCCTTCTGCGAATTCCTTGATTTCATCATCAAAGTCAAAACTATTAGGACAACCAACAAGGGTATTGTCTTCTCGATAAATGCCATATTGATTAAGGCTTTCCAAATGCACTACATCCACATATCCACTGAATACTCCTGCTTGCCACTTCTTTCTATCAAAGTACCAATCAGCATTCTCTATTCTTACTGTGAGTGTATCATAAGTTTTCTTTCCTGTTTTATCGCTTTGTGAAAATTTGTAAAATTCATCATATCTGAATATGACATTACTATCTTTATTTTCATTATTATTATCTTTATCATCAACTTTTGGCTGTGACACATTGAGTGTTGGCAACTCTTTTTCAAAATGAGTAATTTCAATAAAAGCGTCATTGCCAACATCTTCAGTGATTCTATTAATCATTTCTGTTGCATATTCTACATCATCCTCAAAAAATTTAAGGATTGTTGCATAAGCCTGATTACGAACCTTACCATCCTTAGAAATGAATGGTGTAATTGCAATTACACAGTCCAACTCTTTTCCTTTGCTAAACTTATTAACGTAATCTTGCAACTCTTTTTGAACAAATCCCAAAAGTTGCCCATCAGTCTTATAGAAACCAATAGCATTAGTATCATATGGATTGTTTGGTTCAGTTTTGATGCATCCTGTAAAAACTCCCCAAAAGTTTGCTTCAGGTTTTGTGTGAAAATTTATGCCAGACACCTTTATTCTTAAGGTGTCTTTCTCTATACTTCCCTGTTTTTCACCAACAGGAAGCCAATGTTTTGTTATATCAAAATTTATATCATTCATATCTATCTTATTTTTTGTTCTTTATATTCAACCATATCATTTCTACCATCCAGCCATTTACGTTTGCCACTCGGTATGCAGATGGACATCCTTTTTTAAAGGCACCACGAGAGTCATATTTATGGGATTCTATGAATACATTCTCACGAGTCCACTTGAGGTTATAATTTTGCGGACGCTTCAGCCATTTCATTTCATCTATCCAGCCATTATCTATAGCTGACCTATAAGCACTCGGAGTACCCCATCTAAATTCACTTCGTGAAGAATATTTATGTGATTCAGCTATTACATTCTGCTTGTTTTGCCAAAATCCCTGTGGCTTGGCATCAGAAGCAGCCCACTCCATTTCGTTTATCCAATTGTTTTTTGTCGCTAAAGAATAAGCAGTTGGTGCACCTCTTTTAAACTCCATTTTGGTTGAATATTTGCCACCTTCTTCGAATACACGTTCTTTTGTCCAATAACCATGTTCTTTCACCTTAGTTTTTATCCAAGGCATTTTCTCCCATAGATTATTTTTGGCTGCATAGTCATAAGCAGCATGGCAACCTTTGAAAAAGTCTGTTCTCGTTGAATACTTTTTAGACTCTTCTATTACATTTTCTTCATTTTGCCAATAACCTTGTGGAACTTGGTCACGGAGCAACCATGTCATTTCATCTTCCCATTTATGCTTTCTTGCAGAAAAATGAGCTGCTGGTGACTTCAAAAAGAATTCATTCCATGATTTATAGTTCTTTGACTCTTCAAACACATGTTCTTTTACACTCCACCATCGTGGAGGCATACGTTTACTGTAAAACCATGGAAATGTTTCATTGTTCATCATCTTATATTTTAGAGCTGCATCATACGCTCCAGCAGATTTTGTAAAAAATTCTGTTGGAGTTTTATATTTTTCAGCTTCACGCAATACTGCTTTCTTTGTCCATTTCTTTATTAAACTTCCAACAGAGCCAACATTTTCACCTGTCAGATTGATATTATTAATCAATGTGTAATGCAAAACATCACGATAATATAAAGATTGAACACGTTCTTCTCTTTGTCTCTCGACTATTGTTAGCCCGTCTAATAAGATTTTATATGCTGGAATTTTCAAACTCTTACTATAAAAATACTTATAGACAGGATCATTTTTCTGATTTTTATGTTCCCAATCTCGCCTCTTCATATCATTCGTTGCACCAACATAAGCATATTTATTTACTTCGTCTATATATACATAAATAATATGAATCGGACCTCGTGGATCCCCTTTTGAGACTTTTGTTTCAAATTCCATTTCTCCGAGCCAATGATGTAATAGTGCAGATTTATATGCAGACGGAGCCTTATGACGAAACTCACTTTTATATTTGTATTTTCGGGCTTCCTTAAAAACTTTCTCTTTATCCTCCCAATACCCTTTTGGAGAATTTCTTGTTTTTTTCAACCATATCATTTCATTAAGCCTCCATTATTTTTAGCTGTAATATAAGCAAGATAACATCCTTCACAAAAATCACTCCTATTGTTGTATTTCTTAGATTCCTCAAATACGTTATTTTTCTCTTTCCAATAGCCAACAGGTTTTCTGTTTGTTTTTGCCAACCAGTCCATTTCATCAAGCCATCCGTTGAGTTTTGCCGAATCAAAAGCTCGACTATTCTTTCTTTGAAATTCTGTAACCGACTTATAATTTTTAGATTCATTTATTACATTCTCTTTTATCTTCCAATATCCAGAAGGCTTACGCTTGCTAGGAGCTAACCAATCCATTTCAGTTAGCCAATTATTATTTTTGGCAATAGTGTATGCAGTCACGGCATTATTCATAAATTCCGTAACTATAAAATACTTTCTTGACTCTTCGAAAACCGCCTCTTTAGTCCATTTGATAGGTTTGGCTGTCGGACGCACCAACCATATCATTTCGTCCAACCATCCGTTCATATACGCAATACGGAATGCACCAGATTTCTTTTTTTTGAACTCAGATCTTGAAGAATATTTCTTGCTTTCTTCAAAAACAGTTTCTTTTGTCCACTTTTTCTGCATAACCTTTATTTTTGTGTTATTTAAAAATTCTGTGCAAAGATACAGAAAAATCTATTATACAACAAATAATTTCCCTATTATCATTATATATTTAACCCTTTTTGTATGCGTTGCATAATTTACATGGATTTTGTTGGCTGGTTGTTATTATTACACTCACAATTCGACATAATTACTTTGCAGTTTTATCAAATGGCAAATAGCTAAGCATCAATATTATAAACTTCTAAGTTTATAAACTAACAAATCGAAAAGCTTCAAGTGGGATTATGCATGCTATCATAAAATGATAAACATAAAAGTAAAGTTTAACATAATATTCTTGCAAAAATCAACTTTTATGTTTATCTTTGCAGCAAAAATATAAGTTATATGGAAAAGAACTTATTAATAGAGCTATTGGAAACTGGAGAAAAAGTCAGCCTTTATTCTCCAAGATTCGAGGGTGAGGAATATACCGAATTCGAAAAATTCCTTCTCACCTATAAGGATCAATATGCCCAAGATGTACAAATCCTCATTAGAAGGATTGATATTATCAAAGAAAATGGTGCAGAAGATAGATTCTTCAGATATGAAGGAAGCAAACGTGACAGGGTGATGGCACTACCCTCTCATCTTGATACATCTAATTTAAGATTGTATTGCCTTAATATCAGCCATAAGATTTTAATCTTAGGAAATGGTGGTATAAAGAAAACGCAAACATATCAAGAAGATGTAAATCTGCATAGAGCCGTACGAAACTTACAAAAGATAGACATTATTATAAAGAAACTTGAAAATAGAAGAATCATAACAATCAATGGTACAAATTTACATGGACCACTTGAATTGACTATAGATATCGACTATAATAAGGAGGATTTAATATGAAAACAAATAAACTGATGGATGAAATCCGCAAGTCAACTCCTGCGGACACAAACAAACAAGTCGACTTATGCGTTGCTATTTCCAACAGAGTCTTTGAACTATTACAGGAACGAAATATGAAACAGCGTGATTTCGCAAAGGCTCTTGGCAAGACTGAAACAGAAGTAAGTCGTTGGCTGAGTGGAACACACAATCTCACATTAGCTACAATTGCAAAGATGGCGACGGTTCTTGGTGATGACATCATTACCACAACACAGAGCCATCGTCCATACAAACTTCCAAATACGCAAAATGTTGCTATGATGGTAGCTGAGGATATGTGCAAAAAATAGTCATACAAATAATAATAAATCCCTGCCATAGGAAGCCTTTCCTACAGCAGGGATTTTTCTATTGGGAATCATCAAGAATGACTTAACTGTCAATTCTTAACTATTAACTATCAACTATTTATACTCTCCCCAAGCCTTGATGTCGATATCCTCCAACTTGGTGGTGCAGAATGCATAGATGAAAGCACTCGCCAGACGGCTATTGGTAATCAATGGCACGTTCAGGTCGATGGCAGCACGACGAATCTTGTAACCATTGCTCAACTCGCTGCTAGTCAAGTTCTTCGGGATATTCACTACCATATCAATCTCATGGTTGTGGAGCATCTCCAAAGCCTTAGGCGCACCGCCTTCTGCCTCCTCTGATGGCCAAAGCACACGGGTGTTCTCAATGCCGTTCTCGGTGAGGAACTTGCTACTACCACCAGTTGCATACAGCTTGTAACCATGCTTAACCAGCATCTGGGCAGCATCGAGCAAATCTACCTTCTGCTTGGCAGAACCTGTAGAAAGCAGGATGTTCTTGGCTGGAATGCGATGACCCACAGAAAGCATACTCTTCAGAAGTGCGGTAGATGTATCGTCGCCCAAGCAACCTACCTCACCCGTACTGCTCATATCCACACCCAATACTGGGTCTGCCTTCTGCAGACGGTTGAAGCTGAACTGAGATGCTTTGATACCTACATAGTCGAGATCAAAGAGGTTCTTGTGTGGCTTCTCTACTGGCAAACCGAGCATTACGCGGGTAGCCAACTCGATGAGGTTGATCTTCAATACCTTGCTCACGAATGGGAATGAACGGCTGGCACGCAAGTTACACTCGATAACGAGAATATCATTGTCACGAGCCATGAACTGGATGTTGAACGGACCATTGATGTGCAACTCCTTCGCAATCTGACGACCTACTCGCTTCACACGACGAACTGTCTCAACATACAACTTCTGAGGAGGGAACTGGATGGTTGCATCGCCAGAGTGAACACCGGCAAACTCGATGTGCTCGGAAATGGCATAGGCAATCACCTCACCATTCTTTGCCACTGCATCCATCTCAATCTCTTTGGCATGTTCAATAAACTTACTAACTACCACTGGGTGATCCTCACTTACGTTGGCTGCCAACTGCAGGAATCGCTTCAGCTCTTCCTCGTTAGAACATACGTTCATCGCAGCACCAGAAAGCACGTAGCTAGGACGAACCAATACTGGGAAACCTACACGCTCGATGAAGTTGTCGATGTCCTCCATAGAGGTCAGGGCGCTCCACTCTGGCTGGTTGATACCGTTGTTGGTTAACATCTGAGAGAACTTGGCACGGTCCTCAGCGTTATCGATGTCCTTGGCAGCAGTACCCAGGATTGGCACGTTCTGTGCATCCAGGTGCATAGCCAGGTTGTTTGGAATCTGACCACCGGTAGATACGATGACGCCATGAGGCTGCTCCATCTCGATGATATCCATCACACGCTCGAAGGTCAACTCGTCGAAGTAGAGACGGTCGCACATATCGTAGTCGGTAGATACGGTCTCTGGGTTGTAGTTGATCATCACTGAGCGCCAGCCTTCCTTGCGGATGGTGTTCAATGCCTGAACGCCACACCAGTCGAACTCTACGGAAGAACCGATGCGGTAAGCACCCGAACCGAGTACGATGATTGAACGATGGTCGTACTCGTAGCTGATGTCACTCATCACGCCTGCGTAGGTTACATAGAGGTAGTTGGTCTGAGCAGGATACTCTGCTGC
>NZ_JAHOEA010000201.1 GCF_019127135.1 Segatella copri | reverse complement strand
GTAGCCGCCTCCTTTTATCAAGAGCCTCAGATTTCGAAAGATTTCTGAGGCTTTTTTGTTTTCATGCAGTTCTGCTTTCTTATCGCCCAGTTTTTTCCACAGATAAATGGGCGCAGCTCCTTTTACCTTTTTACTCTTTTACCTTTTTACCTTTTATAGTTCCTTTTACTTTTTTACCTTTATATGTATTTTCATAGTCTACACTATCGTTTTTCTCACAAAAATGATGGTGAATCTTCTTTAGTGATCTTTATGTATAAAATGTTAATGAATTGTGGATTTTACATTTATAAAATCAGCAAAATTACGTACTAAAATGTTTCTTTCCACCAAAAAGTTGCGAAAATTCCCCCCCCCAGCCCGTCCGAGAACGGCCGTTTTGGGGTGTATCACATAGGGTAGAAC
>NZ_JAHOEA010000200.1 GCF_019127135.1 Segatella copri | reverse complement strand
TTCAATATTCCTCACTCGCTTGCTTTATGTCGATTTGGCAACTTTGTGCAAATCTACTCATTCCCAACTGTTTACGTTCCAACCTCTCTTATTCTCCTTAGGCTGCGTTAGAGCTTTATGTTAAGAAAACTAACTCATAGTTTTGTGGTTCTCAACTTATAGCTTTTCGGTTCTCAACTCATAGCTTCCCAGTTGAGAAAATTAAGAATGCATCGCGATATGATGAAAAATGGCAGTAAAAGTGTCTTTTTGTAAATATGGTTGACTCCTAAAGTTTCAATTACATGAAAGAATCATTAGAAGCAACACTGAAAGATGTCGAACTTACCAAGGAAGTGTACCGTCTGTACACTCTTGAGCACCTAACACAACAAGAGATTTCAGTTAAATTGTGTATAGGTCGCTC
>NZ_JAHOEA010000199.1 GCF_019127135.1 Segatella copri | reverse complement strand
GTAACATATTTAGTTTAACCATCCTAAAGGTGACAACTTTTTCACGTATAAGACATATATTGATTTAATTTTACGTTAGATTTTTGCGTAAATACGCATTTTTCTGCTGCAAAGATACGCTTTTTGGATGAATTTACAAAAGATTTTTGCGTAAATACGCATTTTTCTGCTGTAAAAAGTGTTTTTATAATCTGTTCTTGTGAAGTAACTACTATTCGTTTCCAGTTCTTTACCTCAAACACAACAGCAGAAACTAAAACGATGGTACGTAGTGGTTATGCTTTGGTTACTGCAGTTTTGTATCCTGGTTTGCAAAGTAAGTAAATAATTCAAGTTTCGCAAGTTTTGTCCCATACGCCCTGTTTTACTCTAATTGAGCAAGCTTTGAGCGTATTTTTTAACGTTAATT
>NZ_JAHOEA010000198.1 GCF_019127135.1 Segatella copri | reverse complement strand
AAAAATATATAACTATGACTATTAAAGACGAAAAAACATATAATGAAATTGAAGAGCGAATGGAGGCTCTGCTTGCAAAGGGCACCCAATTGGGCGGCATGGACTTTCTCAGCGAAGTAGAAAAGGAAGAATTAAAGGTCCTCAGCGAAGCTGCTTACGATTGGGAATGCGAAGTTGATCCCCATCCATGGCGAGTTAAGCCTTCACTCATAGCTGCCATCAAAGTTGCTTTTCGCCAAAAAGGCTACAAGCAAAAGGAGGCTGCAAAAGCTATAGGCGTGTCAACAACCGCATTAAGTGATATTCTCCATGGACGTCGTGCAATTAATTTTGATGTTGCAAGAAACATATACCACAACCTCGGCGTTCCTGCCAATGTTGTATTGGGATAGTTTAATGGTGAATGTTGAG
>NZ_JAHOEA010000197.1 GCF_019127135.1 Segatella copri | reverse complement strand
CCGATGTCACCAACCAGTCTATCATGGTTTTCGTAGGCAAGGGCGGCATCTTCAAGACCACGTTTTTCGACCATCTTCTGCCGCCCCATCTGCGCAAGTATTTCGCCAACGATTCTACGGGCGACTACAAGAACAAGGATTTCCTGCAGATGTGTGCCAGCAAGGCGATAGTGTGTCTCGATGAGTTCAGCTGTCTGCGCGGCAAGAACCTGGATTCCTTCAAGAGCAACATCACGAAGCGCAACATCAGCATGCGAATCCCTTATGCCGAGTGGGACTGCATCTTGCAGAACAATGCGGGGTTCTGCGCCACGAGCAATGAGGTTCATATCATCGATGATGACGAGAACCGCCGTTTCCTCATCTGGCGCATCGAGAAGATCAAGAGTCCCATCGACTTCCCCTTCAATTACGA
>NZ_JAHOEA010000196.1 GCF_019127135.1 Segatella copri | reverse complement strand
TCCACGGCTTCCTTGCTCTTGCCCTCCAATCGGCTGGCACGAGGATTCCAAAGCGATGGAGTGCAAGACAACTTGCAGGAGAACTGCGCCATAGTCCTGTTCACCGTGATGCGTCCCATGATGGGAGCTTTTCCATTCTTGTCCATTCCGCTCTTTTTTAGGTAGAGCAACACCTTGAATTTTTCGATTTTCATAACGCTTACATTTTGAGTGTGCAAATATAATCATTTTGTAAGCGTTCCTTGATACGCAAAACATTGAGAATCAGCGCAATAAAATCCGTTGATGCACAAAGTTGCCTTTCCGCATTGTTACCTGCTTTGCATAGGTAACTGTGGCTCACGATTTAGTAACTGAACTACTTCAATATTCCTCACTCGCTTGCTTTATGGCGATTTGGCAACTTTGTGCAAATCT
>NZ_JAHOEA010000195.1 GCF_019127135.1 Segatella copri | reverse complement strand
AAATAGTCAACTACTTGAGGGTAACGACTTCCATCTTCGTTGGTGGATTGTGTTATCAGAGGACGAAGCACTATATCGCAATTCTGAGCATGCATTAACATTGACATGCTGCAT
Organism: Segatella copri; assembly: GCF_019127135.1. Taxonomy (GTDB): domain Bacteria; phylum Bacteroidota; class Bacteroidia; order Bacteroidales; family Bacteroidaceae; genus Prevotella. The sequence continues at coordinate 307 of NZ_JAHOEA010000195.1, read as the reverse complement.
AATATGAAAGAAAATATATACTTCTTCATAATTACTTTTCTCCTATTATTATTTGGGCATAGCCTAGTGAAGGTGAATTATTCTTTGACTCTATGCCGTATTTTGTTTTTAGAAACTTGCGTAATTCATTTGCAAAGCTACCTGCATCTTTTGGCATCCCGTTTTCTTTTACAAGAGGAATCCTTACATTTTCAAAAAGCATGGTTGACTCAGTTGATTCAGATGTAAGGTATTGATGTTTAACAGTATTCTCAGCCATCCAATTTTCAATAACTTCTGAAAGTTCAGAACCACCATATTCGCTCTC
>NZ_JAHOEA010000194.1 GCF_019127135.1 Segatella copri | reverse complement strand
CTGAACTAAAGTTCATTACTTACAGTTTTGCTTGTGTCAATATGTCAAAGATCTTCTTGCCTTAAAAGGCATGGTGGAGAATAACGGATTCGAACCGTTGACCCCCTGCTTGCAAAGCAGGTGCTCTAGCCAACTGAGCTAATCCCCCAGTTTGAGATATTATATAAGAATGTAGTCCCAGGCAGATTTGAACTGCCGACCTCCACATTATCAGTGTGGCGCTCTAACCAACTGAGCTATAGGACTGTGTTGGTAAAGAGTAGCATCTCTGCCGAACATTCTCTATCTCTTATTTAATTAAACAGATGGTGCGTACAAGAAGAGAAACGAACTTTTAAGTCCTGTTCCTAAATCTTCATAGGAAATTCGTCTCTCCAGAAAGGAGGTGTTCCAGCCGCACCTTCCGGTACGGCTACCTTGT
>NZ_JAHOEA010000193.1 GCF_019127135.1 Segatella copri | reverse complement strand
ATTCTGCCTCTGTTTCGGAGCCGAAAAGGAGGAGGCTGTGAAACACATGGCAGATAAGTTTGGCGGCGAATATGCCGATACCGAGCGGGTGGCACGAGAGATTTACAAGCATACCGAGCGGCTGGGAACCTGGAAGATAAGACAGCAGGGAGAGGATGAGCAGAAACGCTATACCAGCATGAGAGCACTGCTGGGATGGCTGGGAGCCCGATATGAAATGCACCACAACACGCTGAGCAACCAGTATGAAGTGCGCGCCATCAACACCGGAGAGAAGCTCTATCTCGACTGGACCGAAGTGGATACCCGGGTGAGCAATTCCCTGTTCGTGAAGATGGAACTGGATAACATCTGCACCACCCAGAAAAAGCTGGATACGGTAATCAGAAGTAACTTCAGTCCCGAATTCAACCCCATGGAGGAAT
>NZ_JAHOEA010000192.1 GCF_019127135.1 Segatella copri | reverse complement strand
AATCTCATTCCATTTCTGCTTGTTCTTTTCTGTCATAATCTATTCTGTTTTAAAAGGTTAATTATTCAAGTTTTGCAAGTTCAGAAGTTAAAGGAGTTAAAGGAGTTATCGCTCCCTACGGTCGCTGAGGAGTTAAGACAATAGTCTTTTTGGCGTAGTTTTAAGCAGAAAGACATACGTCTTAACTCCTTAACTCCTTAACTCCTTAACTCCTTTAACTCCTGATATGCGAAAGTTCAGTCAATTATCCCATGTTACCGTCTCCGCTCTCACTGCCGCCGGTGGTTCCGGTCTGGTCACCAGAGGTTTCGCCACCCGTGGTTTCGCCGCCAGTAGTGCTGCCGCCTGTGGTGCTGCCGCCAGAAGAAGTATCGTCCTTGGCAGGCTTTTTCTTAGCCTCCTCAATGTCGAGGGTCTTGGCACCCTCCTTCTCAGCCTTGAGGGCAGCCTTCTGTACGG
>NZ_JAHOEA010000001.1 GCF_019127135.1 Segatella copri | reverse complement strand
ATGCTTCTTGGACAAGAATTAAAGTTCAAAAACAAGCTATGCAACTTAAAATTGGATACCTTTTTCAGTGCCCTCCCAGGGCATCGCCCTGGGTATAATAGCAATCAGCAAGACGCCCTGTAAGGGCAAAAGCTTTGTATATTGCCAGGTATTTGAAAGCTTTTGCCCTTACAGGGCGACAGGTTTGTGTCCGTAATTACCCAGGGCGATGCCCTGGGCTAGGAGCTTCTGCCCTTTCAGGGCGTACTGCTTCCAGGGGCTTCTGCCCTTTACCTTTCCCTTCGGCCGGTGACCGTTGGTTCAGGGCGTGTGGGGCAAAACTTTCGGCTGCAACTATTCATACATTATCGGCTCATTCATACTTTATCTGCTCAGCCAAGCCTCCGGATTGAGCTTGGCAGTCTCTTTGCGAAGCTGGAACTGGAGGATGTTATCAGAACCAACACTACCCAAAGCCTGACGGGTACTTACCTTCTGACCCTTATGAACGCTGACCGATTTCAGATTACAGTAAACAGAGATGTAGGCTCCATGACGGACCAGCACATTCCACATGCCACCATAACCGAAGACGGCACTCACCTCACCATCGTAGATGCTGCGAGCCACACAACCCGGCTTGCCCTGGATGTTGATACCCTTATTGTCGAGCGTTACACCCTTCAAGCCTTCCACATGATACTGACCGAAATGACTCACCACACGGTAACTGCCGCTGATAGGCATCGGCAATCGGCCACGGTTAGCCTCGAATCCACCGCTCAGCATGCGGTCTACCGAACTCAAGGTAGAAGCCTCCTGTGCCACCTTCTTGGCAGCGGCAATCTCACGGGTACTACGTTCCGCATCCATCTTCGCCTTCAACTCGGCAGCCTGTCTTTCAGCCTCTGCCTTTCTAGCAGCCTGTTCGGCAGCAGCCTGACGTGCAGCCTGTTCTGCAGCGGCACGCTGGGCAGCTTCGGCAGCAGCACGCGCCCTAGCCTGCGCTTTTGCCTTCGCCTGAGCAGCAGCCTGGGCAGCAGCCTCCTCCTGAGCCTTTCTTGCAGCCTCGGCAGCCAGTCTTGCTTCTTCAGCCGCCTTTCTGCGGGCAGCTTCGGCAGCAGCCTCACGCGCCTTGGCTTCGGCTATACGACGGGCATTCTCCCTGGCAGCAGCCTCGGCAGCAGCTTTCTTGCGAGCCAGTTCCTCGGCACGTTTCTTGGCGGCAGCAGCGGCAGCAGCCTTTCGCTTAGCCTCGGCAGCAGCACGGGCTCTCGCCTTGGCAACTTCCTGAGCAATCAGACGGTCAATCTGTGCGTTGATTGCCGCATCTTTCTGACGCTGGTCGGCGATGACAGCCTGAATGGTCTTCTGCTGTTTCTGCAGTCCCTGCACCATCTCCTGCTGCTGGGTCTGCTTGCCTTCCAAAACCGTCTTCTCCTGCTTACCCTTATATAATAAGGTGTTCTTATGTCCCTTTACATGCTGCAACTGCTGGTGCTTCTCGTTCACCTGCTTCTGCTTAGCCTTTACAGCCTCGCCCTGCACCTTCTGATAGGAAGAATACTGGCGGATGAAGGAAAGGCGGCGATACATCTGTGTCAGATTCTTGGCGCTGAAGATGAACATCAGCTTGTCCTGAACCGTATGATGACGGCTCATATAGCGCATGGAACGGATATACTTGTTCTTGCGGTCCTGCAACTGTTGCTGAAGCGTTTTCAACTGTGCCTGCAGAATGCCGATATTGCCGTCAATATGATGGATATCCTTCTGGATGCCGTCAATTTTCTTCTGACGCTGGTCTATTTCTCCGTTCAGCGCCATCAGGTCTTCAAGACGTTTCTTCACATCCGCCTTATTCTGGCGCAAAGCCTGCTCCTGTTCCCTAATCTTCTTCTGGATAGAAGCGCGCTGTCCCTGCAAACCTCGGATAGAGGCATTGCTATAGGTTGCAGCCCTGCGTTCTGCTCTGGTTGGCGCAGCTGATTTGGATGTTTTTCTGGCCGCATGACTTCTGCTGTTCGTCTTTCTGGCAGGAGTAGCAGCCTTCTTTTTCGCAGTCACGGCAGTCTTCCTCACCGGCTTCTTCTGGGCAGAATGTTTCTGCGCAAAAGGGGCGAGCGAGAAGGTGATTGCCATGATGAATAATAAGATTCGCTTCATTTCTTATATTAAAAATTCAAGTTTCGCAAGTGAGCTCCACACGCCCTGAAAGGGCAGAAGCTCCTAGCCCAGGGCAGCGCCCTGGGTAATCATGGACGCAAGTTTGTCGCCCTGAAAGGGCAAAAGCTTTCAAGTACCAGGCAATTTACAAAGCTTTTGCCCTTACAGGGCGCCTTGCTGATTGCTATTATACCCAGGGCGATGCCCTGGGCTAGGAGCTTCTGCCCTTTCAGGGCGTGCTGCTTCTGGAGCTTTTGGGCCTTCAGCCCGTACTTGAACCACATGCGAAACTTCAGTTAAAAACTCATATTCTATACTTACAAACTCTTGATGAGCATTTACATACTCAATATCTTGCTGAGCACATCTGTTGGAGAAATCTGCTTGTATTTGCTGGAAATCTCGGTCTGGGTACTCCACTTGCTGTCGGTCTTCACCTGATTCAATTCGAGACTGATCTTCGCCATCTGCTTCTTCCTGGTAGCGGTTGTGATCATCGTCAGATTCAGAGTAGCAGGGAACATCTTGACGCCTACACTCTTGAAGTTGCCGTAGTCGACGTGGAGATTGGATGTGCCATTCTGCGTACTCTTATAGACTACATCAGCTGCTGTGATACGGCCGGTTGTGCGGTTGGCAGACCAGGAATAGGTCATGTTTCCATTCTTGAAACTTACCGGCACATTATCTCCTGCCACATCCAGTCTGGCATCAAACTTCTTGAGGTCTGATTCCTTCACGGTCCGTTCGCCCGGCAGAAGCAGCTGGTTCCAGAAGAGAGCCTGCAGAGAATAGAAAGAGATGCCCTGCTTCTTGAGGAAGTCTACCTGGGTATAATCTGCCTTGATGTATTCCTTGTGCAGACGGTCGATGATAAGTACATGGTCGGGAGTAAACTCCAGACGGCCCACCTCTGTACCCAAGATAGGAATAAAGAGCTGGATGCGGATGATTTCATCCTTGCGCATGCTCAGTTTGCCCGGCACGGTAACATCCTTATCACCAGCCTGGAGACTGAACGACATGTTGCCCACAATATTCTTGGTATAAACCTGATTGTCTGAAACCTTCTGTACGAAAGCCAACTTCTTAAGAGTCCCACTCTGATGAGAGTCAGAAACCTTGGTGGCATTCTCTTTCTGATGACTGGCTGATGAGGAGCCAGAGCCCTGTACATTCTTGCTGGTTCCGCAAGAACCGAGGAGCAGGATGCTGCAGGCTGCGGCAAGCAGCATCATTTTATTCTTCTTCACTGTATATTTCATCTTTCTTGTTTTTTCAACTTTCCTTTTATTTCTTCTTACTGAAGTTTCGCAAGTAAGCCCCACACGCCCTGAAAGGGCAGAAGCTCCTAGCCCAGGGCATCGCCCTGGGTGTTTATGGGCGCAAACCTGTCGCCCTGTAAGGGCAAAAGCTTTCAAATACCTGGCAATATACAAAGCTTTTGCCCTTACAGGGCGCCTTGCTGATTGCTATTATACCCAGGGCGATGCCCTGGGCTAGGAGCTTCTGCCCTTTCAGGGCGTGCTGCTTCTGGAGCTTTTGGGCCTTCAGCCCGTACTTGAACCACATGCGAAAGTTCAGTTCTTACCTCTTCTAACTGACTTCTGCTTAGCGGCAGGTTTCTGCTTTGGCGCATTACGCTTTTTCAGTTCTTCTTCGGTAATATATTGTCTGTTCTTAATCTTCCATGCCAGCACCTCAGTCTGGTTCTCTCCGGTATAGGCTTTCTTCCAGAAATCCACGGATTCATCGGCAATACCATTCATATAATAGATATCTCCGGCATGTTCCAGAACCGTACTGTTATCTGCGGTGGAATCGCGGTTTTTGAGTGCCTGGTCTATATAAGTCTTGGCATCAGCATATCGTTCTTCCATAAAGAGAATCCAAGCATAGGTATCCAGATAAGTACCGTTGTTCGGCTCCGCCTTGATGGTTTTGTAGCTCATCGCCTCAGCCTTATGCAGGTCAACACCCTTCTCGCTCAGATAGTAGGCATAGTTGTTCAGCGCCATCACGTTGTCGTCCTTCCATTGCAGGCAGGAATCGTAAGCCGCAAAGGCTTCCTGCTCTTCACCTTTCTTATGAAGAATATCTCCGGTTACGGCATAGAGGTCGGATACCAGGTCGGCAGGCGACTGTGCATTCACCTGCGCCAATCCGAGACGGAACTCACGGAGCGCCTCGTCTTCCTTATCTTTCTGATAATACGCCATTCCACCGAAGTAATAGAACACCATTTCTTCGGGATTATACTCCTGAGCCGCCTTACATTGCAGGGAAACCTGGTCATATTTCTTCTCGTTCCAGAGCATCTGTACGAGTTGCATTCTGGCATTCACGTTATCCGGCGCTATGGTAAGCACCTTTTCGAAGGCACGGCATACCGAGTCGGCTGGCATTTTCTTCAAACTCATGTAAGCAGCTCTCATCTCTGCCACTTCAGCAGACGGATGAGCCACGTTGAGCGCCTTGTCAAACAGCGCAATCACCTTGGTAGAATCGCCACCTTCGCTCTCGTTTTTCTGAATGAAAGAGCGGTACATCATCACCTTGGTCTCCAGATCTGATTTCGGACTCATCAATATCTTATCGAGCATCTGCTCGGCAAGCTGCTCCTGACGGGTGGCATTATAATAGTCGTAAAGCGACATCTGGGCATAGGAATTGTCAGGCTCTTCCTTCAGCACATCGGTAAAGCACTTGTAGGCTTCCTTCTGGCGGTTGTGCTGTACGAGCCAGTTGCCCAGCATCGTCTTGTACTGCATATCCAGCGGATGCTGGTCTACCAGCGACTTCAGTTCCTGATAGGCAGCCTTCTTGTCGTCCATCAGTTCATAAACTCTCATTTTAGAGAGGGTGAACTGTTCGCTTTCACCTTCTTCCACCTCAAGACGCGAAATGGTTTTGAGTACCGATTTATAATCCTTGTTCTGGGAATAAAGCTGAACCAGAATGCGGAGGGCATCGGTATTATCGTGGTTTTTGGCATACAGATTCTCATAGGCATCGATGGCAAGATCGTATTTCTGGCTACCTATATAATATCTGCCCAACTGCTCTGCATAGGTCTGGTTTTCCGGATTCAGTTCTATTGCCTTCTGCATATAGGCAAGTGCCAGGGAATCCTGTTTGAGCTGAGAATAGAAAAGCGACTCATAGAAATAGGTTTCAGCCGCCTTCGGGTCAATCTTCCTGGCATGTTCAAAGAGGTCGAAAGCCGCCGAATAATTGCCGGCAGCCTGCTGGCGCGCTCCCTCCAGGAAGAAATAGTTGTAGCGCTGGCGGTCGTTCGGAGAGAGAGGGTCCTCCTGAACCGCCGGCTTCTGAACCGGCTGCACCTTCTTTTTACGGGCAAGCGACGGCATGGCTACCGAACCCAGCAAGACCAACCCCATTGCCCAACTGATATTTCTAAGATTCATCTTCACGATTCTAATCCTTTCTATTCTATCTTTCTTTAACAATCTGTTATTTTACACCCGTATGACCGTATCCACCGGCTCCACGTTCGGTCTCATCGAGTTCATTAACCTCGATGAAATCGCATTGTTCGTGCTTAGCCAGCACCATCTGGGCTATACGCTCGCCATCATTGATAACGAAATCCTCTGTAGAGAAATTGATGAGCAGAACCATGATTTCACCGCGATAATCGGCATCGATGGTTCCCGGCGTATTCAATACGGTAATGCCATGCTTCAAAGCCAGACCGCTGCGAGGACGGATCTGCGCTTCATACCCTGCAGGCAAAGCCATATAAAGACCGGTTGGCACCAGTCGGCGCTCCATAGGATGAAGCACGATTGCCTCATCGATGTTTGCACGCAAATCCATGCCGGCACTCTGAGGTGTGGCAAACGCAGGTAGAGGCTGATGCCCCTTGTTGATAATCTGTACTTTTATCATGACTTTTTCTTTTTTATCTGTGTCTGAGTTTAATAATCTGCAAAAATAAGCAATTTTGATGGAATAAATGAATTTTTGAGGATAAAAACATGTAATTTATCATATTTTATTTTGATTTGTGCTTACTTTAGTGTATTTTTGCGCTACAGAATCAAGTAATACAATAATATGGAATGGAAACAACTGATATCCAACAAGCGTTTCGGACAGGAGCATAAGCATGCCGAGCGCCATGATGATCGCTCTGAATTCAAGCGCGATTACGACCGTCTTATCTTTTCATCGGCATTCCGACGTTTGCAGAACAAGACGCAGGTTTTCCCTTTGCCGGGCAGCATCTTCGTTCACAACCGCCTCACCCACAGTCTGGAGGTGGCAAGTGTGGGCATGTCGATTGGCAACGACATTTCCCGACACGTCATCCGGAAGCGGCCTGAGCTGAAGGATACGCTCGTCGAGGAGATAGGTACCATCGTAAGTGCAGCCTGCCTGGCACATGATTTGGGCAATCCGCCTTTCGGTCATTCCGGCGAGAAAGCCATCCAGACTTTCTTCTCTGAAGGACCGGGTCAGAAGATAAAATCAATGGTTTCATCGGAGTTTTGGGATGATATTACGCATTTCGAAGGTAACGCAAATGCCTTCAGAATCCTGACCCACCGGTTCAAGGGGCGCCGTCAGGGAGGCTTCGTTATGACCTATTCCATGCTTGCTTCCATCGTGAAATACCCGTTTGCAAGCAGTCTTGCCGGGAACCACGGCAAGTTCGGTTTCTTTGCTTCCGAAGCGGAATCTTACAGGAAAATTGCCGATGAATTGGGCATTTTTTGCAAATCTGCACCGGGTGAGCCTCTCAAATACGCCCGCCATCCACTTGTATATATGGTAGAAGCAGCCGACGATATCTGCTACGAAATCATGGACATCGAAGACTCCCATAAACTCAAGATTCTTTCCTTTGCCGAGACCGAACACTTGCTGCTGAGTTTCTTTGATGAAGAAATCCAGCAGAAGATACGCCAGCGTATCATCGACGAAGAACTGACAGACGAAAACGAGAAAGTGGTTTACATGAGAGCCAGCGTCATCGGAAAACTGGAGAACGAATGTGTGGCAGCCTTCCTGGCTCACGAAGAGGAAATCCTTGCCGGAACTTTCGAGGGAAGTCTTATCGACCACATTTCCGAGCGCCAGAAAAAGGCATACAAGGAATGTGAGAAGATCTCCTACTCTAAGATTTACCAAAGCAAGCCGGTACTCGACATAGAACTGTCGGGTTATCAAATCATGGCAACCCTGATGGAGGTTTTCATCGAAGCTGCCGTAAACCCATCGCGCTTCTACTCCAAGCAGCTCCTGCGCCGGGTAAGCAGCCAGTATGATATAGAGAACGAGAATCTGGAGGAGCGCATCATGGCGGTAATTGATTATATCAGCGGCATGACCGACATCTATGCGCTCGACATCTATCAGAAGATCAACGGAATCAGTCTGCCTATTGTATAAGGTAGCGCCCTCTTTTTAGCTTACTGAACTTTCGCAAGTGGTTCAGGTACGGGCTGAAGGCCCAAAAGTTCCAGAAGCAGCACGCCCTGAAAGGGCAGAAACTCCTAGCCCAGGGCAACGCCCTGGGTATGATGGCAATCAGCAAGACGCCCTGTAAGGGCAAAAGCTTTATGTTTTGCCTGGAGTTTTAAAGCTTTTGCCCTTACAGGGCGACAGGTTTGTGTCCGTAATTACCCAGGGCGTTGCCCTGGGCTAGGAGCTTCTGCCCTTTCAGGGCGTGTGGGGACATGATGGTGTTCTGATGCCTGGGGCGTGTGAAGCCTACATGCGAAACTTGAATTAAATTTCTTTTTCCTTATAAATCACATTATTGGCTCCGCTCGTAATCTTCAGAGCCTCAGGATGTTCCTTAATAAAACTGTTGATGTGGCGAACTCGCTTCTCTTCGAGAATCTCATCGATGGCGATGAGGATACCGGTCTCCTCTACATCACCAAAGCCATAGTTGATGGCAGTACCGAAAAGCTTCATCGTAGGACTCAGACTCATGTAGGCATTAACAAGAGGAGGGATATTATAACCCAACTTGCGAACCTCACGGTTCAGGATGCGATAGTCTGCCTTGAAGTCATCTTCTGTAAAGATGGCTGCCAAATCACTCTCCGGAGTATCCAATTTCAGCGGTTTCATAGGGATTACGAGATTCTCCTTGTCATCAAAATGCTTCTTGAGGAAATAGAGAATCATGTCGCGGCCACGACGGATGTAAGACGGATACATCGTCATCTTGCCGAAGAAATATTTTATTTCCGGATAGAGAACCGTCAAGGCGCCCAAACCATCCCAGAGATTGTCGAGAGCAAAGATGCTCTTGGTGTTGGTACGCACATTCTGATATTCGAGCGAAACGAAGGAACGGCCCAACTCTACGGTATAAGGCATATACTCCTTGAGAAACTTGTCGGAGAAATGGAACATGTGGCTGGTTGCCAGCTTAGGCTGTCCCTTCTCATCGAGCTGCCAGTCCTTACCCAGGAGATAACGGTAACCGCCGATAATCTCATCGGCTTCAGGATTCCAGACAATCAGCTGCTTGTAACAGTTGTCACCAAAGTCGAACTCATCAAGATCCATAGATTTGCCCGTTCCGCCTCCCGCCTCACGGAAAGCGATTTCACGAAGTCGACCAATCTCTTTCAGCACATTAGGCGAATCTTTTGCCGTAACGATGTAAATCTCGTTATGGCTCTTATTGGTCATTCTCAGTTGTTTGTCGGGTGTAAGCTCGCTCTTCAGGAGCTCACGGTCAATCGGTTGGATGATTTCTTCTTCCATATTACTCTTCTTCTATGCTATGATTCTACGATTTCGTTAATATAAAACAATTCTTCCGGGTTTTGCAAACCATTAAAGTTCATAAACCCTGTCTTCAACATACTGCGCCCATTCGGTAGCCGACTTGCTCTTATCAAACGTCTGCCAAGGAATCGGTTTGCCGATGGAGATGCGGAAATGCTTGCCCACATTCCTGTACATCTCATCAACCAGGAACAGCATGGCGAGATTGAACGGCAGATACTTGTCGCTAAATCGGGCGATGCGGTAGAAACGCTCAGAGTTGCGCCCCCCGAAATGGATAGGCACCACATCGCGCTGATATTCTACACTCTTAGAGATAAACGTTTTCTTCCAAGGCAGGTCGTGGATGGTTCCATCCTTGCGCTTGCGGCTGTTCAAGCCTGCCGGAAACATCAGCATGTGGTTGTCACTCTTGAAGCCCGCCTCCACCATACGTGGGAAATCGCGGCTCTGGCGACCCGTCTTGTTGATGCCGATACTTACAGGTTTCAAACCCGGCAAGTTGAGCAGAAGATCATTCACCAGATAGCGGAACTTGCCATCATAGTGCTTGCCGATGATGGAACCGAGACATACGCCGTCCTGTCCGCCCAGAGGATGATTGGAAACAAAGGTATAGAGTTTGCCGTCGTTCTTGTCAGGCAGGTTTTCCAAGCCTACGATTTCAACATCCATCTTCAGATAGCGCACACATTCGGTGAGCCATTCAGTACCCGAAAGACCACGGCTCTCCCACAAGAACCTGTTCACCTCGTCCTCGTGAATAATCTTCTTGAGCCAGGAAACCAGAAAGCGCGGTACGAATTTCACCTTGCTTCCCATCTTGCTCTTCAGTATCTTGTCTATGTCTATCGTTTTCTCTATTGATTCACTCATGTTTGCTAAAACTTATATAAGTAAGTGCAAAAGTAACTCAACTTTTTCAAATACGTGCCATTTTTTCCAAAAAAATAGCAAAAAACCGAAAATTTATTAGTTTTTTTAAACTATCACGACAAATCGAGCCCATTTTGCACATATTTTTGCAAAAACATCACACTTGATGAGAACAAAAAGGCGATGTCCGAAACCGGAAGGTGAAGTTGACCAAAAACAACTTTTTCATTAAGTTTTATAAATTTTGTGGGAAAATGTAAGGCTATATGGAGATTTTTATGTACCTTTGAACCCAAATTTATACATTAATAAGTACGCACGCAATATTATAATGCGATAAGACAGCAAAAAGATATATGATAAAGACAGCAGAAACATATCACGTACCGGTGCTCCTCAAGGAGAGCGTTGACGGGTTGAACATACAGCCAGGAGGCATCTATGTAGACGTAACCTTCGGTGGCGGCGGACACTCTAAAGAGATTCTGTCGCGCCTGACGGAGGGAGCGCACCTGTACAGCTTCGACCAGGATGCCGATGCAGAACGCAACGTGGTGGCAAACGAGAAGTTCACCTTCGTATGCTCCAACTTCAGATTCCTGAAAAACTGGATGCGCTACTACGGGGTAGACGGACTCGACGGACTGTTAGCCGACCTGGGTGTATCGAGCCATCACTTCGATGACGAGACCCGCGGTTTCTCCTTCCGTTTCGACTCCCCACTCGACATGCGCATGAACAAGCGTGCGGGCAAGACTGCTGCCGACATCGTAAACGAATATGACGAAGGTGCCCTTGCCGACATCTTCTACCTATACGGTGAGCTGAAGAACTCGCGCCGCATCGCCTCGGCACTCGTCAAGGCAAGAGCCGAGAAGCCCATCCTCACCACCAAAGACTTCATGGCAGCCGTAGAGCCCCTCTTCAAGCGGGAACGCGAGAAGAAAGACATGGCAAAACTCTTCCAGGCGCTGCGCATAGAAGTGAACCACGAGATGGACGCCCTGAAAGAGATGCTCCGCTCAGCCACGGAACTCCTGAAACCGGGAGGCAGACTCAGCGTCATCACCTATCACTCGCTGGAAGACAGAATCGTAAAGAACATGATGAAAGCGGGCAATGCAGAAGGCAAGATAGAGCAGGACTTCTTCGGAAGAATAGAAACCCCTTTCAAACTCGTGAACAACAAGGTAATCGTTCCCGATGCCGACGAGCAGGAGAGAAACCCTAGGAGCAGAAGCGCCAAACTAAGAATAGCAGAAAAGAAATGATAAACGATAAAGACATAAAAACAACTGAGAAGCCTATCACAGATGAAAAGGCACAGGCATCACAGGAGCCGCCGAAACAGGAAACTCCGAAGCAGGAAACTCCGAAGCAGGAAACTCCGAAGGAGGAGCCACAGCAGCAGGAAGCCCCACAGGCTTCGCTCAAGGAAGTGATAGCCAAGCAAGCCATCGAGGAAGAGGCTTCAGGATCATCGAGCTTTACGCTGCGGAAGATTCTGGGTGGAGACATTCTTACCGCCCAGATAATACGCCGGCAGATATGGCTCGTTATCCTCATCGTGTTTTTTGTCATCATCTACATATCCAACCGATACAATATCCAGAACGATATCATCGAGTTGGACAAGCTACAGAAAGAACTGCAAGACACCAAATACAAAGCGCTGTCTACAAGCAGTCAGATAACAGAGAAGAGTCGTGAAAGTAATGTGCTCGACATGCTGAAGAACAACAAAGACAGCGTGCTGCACATCGCCACCCAACCTCCATACATCATAAACATACCCGAAGAATGAGCAGCAAATTTGATCACAAGAAAGTAATGCCCCGCTACAGCGCCATCGCCATCATCATGACGATTTTCTCCATAGCCGTAGTGGGTAAAGCGCTCTACATCATGACCGCCAAGCATGATTACTGGATGAAGGTGGCAGAACGGCAGAAGAAAGACTCCGTGACCGTGAAGCCAAACCGAGGAAACATCCTGAGCTGTACAGGACAGCTGATGGCAAGTTCGCTGCCGGAGTTTAAGGTCTTCATGGACTTCAAGGCGCTGAAAGATGCAGAGAACGACTCGCTGTGGGATGCCAAGCAAGACTCCATCTGTCTTTGCCTGCACCAGATATTCCCGAACCTGAGCGCGGCTGATTTCAAGAAACACCTCACCGAAGGTCGCGCCAAAATGAGCCGCCACTGGCCGGTTTATCCGAAGCGTGTAGACTATAACACCTTCACCGAGATAAAGGACATTCCGGTATTCCGCCTGAAACCCTACCAGAGCGGTTTCCACTGGGAAGAATATAATGCCCGAACCAGAACCTACGGTTCGCTGGCAGGCCGTACCATCGGAGCCATGTATGGCGCCAAGGATACTGCCCGGTTCGGTCTGGAGCTGAGTTACGACTCTATCCTGCGAGGTACCAATGGCATCGTGCATCGCCGCAAGGTGCGCAACAAGTTCCTCGACATTACCGATACCCCTCCTATTGACGGAGCTGATATCGTGACCACTATCGATGTGAGCATACAAGACCTTGCCGAACGCTCACTCATCGACGAGCTGAAGGAAATCAACGCCAATGTGGGTGTAGCCATCGTGATGGATGTACCTACGGGCGACATCAAGGCCATCGTGAATATGGAGAAATGTTTCGATGGAGAATACAGAGAAATCCACAACCATGCCGTGAGCGACCTTCTGGAGCCAGGTTCGGTGTTCAAGCCAGCCTCTATCCTCGTAGCACTGGACGACGGAGTGGTAGACACCACCTATCATGTGGAAACCGCAGGTGGTGTATGGCCGATGTACGGCAGAGAAATGAAAGACCATAACTGGCGAAAAGGCGGATACGGAATGCTGACCCTCGCCCAGACCCTGTGGTACAGTTCAAACATCGGTGTGAGCCGCATCATAGACGACCATTACCGCAACAACCCGGAGAAATTCGTAAAGGGTATCTACCGTACCGGTCTGCACGACGACCTGAAGATTCCACTGGTGGGAGCAACGCCAGCCAGAATCCGCATGCCGCACAGAAACAAGAACGGACAGTATGACAACTGGGCAAAGACCAGTTTGCCATGGATGAGTATCGGATATGAGACCCAGATACCGCCTATCTCTACCCTCACCTTCTACAACACCATCGCCAACAACGGCAAGATGATGCGACCAAGATTCGTGAGCAAGGTAGTGAAGAACGGAGAAACCGTCATGGAATTCCCTCCAGAGGTAATGCGCCAGCAGATAGCCAAGGAGAAGAGCATCAAGGAGCTGCAAACCATCCTGGAACAGGTGGTAAGCGTGGGACTGGGAAAGAAAGCCGGTTCGCCTAACTTCAAAGTGGCAGGAAAGACGGGTACAGCCCAGATTTCAAAAGGTGCCGGCGGATATAAGAGTGGCGGTACGAGCTATCTCATCAGTTTCGCAGGCTACTTCCCTGCCGACGCACCACGCTACAGCTGTATCGTCTGCATACAGAAATCCGGTTTGCCAGCTTCGGGTGGTACAATGTGCGGAAAGGTCTTCCATCAGATTTCAGAAGGCATCATGGCGCAGAGTCTGAAGGTTGACGTAAAAGACGCCCGCGACTCAGCATCTGTCTTCGTTCCTGACGTAAAGACAGGCAATATCCTTGCTGCCAACTATGTGCTCAGCCATCTCGGCATCAAGACCAATGCCAACTGGAGCGGCAGCTATGCCGACGGCAACCCTATCTGGGGTAAGGCGGAGCGCGTAGGTAACCACAGCATCAAGCTCATCAGAGAGAAGCCATACGGCAAGAGCATCGTACCTGACATTACCGGAATGGGAGCCCGAGACGCCATCTACAACATGGAGAGCAGGGGCATCAAGACCCAGATTATAGGTAGAGGAAAGGTAGTGAAGCAGAGTCTGGTGCCGGGAACGGTCATCAAGAAAGGTGCCGTATGCAGCATTGTACTCGAATAAAACTCAGAAAAGTTATCTGAAGCCCTATATATAATAAGGTGTAGATAAAGAAATATATAGAATATAAAACAGAAACAGAATATGAAGTTACAAGAATTACTCAAAAACATCGAGCCGGTTCAGATAATCGGCGATGCTGATGTAGAGGTGTCGGGAGTAAACATCGACTCTCGCAAGATTAAGGAAGGTCATCTCTTCGTTGCCATGAAGGGAACGCAGGTTGACGGCCACAAGTTTATTCCAAAGGCATTGGAGCTGGGCGCAAAGTCGGTTTTGTGCGAAGACATGCCTGAAGAGAAAGTGGAGGGCGTAACTTACATTCAGGTCGCATCGACCGAGGATGCTGTCGGCAAGGTAGCAACCCTCTTCTACGGTGACCCTTCAAGAAAGCTCAAACTGGTAGGCGTAACAGGTACCAATGGTAAGACTACCATCGCCACCTTATTATATAATATGTTCCGCAAGTTCGGTCATAAGTGTGGCTTGCTCTCTACCGTCTGCAACTACATTGAAGACGAGGCTATCCCTGCCGACCATACCACCCCAGACCCTATCGAGCTGAACATGCTCCTGGGCAAGATGGTAGAGGCTGGCTGCGAGTATGCCTTCATGGAGTGCTCTTCTCACGCCATCGCACAGAAGCGTATCGGAGGCCTGCTGTTTGCCGGAGGCTTGTTCACCAACCTCACCCGCGACCACCTCGATTACCACAAGACATTCGAGAACTACCGCAACGCCAAGAAGGCATTCTTCGACGGACTGCCTAAGACAGCCTTTGCCATTACCAATGCCGACGACAAGAACGGCATGATCATGGTACAGAACACCAAGGCTACCGTGAAGACCTACTCTACCCGCAGCATGGCAGACTTCAGAGCCAGAATCCTGGAGTGCCACTTCGGCGGCATGTATCTGGAGATTGACGGCAGAGAAGTGGGCGTACAGTTTATCGGCAAGTTCAACGTGAGCAACCTGCTCGCCGTATATGGTGCAGCCATCATGCTCGGCAAGAAGCCAGAAGATGTGCTCGTAGTGATGAGTACCCTTCACAGCGTAAGCGGAAGACTGGAACCAATCCAGTCGCCAGAGGGCTATACCGCCATCGTTGACTATGCCCACACACCAGATGCGCTGGAGAACGTATTGAACGCCATCCACGAAGTGCTCGAAGGCAAGGACGGAGAAGTGATTACCGTTTGCGGAGCCGGCGGCAACCGCGACAAGGGCAAGCGCCCACTGATGGCACAAGAGGCTGTAAAACAAAGCGATAAGGTAATCATCACCAGCGACAACCCTCGTTTCGAGGAGCCACAGGATATCATCAACGATATGCTTGTAGGCCTGAATGCCCAGCAGATGAAGAAGGTAATCAGCATCGTAGACCGCAAGGAAGCCATCCGCACAGCCTGCATGCTGGCTAAGAAGGGCGACGTGATTCTCGTAGCCGGTAAGGGACACGAAGATTACCAGGAGATTAAGGGCGTAAAGCACCACTTCGACGACAAGGAGGTGATTCGCGACATCTTCGGAATTTCACAGAAGTAAAATCAATCAAGAAAAGAAAGAAAAATGTTATACTATCTCTTTAGATTTCTGGAGCAGTGGGGCATCTCAGGTTCTCACATGTGGGGCTACATCTCATTCCGTGCCCTGCTTGCACTGATTTTATCATTGGTAATCTCTGCCTGGTTCGGCGAGAAATTCATCAAGTATCTCAAGAGCAAGCAAATCACAGAGACACAGCGTGATGCCAGCATCGACCCGTTCGGTGTCAAGAAGATTGGCGTTCCTTCTATGGGTGGCGTCATCATCATCCTGGCTATCCTCGTACCGGTACTGTTACTCGGACGTTTGCGCAACATCTATCTTATCCTGATGATCATCACCACCGTATGGCTCGGTTTCCTCGGTGGAATGGACGACTTCATCAAGATCTTCAAGCGCGACAAGGAAGGCTTGAAGGGTAAATACAAGATTGTAGGACAGATTGGCATCGGACTCATCGTGGGACTGGTACTCTGGTCATCACCTGATGTAAAGATGAACGAAAACCTCGCCGTCCAGCGTCAGGGACAGGAAACGGTGATAAAGCATCGTACGGAAGCTAGAAAATCGCTGAAGACCACCATCCCATTCGTCAAGGGACACAACCTCGACTACTCCAGCATTACCAGTTTCTGCGGTAAGTACAAGGTAGCAGCAGGTTGGATTCTCTTCGTCATCATGACCATCTTCGTGGTAACAGCCGTATCAAACGGTGCCAACCTCAACGATGGTATGGACGGAATGTGTGCCGGCAACTCCGCCATCATAGGTGTGGCGCTAGGCATACTTGCGTATGTGTCGTCGCACATCGAGTTTGCCGCCTATCTCAATATCATGTATATTCCTGGTTCTGAGGAACTGGTAGTATTCTTCTGTGCCTTCATCGGAGCCCTCATCGGTTTCCTCTGGTACAACGCCTACCCTGCCCAGGTATTCATGGGCGATACGGGTTCGCTGACCATCGGCGGTATCATCGCGGTAGGTGCCATCATCATCCACAAGGAGCTGATGTTGCCTATCCTCTGCGGTATCTTCTTCGTAGAAAGCCTCAGCGTAATGATGCAGGTTTACTATTACAAGATTGGTAAGCGGAGAGGTGTGAAGCAGCGTATCTTCAAACGCACACCTATCCACGACAACTTCCGCACACAGGACAGTCAGCTGGATCCTGACTGCAAGTACCTGTGGAAGAAGCCTCGCAACTGCTTCCATGAATCTAAGATTACCATCCGTTTCTGGATTGTAACCATCATTCTGGCAGCGTTGACCATCATCACATTGAAGATAAGATAAAATACAGGCTCTTATCAGCCCGACAAGTATAGAAAATAAGACAATGAGCAAAATTGTAATTTTAGGAGCTGGCGAAAGTGGCGCAGGTGCAGCCGTGCTGGCAAAGAAAGAGGGATTCGAGGTCTTTGTTTCAGACATGTCAAAGATCAAGGATAACTACAAGAAATTGATGGATGACCACAACATTGAATGGGAAGAAGGTCACCATACTGAAGAAAAGATTTTAGATGCTGACGAAGTCATCAAGAGCCCTGGTATTCCGAAGGAAGCACCTATGATTCAGAAACTGATGGCTAAGGGTACACCTATCATCAGCGAAATAGAATTTGCGGGCAGATATACTGATGCCAAGATGATCTGTATTACGGGAAGTAACGGTAAGACCACCACTACATCGCTGATTTACCACATCATCAAGTCGGCTGGCTATGATGTAGGTCTGGCTGGAAATATCGGAAAGAGCCTTGCCCTCCAGGTAGCAGAAACTCCTCACAAGTATTATGTCATCGAGTTGAGCAGTTTCCAGCTCGACAATATGTATGAGTTCCGTGCCAATGTGGCCATCCTACTCAATATCACTCCAGACCATCTGGACCGCTATGAGTTTAAGATGCAGAACTATACCGATGCCAAAATGCGCATCACACAGAACCAGACAGAGGAAGACAGCTTCATCTTCTGGAACGATGACCCTATCGTTACAAAGGAGTTGGCTAAGTACAACCTCAAGTCACACCTCTGCCCATTCTCTGAGTTCAAGGAGGAGGGTTGCGTTGGCTTTATCGAGGACGGCAAATACAAGCTCAACTTCCCTTCAGCCTTCGAAATGCCACAGGCAGACATGAGTCTTCGCGGCAAGCACAACATCTATAACAGTCTGGCTGCAGGCCTGGCATGCAACATCGTAGGCATCGACCACGAGACCCTGCACAAAGGCTTGAGCGACTTCCCAGGCGTAGAGCACCGTCTGGAGAAAGTTGGCAAGTTCCAGGGCGTTTACTATGTGAACGATTCAAAGGCAACCAACGTAGATGCCTGCTGGTATGCGCTGGAGAGCATGACTACCCCCACCATCCTCATCATCGGCGGTAAGGACAAGGGAAATGACTATAACCAGATCAAGGACCTGGTAAAGGAGAAATGTGCAGGTATCGTATATCTCGGAGCCGACAACCAGAAGTTGCACGACAACTTTGACGCACTCGGCATCCCAGTACGCGACACCCACAGCATGAAGGATTGCGTGGCAGCCTGCCAGGAATTGGCAAAGCCGGGCGATACCGTACTCCTCAGCCCATGCTGCGCAAGTTTCGACCTCTTCAAGAACATGGAAGATAGAGGCGAACAGTTTAAGGAGCTGGCAAGAGCTATCGGAGAATAACAGTTTTCAACAAATAGAACAGATAGAACTATAAAGAAATGAATAACAAGAGCATAGGTAATATTTTCAAGGGAGACAAGGTGATTTGGATGGTCTTCTTCTTTCTCTGTATGATAAGCATCGTGGAGGTATATTCTGCCTCCAGTTCCTTGTCGTACAAGACAGGAAACTACATGGCACCTGTTATCCGCCACATCATGCTCTTGGGAGGCGGTCTGTTCACCATGATTTGCATGCTCAAGGTGAAATGCAAGTACTTCAAGATTGTTACCCCCATCGTGATGGGAATATCATTACTGTTGCTCGTCCTGGTCCTGGCTACCGGCCAATCTACCAACGGAGCATCCCGATGGTTCTCCCTGATGGGCATACAGTTCCAGCCTTCTGAGATAGCGAAGGGAGCGGTAGTACTGGCTGTAGCTCAGATCCTTAGCGCCATGCAAACACATCAGGGTGCCAACAGGAAGGCTTTCAAGTTCATACTTGTAGCAACCACTCCATTTGTAGGTCTCATCGGACTGGAAAACTTATCCACAGCCATGCTCCTCAGTATTACGATTCTTGCCATGATGCTCATCGGAAGAGTGCCGATGAACCAGATTGGCAAGTTGGTGGGACTGGGCATGATTGTCATCGTCACAGCCTTTGCGGGTATCATGATAGTAGGACAGGACAAGGGCGAAGAAGGCAATAAACCGGAAAATACGCTGACCGAGAAGGTTGAACAGGAACAGGACAAGCCAAACATGGCAGAAAAGATGTTCCACAGAGCCGACACCTGGAAAGCCCGTATTGACAAGTTTATGAACTCCAAGCCTGTAGCACCACAGGATGTCGATCTCGACAAGGATGCCCAAGTGGCACATGCCAACATCGCCATCGCCTCTTCCAACATTGTAGGCAAAGGCCCGGGAAACTCGGTAGAAAGAGACTTCCTCTCACAGGCATTCTCAGACTTCATCTATGCCATCATCATCGAAGAAATGGGTATCTGGGGAGCCGGACTGGTTGCATTCCTCTATATCATCCTCCTGTTCAGAGCTGGCAGAATAGCCAACCGGTGTGAGAACAATTTTCCTGCCTTCCTCTGCATGGGACTCGCTATCATGCTGGTTACCCAGGCACTCTTCAACATGGCTGTGGCAGTAGGTTTGGCTCCTGTTACAGGACAGCCACTACCACTCATCAGTAGAGGTGGTACATCTACCATCATCAACTGTCTGTACCTGGGCATCATCCTGAGCATCAGCAGGACAGCCAAGAAAAAAGAGATACCTCAAAATGAGCTTGATGACAGCAAAATGGTGGCTGCCTGAAAAGAGTTTTATAAATTAAGGTAAAAAATGGCTGTAAAATGCCGTTAAATCGATATTTTTTTATACCTTTGCGTTATAAACATGAACGGATATGAATAATGAATTAAGAATTATCATAAGCGGAGGCGGCACAGGTGGTCACATCTTCCCTGCCGTATCCATTGCAAACGCCATCAAGGCAAAGCGCCCTGATGCTAAGATTTTGTTTGTAGGTGCACTCGGCAGAATGGAAATGCAGCGTGTACCTGCTGCGGGTTATGAGATTAAGGGCTTGCCTATCTGCGGCTTCGACAGAAAGCATCTGCTCAAGAACATCGCCGTACTCTTCAAAATATGGAAGAGCCAGCACATGGCAAAAAGCATCATCAAAAACTTCAAGCCTATGGCGGCTGTGGGCGTAGGTGGCTATGCTAGCGGTCCGACTCTCAATGTTTGTGCCAGCAAAGGAATACCTTGCCTCATCCAGGAGCAGAATTCATACGCTGGTGTAACCAATAAGCTTTTGGCCAAGAAGGCTGAAAAAATCTGTGTGGCTTACGAAGGAATGGAGCGTTTCTTCCCTGCAGACAAGATTATCATGACCGGTAATCCTGTTCGCCAAAACGTATTGGAAACTACCATCACCAAGGAAGAAGCACGCAAGCAGTTCGGTCTCGACCCTGAAAAGAAGACCATCCTGCTCGTAGGTGGCAGCCTCGGCGCAAGAACCATCAACGAGAGTGTGCTCCAGCACCTCGACCTGGTAAAGGAAAGCGGCGTACAATTTATCTGGCAGACAGGTAAATACTATAATGCTGCCATCATGGAGCAGCTGAAAGGTCAGGAGTTGCCAATGCTCAAGGTTACCGATTTCATCAGCGACATGGGGGCAGCTTACAAGGCAGCCGACCTGGTTATCAGCCGCGCAGGTGCCAGCAGTATCAGCGAGTTCTGCCTCATCGGCAAACCGGTTATTCTGGTTCCAAGTCCTAACGTGGCAGAAGACCACCAGACCAAGAACGCCATGGCGTTGGTCAACAAAGATGCTGCCATCTACGTAAAGGATGCCGACGCACCAGAGGTGTTGCTCAAGAAAGCAGTTGACACGGTAAAGGACGAAGCAAAGCTTGATTCGCTCTGTGAGAATATTAAGAAATTAGGATTAAAGAACTCTGCCGACGTCATCGCCGACGAAGTAATCAAATTAGCAACAAAGTAATGGAAATTAAAGATATTAAAGCAGTTTATTTTGTAGGAGCGGGAGGCATCGGAATGAGCGCCATCGCCAGATACTTCCTCAGCAAGAAGTTGGTAGTAGCCGGATATGACAAAACTCCATCTAACCTTACGCACGAACTGGAGAAAGAAGGTATGCTTATCCACTATGAGGAGAATGTAGACCTCATACCAGAAGCCTGCAAGGACGC
Source organism: Segatella copri (assembly GCF_019127135.1). GTDB lineage: Bacteria > Bacteroidota > Bacteroidia > Bacteroidales > Bacteroidaceae > Prevotella. Next base: position 152,744 of record NZ_JAHOEA010000001.1, on the reverse strand, counting down.
CAAGACAACATTGGTAGTCTACACACCGGCAATTCCTGCCGAACACAAGGAACTGGTTTTCTTCCATGAGAATGGCTTCACCATCGAGAAGCGTGCTCAGGTTCTGGGTACATTAACCCGTACTCATAAAGGACTATGCGTAGCGGGTACCCACGGAAAGACTTCAACCTCTACCATGTGCGCTCACATCATGCACCAGAGCCATATAGACTGTAATGCCTTCCTGGGAGGTATCTCAAAGAACTATGGCACCAACTATATCCTCTCCGACAAGAGCGACTATGTTGTCATTGAGGCAGATGAGTTTGACCGCAGTTTCCACTGGTTGCGCCCATGGATGAGCGTCATCACGGCTACAGACCCAGACCATCTCGACATCTACGGAACAAAAGAGGCTTATCTGGAGAGTTTCCGTCACTATACAGAACTGATCCAGCCGGGCGGTGCACTCATCATCCACAAAGGTCTGGAGATGAAACAACACGTACAGGACGGCGTCAAGATATACGAATACAGCCAGGACGAGGGCGACTTCCATGCTGAGAACATCAAGATAGAGAATGGAGGAATCACCTTCGATTTCATCTCTCCTATCGAGAACGTAACGGGCGTAGAACTCGGACAGCCTGTGCCTATCAACATCACAAACGGTGTGGCAGCAATGGCAATGGCACAGTTGAATGGCTGTACAGCCGATGAACTCCGTAACGGCATGAAGACCTACGGAGGAGTTGACCGCCGTTTCGACTTTAAGATCAAGAACGACAAACTGGTATTCCTATCTGATTATGCTCATCATCCAAAGGAGATTTATCAGAGTGCAAAGAGTATCAGAGAGTTGTATAAGGACCGTAAGATAACAGCCATCTTCCAGCCTCACTTGTATACTAGAACCCGCGACTTCTATAAAGATTTCGCCAATAGTTTGAGTCTTTTGGACGAGGTAATTCTCTGCGACATCTATCCAGCTCGCGAGCAGCCTATTCCAGGAGTAACCTCCAAGCTTATCTACGACAATCTGAAACCAGGTGTAGAAAAGAGCATGATTCACAAAGAAGACGTTCTTGACCTGGTAAAGAATCGAGACTTCGATGTTCTAGTTATCTTAGGAGCTGGCGATTTGGACAACTATGTTCCACAAATTACCAAAATACTTGAAGAAAAATAAATGCATATCAATTGGAAGAAAACCATCATCATCGCACTGGATTTAGTACTTGGTACTTATCTGGTATTCGCTTTCACCAGGTTTAACAAACCTGATGAAACGAAGTTGGTATGCACCAAAGTGAACATCAACATACAAGATGAGATGACCAATGGCTTTCTGAATGCGAAGGAAATCAAGAAACGACTGGAAACAAGGAAACTCTATCCGCTGGGGGAACCGCTCAAAGAGGTGAACGCCCGCAAGATAGAAGAAACCTTGAAGACCAGTCCTTTCGTCAAGACGGCAGAATGCTCAAAGACTCAGGATGGTCTTGTAGACATCTACCTCACCCAACGCATGCCAATCGTCAGGATCAAAAGCATCAGCAACGAGGACTATTACATTGATGACCACAATCAGATTATGCCCAACACGAACTATACATGCGACATCATCATCGCAACGGGCTACATCAACAAGTGGTATGCTAAAAAATACATCTCATTGCTAAGCAAAGCGCTGATGACAAACGAGCTCTGGCGAAACCAGATAGAACAGATCAATGTTCTGCCTGACAGAGGAATAGAACTGGTACCGCGAGTAGGCAACCACATTATATATATAGGTAACCTGCCAGAGACCAACCTCATCGACAAACGGGAGCAAGCCATCAACGATTTCGTCAACAAGAAGATGAATCGATTAGAGAAATTCTATAAGTATGGACTCTCACAAGCTGGTTGGAACAAGTATTCGTATATCAATATCGAATTCGACAACCAGATTATATGTAAAAAGCATAAAAATAGCTAATTAGAAAATAGAAACAGATTAAGATAACACATAAGAACTATGCCAAAGGAATTTATTGTAGCTATCGAACTTGGCTCATCTAAGATGACAGGTATAGCAGGTCAGAAGAATTTGGACGGCAGCATCACCGTACTTGCCACCGTAGAGGAAGATTCATCTTCTTGCATCAGAAAGGGTGTGATCTATAACATTGACAAAACCTGCCAATGTTTGACCAACATCATCAAGAAGTTGAAAAATATACTGAAACAAGATATCGTCCAGGTCTATGTAGGCGTGGGCGGTCGCTCTATACGCAGTATCAAGAACGTCATTGTCAAAGATCTCCCAGGTAACACCATCATCTCACAAGAGATGATCAATGAACTGATGGATATCAACCGCAACATGACCTATCCGGACCAGGAAATCCTGGATGCTGCAACTCAGGAATACAAGATAGACAACCAATACCAGATAGACCCTGTAGGAATACAGTGTAACCATCTGGAAGGCATCTTCCTGAATATACTTTGGCGCAAGAACTTCTATAACAATATCAATACCTGTTTTGAGAATGCCAACATTCCAATTGCAGAAATGTATCTCGCTCCTTTGGCTATGGCTGACAGCGTATTGACAGACTCTGAAAAGCGTGCCGGATGTATGCTTGTTGACTTGGGTGCCGACACGACAACCGTTTCTGTATATTATAAAGGTATACTCCGTCATCTCTCTGTCATCCCATTGGGCAGCGGCAACGTGACCAAAGACTTAACTTGTCTTCAGATTGAAGAGCCTGATGCAGAAAAGATGAAGCTCAAGTATGCCAAGGCTTATACCGATATCAACAATATCGACCCAACCCTGAACTACCCTATCGACAAGGATAGAGTGGTTGAAAGCAAGAAGTTCATCGAAATCGTAGAAGCACGCGTAGAGGAAATCGTAGAAAACGCATGGTTCCAGATTCCGGTGGAATTCTCAGATAAGCTGTTGGGTGGTATCATCCTTACAGGTGGCGGCAGCAACATGCCTGAAATCGATAAGGTTTTCAAGACACATACCCACATCGACAAGGTACGCATCGCCAAGTTTGTTTCTCAAACTGTCAACTCCAAGGATCCTAAGATTACCAACCACGATGGTACAATGAACACCGTATTGGGACTCTTGGCTAAGGGTGACATGAACTGTGCTGGTGACGAAATCGGCACAGATCTCTTCAGCAATTCAGCAGAGAAACCACTTGCAGCCGAGCAGCACAAGGCTCCAAGAAATCCTAACGAGACAGCCGGCAAGGGCGTGGTTCTGACGGCTGCCGAAAAAGCGGCTGCTGATGAGGCAGCCCGCAAGCAGAAAGAACTGGAAGAAGCTGAGGCAAGACTTCTGGCTGAAAAAGAAGCAGAAGAGGAAGAAAAGAAACGTAAGGAAAACAGTCTCATCCATAAAATGATGAGAGGTTTCAAGAAGTTTGTGAAAGATACCATTTCTGAGGAAGAATAAGATGCCAAAACGGCTATCAGAAAACAGATTTCACAACGAGGCAGATAATAGAATCAGATTGATAAACCCTATAAAGATTATACAACTATGCTAGATAATGGAAACACTCCTCATATCCTTGACTTTGGGGAGCCAGAAAAAGAAAATAGCATCATCAAGGTGATTGGTGTTGGTGGTGGCGGTGGAAATGCCGTCAACCACATGTATCGCGAAGGTATCCACGACGTAAGCTTCGTGCTCTGCAACACCGACAACCAGGCGCTTAACGACTCACCAGTACCAGTACACCTGCAGTTAGGTAAGGAAGGTCTGGGTGCAGGTAACAAACCTGCCAAGGCACGCCAGGCTGCCGAAGAGACCCTTGAGGATATCAAGAATATGCTCAACGATGGAACCAAGATGGCATTCATCACAGCAGGTATGGGTGGTGGTACCGGTACAGGTGCTGCACCTGTCATCGCCAGAGTAAGTAAGGAGTTAGGCATTCTTACCGTTGGTATCGTAACCATTCCTTTCCGTTTCGAAGGTCCTAAGAAGATTGACCAGGCGCTGGATGGTGTAGAGGAAATGTCAAAGCATGTAGATGCCTTGCTGGTAATCAACAACGAACGTCTCCGCCAGATTTATCCAGACCTTGCCGTTCTCGATGCCTTCGGCAAAGCAGACGACACCTTGAGTGTGGCTGCCAAGAGTATCGCTGAAATCATTACAGTACATGGTCTCATCAACCTCGACTTCAATGACGTGAAGACCGTATTGAAGGATGGTGGTGTGGCTATCATGAGTACAGGTTACGGCGAGGGAGAAGGAAGAGTAAAGAAGGCAATAGAAGATGCCTTGAACTCACCACTCCTTAACGATAATGACGTATTCAACTCAAAGAAGATTCTGCTCAGCATCGCATTTGCAAGCGAGAAGAAGGATAATCCAGGCTTGACCATGGACGAGATGAATGATGTCAACGACTTTATGGAGAAATTCGGTGATGACTTCGAATTGAAATGGGGTCTTGCCATTGACCCTGAATTGGGAAGCCGCGTAAAGGTAACCGTTCTTGCAACCGGTTTCGGACTCGAGGATGTAGAGGGCATGAACCGCCATCTCAAGAAGCATACGGAGGAAGAATCTCGCCGTCTCGCTGAAGAAGAGGAGAAACGTGCTGAAAGAGAAGACCGCCGCAAGCGCTATTATGGCAGCGATGGCAATACAACCCAGTACAAGCGTCACCCACACATTTTCCTGTTCCGTCAGGAAGATCTTGACAACGAGGATGTCATCCTACAGGTTGAAAACACGCCTACCTATAAGCGTACCCGACAGACTCTGGAAGAGATCCGCAATATTGCTTCTGGCAACACAGAGCCAAAAGAAGACAATAACGATGATGCTTCTTCTGTACAGGGCGTCATCAGTTTTGCCTAAACAGAGAATACAGGCTAGGTTTATTTCAGGTTTACGCCAAGTAAGCGAGGAAACCAGAAATGACTAAGCAAAAAGTTCCTGAAGGACAGAAAAGCTCTTCATTTCAGGAAAATCCGGTAAATGAAGTTTATAATACTCCAATATCACCTCTACACACCTGTTCCGTTCGATACGGGACATTGTGTAGAGGTGCATTGTTTTATACTCTAAACGAAGCAAAGACACAAGCCGCATAGAATCTTCCTTATTTAAATAATGTACGTGGGAAGGAACATGTGCAACAAAACATCCATCTACCAAATCAAAATAATCGCCAGACATACCGCTTTCTATATTGGGCATAAAGCCTAAATGAAAAGACAGCTGTATCATAAAGACAATATGGAAATTACCAATAGAACCTTTAGCCCGGTCTAACCATTCGATACTGTTCTGTACGAAAAGATAGAGCACGCCATTAGCCTGCTCATGACGGGTGGCATACGAAAGCAGTTCTGCCAAGAACATGGAAATGCCCAGTTTGTATGGAGAAAAAGGGATATCAACAAATGGAATCAGAATCGAGACATCTCTAAGACGCTGCAGATTTGACTTAGGGCGATAATCAAATTCGAGATTCAAGACCATGAGCGGTTGGAAAAGTTGCCGTTTTATCTTTCCCTTCGATGACTTAGGTACACGCACCATAAAAGAGAGTCTTCCCAACTTTTCGGTGAAGAAATCCACGATAAGTTGAGAGTCTCCATACTTGATGGTTTGCAACACGATAGCACTAGTTTTTATCTCCATTTTGCCTAATATTAGTAAAAAACAGGGCAAAAATACAAAAAAATGCGCATTTAGCGAAAATTTTCCGCAAAAAATTTGCTAGATTCAAATAAAAGTAGTAACTTTGCACCCGCAAATAAGCAATGGTCCCTTCGTCTATCGGTTAGGACGAGAGATTTTCATTCTCTAAAGAGCAGTTCGACTCTGCTAGGGACTACAAACATTTAAGAAATAAAAAAAATAACATAAAGAAGATGGCAAATCACAAATCATCAATCAAGAGAATCCGTCAGGACAAGAAGAAGGCTTTGCACAATAAGTATTATGCAAAGACTATGCGCAATGCTGTCCGCAAGTTGCGCAACATGTCTGACAAGGAAGAGGCTGCAAAGCTCTATCCTACAGTTCAGAAGCTTTTAGACAAGTTGGCTAAGATCAACGTTATCCACGACAACAAGGCTGCAAACTTGAAGTCTGGTCTTACAAAGCACATCGCTAAGTTGGCCTAACTTATAAGTCAAAGCAAAGAAATAAATAAGGCTGCAATCCTTTATAGGGGTCGCAGCCTTATTCTTTTTCTATGAACCCGACTACCCATTTCCTGCATCATAAAATCTTCCCATCACAACCAGTTTATACTGCAACATACCCTATAAAAACGCGCAAAACGATTATTAAACAGCTTTTTCAAGACACTTTTGCCGCTAAAGTTCACATTCTACGTTTTTTCTTCACTTTTTGGTGATTTTTCACAAACAAAAGTTCCTGTTTCTCAGCTTTTTTTAGTATCTTTGCACGGAAATAAGACAATACTAAAATGGCAGAAAATCAAAACAACGCAAATAATTACTCTGCGAGTAACATTCAGGTTCTGGAAGGCCTGGAAGCTGTTCGCAAACGTCCGGCGATGTATATTGGTGACATCTCCGAGAAGGGTCTTCATCACTTGGTAAACGAGACAGTAGACAACTCTATTGACGAAGCAATGGCGGGCTACTGTACCGACATCGAAGTTACCATCAACGAAGACAACTCTATCACCGTAGAAGACAATGGTCGTGGTATCCCTGTGGATATGCACGAGAAACTACATAAATCAGCCCTCGAAGTCGTTATGACCGTGCTTCACGCAGGTGGTAAGTTCGACAAGGGTTCTTACAAGGTATCTGGCGGTTTACATGGTGTGGGTGTAAGTTGTGTGAATGCACTTTCTACCCACATGTTGTCACAAGTGTTCCGTGGCGGCAAGATCTACCAGCAGGAATATGAGAAGGGTAAGCCTCTCTATCCGGTTAAGGTGGTAGGTGAAACCAACAAGCGCGGTACACGCCAGCAGTTCTGGCCAGATCCAACCATCTTTACTCACACCGTCTACAAATGGGATATCATCGCCAACCGTATGCGCGAGTTAGCTTTCCTTAATGCAGGCATCAAGATTACCTTGAAAGATTTGCGCCCTGACGAGGAAGGTAAGACCAAGGAGCAGGTTTTCCACGCTAAGGATGGTTTGAAGGAATTCGTCCGTTACGTAGACCGTCACCGCACTCATCTCTTCGATGATGTCATCTATCTGAAGACAGAAAAGCAGGGTATTCCTATCGAGATTGCTGTGATGTACAATACTGATTACTCAGAGAACATTCACTCATACGTTAACAACATCAACACCATTGAGGGTGGTACTCACCTGACAGGTTTCCGTATGGCGTTGACCCGCACATTGAAAGCTTACGCTGAAGCAGACCCAACTATCTCCAAGCAGATAGAGAAGGCAAAAGTAGAGATTGCACCAGAAGACTTCCGCGAGGGTCTTACTGCCGTTATCTCTATTAAGGTAGCTGAACCTCAGTTTGAGGGTCAGACCAAGACCAAGCTCGGCAACAGCGAGGTACAGGGCGCCGTTCAGCAGGCTGTAAACGAGGCTTTGTCTGATTACCTGGAGGAGCATCCAGACGAAGCTAAGCGAATCTGCGAAAAGGTTGTCCTGGCTGCTACTGCCCGCATCGCTGCCCGCAAGGCACGTGAGAGTGTACAGCGCAAGAACTTCATGACAGGTGGTGGTCTTCCTGGTAAACTTGCCGATTGCTCAATGAAGGATCCTAAAGAATGCGAGATCTTCCTCGTCGAGGGTGATTCCGCCGGTGGTTCTGCCAAGCAGGGTCGCGACCGTTTCCGTCAGGCTATTCTCCCATTGCGTGGTAAGATTCTGAACGTAGAAAAGGTACAGTGGCACAAGGTATTCGAAGCAGAGTCTGTCATGAACATCATCCAGAGTATCGGTGTCCGTTTTGGTGTAGACGGCGAAGACAGCAAAGAGGCTAATACAGACAAGTTGCGTTACGATAAGATTATTATCATGACCGATGCCGACGTCGATGGTTCTCACATCGACACATTGATTATGACACTCTTCTATCGTTTCATGCCAAAGGTTATCGAAGAAGGCCATCTGTATATCGCTACCCCACCACTCTACAAGTGTACTTATCGCAGCAAGGTAAGCGAATATTGCTATACAGAACAGCAGCGCCAAGCATTCATCGACAAGTATGGAGATGGATTAGAAGACAAGAACATCCACACCCAGCGATACAAAGGTTTGGGTGAGATGAACCCAGAGCAGCTTTGGGAAACCACTATGGACCCATCTACACGCTTGCTCAAACAGGTTACTATCGAGAACGCAGCCCAGGCTGATGAGATCTTCTCTATGTTGATGGGTGATGATGTGGAACCACGCCGCGAATTTATCGAGCAGAATGCCACATACGCAAACATCGACGCTTAAGACAATTCAACTAATTTACATAAGGGGCTGTGCCATTTACCTACAAATGACACAGCCTCTGCTTGTATAAAACCCAACAAACCAACTTATGAAACATTTACTTATCTCTTGCCTATTACTCTCTGCAGCAGGCACACTTCAGGCTGCCCCGAAGAGTAATATTCCACCGCTGAAGCTTTGGTACAATAAGCCGGCTACAGCCTTTGAAGAATCGCTACCTATCGGTAACGGCAAGTTAGGTGCCTTGATTTATGGTGGAGCCAACAATGACTCTATCTATCTCAACGACATCACCTTGTGGACAGGAAAGCCTGTCAATCGCGAGGAAGGAGGGGATGCCTACAAATGGATACCTAAGATTCGCGAGGCTCTGTTCAAAGAAGATTACAAGGCAGCCGATTCTCTACAACTGCATGTACAAGGACACAATTCAGAATATTATCAGCCACTTGCCATCATCAATATCAAAGATGCAAATAAAGGACAATTCAGCAACTACAAGCGCGAATTGAGCCTTGACAACGCTATGGCGGCATTGAGTTATACAAGAGGGGGAATAAAATACCAGCGAGAGTATTTCGCATCACATCCGGACAAGATGATTGCTATTCGCCTAACAGCTTCCCAGAAGAAAGCCATCAACTGCGATATATCTCTCACCTCTCTGATTCCTCATCAGGTAAAAGCTTCCAATAAGCAGCTCACCATCACGGGGCATGCTATGGGAAAGCCTGAGAACAGTACCCACTTCTGTTCCATCCTCAGCATCAAGAACCAGGACGGAACCATTACAGCCTCAGATTCTACTCTCCATCTGCAGGACGTAAGCGAAGCGGTTATCTATTTAGTGAATGAAACCAGCTACAACGGATTCGACAAGCATCCTGTAAAAGAAGGGGCTCCATATATTGAAAAGGTTAACGACAATGCCTGGCACTTGGTCAACTATACCTACCCAGAGTTAAAACAGCGTCATATAACCGACTATCAGAACATCTTCAACCGTGCCAAGTTTGCACTCAAGGGAGCTAAGTTCGACAACAGACGAACCACCGACCAGCAACTCTTTGATTACACAGAGAAAGAAGAGCAAAACCCTTACCTGGAAATGCTATACTTCCAATATGGAAGATATCTTCTGATCAGCTGTTCGAGAACTCCCGGCATTCCGGCCAATCTTCAGGGTCTTTGGGCTCCGGCACGAAAATCTCCTTGGCGTGGAAACTACACCATCAACATCAACCTGGAAGAAAACTATTGGCCAGCAGAAGTTACCAATATGTCTGAACTAGTAATGCCTGTAGACGGACTGGTGAAAGCCATGTCTGTAACAGGAAAATATACAGCAAAGCACTATTATGGAATTGAGAATGGCTGGTGCGGTGGACACAACACTGATGCATGGGCGATGACAAACCCTGTTGGAACCAAGAAAGAAAGTCCTAAGTGGAGTAACTGGAACATGGGAGGTGCCTGGCTTGTACAAACCTTATGGGATCACTACGATTACACCCGCGATAAGGAATATCTGCGCAAGACAGCCTATCCATTGATGAAAGGTGCAGCAGACTTCATGCTTGACTGGATGATAGAGAACCCAAAGAAGCCGGGCGAACTGATTACTGCCCCTTGCACTTCACCAGAGGCAGAATATATCACCGACAAGGGCTATCAAGGCTGCAGTTTCTATGGAGGTACCGCCGATCTTGCCATCTTGAGAGAATTGTTTAAAAACACACTCAAAGGTGCTCAGATCCTCGGTATTGATCAAGATTATCAGGCAAAGTTACAGGATGCAAGCAATCGTCTCCACCCTTATCAGATAGGAAAGCGAGGCAACCTGCAGGAATGGTATTACGATTGGGAAGACCAGGATTGGCATCATCGCCACCAGTCACACCTTCTCGGTTTACACCCATTCTATCAGATTTCATTAGATAAGACTCCTGATTTAGCTGCAGCTGCTGCCAAGACTCTTGAGATAAAAGGAGACTTCTCTACCGGTTGGAGCACAGGATGGCGCATCAGTTTATGGGCTCGCCTGCACAGAGCAGACAAGTCATATTCTATGATCAGGAAATTGCTTAACTATGTACATCCGGGCAATTACAACAATCCGAAGAATCGCCCTTCAGGAGGAACCTATCCAAATCTCTTCGATGCTCACCCACCATTCCAGATTGATGGCAACTTCGGAGGCACAGCAGGTGTATGTGAGATGCTGATGCAATGCGATGGCGAGACTATGCATCTTCTTCCTGCTCTACCTAAAGAATGGCCAGCAGGCGAAATTAAGGGTATCAAAGCGCGAGGAAACTACGAGATTGATCTCGTATGGAACAATGGAAAAGTCAGCAAAGTTTCCATCACCAGCAAGAATGCCGGTAAGCTGACCGTCAAGTATAATGGTAAGCTGAAAGCATTAAGTTTCAAGGCTGGCGAAACAAAACTCATAAAATAGACAAATCATCATCTATGAGATATTTTACAATTCTCATCTTTACAACTCTCTGGGTACTGAATTCCTATGCACAGGAATTCGGTACCCATTGGGTATCATACCCATTCCCCAACGATTCTTCTGAGATATTATACAGGAAAATCTATCATCTTGACCAAAAGCCTTTAAAGGCTGAGATAAGCATGGCAAGTGGAGGAAATACCCGTCTATACATCAACGAAAGAAATGTTACGCCAAGCATTTTCAACGAAGGAGCCAGAGACAGCATCCTTCTGATGCAATCTACAGATATCTCCAGATATCTGAAAAAGGGAGAGAATATCATCGCAGTCTGGTATGCACCAGGAAGAACAAGAAGCAAAAGCAAACAACTGTCATTGGAATTTTATGGCTGGTATACTGACTCTGTTCCTTTTTATCATAAAGCAGACGAAACATGGTGGTGCAAACCGTTGAAGGGGTGCAGTTACAACGAAAAAGAACACTTTGATAATAGAATATACACTACAGAGTGGAAATCGGCAGAATACCAATCTTCAGGATGGGTTCATCCGACAGGTGCCTTCAATGATACGGTAAACTATATCTTTGTAGACCAGCTGCCATACCTCACCCAGAACAAACTTCAAATGGTATTAGAACCATACGAGGAGGAATTCGATCATCAGGGATGCCGTATAGACTTCGGACGTCCGTTCCGTGGAACCATCCGGCTCACGATACGCAATGCCAGCAAAGGAACAACACTTCATATTAACGGAAACCAATATGTATGCAGTGGCGAAATGGACGAGCAAGCCTATTACCGTTTCCATGCTGAACAACAAAAAGATTTCATGATAACTTGGGATAAAGGCTTCAGAAGAAGTAATATCACAAATATAGAAGGATTAGAGATTTCGGAATAAGCTCAACAGCGTTTCGAAATCTCTTTTTTTATAAAACAAAAAAGACTTCGGAACTATTATCTTCCAAAGTCTCTAACAGAATTTAGTCTTCCAATTCCGCAAGCACTTGCTCTGCCACTTCGCAAAGCTCATCATACCATTCCTTGCCGAATTTCTCTACCAACGGACCCTCCAAGAACTTATAAACCGGAAGATTCAACTCCTCTCCTTTCTTGATGGCATCCTTGCAGATACGCCATTTGTTATAGTTGATGCCATACACCTCGTTGCCGAAATCCTTGGCACGGATAGGATACAAGGCACAGGAGATAGGCTTCTTGAACTTCGACTTACCTTCGCGATAAGCACGTTCTAAGGCACAGAGACAACAGTTAGGAATCGTATGCCCATCGCCTAAATCTTTCAAGTCCTGATAGCAGGTAAACACACAATCCTTACCATTCACAATGCTCGTCACCAAATCGCCTTCAATATCGGTATAAGCCACACCCTGCTTATCAATGATAGCCTGGGCAGATGCCGAGAGATCATCCCAAACTACATCCAGCGCATTCTCAATCTCCATAATCTCATCCAAGGTAACAGGAGCTCCCGCATCCCCTTCGATGCAGCACTCGCCCGTGCAGGCATCAAGGTCGCAACAGAATTTTTCGGTGATAATATCAGGTGAAACCAATACGTTGCCCACCTGCAGAATACGCAGTTCGTCTTTCTTCATAATGTTTTTGAGATGAATAAATTTCTTTGAGTGTATAATAAAAATAAGGATAGCTACCCATGAGTGGATAGCTATATATAAAAATAGGTGTACCTACCATTGGATAGGCGTAATTCCGTTCTGCTGCAGATATGCATTGCAGCGGGAGAAATGATGATTGCCAAACCAGCCGCCTCTGTTGGCTGATAATGGCGAAGGATGCACGCTCTCTAATATCAGGTGCTTGCTCGTATCGATGAGCTTCGCCTTGCTTCGGGCATAACCGCCCCAAAGGATAAACACCAGGTGTTCCTTATCCTTGCTGAGCGCCTTGATGGCAGCATCGGTAAACTCCTCCCAGCCTTTGCGCTGATGACTCGCAGCCTGATGGGCACGAACGGTAAGGGTGGCGTTGAGCAACAATACTCCCTGCTTTGCCCAGCGGGTCAAATCGCCCGTGGCTGGCATCGGAGTGCCGAGATCCATCTGAATCTCCTTGAATATATTAATCAATGATGGTGGGAAAGTGATTCCGTCCGGCACAGAGAAACTCAGTCCCATCGCCTGACCCGGCTCATGGTATGGATCCTGTCCGATAATCACTACCTTTACATCATCAAAAGGACAGAGATTGAAGGCATTGAAAATCAAGCGACCCGGAGGATAACAGGGCGTACGCAGGTATTCCTCTTTCACGAAGTTTGTGAGGTCAACAAAATACTGCTTGTCGAACTCTTCTCCTATATGCTGTCTCCAACTTTCTTCTATCTTTACGTTCATGCTTAATATAAATTCAAAAGTATCTTAAGATACTTATGCAAGTATCCTAAGATACTTGGCCAAGTATCTTAGGATACTTTTTTGAGGTATATAAAATCGTTTTTACTTGTTGTCAGAAATCAAGTTCTCACCTGTCATATCTGCAGGCTTCTCCAAGCCCATGATATGGAGGATAGAAGGAGCAACATCTGCCAAACGACCATCCTTAACGGTAGCTGAGTTGTTGTCAGTTACGTAGATGAATGGAACTGGGTTCAAAGAGTGAGCGGTGTTTGGTGTTCCGTCCTCGTTGATAGCGTGGTCTGCATTACCGTGGTCAGCGATGATGATAGCCTCATAATCGTTAGCCTTGGCAGCCTCGATAACGTCCTTTACACAGTTGTCAACAGCGTGAACAGCCTTAGCGATAGCGTTGTAGATACCAGTGTGACCTACCATATCACCATTAGCGAAGTTTACAACGATGAAGTCGTACTCCTGAGTGTTGATAGCACCAACCAACTTATCCTTTACCTCGTAAGCGCTCATCTCTGGCTTCAAGTCGTATGTAGCTACCTTTGGAGAAGGAACCAGGATACGGTCTTCGCCCTCGTATGGAGTCTCACGACCACCATTGAAGAAGAATGTTACGTGAGCATACTTCTCAGTCTCTGCAGTGTGGAGCTGCTTCTTGCCCTGTGCGCTCAAGTACTCACCGAGGGTATTCATTACGTTCTCCTTAGGGAAGAGGATGTGAACGCCCTGGAAGCTTGCATCGTATGGAGTCATGCAGTAGTACTGCAAGTCCTTGATGGTGTGCATGCCTTCCTCTGGCATATCCTGCTGAGTCAATACCTGTGTCAACTCCTTGGCACGGTCGTTACGGTAGTTGATGAAGATAACAACATCACCCTCCTGGATAGTACCGTCAACCTTTGAGTTATTGATTGGCTTGATGAACTCGTCTGTTACGTCCTCATCGTAGCTCTCCTGCATTGCCTTCACCATATCGTCAGCCTGCTTACCCTTACCCTCAACGAGCAAGTCGTATGCTTCCTTTACACGGTTCCAGCGCTTGTCACGGTCCATAGCATAGAAACGACCCACGATGCTTGCGATGTGTGCACCATTCTTGTCGCAGCAAGCCTGAACCTCCTCGATGAAGCCCTTACCGCTCTTAGGGTCTGTATCACGACCATCCATGAAGCAGTGAACGTATGTTTCCTTCAAACCATATTCCTTACCAATCTCAATCAACTTGAAGAGGTGATCCAAAGAAGAGTGAACACCACCGGTAGAAGTCAAGCCCATCAAATGGAGCTTCTTACCTGTCTTCTGAGCATAGCTGTAAGCGTTGATGATCTCCTGATTCTTCAAGATGTCACCGCTCTCACAAGCCTTGTTGATCTTAACGAGGTCCTGATATACCACACGACCAGCACCAATATTGAGGTGACCTACCTCAGAGTTACCCATCTGACCGTTAGGAAGACCAACGTCCTCTCCACAAGTCTGGAGAGTAGAATGTGCTGAAACTGCTGTCAAATAATCGAGATAAGGAGTTGGAGTCTTGAAGATAACATCACCCTTATCATGCTTACCGATTCCCCATCCGTCGAGAATCATTAAAAGAGCTTTTTTTGCCATAATTACATAAAATAATTTAAATTCGAATTTCAGTGTGCAAAGTTACAACAAAATAGGTGAAGGACAAAATAAATTAAGATAAAAAAACTTCCACCTTTCTAAAAAGATGAGAGTTGATTACAAGATCAACAGGTTCGCAGGATATATCCCTTCTTGATGACAGCTTCGATGCTTACCTTTTCATCCAGGTTCAATGCACGTCGAAGATAGGTAATCTGCACGTTCAGGGCAAGGGAATTGGAGTATGAGTCATCCCCCCAGACTTCATTCAGTATGAAATCCCGCTCTACAAGCTGGTTCTGGTTCTCGGCAAGAAGCTTCAGAATTTCAGCTTGACGAGATGTGATGACTACTCTGGAATTACCACATAGCAGTTCATTCTGCGCATAGTAGAAAGCAATGGAACCGATAAAAACAGCAGATTCTTCACCTTTGTCGTCTTCTTTCGGTTGCTTCAACTCATAAATCATATTCTTCAGGAACTCATGGCGAATGCCATCAATGCGTTTCTGGAAGACTATGGTCTTAACCAGATAATACAGACATCCTATCAATATGAAAAAGAGAAAGATGCTTCCTATCAATTGCCACATCATGGCTTTGAGCGTTCGAGTAACAGGAATGAGCACCTGAAAAGAAATACCTTGGCGAAACATTGGGTTCGTCTGATACTTCACAGTCACCACACGTGACCATCTGCCTTCGACATCATATTTTGTATTCAGGAAGACGGTCTTGTAATCCAGATGTCGAAAAGAGGATATCTTCCCATATCCCTTATCATCCAGTAATCTTTGATAAGAAGCCAACGAGGGATGCTTACCTATATAAGCCAGATATCTGCTAATGATGAGATAAGCATCATCACCCGTAAGATCAGGATCATTCAAACGGACAAGAAAGCGATGATTGTTCCAAAAAGAAAGCGTTGTACGGCTACATCCCTTCTTCATATCATATTCAGATTCTATCTTAAGCATAACCGTATCTCTTCTACCTTTCGTAGATGAATTTTCCTGTAACTTTTTTCTATTCTTCAAATCTTGCGCTAACACCTCATCACAATCCTTTTTGAATTGCTCTACCTGCTGGTCTAAGCTATATTGACATTGAAGATGGAGCCAATATGCCTGCGTGCAGAACAACAATACGATTGCTACCCCACATACCATCCACACTATTTTCAGCTTACTGTTACTTTTCATACATTCCTGATCTTTTGAATTTGACGGCAAAGTTACTGAAAAATCCGTAAACAAAGGCAAGAGTAATAAAATAATAATAGGCGAAAAGAAGCAAAAGTAATAACTCAGTAACAGAAATCATCGATTTCATCGGATAATCTCAGTACTTTTGCATCACAAAAACGAATGAAACAGATAAAATAATGAATAAAAAAGACGAAGATTATGAAAAAGGTATTATTGATGGCATGGCTTGCATTATATGCTTGCATGCTCCAAGCGCAAACAGTAAACCTGTTCGATGAATCAAGCATTGGCATGGGAGATTCCATTGATCAGGTAAAGTATCAGGTAGTATATGATGCCGAGTATATTTACGAAAAGAAATATACCAAGACCGACACCATCATTGGCCGCATCGAAGAGAAAATGCTCTTGCAGATTGGCAATAAGTACTCCGCATTCTACAGTTATCCGATATTCCAAAGAGACTCTACCATCTCTGCGAATATGGCAAAAGGAATACCTGTCAATTTCTCCGGTAATGGCGGACAGATTAATTGGAAAGTATATAAGAACTATCCAGAACCGGGCAAGACTGCCTATCTCGATTTCTTTGCTGCCGACAGATATGTGTGCATAGAGCCGATGGAACCGATAGACTGGCAACTCACAGACAGCATCGACACCATCTGCGGATACGAGTGCCACCAGGCAATTGCCAAGTTTAAGGGTAGAACATGGATAGCTTGGTATACGGAAGACATCCCTATTGACAATGGTCCCTGGAAACTGAGCGGACTGCCGGGATTGATACTCAAGGCTCACGACTCCGAGAACGATTATGGATTTACGGCTGTAGGACTCACTACAGACAAAGGCTCCACACCTATCTATTATAAAGGTAAGACATTCGAGCCTATCGACCGCAAATCATTGACCTCCATTTACAAGAAATACTATGCCGACCCTATCGGCTATCTGCTTCAAGATGCCAAGTATGCTGCAATTGTAAAGATCAAGGATGAAAAAGGAAATATCCTGAAGCATTCCAAGCGTGCTGAGCCATACAATCCGATTGAAAGATAATTAGCAGTTTACTTTTTTGCCAGACAAGCGTCTTAAAGACATCAGCAAGATAAGTGTCTAAGGTAAAATAGAAAAGAGAGAAAAAAGATGAAGAAAATAATAGTTCTTTTCACTATTCTGTTCGTGGCGTACCATGCGTTTGCCCAAGAGAAGATTAGCGGTTATGTGGAAGATTCACTTACACACAACCGCCTGGCCAACGTATCAGTTATTCTGCTGCGCAATGGAAAGCCCTTGAAGTTTACACGCAGCAAGGAAGACGGAACTTTCCTGATTCCCATAGCACAAAAGCAAGCCAGCGATATGCTACAAGCTACCTATATGGGCTATAAAAAGCAAAAAACGGCGGTTTCATCGGGAAAAGAAACCATCATCAGTATGACTTCAACAGCTTTTGTCTTGAAGGAAGTACAAGTAAAAGGCTCTCGCATCACAGGTCGAGACACCATATCTTTCGACCTCACCCGCTTTGCCAACGAACGAGATAACTCACTGAAAGATGTACTGAAAAAACTGCCAGGCGTGGATATAGAGAAGAATGGTCGTATCAACTACAATGGTAAACCCATCAACCGATTCACTGTGGAAGGTCTCGACCTGACCGGTGGCAAATATAACCAACTAGAGGAGAACATCAAGGCAAAAGATGTGAAAAAGGCCGAAGTCATCGAGCATGACCAGCCTATCAAGGCGCTCCAGAACAAGACCTTTACGGATAATGTAGCGATGAACATCGCCCTGAAAGACAGTGCTCGCAACAAACTGATGCCCACCCTCAAGCCTTACATGCTCGTAGGGCATCCGTCCCACGTAGGCGGAAGCATCAATATCATGCAAATTGGCAAGAAGAAACAGATAATGTATGATGCAGAATACGACAGAACAGGCAAAAATCTCGGCTATGCACTTAACCAACTCGCATCTTACAGCAATCGTCTGGCTCCTGCCTCCCTTCCATCATGGATATCAGCACCATCGCTTGACGCTCCTATCGACGAAGAACGCCTGCGCTTTAACACCTCGCAAAAATACTCCATCAACCATATCAAGAAGAACAAGGACGATGCAGAGACTCGCATAGAAGCCAACTATCTTCGTACGGTAACCAGACAAGAGCGAGAGAACATGAGTATCTACGACCTCGGCGGCGAAGCTCCCACAGTTACCACGGAGCACAACCAAAAGACGATGATCAGCGATGCCTTCAATATGCAATGGGAGAACAAGGTAAACAAGGCTGAGCATTATGGCAACGAGAGCATCAGCCTCAGCACAGCACAAAGCGACGGTTTGTCAAACATCAACGACACGCTTACTCAACGTGTCCGCATCCCAAAGCTCGACCTCTCGGCAAGTATCTACCGTCTCTTCGTCTTCAAGAAAAGTCAACTCTCTTGGCGTAGCACTGCCGACTATCACCATGGTGTGGCGGACCTCTACGTTAACGAAGAGCGGAATCGCATCCGCACCAACCTTTGGCATACAGCCCACGCCTTACAGTGGATGAGGAATCGCTTCCACTGGACACAGGAATATAGAATGAGTATCGACCTCAACAACATCTATGCAAAATATCAGAAAAGAAGCGATGAAATCGGAAAAAACAGTCTTAACATCACAGGGAAGTTCACCCCTTACTGGCAATACAAGACCGAGACGTTCCGTATGTCGTTCTCTCCCGATTTCATCTGGGAACGCTTCACCTATCCACAGAAAACTCTACTTACCATATCACCCTACCTTTACTTATATAAGAAATTGGATTTCCGTAGAGAGTTGACTATCTACACAGGATACATTACAGGAACAGGCAATGCCACCAACTACGCCATGAAGCAATATCGTCAAAGTTATCGCTCTTGGTACGCTTCGAGCGACATCATTCCGATAACTCGTTCTCTTTATGGCAAGTTGAGTTACGACTACAAGCGCCCTATCAAGGAAATCTTCTTCAGCGCATCGGTCAATGCCAGCAAAAACTGGATGAACACGGCATCCGATCTACGCATCGAGGATGGCAAATACTATACCTCATTATATAAGCAGGACAGCAAGAGCAACAACCTAGGGGCATCACTCTACATATCGAAGGGCTTCTACGACCTTCATCTTAAGACCCGACTGGAGGGCAGTTACAACTACAGCAAGGGTGAGCAATACAGCAGCGGCAAAGCCATCAGCTACACCGCAGACAACTATACTGTGAAGCCTAGCATCGACTTCTCGCCGTCCTGGTGTGCCTTTAGCTATGAGGGAGAATTCTCTTTTTACAACTCGAAACGTCAAAAAATGGCGAAGTCATCGTTATTTAATTGGCGCCAAAGCGTATCTGCCACCGCTACCATCAGCCATGTGGACCTCTCCTTCTCGCTCGTACATTATCGCAATGAACTGCAAGAGGGCAGCCATCTTAACACCCTCCTTGGCGATGCCTCGGCAGTATGGAGAATGAAAAAGCTCCGCCTTTCAGCAGAGCTTCGAAACCTTTTCAACAAGAAGAACTATATGGAAACCATCTATAGCGGCATCAGTACATTGACCGACAGCTATCATCTTCGCCCTCGCGAACTGATGATTTCCGCCCAGTATTCCTTTTAAACAAGAACTCCCATCTCAAAAAAGAGACGGGAGTTCTTTGCTTTTAAGGATAAAAGACAAGGTTATAAGGGATTTTGACTTTTTAGTTGATTTTTATTTGGAACATAATATTATTTTTTGTATCTTTGCAACTGATAATATCTTGTTATTATCCCCATAATTATGCAAGAAACGAATAATATATTAGCAATATTAGATAACTACCTCCACGACAATCCTGATGAGATTGCAAAGGAGATGGCAAACGACTTCAGAAAACGAAGAATAGAGAAGAATCTGACACGTGAGCAAGTGGCAGACAAGTCAGGCGTTGCCGTCAGCAACATCACCAGATTCGAACAAAAGGGCCTCATCTCCCTCAAAAATCTGATAGGTATCGCCATAGCTTTGGAATACACATCAGAAATCAAGAACGTCTTCTCGCAACCCAAGTACTCCACCATGGAGGAGTTGCAACAGATAAAAAGAAACGCTAACAAGAAAAAGGCTTACAGACAATGAAACATATAGAATCTTTAGCCGTGAAATATCACCAGGAGAAAGTCGGCACACTGTCATTGAGTGCCGATGGAAAGGTATGCACCTTCGAATATGACAATCAGTGGTTGGCATCTGGCTTTAGTATATCTCCGCTGGAATTGCCACTGAAGCCTGGTCTTTTCATTGCCAAAGCCACCCCTTTCAACGGGAACTTTGGCATCTTCGAAGACAGCCTACCCGATGGATATGGTAGATACCTATTGCATAAAGCCTTGCTAAAAGAGGGTATCAACGACTTTGAGCTATCTGCTCTTGACCGACTGAGCATCGTGGGCAATGGAGGTATGGGGGCATTGACCTACGAACCTATAACTTCTATCCAGACTGGACACGAGATTGATGACTTTGACCTTTTACAAGCCAAAGCCTTGGAAGTATTGAAGGAGCAACAGGATAATGACGCAGGATTATTATTATATAATAGTGGTAATAGTGGCGGTTGTCGCCCGAAAGCCATTTTCACAAATGAGGATGGTCATTGGTTGGTCAAGTTTCGCCATACCTATGACCCACAAGATATGGGAAAGCAAGAGTATCATTATAATGAGATAGCCAAGCAATGTGGTATCCAAGTACCCGACTTCAAACTGGTAAACAACAAGTATTTTGCCTGCCGTCGCTTCGACATTTCTCCAACAGGCGAACGCATTCACGTAGCCACAGCTGGAGCCTTGCTCAACGTTTCCCTTACCAACCCCATTCTCGATTACCTTAACCTTTTGGCACTTACAGGTTATCTTACTCAGAGCCAAGAGGATGTAGAAGAGATGTTCCGCCGTATGGTTTTTAATTATATAATGGACAACAAGGACGACCACTGCAAGAACTTCTCTTTCTTGGTTCAGAAAGAGAGCGATGGCAAATGGCACTGGCATTTAGCTCCTGCCTACGACCTCACCCATTGCACCGAGGGATATAATGGTGAACACGCAACATCTGTAAATGGAACTGGGCATCCGACCGTAGAGGATATGATAGCCGTTGGCGTAAAGAATAAAATGAAGGAAAAGAAATGCCGCGAAATCTACGAAGAGGTAAGCGAACTATGCTAGAATAAAAGCGAACTATCTGCGTGCGCTGTGTGGTCTATTCCTTACAACGGAATTACAATAAAAACGCCTCTATCTCTTTTTCTGAGATAGAGGCGTTTCTGTTTAATCTATTTCATTTTGCACAAACCACGAATTATTTATTCTGCTTCAGATAGTTCAACTGAACCTTAGGAGCGCAGGCATTGCTTGTCTTCTCGGTGTATTCAGATACCTTCAATGTAGCAGTACCCTTGATGTTCTCTACGTCACTACCTACCTTAAAGAGATAGTTACCTGCATCTACCTTCCACTGGCTGTTGGCCTCATCGAAGCTGGCAAGATCGCGCTTTTCGAGGGTCATCTTCAATGTCTGGCTCTCACCTGGATTCAGCAACTTGGTCTTGCCGAAGGTCTTGAGCTCCTTGGCTGGCTTCTCGTAAGCGCCCTTTGGAGCGGTGACATAAACCTCAGCAACTTCCTTGCCGGCAACCTTACCGGTATTCTTGATAGTTACGCTAACCTCGATATTGTTGCCTTTAGCCTTGACTGATGGCTTGCCAAACTCGAAGGTAGTGTAGCTCAAACCATAACCGAAAGGATAAGCCACATTTTTCTTGAAGGTATCAAAGTAGCGATAACCTACGTAGATATCCTCCTCGTGGTTGCTATAATCGTAACCCTTGATGTTACCCTTGCTCCAATCCAGCAGATTCTTGTAGGTGTACATATCGTAATCCTTGGCGAAGTTGGCAGTAGATGGATGATCGGTAGCAGCGATAGGCCAAGTCATGGTCAACTTACCCGATGGATTTACCTTACCGGTCAGAATATCAGCTACAGAGTTACCACCCTCGATACCTGGCTGCCAAGCTACGAGAATAGCATCCACACGGTCTCTCCAGCTGGCTGTCTCCATCACAGAACCAGAGTTGATGATGACAATTACCTTCTTGCCCTTGGCATGGAAAGCATCAGATACACGGAAAATCATATCCTGCTCTATCTGACTGAGGTTGAACTCACCATTGATCTGGCGATCCATTCCCTCACCTGCCTGACGGCCGATGGTGATGATGGCAGCGTCTGCCTTTGGCTCCTCGTTAGCAACACAGCGCTCAGTAATCTCGATTTCATCGAGCTTAGGCTGACCCTGATCCAGGAACCACATCATCGGATTCTTGTCTGCCTTTAACTTAGCCTTGGCATACTTCACATAATTCTGATAGATTTCCGTAAGTTGAGGAGTAGTTGCCACACCGATATTCTTCAAACCGGTAACCATATCTACAGAATAGCCTACATTAACGGCTCCACTGCCAAGACCACCCGACATGAAGTCGTAAGAGTTGACACCGAAGAGTGCCACGGTCTTCAAGCCCTGGATAGGAAGAGCAGCATCATTCTTCAGGAGCACCATACCCTCGGTAGAACTCTGACGGGTGATAGCTGCATGAGCCTTCAAGTCTGGCTCACCACTATATTTATATCCCTTGAATCGAGGAGTCTTCACGATATATTCGAGCATACGGCGAACATTGCGGTCCACATCCTTGATATCCAGCTTGCCATTCTTTACTGCATCAACAATATCCTGCACCTGAGCCGGATAACCCGGCATCATCAGGTCGTTGCCAGCCTCAACTTCCTGTTCCAGCGGAAGGTCGGCACGCTTACCAATCCAGTCGGTCTCCACGATTCCCTTATATCCCCAGTCGTTGCGGAGAATATCGGTCAAGAGTCCCTTGTTGCCCTGGGCATAAACACCGTTAATCTTATTATAGGCAGACATGATAGTCCAAGGATTGCTCTTGCGAACCATCATCTCGAAACCCTTCAGATACAGCTCACGGAGAGCACGCTGGCTCAATCGCTCATCCACCTTGGTACGGTCAGTTTCCTGAGAGTTCACGGCAAAGTGCTTGGCACTTACACCCACGCCCTGACTCTGTACACCCTGTACAAAGGCGGTTCCGATAAGACCCGTTACGATTGGGTCTTCAGAATAATACTCAAAGTTACGGCCACAGAGCGGATTGCGATGCAGGTTCATACCCGGTCCGAGCACAACATCACAGCCATACTCCAGGGTTTCGTTACCGATAGCCTCACCCACCTTGCGCACCAGGTCAGTGTTCCAGGTAGAAGCCAGACAGGTTCCGATAGGGAAACCGGTAGCAAAGTAGCTACGGCTGTCACCTTCGCGATGAGCATCGATATGAACACCGGCAGGACCATCACACTGAACGGTAGTAGGAATGCCGAGACGAGGGATGGCTACAGTAGTACCCGCAGCACCCGGCACGAACTTCTTCTGATGTCCGAGCATAGCACCGCTGCCCACGAATCCATCGTTACCACCGCCCACCAGCATCTGGGCTTTTTCTTCCAAGGTCATCGCTTTGATTACTTCGTCGATGTTGTTGGCATTCAGTTTTGGTGCAGATTGCGCCATCATTGTAGTTGCCATCGCTCCTGCCGCAACGGTAAGAGCCAATTTCTTGTAGTTCATCATTTTGTCGTTTATCTAGTTAGTTATTACTTTTCTGTTCTTTTAGTCGTTTCGTCAGTTCCATACAGTCCCTGAGAATACTGCATTTCTTCAAAAACTTGCTGCAAATATAATAAAATAAGGTGGAAACACCAAGCATTTCCACCTTTTTTTCTTGAATTCAACAAGATTATTCCCGGATTTAACAAAAGGTATAGGAAGAACATAACATACTATACATATCCTTAACCTAAGACTAGTCCTGATATTTAATCTGGAAGTAATCAAAAACAAAACATTCCTTCCATTTCAATCTTTCGCAAATTTCATCAAAAAGAAGAACTGAGGAAAAAGATGTAATGGTAAAAGTAGTCGTCAACTTGATTAATAAAGACAATCAATAAGAATTGCCATTAAAAAGCCGCACAACAGCTGTTCTACGCATGCACAACAGCTGAAAGACAAGCGCACAACAGCTGATGTGCGACCGCATATCAACTGTTGTGCGCTTCGAGATACTTACTGTTCCAACAACTTCTATTGTATCTCCGAACAACTTCAGTTACTTCTTTCAGATACTTATGACGCATTCTTCAAACGCCAATAACGCTTGAGGAAAGGCATTCAAAGCATTGCGGAAGCTTATTCAAAGCATTGCGGAAGCTTATTCAAAGCATTGTAGAAATCTACTTCGCTGTATCCTTTGAGCTTCGCTTATCACGGCGATAACTGCGATAATCATCCAGCGGAATCTCAATATCAGGTTCCACCAGCTCACCCTCACGTGGCAAGGCGAACTTCTGATACTTGATGTTCAAGCCACGCTCTATCCACATACTCTCATAATAGGTCTGGATAGAGAGAATCTTACGGGTTTCCTCATCGATACCCTCCTGATGATAGAGGTCCTCGGTGCGGAAGAGCACAGGCAGATGGTTGCCATCCACCATATAAGTAGTATAGGTGAAGAGGAAGTTGGAGTCCGTCTTCAGATGGATGATGCCACCATCCACGAGGAAGTGGCGATAACGGTTCATGAAGTAAGTAGATGTAAGACGCTTGCGAGGGTTCTT
This sequence comes from Segatella copri, assembly GCF_019127135.1. Classification (GTDB taxonomy): domain Bacteria; phylum Bacteroidota; class Bacteroidia; order Bacteroidales; family Bacteroidaceae; genus Prevotella. The sequence goes on along the minus strand of NZ_JAHOEA010000001.1, from coordinate 127,843 downwards.
CATCTGCGGGTCAGAGAAGGTGAGCCAGATTTCCTGCACCTCATCATCGGCAAAGAAGCGGTCGATAATCTCGATGTTGGTACGGAGGAAAGCCACGTTCTTCTGTCCTTCCTCTATTGCCTTCTTGGCACCGGTCCACATTCGTGCACCCTTAATATCCACACCGATGAAGTTCATCTCAGGATAGAGCTTGGCAAGTTCCACGGTATATTCACCCTTGCCGCATCCCAACTCCAGCACGATAGGATTATCATTGTGGAAATACATCTCACGCCACTTGCCCTTCATATCGAAAGGCACGTCATCTACAACACTATATGGATACTGGAACACGTTCTCGAAACGCTCCATATCCGCAAACTTAGCTAATTTTCCTTTGCTCATTGATTCTTTTTTTCTTCGTTTGGGTACAAAGGTAATCATTTACCTATAATTATACAAATCATATCATCGGATTTGTATAATATTAACGTAAAAAAGAATCGCCAGGAAGCAATTCTGTTGCTTCGCTGGCGATTCTGAGAGAGAGATATTTATCTATGTAATATCGTGTTCTTATTCCGCCTGAATACCGAAGTACTCGTTGAGTTCGGCGATGGCAGCGCCATCAGCATTCGGAAGATCCTTCACCAACTTGCCTTTCTCCAGCAGGAGGATGCGGGTAGAGATGTCGGCAACGAAGTTGAGGTTATGGCTGGAGATGATGACCGTGGTGCCCTGCTCCTTGCAGATGCGCTGAATCATGTGGGCGATAGTCATCTGAGAAGATGGGTCGAGATAGTTGAATGGCTCATCCAGGAGAAGGACCTTCGGATTAATAATCATCGCTCCGATGATGCCAATCTTCTGTCTGTTGCCCTGAGAGAAATCACGGAGATACTTCTTGGTTCCCATGATTTCATCGTGCATAAAGCCCTCAAACTGAGCCAATCGCTCCAGCAAGGTCTCATCGTCGATGTTATAGACATCAGCGATGAAATCGAAGTATTCCTCAGGGGTGAGGAAGTCGATGAGGAATCTGCCGTCGATGTAACTGCCGGTATATTCCTTCCAGGTTTCACTCTCGTTCACCTTCTGTCCATTGCTTTCCACGAAACCGTCATCAGCCTGAATCAGGTCGAGAATCAGACGGAGCAAGGTGGTCTTGCCCGCACCATTATTACCTACGAGTCCTATCAACTCGCCCTTTGCAACACCCAGATTATCAATATCGAGTACGGTATTGCCATTATATATCTTTTTGAGATTCTGAATCTTGATCATTTTACTTTGAACTTTATTGTTACTTTGAACTTTATGATTAGTAAAGCTATTGAATTCTTCACTCTTCGTTCTTCACTCTTCACTTAATTCTCCTAGCTTTCCATGAACTTCTCCATGCGCTTATACTTGTTCTTCTCGAAGATGGCAGCAATCTTGGCGATGAACCATTTATGGATGGCAATGCTGATGACTGCCAGCGCTACGCAGGTGATAAACCATGCCGTCTCACCGAAGAAATAATAGACGGCACAGACACCAGCCAGCGGGAAGAGGAAGGCGATGGCATAAAGATTAATCTTCAGATTAGCTCCCTGCATACTGAACATGGAAGTCTGGAATATCTCCAGACGGGAAGAGAAGAGTGCTGTTGGCAGATTAAAGAGATTGATGAACACCGCCAGACAGAAACCGCTGATGAGCACCTGGATTCCGATTCCTGCATGCAGGAAAAGGAACGGAAGGGTGAGCAACAAGGCGACAGCACTCACTACCATATAATAATAGAAGCAATTCTGCAGCATCTGTTTAACCTTGACAGGCTTGGTCATCAAACCATGAAAGAAGTTTGCCTCAATACCAAAGGTCCACTGCGACAACACCACCGATGGCAGCAGGATGGCACCCGCCACATAGAGGGTAGTCATAGCCACCTTATCCCCTATCTCCTGTCCCGGTTCTGCAGGAAGCAGGGCGAAGAGATAGGCATCGAAAAGGAAGATGGCGGTAATCATAATCACCATCGTACGGACACGCTTTGCTCTCAATGTTCCGATATATTGCAGACTGAAAAGGTTGATATGGCGGAAACCACGGAACTTGGAAACCTTCTGCTTCTGCTCGTTATAAATCTTTTCGTGATAAAGATAGATGGTAAGTCCGGCGAATACCGCTCCAGCAAGGAAGAAGATACCTATCCATCCCATCCATACCGGGAAGAAGGAAGCCACAAACATATACCCTATCAGCACGGCAAACATTCCCATCCATCCCAGTATCAAAGGCCATTTCAGAATCCACTCCGTAGCCTTGCGGTAGCAGGTGATGTAGATGCCGTCAATATAAGAGAACGCCAGAAACAGAAAGAAGCTGGCAATAACCTGACCTACAGGCAGGAAATAGATAAATACAGGAAGCATAAGCACCGGAAGCACATAGTTCCAGAAGCTCACGAGATTGGTAGTGAGCAGGAACTTGTTCCAAATCTTCTCTGGCACAGGGCGCGACTTCACATAATCATCCATTGCCGTAATATCCCGCTTCATCACCATCTTCATGATGATGTCAGGAATCAGCATACCGACAACGATACCAGCTCCCAACAGGGCAGGCATGTCTTCGCCCCCAAGCTCTCCCCCATTCTCGGTGAAGCTGAGAAAAAAGCTCACGCCCATCACCACATACAGGAAGATGATGTAGCACGCCACGAAGGCATCTCTCTTATGGAAGTTACGGCGCTGCTGCAACCACCAAAGCCTTAAAAGTAATCTCAACATAAATTATTCTTTTTATGGTTTACGGGCACAAAGGTAAATAAAAATATCCAAAATCTCCTACAAAATGATAGAAATAACTTAAAAATAACATTAGATGAAAAGCAAAAGAAAACAGAAAGAGAAGAAAAGAAAGAAAAGGCATATATGTAAAAACGGCATCTCCTCACGAAGATGCCGTTCCTTCTAAACTAACATTAACTTATATATCAACTATTCGTCAAAACTATTATAAACCTAAAAGTCAACTAAAACTTATAATACTCTTATTCTGGCTGAACCGGCAAGATGTTATCATTCTCGTCATAGAAAAGAGGAGCCACCTTTACGCTGCGAAGCCAGGTTGTATCATTAGATGGCACGCAGTCGTGATGGAAAAGATACCACTGTCCCTTGTACTCACAGATACTGTGATGGGTTGTCCAACCTACTACAGGCTCCAGGATAACACCCTTATAAGTAAATGGTCCATAAGGATTATCACCTACAGCATAGCAGAGATAATGGGTATCACCTGTAGAGTAACTGAAGTAATACTTGCCCTTATACTTGTGCATCCAGCTAGCCTCGAAGAAGCGATGCGGATCATCGGCTGGCAATACCTTACCCTCCTCGTCAACGATGACAACAGGCTTTGGCATTTCTGCAAACTGCTGCACATCATCAGTCATCAGGGCTACACGAGATGGCAACGGATTCTCCTTGCCCTCTGGAAGATGCTCATCCTTCAGTGCCTTGTTGTCCTTGTACCACTGAAGCTGACCGCCCCAGATACCACCAAAGTAGCAGTAAATCTTGCCATCATCATCCTTGAACACACAAGGGTCGATGCTGTATGACTTGCGGATTGGGTCGGCATTCGGAACGAATGGACCTTCTGGCTTATCAGCCACAGCCACACCAAGATGGAACACGCCATTATAATCCTTGGCAGAGAAGATAAGATAGTACTTGCCATCCTTCTCCACTACATCGTTGTCCCACATCTGCTTCTCAGCCCATGGCACATCCTTCACATCGAGAATTACGCCATGATCGGTTACCTCACCATCCATCACGTCGTCCATAGAGAGAACATGATAGTCTTTCATCTGGAAGTGACCGCCATCATCGTCGAAGCTTTCGCCGCTATCCCAGTCATGAGATGGGTAAACATACAGGCGACCGTTAAACACATTGGCAGATGGATCTGCCATATAATCCTTTGGGAACAAATATCTTGCTTTCATTGTTATTTATTATTTAAAGAGTTTTACGATTTCCTTCACCACTGGCTTCACCTCGTTGTTGCGGTCGATGAGCAGTGGATAGTTGGTTCTGCCAGGGATAGGCCAGCCATTCAACCAAGAGTGACCATCATTGACACCCCAGAAGGTTACACGGCTGATGACATCCTTGTGACGCTCTACAATCTTGAAGAGATCGAGATAACGCTGGTTGAAGAGCTTCTGCGCCTTCTTGTCAAGTCCCTTCACGTATGGATTGTACTTTTTCTGAAGTTCAAACTTCTGGCTGATTTCCGCTCCGCCGAATCCTTCCGGATTAGGAAGCATGTTCATATCCAACTCCGTCAGCATCACCTTCACGCCTTCACCAGCAAAAGCCTCGATGCTCTTCTCATACTCAGCATAGTCAGGATAATCAAAACCATTGTGGCTCTGCATACCTACAGCATCGATGCGGAGACCCTTCGCCTTCAAATCGCGAACCAGTTTGCAGATAGCCTCTCGCTTGGCTGGCTTCGAAGTAGAATAATCATTGTAGTAGAGTTCTACGTTTGGATCAGCCTCATGCGCAAAGCGGAAAGCCAACTCGATGAACTCCGGACCGATAATCTTATAATACAAAGACTTGCGGTAAGAGCCATCATCCTCGAATGCTTCGTTCACAACGTCCCATCCCTTTACTCTACCTTTATAATGAGTAACCACATTCATGATGTGATTATACATTCTGCCGATGAGCACTTCACGGCTTACCAGATTACCCTTAGCATCGGTAAACATCCACTTAGGTGGCTGAGAATGCCAAACCAGACAATGACCTATCAAGGTCTTGCCGTTCTTCTCTGCCCAGTCAGCGAGTTTATCGCCATCAGTGAAATCAAAGCGATTCACCTCCGGATGATTCTTCTCGCCCTTCATACAGTTCTCGGCAACCACCTGGTTAAACTGTTTCTTCACTACTGCCTCACCTGCAGGGTCTTGTCCATTAGGCAAATCGGTATTAATGGCAGCACCTACCAGGAAGTACTTACCCATAGTTTCCTGGAATGTTGGGATTTGAGCTGCTGAGTTCGCTTTTTGAGCGAAAGCTGTTGAAGCAAGCATCAGCCCCAGTGCCAGAGTTGTGATCTTTTTCATATCTTATATCTATTTTTCTCGTTAATAATTATAGTCTCTAGTTTTCTTCCTTGTGTCGGGCTTCAATCTTCTTATTGATGTCGTCGATGACCTCATCTGTCAACTCATATTTAGAGATGATGAACATCGCCAAGCCCAGCAAGATGGCAGGAATCACACATACCAGCCAACGGATACCCTCCTGTGCCAGAGGAGTCTGCTGCTCCAGATCATTCATGAAGTAAGCACCGGCAGCATTACCTACCGACATCATGGCGAAGGCTGTAATGAAGAAGAGTGCCACGATACGGAGAGGACGGTTATGGAAGAATTCTGTCCACAGGTCACTCACCTTAACATTCTTGGTTTCCTTCTCATCCATTACCACACGTTCCTTGGTTTGGGTAAAGCAGAATACCAGAAGGGCGAAACCTACCAGGGCAAAAATCAGCATGGCAACAAACCAAGCATTACTGTTGGTAGGAAGAGAGTTGCTCTCCTGAGCTGCAGCTGCCTGATAACCGGTCCATGCAAGAACTGCACCAGGAATAACACCACCCAGAGCCATACCTGCCTTATAGAAGATACCGGTCAGGGCATTGACGATGCCGGCAATACGCTTGCCGCTGGTATATTCTGCAAAAGAGATAACCTCTGGAATCAGAGCCCACATATATCCTGTTGCTACGATTACGCCTGTTGATTTGATGAACTGAGCGATATAAACCAGCGTGATATGATCCTTTACAGGTCCCATCTTGCTGATGATATAAAGCATCGCCATACCCACGATAGCCACAGTAAGGAAGATGTAGAACATATTCTTCTTGCCCACCTTTTTCTTGATGGCAGGAACCAGTGGCATAAAGATGAAAGATGGCAAAGAGCCCAAACCCATGAAGAGCGCCATCTCAATAGGAAGATCCTTGGCTGCAGCGAGCATGGCTACCAGGATTGGAACACCTGCCGATACACAGAGTCCACCCACATTTGCCATAAACATACGTACAGAGGTGAGAATGGTTATCTCGTCTGTATCGCGAGTCAGCGAAGAGTTCAAGGCTCCGTAAGGTACATTAATCAATGTATAGAGCATAGACAAGCCTACGTATGTTACATAGGCATAGATAAGTTTGATGGTTTCTGTCTGTCCTTCCATACCATTCCAGAAGCAGAGGATGGCAAGAACAGTAAGTGGCAAACCCGCCAAAACGAGATAAGAGCGATACTTACCCCAACGCGGATTATGCTTATCTACATAAGTTCCTACCAACGGGTCCCAAAGTACATCGACCAAGCGAACCACCAAGAACATGGTGGCAGCCACACCCGGATTGAGTCCGTAGATGTCGGTGTAGAAGAATAACAGATACATGCAGATGGTCTGGTAGATGAGGTTTTGTGCCAAGTCGCCAGATCCGAATCCGATGCGTTGTAGCCAATTCAGTTTGTAGAATCCCTTAGATTCCTGTGTTACAGATGTCTGTTTCATATTTTATTCTGTCATTAAGTTTACACCTTATTATATATATAACATAAAAGATGCATATACTATATTTACTTCAATTTCTCTGCGGCAAACTTGCCCATTGCCTCATATCCCTTCGGATTGAGATGCAGCCAGTCGTCAGAATACTCAGCCTTCAGACGCTGAGGGTCTTTCGGATCGCGGGTCAGCTCATCGAAATCGATGACTTCGTCGAAGGCACCACTCTTTCTGATCCATTCGTTCACGGTCTGTCGCATCGCTTCATGCCAGTAAGAATACCATCCGTTGCCCTTAGTTGGGGTGATAGTTCCGCCATACACCTTGATTCCCTTTGCCTTGGCTTTCGCTATCAGCACCTTGTAGCAGGCAATCAGAGTATCTGTCATGTGCTCATAATTTCCGCCACAGCAGCCGATATCGTTGGTTCCCTCAAAGATGATGAGTTTATCCACACCTGTCTGTCCCAGAATGTCACGGTCGAAACGCTTCATGGCTGGTTCGCTCAATCCGCCTTGCACCACGCAGTTGCCACCGATACCAAGATTCAACACACCGTATGGCTTCTCTGCATTCAGGGCATCCGAAAGGAAATCGGTCCAACGGTTCTGATGGTTAGTAGTACTTCCACGGCCATCGGTGATAGAGTTTCCGAGGATAGCTACCACAGGGGTAGTCTTATCGGTCTTCACATCAATGGCAGAAAGATTGTACCAGTGGTCAGCCTTTTCCTGCTTATCGAAAGCTGCATCTGCAGGTTTCACCGCCTTGCCCTTCACATTACTTACTATATAAGAGGTAGTACGCGAACCACGATGGGATGTTGCATTCACTGGAGTCTGCTTGCCATAATCAATGGTAATCGTGAGACGCTGTCCACTCTTCAGGGCATACTTCAAATCATCTGAGAAGATAGCCTTGCCTGGAGCGATGGTTACATTCTTCTTGCCATTGAATTTAAGATACTTCACCGTCTTGGTCTGAATTCCCCAATTGCTTGGAACATCAGTATCTGCAATATACACCGATTTGATTTCTACCGGCTCCTTGCTCTGCTCGTTGCTGAGCTTCACTCTGAGTTTCTCTCCGCCAAAAGATACATGAACTATCTGTCGGCAAGAACGGTTGCTCAAGCTTTCCTTAGGCATATCTCCCTTTCCTGTCCACTCTACCGCTGTGGCCCAAGAACCTTTCCATACATTCTGTGCAAATGTCATCTGATTCTGTGCTGCGAGCAAGAGTACCAAAGAAAAACACTTTATTGTCTGCTTTATCATTGTTACTATTTTATCATTGTTACTATGTTTTGGTTCTATTTTGCTGTTGACGCTGCAAATGTAGCAAAAACTATTGAAACTACATACAATTAATGGTCACCTAATCATTTCTATTTGTTTCATGGTACAAAAAACAAAGAAAAAGATAAAGAAACAAAAGTGAACGAAACATTTTATCTCGTTTTTATTTGTTGCTTTCATGCTTTTTTGTTACTTTTGCAGCCGTAACAACCTATTTTAAACAAGAAAACGGACAGAAAATATGAAGCATATCAGACATTGCCTCACGGCACTCTTCGCTATCATCATCTCGCTCATGGTATGGGCTGACAGTGGTGAACTTTTCACATCGGGCAAACTGTCAAGTTCGCTCATCACCTGCATTGTGCAGGATAAATACGGATATATCTGGGTGGGAACCGAATACGGACTCAGCAAGTTTGACGGCTACCGCTTTACCAACTATCTGCACAACGAAGAAGACACAACCTCCATTACCGACAACATTATCTCCGACCTGCTGGTAGATAAGAAAGGCAACCTGTGGATAGGTTGTGCCAAGGGACTGATGCGCTATAATTATGAGACGAACGATTTCGCCCGTCTCCACTTTCCTGATGGCAGAAAGCCACGTATCTATTCTATGGTAGAAAGTCACAATGGCGATATCCTGCTGGGTACAGCAGGATATGGTCTCTATTCTGTAAAAGACAGAAATACCCAGAAAGGAACAGACAACCTTTTCACTATCAGACAGGAAAGGCAATACGCTGAGCGCGATTCTGATGTATTCTTTACCCATATCTACGAAGATAAGCATCATTATCTCTGGCAGAGTAGCCACCTTTCTATCTTCACCCGTTTCATCAAGAAACAAGGCAAGGTGCAGCGCAAAGACTTCAAATCGCCATGCGGAGCACCAGTGGCTTTCATCCAGCATCGCCCGCAGACCATGCTCATCGCCTGTATGTATGGCATCGTCTATTATGATTACCGGACAGGCCGCATCGCTGATGCCGGCTACGACTTTGGCGGTTATCAGAATAATGTAACCATCAACAATGCTACCTTCGACCACGAAGGCAATCTCTATATCAGTACCTCTGAACATGGTGTTCTCATGATCAGAAAGGGAAGCAACAGGGTAGAACAGTTGGAGAACAGCAACAGCAGTTTCAATCTGGCTACCGCCTTCGTCAACGATATCATCGAAGATAAGGACAACAATCTCTGGATAGGCTGTTACAAGAAAGGTCTGTACCTGATCAACCAGCGCCAGCAGGCTTTCAACAGCTGGAGTTTCTCTGCACAGAACTACATCATCGGCAGCAGCGTTTCATCTATTGCACAAGGCGAAAATGGTGAAACATGGTGTACGGTACAGAACAGTGGTGTGTTCTGTTTTGATGCTTCAGGCAAGATTATCGCCCATCCCCAGTCACCTGCCGGTACTTGCATCATCTATAAAGACCGACGTGGCGATTACTGGATCAGCAATGGCAGCGCACTCTACAGCTACAACCCTCATACAGGTACATACCAGCAGAAACTCACCTTTACCAGTGCCGGCATCTACTGTATGACCGACGATGCACAGGGCAACCTTTACATTTCTGTATACAGCAAAGGCCTATATATATATAATGTGGAAAGCGGCAAGGTTACCGTTCTGAATATGCAGCAAAGAGGCGATAAAGGATTTCTCTGCAACGACTGGGTGCGAAGCATGGCGCTCGACCATACAGGCCATTTATGGATAGGAACCTCTAATGGAGTTTCCTGTCTCAATACCCGAACGCTCAGTTTCAAGGATTTCGGATGGCACATGATTCTGAAAGACAGACAGGCGAATAGTATCTGCGAAGGAAAGAACGGCGATATTATCATCGGTACGGAAGAAGGACTCTATCTGTTTGACAGAAAGAGCAATAAGATTTCAGACTTCCCTCATGCCGAAGCGTTGAAAGGCAAGCAGGTCTGCAGCATCATCAAAGACAGGAAGGGTGACTTGTGGGTTAGTACAACCATGGGCATCTGGCAGTATGAACAGAAGGACAGACAGTTTATCGGGCACATCAACGGCAACGGACTTACTACCCGTGAGTACGTATTGGGCTCTTCCATGCATACTGCCAACGATTTTATCGCCTTCGGAACCAGTGACGGTATCACAACCTTCTATCCAGACATTGTCAGAGCCAAGAAGATGGAACTGGGAGATGTACATCTCACCAACTTCATCATCGACGGGAAGCCAATCAACTGTATGGCTAAAGACTTCAGCATTCCTTACTCCCAGAATTCATTCACTCTGGAGTTCTCGCTGCTCAACTACAGGAACACCGATAATATCAGTTTCCAATACCGCATCAACGACGGCAAATGGAACAGCACCAATGAGGGAGCCAATACCGTAGCATTCAACAAGTTGAAACCAGGCGACTATACGCTGGAAGTGAGAGCTACCAGCAATGGCAGATATTCCAAGAATCCTACCATCATCAACATCAAGGTAGGCGACCCTTGGTATGCATCACCCGAGGCATATCTCCTCTATATCCTGATCATAGCAAGCGTCATCCTGTATGTCATCTACACATACGAGCGCCGCCGCAAGGCAGACCTGGAAGAGACCAAGATGCAGTTTCTCATCAATGCCACCCACGACATCCGCTCGCCGCTGACATTAATCATGGGGCCGCTCAACAAGCTGAAAACAAGGTTAACAGATGCCGAAAGCAAACAGGATATCGATACCATCGACCGCAATGCCCAGCGCCTCCTGCTTCTGGTAAACCAGATACTTGATGAGCGAAAGATAGACAAGAACCAGATGCATCTCCATTGTCAGGAGACTCCGCTCAAGGATTTCCTGCATGGCATCGTATCGCTCTACCGCTTCAATGCACAGGAGCGCAACATCACCCTTTCGCTCAAAGAAGACGAAAGCCTCAGCAGCGACAAAGGCAAGCTGAAGGTTTGGATAGACCGCATCAACTTTGACAAGGTTATCTCCAACCTGCTCTCCAATGCCATGAAGTATACCTTTGATGGCGGCGAGATTACTGTTATCATAGGTAAAGACGAAAAGAATGCCACCATCAGGGTAGAAGATACAGGCATCGGACTGAAAGAAGAGAAGACCGACCGCCTCTTCGAACGTTTCTACCAGGGGAACAACAGCAGCGGTCTCCATATCGAAGGAACCGGTATCGGACTCAACCTCTGTAAGGCATTTGTAGAAATGCACGGAGGCAAGATTAAGGCCTACAACCGTACCGACGGCATCAAGGGTTCCTGCTTCGAAGTAAGCATTCCGCTGGGCAACAGCCATCTGCAGCCAGGCGAGATACTTGAAGAAGAAGACAAGAAGGAGCAGGAGATTACCAAAAAGAAAGTACAGGCCAACCGCAACTTCAATATCCTGATAGTTGACGATGACAACGAGATTGCCCAATACATCAAGACCGAACTGAGCGACTGGTACCGCTTTGAGCATGCCTGCAACGGCAAGGAGGGTTTGAAGATGCTGCTCACCAGCAAGTACGACCTCGTGATAAGCGATGTGATGATGCCGGAGATGGATGGAATCACCATGCTCAAGAACATCAAGAGTAACAGCAACATCAGCGATATTCCTGTCATACTGCTCACCTCGAAGAGCGAGGTGGAACACCGGTTGGAGGGACTTCGCAAAGGTGCCGATGCATTCCTGGCTAAGCCTTTCAATATGGAAGAGCTTCATATCCTTATCGACAACCTGGTAGATAATGTCCGACGCATCCGCGGCAAATACAGCGGAGCACAGGGCCAGAAGGCGAAGATTGAGCAGATTCAGGTAAAGGGCAATAACGATGCCCTGATGGAACGCGTGATGAAATATATCAACGTCCACCTTGCCGATCCCGACCTCAATGTAGAGAAACTTACCGAGGAGGTAGGTATCAGCCGTGCACAGCTCCACCGTAAGCTGAAGGAGATTGCTGGTGTTTCTGCCGGAGAATTTATCCGTAACCTCCGACTGGAACAGGCGGCACGACTCATCGAAGAGGGGCAGATTAATATCACGCAGGTAGCCTACTCTGTAGGTTTCAACAACCAGACACACTTCTCTACCGTGTTCAAAAAACACTATGGCATGTCGCCTAGCGAGTATGCTGAAACAAAGAGAAATGAAAAATAAACGACCGCTATATATATAAAAGGTATTTTTTCGTATCTTTGCAGCAGAAACAATAACAATACAAACTAACAATCTGCAAAGATATGAAGAAATACCTCATTTTATTATTTACAGTACTTACATCACTCCATGTTTCTGCACAGAGTGATGGTTCACAGTTATGGCTCGGAAAGCAGTATGCTAACTCATGCCAAGTTATCTCACAGTTGCCTGATGATGCAACAGCCAAGATTGCCAAGCAGGAGTTGGAAAACAACTGGCGTGGCAAGAATGTTGAGCTCAAGATAGACAAGAGTCTCAACCTGGGCGAGGGCTATAACATCTACGCCCGTCCTGCCCAGCAAGGCGACAACATTCAGTACGAAGCAACCATCACCGCCAGCAATCCTATCGGTTTGCTCTATGGTGCCTACGAGTTAATTCGACTTCAGAACACTGATGCCTACAACACAGGTAGCGGTAATCAGCAGAACTTCAGCAAAGCTATCGATGAGACCGAGAAGCCACAAGTGGGTCTCCGCATTCTCAACCATTGGGATAATCTCGATGGCAGCATCGAACGTGGCTATGCCGGAAAGAGTATCTTCAAATGGGAAGAAATCAAACTCGGAAAGAACGGCAAAGGCGGCAGCATCAGCAAGAGTCTGCACGACCGCCTTATCACCTACGCCCGTGCCAATGCCTCTTTGGGCATCAACGGCAGCGTGCTCAACAATGTGAATGCATCGCCAAAGATGATGACTGCAGAATATATTAATAAGGTGAAGATCATTGCCAACATCCTGCGTCCTTATGGCATCCGGGTATACCTTAGCATCAACTTCGCTTCGCCTATGGCTTTGGGCTACACCAAGACTGCCGACCCACTGGATAAGAAGGTTCAGCAGTGGTGGAAGAAGAAGGCAAAAGAGATCTATGCTACCATCCCTGACTTTGGCGGTTTCCTCGTAAAAGCCAATTCTGAAGGACAGCCTGGTCCTGGCGACTACCACCGCACACATGCCGATGGAGCCAACATGCTTGCCGATGCCGTCAAACCATACGGAGGCATCATCATGTGGCGAAGCTTTGTATATGGTGCCAACCATAAGGGTGAAGACCGTGTGAAACAGGCTGTCAGCGAATTCAAAGGTATGGATGGCAAGTTCCGTGACAACGTAATCCTACAGTCAAAGAATGGTCCGCTCGACTTCCAGCCTCGTGAGCCATACGCTCCTATCTTCGACAACATCAAACAGACTCCACAGATAGCAGAACTTCAGATTACCCAGGAATATCTTGGTCAGTCTAAGCACCTCACCTATCTCGCTCCTATGTGGAAGGAATTCTTTGGCTTTGTTAATCCAGACAGACTGGTTGGAATCTCAGGTGTAGCCAATATCGGTGATGATGCCAACTGGTGCGGTCATCCTTTCTCACAGGCAAACTGGTATGCTTTCGGCAGATTGGCATGGAATCCTTCGCTTACAGCTGAAGAGATTGCTCACGAATGGCTCGTACAGACCTACGGAAACCAGGACGAGAAATTTACCAAGCCGGTAGAGATGATGATGATGACTTCGCGCGAAGCTTGCGTCAACTATATGATGCCTTTGGGTTTGCATCATATCTTCAAGTTCGACCACCACTACGGTCCTGAACCTGATGGTTTCATCGCAAGTTATCCTCTGGAATGGTGCCCGGTATACTACCATAAGGCTGATGCACAGGGCGTAGGTTTCGACCGGTCATCCAAAGGCACAGATGCCGTAGGTCAGTATCCGGAACCATATCGCAGTCTGTATGACAACATCGAGACTTGCCCAGAAGAATATCTCCTCTGGTTCCATCATGTGCCTTGGACTTACAAGATGAAATCAGGAAGCACCCTCTGGCAGGAACTCTGCATGAAGTACAACATGGGGGTGGCGATGGTAGAAGTTTACCGCGACTTTTGGCATACCTCAGCCAAGCAGTATATGAAGGGACATGAACAGGAATGGCAACATACAGACTCTCTGCTCAATGTACAGTTGGAAAACGCCAAGGAATGGCGCAATACCTGCCTCAAATATTTTCAGACTTTCTCTAAAATGAAGATTTATGAATAAGATCGTATTATTTTTTCTAGCATTATTATGCTGCACCAATATACAAGCTGGAGTGAAACTGCAGAAGCAAGGCTCTGCAACCCAGCTTGTTGTCAATGACAAGCCGATGCTTCTCCTGGCTGGTGAGTTGAGCAACTCTGCCGCAACGAGTCCTGCCGACATCAGGAAAGCATTGAAACAGATGAAGAATAGCGGAGTCAACTCTGTCTTCGTTCCTGCATATTGGGAATTTGTAGAACCTAATGAGGGCAAATATGATTTTGCACTTGTAGACAGCGTCATCACAACTGCCCGTAAGCATGACTTGAAGATTGTCTTCCTATGGTTTGGTGCCTGGAAGAACTCCATGAGCTGCTATGCTCCACTATGGGTAAAGGAAAACACCAAACGTTTCCCTCGTTCACTCACAGAGAACAGCAAGCCATTAGAGATATGCACAGCCTTCAGCGATAACCTGCTTCAAGCAGACAAACGAGCATTCTGCGAACTGATGAAGCACATTAAAGCAGTAGACAGTCAGGAGAATACCGTTATCATGATGCAGGTAGAAAACGAAATCGGCATGCTCGAATCTGCCCGCGACCACTCTCCTCTTGCCGAAAAAGCTTACAGACAACCCGTTCCTGCTTCATTGCTCAAGGCACTCAAGCTCAAGAAGAAAGGTACATGGGCTGAAGTTTTCGGAACAGACCGTTATGCAGACGAGAAATTCCAGGCATATTACTATGCTAAATATGTAGAGCAACTAGCCTCAGCAGGCAAAGCCATCTACAATATTCCGATGTATGTAAATGCAGCAATGAACAGTCGTGGCAGAAAACCAGGCGAATACCCTTCTGCCGGACCACTTGCCCATCTGATTGATATCTGGAAATGCGGTGCACCAAGTATCGACATCTTTGCACCAGATATCTATGATACCGGTTACAAGGGATGGGTAGAGAAATACAAGCGTGCCGACAATCCTTTCTTCACTCCAGAAGTGAAATGCGATATCAATAGCGGCGTAAAGGCATATTATACCTTCGGCGAAACAGATGCCATCAGTTTCAGTCCGTTTGCTCTCGATGAAGCTAACTACAAGGTGAAGAACAGTCTCAGACGTTCATATAAGGTTATCGACCAACTCTCTCCTATCCTACTTCAGCATCAGGGAAAGGGAAAAAACTGGGGATTACTCTTCGATCAGGAAGATAAAGAGCGAATCATCGAAGATGGAGATATCACCATGACCTGCCGTCATTTCTTCACGCTACCATGGGATCCACGCGCTACAGATGGAAGTAAATGGCCTGAAGGCGGTGGCTTGATTGTGAAACTAGCCAAGAACGAATACATCATAGCTGGTAATGGTATCGTCGTAGTCTTCCAAAGCAAGACAGAAAAAGCGCAAGCTGAAGAAAAGAAACTCGGTGAGGACGGATTTGTAGACAACGGTGGAACCGAAACAAGGAAACAAACCGCTACTTTCAAAGGCAAGCGTATCGGTATCGGATATGTAGACCAGGTTGAAGTAGACAAAAACGGCAAATTACAGTTTATCCGTCGTGATAATGGCGATCAGGACCACCAGGGGCGCCATGCCCGCATCTCATGTGGAGACAATAAAATACTCCACATCAAGCTATACGAATACTAAATATATATAATAAGGTATAAAGGGGATCTGCAGTTGCAAATCCCCTTTTTTTTTCACCTAAACATGTCTGTTTTATTGTACATGAAACATTTTAAAACACGCAAGATACAAATTTTAACTGCACTTTACGAAAAAGGACATATCTTTGCAGCCGTAAACAATTAACAAAATAGTGAGTAATAAACGTTTAATATACCTACAAACTGTTAAACTATGAAGTTATATTTAAAACAAACAACAATCTTAATGGGTATGTGTTCCGCACTTGGAATGTATGCTCCAGAGGTACAAGCTAGCAATGGAGAAGCAAATTCTCTGATAGCAACTTCAGTACAACAAACCAAAAAGGTTACAGGTAATATCAGCGACTCTATGGGTCCGCTGATTGGTGCAACAATCAAGGAGAAAGGAACAAGTAACGGTGTAGTAACCGACTTGGAAGGTAATTTCTCTATTAATGCAAAGCCTGGTGCTACGCTCGTGATTTCTTATGTTGGTTACAACACCAAAGAAGTCGTAGTCGGCAATCAGACAAACATTAAGATTTCAATGGAGGAAGAAGGTCATAGCCTCAACGACGTTGTCGTTATCGGTTATGGTACCCAGCGTAAGGAAGCCGTTACAGGTTCTGTAGCTAACGTTACTGGTTCATTGGTACGTGAGGTTCCTGGTGCCGACATCACCAACGCCCTCCAGGGTCGTATCGCAGGTGTACAGATGGCACAGACTTCATCAAAGCCAGGTGCATCCATGCAGATTCGTATCCGTGGTACACGTTCCCTGACAGCCAGCAATGACCCATTGATCGTACTCGACGGTATTCCGTTCGCAGGTAGCATCAGCGACATCGATCCTAACAACATCAAGAACATGGACATCTTGAAAGATGCCTCTGCTACCGCTATCTATGGTTCTCGTGGTGCCAACGGTGTCATCATCATCACTACTTATAAAGGTTATCAGGAGCAGCGCCCTACTGTAACTTATAATGGTTACATCGGTGCCAAGACTCTCTTCCACCGTTATCCGATGATGAACGCAGAACAGTTCACTAAACTCCGTCAGTATGCCAACAAGTTCCAGAATGGTCCTGACGAGAAGTATTGGGGCGAAGATGGTGCTGTGGATATGGATTGGCAGGACGAATTGTTCAAGACTGGTATCACCACTAACCATGACATCGGTGTATCTGGCGGCTCTTCCAAGGGAAGCTACAACTTCGGACTCTCATACTATCGTGATGAAGCTGTTATCCCAACACAGAACTTCAACCGTTATGCTATGCATGCAGCCATCGATCAGGAGATAGGTAAATACGTGAAGATTGGTTTCAGTACCAACAGCAACTACAGTATCACCAACAATAGCGACCTCGGTCTCTACAACACATTGAGTGCTACTCCTATCGCTAACCCATATAATGAGGATGGCTCATTGAAGACACGCATCCGCATGTCTAGTGATGATCAGTGGGTTTATACCAAGAATACCATCGAGAGTCTTGGTGACAGCCACAAAGATCAGACCAAGGCATACGGTACCTATAACAACTTCTATGGCGAAGTGAAGATTCCTCACGTAGACGGATTGAAATATCGCATCAATCTCGGTTTGAACTATCGTTCCAGCGAATATGGTAACTTTGTAGGTCAGGGTGTATTCTCTGACAAGGATAATGCAGACTCTCATGCCACTTCCCGCTATCAGCGCACAACCAACTGGGCTATCGAGAACATGCTGACATACGACAAGACATGGGGCAAACATACAATCAATGCGGTAGCTCTTTACTCTGCTGAGCAGACCAACTATCGCCAGACCTATATGTATGGACTCGATATTCCTAACGACAAGTTCCAGTTCTATAACATCGGTTATGCCAAGACTGTAACAGTAGATCCTGCTAACCAGGCATACTACAAGAGTGGTCTGGAGTCTGTAATGGGTCGTGTGATGTACAACTACGACAACAAGTATATGGCAAGCGTAGCCTTCCGTTCAGATGGTTCTTCCCGTCTGGCAAAGGGACACCAGTGGCATACTTATCCTGCCGTATCTCTCGGTTGGAACATCTCTCGTGAAAACTTCTTGAAGGATATCAGCTGGTTGGAAAGCCTGAAACTCCGTGTTGGTTATGGCGAGACCTCTAACCAGTCAGTAAACCCATATTCTACCCTCGGTGCTTTGAGCACACGTGCTTACAATTTCGGTAGCGACCCTAATGGTTATGCGATAGGTATGTACGTTTCTTCTCTTCCTAACTCAGAACTTGGCTGGGAATATTCCAAGACTTGGAACTATGGTATCGATTTTTCTCTCTTCGGTGGTCGTTTGAGCGGTACTGCAGAGTACTATGTTCAGAATACAGAAGACTTGCTGATGAGCGTTAACCTACCATCAACTTCCGGTGTAAACAGCTATATGGCAAACGTAGGCAAGACCCGCAACAAGGGTTTCGAGCTTTCTTTGAACGGAACCATTATCGACAACAAGAATGGATGGACATGGGATGCCGGTGTAAACTTCTATACCAATAAGAACGAATTGGTAGAATTGGCTTCAGGGGCAACACGTGACGAAAGTAACTGGTGGTTCGTTGGCAAACCAATCAACGTCATCTACGACTATGAGAAGATTGGTATCTGGCAGACCGACGAGGAAGACATCCGCAAGGTTGCAGAACCTGGTGGTAACGCTGGTATGATCAAGATTAAGTACAATGGTGACTATAACGCAGATGGCACTCCTACCCGTCCATATGGTGAGGCTGACCGTCAGATCATGAAGGTAGACCCAGACTGGGAAGGTGGTTTCAATACCCGTGTAGCTTACAAGAACTGGGATCTCTCAGTAGTAGCTTCATACCGTCATGGTGGTACATTGATTAGCACCATCTATGGTTCACAGGGTTACCTGAACATGCTGACCGGTCGTCGTAACAACATTGATGTAAACTACTGGACAGAGGATAATCCAACAAATGATTATCCAAAGCCAGGTGGCATCGAGAGCAGTAACAACCCTAAATATGGTAACTCTCTGGGTTACTTCAGTGGTTCTTATCTCAAGATTCGTACTATTACATTGGGTTACAACTTCAATCAGCCATGGCTCAAGAAGTGTGGAATCAGCAAGGCTCGCGTTTATGCAACCGTACAGAATCCGTTTGTTCTCTTCTCTCCATATCATGACGAATCAGGCATGGATCCAGAGACCAACTCATACGGTAACGAGAATCAGGCTGTAACCTCATTCTACAAGTCAAACTTGCTCGTAGTAGGTTTCAACACTCCTTCTACCCGCAACTGGTTGCTCGGATTAAACATAACCTTCTAAAAATTGACAACAATGAAAATTCGCAGTTATATATTAGCAGCAGGACTTCTTGCATCTGGCCTTGCTTTTACAGGTTGCTCTAGTGTGCTCGAAGAAACCGACCGTCAGGGATATACCCCTGAATATTTTAAGACAGAAAAAGGTGTACAGGCAGGTATCACATCACTCTATGCCAACCTTCGCTATTATTGGGGCAATGGTTATTGGCTCATAGCTACAGAGGAAGGCACCGATGAGTATACCTACGGACATGGTGGTAACGGAAACGATTACCCTATCGATATGACAGAGCAGATTCTGAATCCAAGCAACTGTCGTGCAGACGTTTTGTGGAACGTAGCATTCTCTGACATCAATACAGCAAGTGGTGTGATTGAGAATGGTTCTGCTGCAGGCATTGCTGAAAGTCTTTTGTCAGAAGCTCGCTTCTTCCGTGCATTCGACTACTTCGAGTTGGTTCAGACCTTCGGTGGTGTTCCATTGAATTTAGGTGCCGGTGAGTTGAAGTTCAACATCAATGCCACCCGTACTTCTAACCGTAACACAGTACCAGAAGTTTATACCAAGGCGGTATTTCCTGACTTGAAGACAGCCATCGAGCAGCTTCCAGATGCAGGTCGAGTAACTGGTGGAGTCACCAAGACAGCAGCTCGTCTGGTACTGGCTAAGGCTTATCTGACATATGGATGGTGGTTGCAGAATCCAAACAACATTCCGACCTATCCTACCTGCGACCGTCAGGATCCAGACGGACATGATGCAGCATGGTACTTCCAGCAGGCATACAATATCGCAGTAGAAGCCATCAACAATCCTGCAGGATTTGGTTTGCAGAAATCATTCTATATGGTTAACGTGGGTACAAACGACCGCAACAACGAGATTTTGCTCTATGCAGACCACAACGAGTCTAACAACTACTATGATGGTGGTACCAACTTCGATTGGGCAAATGGTAATGCGCCTGGCAACTTTGCGCGTTGGATGTGCCGTTGGGACTATACCTTCCTGGAGACATCCAAGAATGCAACAACATGGGATGCATTCCGTTCTGTACAGCGTGAAGCCGTTCAGGGAAAGGACCGTCCTTGGAAGCAGATGGCTACTCCTATCGAGGTCATGACCAAGACCTTCGCAGAGAAGAAGATGGACTCTCGTTTCGACGGAACATTTGCTTATCAGTTCCGCAGCAACTGGGATAAGTCTGGTGCTATTTCAGGCACAGCATATAATGCCAACAACCTGCCTGTAAATGCACAGGATTCTATCCTTACCTTCATCGATGACAGTGAAGCTGCAGGCATCGTTTATCCACAGGAAGGTGTAAAGAATGCAGCTGGTGATGGTACAAAGGGAGCTGGCTACAGCAATGTAGGCGCAGGTGTGCTCCCAGGTCGTGCAGACTGGGTGATTGCAGCAAGTGGTATCAGCCGCTATGCATGGTTGAACAACTGGAAGAATGGTATCTACCGTTCAGACAATGGCAACACATTGGGTAAGCCTAATGGTGACAGCCCACGTCCATACCCAGTATTGAAGTTCTCTGAACTCTACTTCATCGCTGCCGAGGCAGCAGTAAAGGGTGCAACGACAACTGGGAACTGGACCGCTCGCAACCTAATCAATGAGATTCGTGGTCGTGCAGGTGTCTGGACATACGACAACAACCGTCAGCGCGAGAAGGTGGCAGACTACAGTCAGCAGATGAAGGATGCTACACCTCAGAATATTACCATCGAGTATATTCTGGCAGAGCGTTCACGCGAGTTCTTCGGTGAAGGTTACCGTTGGTGGGATCTCGTCCGCACCCAGACATGGAAGCAGATTGCAGGAACCTATACCATCTGCGGTCTTACAGCAGGCGATCATACTCCTAAGACTTGGGAACGTGTGCTCATCACTCCAGAGAAGTATCTCCGCCCTATTCCACAGGGTCAGATTGATGCTCTCCAAATGTCAGCAGAGGAAAAGGCTGCTTATCAGAACCCAAGCTATACAGAATAAGAGAAGCTATGATGATAAAATAACATATTTTCGACAAATATACTAAAATATAAAGAATAGATGTCGAAATACACTTAATTAACAAAAGAAGGGGATATATTGTTTCATATTCCCTTCTGAAGAATACAAAGCTTTCTATGAGAAGAACAATGTTTCTTCTACCGTAGACAAGTAATTAAAGAGAAAAATCATGAAAATCTGTCGTAATCTCACTTTTTTATCGAGATTACGACAGATTTCTCGTTTAAAAGTTGTCGTAATCTTGCTTTTTTTCTGAGATTACGACAGAATTCTCGAGTTAAGCCCCTAAAAGTCCTTAGGAAAATGTGATGATTTAACAGAAAAGTCCTTAGGAAAATGTGATAAATACACTTAAAAGTCCTTAGGAAAATGTGATTTTCCTTGCGTAATTCACTGTTTATTAGTATCTTTGCCAAAACATATTTTTTAGCGTATGGAAAGACTACTTATATCCCAATTGTTAAAATGGAAAGACAGTCACGGAAGGAAGCCACTCATACTGGAAGGTGCAAGACAAGTTGGTTCGCACCAGTCTCTTGCCATACGAGAGAAACAACAGTTCAAAAACCATCAACATCCCCCTCTATATGCTCTTTGTTCTAGACAAAGAATTAAAGGCAGAAAGTTAGTATTTCAGCGAAAGCGGCAGTTTTTGACAAAACTGCCGCTTTCTCTTGTTTTTCATAAGCAAAAGTGTATAAAAACCGCATATTTATAATAAAATGTCGGGTAAAGTGCAACTTTTCTAGAAAAAAGTTTGGTGATTTCCTAAAAAATGCTTATTTTTGCAGCCGATTAAAAATATTATTAAAATTTAGTGAAGCTTGAGATACTTCCCTATATATAATAAGGTATGGCAACATACCCACCCCACCAGTTCGAGATAAGAGCTGGAGACGAGAAATGAGTCCCCACGCTCAATAAAAGTTGGGAGGATATGTAGTGAGAAAGAAATATAAAACATTATATATTTATTAATTAATTAAACGAGAGAGATTTATGGAAAAAAGACTCATGACGTTTATTGCCTGCCTCTTCCTTAGTTTAGGAATGGCGTTGGCGCAAACTCAAGTTTCCGGTAAAGTAACCTCTGCAGAGGATGGTGAACCAATCATTGGTGCATCTATCAAAGTAGTGGGTACAAAGACCGGTGCGGTTACCGACATTGAAGGTAACTTCTCATTAACCGCTCCAGAAGGAGCAAAACTGGAGATTTCATATATTGGTATGAATTCCCAAACTGTTAAGGCAGGTTCTAACATGAAGATTGTTTTGAATCCTGACAATAAGACTTTGGACGAAGTCGTTGTTACAGGTTATGGTAACTTTAAGAAGTCTTCATTCACAGGTTCTGCTTCAACATTGAATACTCAGGGCTTGGAAGATATCCCTGTTGTATCTCTTACCGATAAACTTTCTGGTGGTGTTCCTGGTGTTTCTGTATCAGGCTCATCTAGTGCGCCTGGTGCTGTTAGCAGCATCCGTGTACGTGGTATGGGTTCAATCAACGCAGGAAATGAGCCATTGTATGTAATTGATGGTACTCCAATGAACGCAGGTAATGCAAGTGCTTTCAATTCAGAACCAGGCAGTGGTTATAACGATGCAGGTACAAGTCTCTTGGCAACTCTGAACAGTAACGATATCGAGTCTATTACTGTCATTAAGGATGCCGCAGCTGCTTCACTTTATGGTTCTCGTGCTGCCAATGGTGTAGTTGTCATTACAACAAAGAGCGGTAAGGCTGGTAAAACAAACGTAGAATTCCGTAGCGATTGGGGTTTTTCAAACATGGCAATTGACTACCGCCCACAGTTGAGCGGTGCTGATCGTCGTGAACTGCTTTATACTGGTTTGAAGAATTATGCATTATACAATGCTGGTTATGATGATGCTGCAGCAACAACTTTTGCAAAAGAAAATATCGAAGATTTTGCAGCAGTACCAGAGAATGGCTATACAGACTGGAAAGACTTGTTGTTCCGCACAGGTAATCATGCGAACTATCAGGTAAGTGTATCTGGTGGTAGCGAAAAGACCAAGTTCTATTCTTCTGTTTCATACATGAAACAGGAAGGTATCTTATATAAACAAGGGTTAGAGCGTTTTACAGGTAATGCTAGTGTAAGTCACGACTTTGGAAAATTCAACTTACGAGTAAATTCTCAGTTCTCTAAGATGAACCAGAGTTTGGTAAATGAAGGAACTTCATATTCTGGTGCCATTGCAAACTATGCTTTGTTCCAGAGTCCATCTTCAGTTCCTTACGATTCTGAAGGAAACTTGACACAGTGCGGTATGTTTGGTGTAAACCCACTTTACGAGCAGGAGCATAGTTCTGACAAGAACGTCATCAACCGTGCTTTGAACAGTATGCAGTTGACATACAACGTATGGGACAACTTGAAGATAAGCGAGAAGGTTTCATACGATTACATCAACTCTACTGAAACTGTTCTTTGGGACCGTTTCTCTAATGATGGTGCACCAGGTGGTGTTGCTCAGCGTATTATCAATGAATTCAACACATTGAATACTCAGACACAGGCTTCTTATAACAAGTCATTTGGCGAGCATAACGTAGATGCTTTACTTGGCTTTGAGACAGAGGATTATCACTACACTCAGACATATCTCAGTGGTGATTCTTATCCAGGCGATAAGTATGAGTTTGAAAATGCGAATAACACAAGTACTCAAACAGACAAGCAAGGTTATCGCTTAACATCATTCTTAGGCCGTGTTAATTACAATTATGCTGATAAGTATTACTTTGGTGTTAGCTATCGTCGTGATGGTAGTTCTCGCTTGGCTCGCGAAAACAGATGGGGCGACTTCTGGTCTTTGTCTGGTTCTTGGAGATTCACAAGTGAGAAATTCATGGATCCTATCAAAGATGTATTGACTGATGGTAAGATTCGTGTATCTTATGGTGTAAATGGTACTCAGCCATCAGTTTACTATGGTTACAAATCATGGTATAAGTGGGGCTTCTTCTATAACGGCACCAATGGTTCTGCCATCTCAGGTATCGCAAACGAGAACTTGAAGTGGGAAAAGAACAAGGCTCTGAATATCGGTATCGACTTGAATTTCTGGAATCGTCTGTCTTTGACATTTGATTACTATACTCGTACAACAAGTGATTTGATCTTCGATTTGCCAGTATCTGCTGTACCTGGCTATTTCTCTTCTCCTGGTTATGCACTCACTTCTCCTCAGAATGTTGGCGAGTTGAAGAATACCGGATATGAAGTTACTATCACATCGAATAACTTTAACACAAAGGATTTCACTTGGACTACAACTCTGAACCTTGCTCATAATAGCAACAAGGTATCTAAGCTTTATGGTGGTCAGAATCAAATCATCAGTGGAATATTAATCCATAAGGAAGGTGAGCCATACTACTCTTACTATACATACGAATATGCTGGTGTTGACCCTGAAACCGGTAATGAATTGTACTATAAGAATGATGGTACTGGTGAGACTACAACAAACTATGCTGAAGCTAACAAGACAATCGTTGGCAAGCATGATCCAGCTATTGAAGGTGGTTTGACAAATACTTTGCGCTATAAGTTTATCGACTTTGGTATGACCTTGACATTCTCTTTAGGCGGTGACGCTATGGATTATGCAACATGGCAGCATTCCAATGGTGGTTCATTCCTCTATTCTGGTGCAGTACCTGCTTACTATAAGATCGAGGATATGTGGCAGAAGCCAGGCGACAATGCAAAATTGCCTAAGTTCCAGTATGGTTCTACCACACCAATGTCTTCACGTTGGATGATGTCTACAGACTACTTGCGTATCAAGAGTTTGTCTATTGGTTTCAACGCTCCTAAGAGTTTCATCTCACAATTGGGTCTTAGCAAGGCACGTGCATACTTTGCAGCATCTAACTTGCTGACCTGGAAATCTAAGGATCTCACAGTAGACCCAGAGGTTCCAGTAGATGGTCTTTGCACTTTTGAGACTCCTGCATTGAGAACATTCACATTCGGTATCGAACTCGGTTTCTAAACAAAAATGATTAGACAAATGAAAGTATTTAAATTTATATATAAAGCAACACTTTGCGCAACTTTGTCAGCAACAGTCCTGACTTCCTGCGTAAACAACTGGCTTGACCTTGAACCATCAGATGGTGTAGAGGAAAAGGAAGGTATCACAAATAGCGACAACATGGGAACTGCTGTTGCGGGTTTGTATGCTGGTTTAAAGGGCAATAGCACTTTGATTGATTATTATGGAGCCAATATGTTCCTGTATGGTGATGTTCATGCAGATGATATGCAAAGTAACGAATTGGCAGGTACTAACAGTAACCGTGCTTCATTCTACTATCTCATGCAATACACTACAGGTACAGCATTCTCTGGCAATGCAATTTGGCAGTCACCTTATATTGTTATGGGACGTGCTAATCGCATCATCGCTGCAGCAGATGGTCAACTAGAAGATAAGGACGAAGCAGCAGCAACTATAGCAAATTACAAGAGCCAAGCTTTGGTTCTTCGTGCAATGGCCCTCTTTGATATGGCACGCATTTATGGTAAAACATATACAGAAGACAATGGTGCATCATTGGGTGTTCCATTTACTGAGAATGTTGTTTCAGCAGCAGACATTGCAACTTGCCAGTTGCCACGTTTGACAGTTAAAGAGAACTATGAACAAGTTCTCAAAGATTTAACTGCGGCCATCAACTCTAATGCATTAACAGAGGATAAAGACCAGGGCTATATCAATGTTTGGGCAGCTAAGACGCTCCTTGCTCGTGTTTATCTGACAATGGGTGAATGGGAAAAGGCTCTGAATGTTTCTGAGGATATCATCAACAACTCTCCATATCAGTTGTGGACAAAGGACCAGTATGCTGGAGCTTGGTATGAAACAAGTGCAGCTCATGAAAATGAGATGATCTTTGAAATTCTGATTAATGACAATAAAGACTGGACTGACCGAAATGGTATTGGATATCTGTACAACGAGCAGAGTGATGACCATGTAGGATATAGTGATGTTGTTGCTACTAAGAGTTTCGTAGATATGTTATCTTCAGATCCAAAGGATGTTCGTAATAACGTATTCTTGGCATCTCTGAATTCAAAAAACAAGAAAGTTTATGGCGACAACAAAGTTTGGTTGAACAAAATTCCTGCAGTAAATGGTGATCCACGTTACTCTAATGTACCTATGATGCGCCTTTCTGAGGTATATTTAACTGCTGCCGAGTGTGCTTTTAATCTTGGTAACAAGACAAAGGCAGCTGAGTATCTCAATGCAATTATTGAGAATCGTACCTCTGATGAATCTAAGCTTGTAACAGCAGAAAACATCACTGCAGAACGAATCTCTATCGAGCGTCGTAAGGAATTGGTTGGTGAAGGCCACCGTTACTTCGATTGTCTCCGTCGCAATGAAAAGATTGTTCGTTATACCAGCGAAGCAGACAAAGGTTGGCACCAGATTTTGAACTCAGAGGAAATGTCTTTCGATCGTGACTATTACAAAGCAATCTCTGCTATTCCTCAGAGCGAAATCAATGCAAACCCTAATATCAAGCAGAATGACAAATATGGTGAGTAATCTCTTACTCTCATAAGAATATATAATTAAGGTGTATCCTTATTGCCCAATACAATGGGCAAAGGGATACACCTTTTTCTTTTTATTTATCTCCCTCTCTCTCAGACATTTCCCCAAGAAGAAACGATGGCAATAAATAGTATTTATACCTATCGGATTTTGAAGGAATGTTTGAGAATCAAAGATCCTCAATACATGACAACATTTCTTATCCCGAACAGAGGTAAATACTGGCTCAGGGGAGATTGTCTTATCCACGGACAATCTCCCCTGAGCCTTTTTCTTTCCATTCTTGATAATCGCTTTTTGATTTATATACTTTCGTTCTTGCGACTATCCTGTAGAACAATCGTAATACAAAATCAGCCACAAGAATTTTTCTCACAGCAGACTTTGTGTACCACCTTCTTTTGCAGAGATATGGTGACGATGGCGCTGTATCGGTACCATGCTATCACTGCAATCGGTACCGCTTGTATCGCTGCAAACGGTACCAAGATTTCAGTTCTGCTGTCGAGTAAGTGGAGGGAATTTCACCCACCCTTCTCTCGGAACCATGCTTGACAGCCTCCCATCACAAGGCTCTTCGCACTTAACTCTTTTGTTCATAAGTTTATATTCTTTATTAACCTAGACGTGGATAGGGTACAAATCCCTTTACCCAGGGTAAAAACTCATTTCTGTTGTGTGCCGCATACTCCACAAGCCATTCATACGCTTTGCTAAACTTCTTACCCTTGGAGAAGCGCTTGTACTTACGCATCACCCATCGGATCAGTCGCTCATTGATGTACTTTAACACCTTGCGGAACTCAGACGGCAATAGTAACATCCGATTTCGTACTCCTAAATGCCTCTACTTAAAATTTATGGCACATGTGCCACTTTTTAAAAGTAGAAGCCTATTCTAATATGTTTCGTTGCAAAAGAAAATCAAACAAGCTTATGAACAAGATGCCTGCTTCATTGTGATGAGAAACAATATTGTCCTTTACTATGATTATCTTCTGGAAGTTATCTGAGATATGTTTTAGTGATGCAGATTCTTGTTCTATCTTTTCCTTATCTGGAAGAGCAAGGGCAGACTGGATGTAATAACGCTTAGAGCCATTGTTGACTACAAAATCTACCTCCAATTGCTTGCGCATCATTCCTTGTTGCGGTGTTCGGGTACGAGTTTCTACCATACCAACATCCACAAGATAGCCACGGCATCGTAATTCATTGTATATCACATTTTCCATGAGATGGGTTTCTTCTATTTGACGGAAATCCAGAAGGCTATTGCGCAGTCCTAAGTCTACGAAATAGTATTTAGACAATGTACCGATGTACTTTTTCCCCTTAATGTCATACCGCATCGCTTTCTCTATCAGGAAGGCTTCTTGCAAGAATCCTAAGTAATTGTCGATTGTTAACGGAGACAGGTCTGCATTGCTTACGCTCTTGAAAGTGTTGCTCAATTTATTCGGATTGCATGGTGAGCCTACCGATGATGCCATTACTTTAACAAGAGAGTCGAACTCCGTGTTTTTCTTGACATTATTTCTGTCTATCAAGTCTTTTAGATACACCGTAGTATAGAGATTACGCAGATAACTCATCTTCTTTTGCTGGGTATCCAAAGACAAGATTAAAGGCAAACTGCCATACGTAATATAATCTCGCCATGCATCTTCTTTGTTGCCATCGTAAGCCGATACATATTCAGAAAAAGACAGAGGGTAAATACGTATTTCATCACCTCTTCCTCTGAACTCTGTGGCAATGTCGGAAGATAGAAACTTAGAATTGCTTCCTGTTACGTAGACATCCACATTGTCTATATGAAGAAGACTGTTCAAGGCTCCAACAAAGTTGTTTACCATTTGAACTTCATCCAATAGGACATAATGAATTTCAGAATCTTTGATGTTACCTTTAATATAGTGTAGCAGTTTCTTGGGGTCACAGTATTCATCGTTCAGTATATCATCCAAAGCCAGAGATATAATATGGTCTGGAGAAATGCCATCTGCCAGGAGATGATCTCTAAACAACTTGAATAGAAGATATGATTTGCCACATCTTCTGATACCTGTAACTATCTTTATCAAGCCATTTTGTTTGCTTGATATGAGTTGGTTGAGATAATATTCGCGCTTAATTTCCTTCATGCTACTTAAAATTTCTGGCACATGTGCCATTTTTTTTAAGTGCAAAGATATGCGAAAGTAGAGTTCTAACCAAAAATTTTTAGATTTATTATACTAAAAAGGTGTGCGCACTAGCCGCTCTATCCTTAGATTATAGGGCATTCTTGCTATTGGACAGGTAACAAACCTGACCTCCCAGTTATCCCTTGCTAAAACTTTTCTTCTCATTTCCTTGCATCTTTCAGAAGAAAAGCGTATCTTTGCATAAGATTAGCGAGGGTGATTTACAAGCAAAAAGTGGTAGTTTTACCACTTTTCGTCACTTTCCCATTTTCTCGTTCCCCAAAAATGACATAAATGGGCTCAGGAGAGATTGTCTATACACGGACAATCTCCCCTGAACCGAAATACTACAAATGAATTGTGACTTTGTAATCACTGTATGTAGATCGAAAGGCCAAACAATAGATGTCGTCGAAAATTTTCTTTTTATCTCTCTCAAACATTTTCGACCTGTATGGTTGAAATAGTTTTATATCTCCTCGCAAGCCACCATTTCCGCTCCGCGGTAGATAACCACCAGCTTGTGGAGCTTTGTAGTCTTTACTGCCTCTCTGACCATATCACTGTCCGCATAGCGAGAGATTTGAGCTGAAGCCTCCTCGAAGAGCTTTTTCACTTGCTCATCTGTGGTTTGGCTCTTGCAATATTTCAACTCGATGATATATGAATCTACCATGTCCTTGTAGATGTCACAGAGCGGAGAGAGGAAGATGTCGGCATAGCCGCCGTCATTGTCCAGCTCAGAGATAGGGCGATAGAACTTGTTCTGGCTCGTCATCGCCAAGGTGAAGCCATGCACGAAAGCCTCTCCCTTCTGCTTGTCTCGCTGGGAGGAGTACTTCTTCAGGCAGTCGGCGATATACTCAAAGTATGGCTTGAATTGTCCATCGTATGCCAGTTTACTCTCCAGTTTACCCTTGCTATATCTATCATATACCAAGTCGTTCTCCTTGTAGGTGTCGAGCAGGTAGGTGTACATCTGGTCACGCACCACCTCATTCGGGATGATGAACTTGGTCTCACCCTTGTATGTTCCGTCTATCGTCACCATGCCGAAATAAAACAGCAGGCTGAGGAAGTTGTCTGGGTCATTGATTCGCTCGGCAGGGAAGTTCTCGTTGAGCGTGCCTATCACGAATCCCTGGGTCACCAACTGCTGGATGACGCTAGCGTCGTGGGCGAACTCCTTGTCGTGGCGGATGAGCATTCGCAACTTGTCATAGTCGATACGGATGTTGGTCTCCACCATCTTTTTAGGGATTTGGTAATTGCTTCGGATGTAATTATCTACGAAGTTGAGCACCATTACCGAGTTGTACATGGTGGTCTCACCATATCTATCCTCTGCAAAGCAATAGTTGTCGTACCAAGGCTTCATCACCTTGATCAGCTCATCGGTAGTGTGATTGAATGGCAGGACGCTGCCGTAATAATCCAGCATCTCTCTCACTTCTTCCTCGGTAAATCCCGTCATCTCATTGAAGTCAGATGAGAGCGAATAGTTGGTTCCGATGTTGAATCCGCTGGTAAGGTCATCCATGGTCACAGGGCTTACTCCCGTAACGAACACTCTGCCCAGGGTATTGCCAGCCGCACCCTTGATGGTGTTGAAGAACTGGCGCAAATATCCCTCTCCGTGGGTCTGGTTGCGATACCTCATAAGATGCTCCTCATGGGCGAGAATCATATTGGTGAAGTTGTCGTACTCATCGATGAAGAGATAAATCTTCTTTCCCACCTCCTGGCATTTCTGGCAAAGAAACCTCAGTTGAGACACTGCATCTGTTAACTTTTCCATTCCTTCCTTGGTATTGGCAGGAAGAATATGTGCATAGATGTCACAAAAGAAATTGAATACAAGGCGACAATGGTTGTCCAATCCATCCTTATAATCATCCAATCCAGCTGCCACCTCGGCAAAATTGAGGTGGATGATGAGATATGTATTATGCTCTGGTGTAGGATTCTGCCCGATGTATAGCTTGCCAAAGATTTCCTCAAACTTGTCTTTCTTATTGATGTCATAGTAATTCTCAAGCATGGAGAGGGTAAGTGTCTTGCCGAAACGGCGAGGGCGAATGAAGAAGAAATACTTGTTGGATTCTTCTATTTGCTCTATGAAAGGAGTCTTGTCCACATAGTAACAATCCTCTTTTATGACATCCTCAAAATTCTGCATACCGTATGGTATGCGCTTGCGATAAATGCGCTTTGGTCTTACTATCATAACTCAGTTTGATTATTCGTTTTTGAATCTGATGGCAAAGATAATACTTTATCTCCTAATCTCCAAAACTTTTCCCGAAAAACTTCTACCATTACAGCTAGAACATTTTCCCAAGAAGAAACGAGGGCAATAGTATTTATACAAATCGGATTTTGATGGAATGTTTGAGAAACAAAGATTCTTTACGCACATGAATATGATTTCTCAAATCTAATGCCACATTTGCCACGCTTATTATAAGTAACTGATAATAAGAGCATAACGGGTGGCAATAAGGGGCTTTTTTATTGCCACCTTATTGCCACCTATTGCCACATTTTGCAAAAAACAGCGATTTTCGGGCGTTTTAGAGGTGTTTTTGGAGCTAAAAGGTTGAAAACATTGAGCAAAAACGCTTATTTTCTATTCATTTTTTAGTGCTTTTCTATGCTCTTTATCGAAAAACCTCCCACGATGCAGCAAAAATTACGTCCCGACGTAGCATTTCCTACGTCCCGATGTAGCAACAGACGCGTCCCGACGTAGCAACAGATACGTCGGGACGTAATTTTTCGAAAAGATCTTTGGCATATTCCATTTTAATTATTATCTTTGCAGCGCTGTCCCGGTAAAGCCCTCTCCCAGATTATTCGATGCTGGTGATGACCCGTTTTTTTTGTTTTTCTTTTTATTTCCCTCATCCTCAAACATTTTTCAATAATTCTTTGCATCTTTCAGAAGAAAAGCGTATCTTTGCAGAAGATTAGCGGCGCTCGGCAATCTGAAAGTAAACTTTCATTGCACTCGCTGGCATAATCTTTGCAGAAGATTAGCGGCGCTCGGCAATCTGTAAGCAAGCTTACATTGCGCTCGTTTGCATAATCTTTGCAGAAGAAATGTTCAACTTTTAAAACAAGGAGGTAGAATATGGATTTATTTGATAGCAAAAGACAAGAAAGATTAGAGGCTGCAAGAAAGGCTTCTACTGCCAGTAAAGAAGCAGCACGTGCCTTTTTAATTAGGGCAGGAATTCTTTTACCTAATGGAGAAGTTGCACCACATTTGAGATAAAGGTATGCAAAAGCAAAACGTTTAAGGTCGCAAATTGAGACCTTAAACGAAAAACATGGTCAACAAGGCGGCTGAGCAAGTATAACAATGCGGCTGAATAAACGTAACGAGACGGCTCATCTGGCACAAGGATACGCCTGAGCTGGGGCAAAGATATAGATTAGGAGGTTCAAAGAGTCAGTATCTGAGGTTCTAGGAGACTATATCTGAGGTTCAAGCAGACTGCTTCTTGAAGATTTCCACTAGGCTCGGCAGCTCTGCTGAGCCTAGTCAGCAGCTCTGCCGACTGCAGTCAGCAGGTCTGCCGAGCCTAATGACAACACCCCATTAACATACAAATATATACTTTAAAAATACAACAAGGTGAAAAGATTTATAATGATACTATGCTTCATCTGCACATACACACTACAGATGGCGGCACAAACATGGATTGGAACTTGGGCTACGGCACCGCAGACTGTGGTGAAAGCGTTTATGCCCTATAATAACAACATGACAAACCGTTCGGTTCGCCAGATAGTAAAGGTAAGCGTAGGAGGCGACGTGATAAGACTGAAACTGAGCAATATCTACTCGATGCAACCCGTAGTGATACGCTCCATCTATATCGCCCACGCCAAAGACTCCTTCAAGATTGATGCCAAATCGGCTCAATACTTCAAGTTCGGCAACAGCTACAAGGCTACCATCCCTGCCGGCAGGCAGATAGTGAGCGATGCGCTGAAGTTCAATCTCAAGAACCTGGAGCGCGTAGCCATCACCATCAACTACACCTCGGCTCCCGATGTGCCTACCGTCCACATGGGCTCACGTACCACCTCTTATATCATGAAGGGAGTAACCAATGCCCACTCCAACTTCGAAAAGGCTTTCCGTGAGAACCACTGGTACAACATCAGCGGCATCGATGTGTATACGATGAGCACCAACATGAGTGCCATCGCCATCATGGGCAACTCCATCACCGACGGCAAATGTTCTACGGATAATGCCCAGAACCGGTGGCCCGATGTTATGTCGGAGATGCTGCAGCTGAAACATAAGATAACCAACCAGGGTGTACTGAACCTGGGCATCGGCAACAACCGCGTAACCGTGCCGGGCGGTTTCGGGGCACTCGCCAAGGAACGCTTCGACCGAGACATTCTGATGCAGAGCGGTGTAAAGAAGGTAATTATCTTTGAAGGCATCAACGACATAGGTGCTGCCAAGAGCGGAAACAGCGAGACGGTAGCCCGCCAGATTATAGAGAGCATACAGGGAATGATGAGAAAGGCGAAGGCCCGGAAGATGAAAGTTTACCTGGGCACCATCACGCCTTTCAAGGGTGCCGGCTACTACAGCCACTTCCACGAAGCAGCCCGACTCTATGTAAACGATTGGATTCGAAGTCAGGCAAAGAAAGCAGATGGCATTCTAGACTTCGCCAAGCTGCTTCAAGATCCGAATGATGACAGAAGGATGAAGCGGGAATATGCCAGCGGCGACTGGCTCCACCCGAATCCGAACGGATACAAAGTAATGGGCATCTATGCCGCAGACATTATCAAATAAAAAAGCCGCCCTATTACAGGCGGCTTTTAATATATATAAAAGATTTTACTTCAAGACAATCTTGCAATCATCCAGGCTCTCTACGGTAGCGAGCGCCTCATAACGGATTCCCTCCTTACGCAGGAAGTCACCACCATGCTGGAAAGCCTTCTCGATGATGAAACCCATCGCCTCAATCTTGGCACCAGCCTTCTCGCAAAGGTCCATCACACCCTTAGACGCATTACCGTTGGCAAGGAAGTCATCGATAAAGATAACATGGTCCTCAGGAGTAAGATAACTGTTGCTCACACAAACCGTATAATCGCGGTCCTTTGTAAAAGAGTGAACCACAGAGGTAATCATACCCTCCATAGTCTTAGGCTGCTTTTTCTTGACGAACACAACAGGAAGATTGGTCAGATAACCTACCATGATGGCAGGCGCGATGCCCGAAGCCTCGATAGTAATAATCTTGTTGTACTTGATGTCCTTGAAAAGGCGCACGAATTCCTTAGCTAAGTCCATCATCAGAATAGGGTCCATCTGATGGTTTACAAAGCTGTCTACTTTTAAGATTCCACCAGGAAAGCATCTGCCCTCCTGCATAATTCTTTCTTTCAGTAAATCCATTATGACTTGAACTTTAATATGGTTATTGGGTGCAAAATTACTACTTTTTTCGCAAACAAGGAAGTTTATCGCCCAATAATTTTGTTTTGTCTGCAATTTAGCGTAATTTTGCAGCAGAAATGAATAAGATGTTCAGGGAGCATGATATGATGCCCCCTATAAAACTATAAGAATATGAATCCATATATCAAACAATTCCCCGACCTCATGGCGGGCAAGAAAATCATGTATGTTCATGGTTTCCTCTCTTCTGCACAGAGCGGCACCGTAAAGATGTTGCAGGAACTGATGCCGAATGCCACCCTCGTGGCTGAAGACATCCCGGTACATCCGGAAGAGGGCATAGAGATGCTGCAGAAGATGGCGGAGACTGAGAAGCCCGACCTCATCATCGGTACCTCGATGGGAGGCATGTATACCGAACTGCTGAAAGGATTCGACCGCATCCTCGTAAACCCTGCCTTCAAGATGGGCGATACAATGAGCAGCATGACCGGCAAGCAGGAATTCCAGAACCCTAGAAAGGACGGAGTGAACGAACTGATGGTTAACAAAGGCCTCATCAAGGAATACCGTGACTTTACCGAGCGTTGCTTCCAGGACATTACTCCCGAGGAGCAGCAACGTGTTTACGGTCTCTTCGGCGATGCTGATCCGCTGGTCCACACCTTCGACCTCTTCCATGAGCACTATCCGCTCGCCATCCCATTCCATGGCGAGCACCGACTTATCGACAAGGTAGCATTCCACTATCTCTGTCCGGTAATCCGCTGGATTGACGACAAGCAGAACGGCAAGGAGCGCCCTATCGTATACATCGACTTCGATGCCCTGCACGACAGTTACATGAAGGCAACCAGCTCGATGCACAAGGCTTACGAGATGCTGATAGAGCATTATAATGTATACATCGTAGCCCCAGCGCCAACCAACGACCATGAATACATGGCGAAGGTACAGACCTGGGTGGAGGAATATCTCTCTACCCCAGCCTACAACCACATCATCTTCTGCAACCAGAAGAACCTGCTCTACGGCGATTACTTCATCGACCCTCGCCCATGCGATGGTTTCATGGGTACGACGATAGAATACGGCAGCGATGAATTCAAGACCTTCGAAGAAATCATCACCTTCTTCGAAAGACTGGGAGGACAATAAAGTGAAGAGGGAAGAGTGAAGAATTCTCTTCTTCTTCGCCACACGCCCTGAAAGGGCAGAAGCTCCTAGCCCAGGGTAACACCCTGGGTTAACATACAAACAAAAATGTCGCCCTGTAAGGGCAAAAGCTTCACATAATCAAAGCTTTTGCCCTTACAGGGCGAGGTTGTTAAAATCATCATACCCCCAGGGTGTTACCCTGGGCTAGGAGCTTCTGCCCTTTCAGGGCGTGTGGCGATTTACCTTTTCTTTCTGGGCGAGCTGCGATTATGCCTTATCCAGATTCTTCGGCAACACGAGGTTCAGGATAACGGCGAGCAGGAAGACTACTGCCACACAGTTATCTGCAAAAACGGTGCGCACAATCTCTGGGAAGATGTTGAACATACCTGTTGCAGATGTGAATCCGAGACCTACGCTGAGCGAGAGGCTCACGATGACCATGTTGCGCTGAGAGAAGCCTGTACGCGCCATCATGCCGAAACCGGCAAAGAGGATGCTACCGAACATCATGATGGTACAGCCGCCCAATACAGCCTGAGGAATCGTAGTCAATACATAACCGATAGCTGGGAAGATACCACCGATAATCATGATGATGGCACCCATGGCAATAGTAAAGCGGTTCACTACTCCCGACATCGCTGCCAAACCTACGTTCTGACTGAAAGAAGTGATAGGAGTACAACCGAAAAGACCGGAAACCGAACTTACGAAACCATCGCAGCAGACTGCCGCTCCCATCTCCTTGGTCTTAGGATCACGCTTCAACGCACTGTTGCAGAGCGCAGAAGTATCACCAATCGTCTCTGTGGCAGAAACCAGATATACAGCTACCACCGAGAGAATAGCACCGATATTGAATTCAGGAGTGAATGGCAAAATCTTTGGCAAAGCTACGATAGAGAGACCAGAAAGTCCGCTGAAATCTATCATTCCCATAAACAGCGCCAGGATGTAACCTACCAGCAGTCCAACCAATACAGAGAGAGAACGCAAGAAACCCTTGGCGAAGATCTGACAAAGCAGACAAGCCAGCAAAGTGACAGAACCCACAACCCAGTTGTTCATGCTACCGAAATCAGCTGCACCTTGACCACCCGCAAAAGAGTTGGCACCAACAGGAAGGAGCGAGAAACCGATGGCTGTTACCACGGTAGCGGCTACTACAGGCGGAATGAGTTTGATCCAATACTTGGCGAAAAGTCCGAGTGTTCCTTCTACCAGACCACCAATGATGACAGCGCCTATCAAAGTACCCATACCATGAGCACCGGCAATGGCGATGGCGAGCGAAAGGAAGGTGAAGGAGATACCCATCACGATAGGAAGGCGAGAACCGATACGCCATACCGGATAAAGCTGCACCAAGGTACCGATACCGGCGATGACCATACAGTTCTGGATAAGCACGGCGCTCATCGAACTGTCCAGACCTATCGCACCAGCGAGAATCATGATTGGCGCAATATTGCTGACGAACATCGCCAGCACATGCTGAAGACCAAATGGGAGTGCTTTACCTACGGGCACTCTGCCGTCTAATTTGTAGAGATTTTCTATTGACTGTTCCATTGTCGTTATAATAATTAGAGAATTTCCATTGTCCATCAATTCAGGGTCTTTTCTGAATTTGGCGGCAAAATTACAAAGAAAATCTGAGAAATCGTTCCTTTTCTCCATTTTTCTCTATCCCGCATGATAGAATACAAGAAGAATCTACGAAAAAAGGAAGGCTGCAGTTCATATTCCGTGCAACCTTCCCTTTTTATCTTATCTCATTAATACTCCGTCTTTTCCGCATTTTCCTCCCACATGCGGAAGGCACCGAGCGCCTCATCGCGCATCAGGGCAATCATCGGCTTGTGGCGGTCTTCTATCTTGCGGTCTATCTCCTCATAGATAAACTCATCATCGAAACCTATCTTTGCCGCATCCTTCCGGTCGTTGGCATAATAGATACGGTCGAGATGTGCCCAATAGATGGCACCCAGGCACATCGGACAAGGCTCGCAGGAGGTATAGATCTCGCAACCTTCCAGATTGAAGGTCTTCAACTTGCGGGTAGCCTGTCGGATACAGTTCACTTCGGCATGAGCCGTAGGATCGAGGTCGATGGTTACACTGTTGGAAGCCTCAGCGATGATGATACCGTCCTTGGCTATCACAGCACCAAAAGGTCCGCCACCTGTCTTCACGCTATTCTTTGAGAGCTCAATGGCTCTATGCATCAATTCTTCTTTTGTCATTGTTTAATACTTTTAGATTAATAATACCCCTTCTTTTCAATTGGGGGCTACAAATATACAAAAAAGAAATGATACGGCAAGCATTTCTTGCATTATTTTTTAGTACTTTTGCTGCAAAGATACACTTTTTGGCACGAACGCCCTAAATTTCCTTAAATACGCATTCCTGTTCAACAGTTAATTATCAATAATTATAAATACCTTTATTATAAGAGTAGTTATAATTTTCGTAACTTTGTAGTCTATGAATCAAAACAATATCAGCGCCGCTGAACTTTTCCAGCGGGTAAGGGAACTACTGACGCTCCCCGAACTGGAGCCGAAGACACGCAACAAGATGATGCACGATACGCTCATCCTCTGCTGCCACGAAGGAGTGAAGGATACCAAACAGGCTTTCGGTAACCTTTTCTCCCAGGTGGATTATCTCTGCAAGGCTCACGGCATCAAGGTGGCAGACAAGATTGCCATCCAGACCATGCGCCGGCACAGTAATTCGCAGGAACCGCTTTCAAGCGAAGATTTGAAATATGATGCCCGTGCCCTTGCCATCTTCATCTCCGCCGTATTCGGAGTGGATGTACCTCACGAGCTAAACGTGCTCATTCCCCATACCAACCGCCCTTATCAGAAGGGACTGGAAATCAACAACCGCCGCATCCGCTGCATCGTGAAGAACTGGGACAGCGACTTTATCCGTGTAGACATCGACCAGGATGCTGACGAAGAGGAATATCTCGTTCAACTGAAAGATGAAGAGAACCATATCGACCATACCTATCTCTGGGATATCCTGAAGGAAGGTATGCAGCTCAACCTGCTCGACTGTCAGGTAAAGCAGCCCATCATCACTCCCCGGCTCATCGTGGTAGAACCCGATTATCTGGTAGATATCAGTAGTATCGCCACCTGCTTCACGGCTTTCGGTCATCATCCCCTGCTCTATCTGCTGAACCAGATGAAACCCCGTGCCAACACCCAGGCTACCCTGCTCGGTAACTTTGCCGGTGCTGCGCTGGATGACATCATCAATACAAACGGCAAATACCAGATGAACGAAACCATAAAGACGAATTTCAGGGAGAAAGCACTGGAGTTCTGCACCTGTCCCTGGTTTGATGCCAAGAAATTCTATACCGATGCCAGTCTGCAGGCATTCAATCTGCAGCAGGTAGTGGATATTCTCTTTCCCCGCACCGCATCGCAGGCACAGATGTCAGCCTTCCGTGGCGAAAGTCTTTACGACAGGAAGAAAGCCATCCTCGAACCTTCGTTCGTCTGCGAAGCACTCGGCATACAGGGACGTGTGGACCTGATGACCACTGACTGCAAACTGCTGGTGGAGCAGAAATCGGGACGCAACATGAATATCGAAACCCATCAGGTTGATCCGGGGTATCACAGTTATCAGCTGGAGCCACACTATGTGCAGCTGCTGCTCTACTATGGCGTATTGCAGCACAACTTCAAGCTGAGCAACGACCGCGTGAATATCCGTCTGCTCTACTCCAAGTATCAGCCGCAAGATGGATTGATGGTGGTAGCCTATTACCGCAAGCTCTTCCAGGAAGCCATCACCTACAGAAACCAACTGGTAGCCGCCTCCTTCGAGATAGCCAAGGAAGGCTTTGAGCATGCGCTGAACGAGTTTACCCCCGAAGTTCTCAATGTAGCCGGCACCCAGGACTTCTTCTACAACAAGTACCTGAAGCCTCAGCTCAGTGCCATCACCGACCCACTCCATGCCCTATCGCCACTGGAGGAAGCCTACTTCTGCCGCATGATGACCTTTGTGCTCAGAGAGCAGATGATCAGCAAGGTGGGCGCACAGGAAGGAACGAACACATCCAGTTCCGACCTCTGGACCATGCCACTCGCCGAAAAGAAAGATGCGGGCAACATCTATACCGACCTGCACATCATCCGGAAGGAACAGAGCAGCGCAGGAAGCGGATATGATACCATCACCCTCAGCGTGCCCGACCAGGGAAAAGACTTCCTGCCCAACTTCCGCATCGGCGACATGGTATATCTCTATACCTACAAGCTGAAGGAAGAACCCGATGTGAGAAAGGCTATATTATATAAAGGTGTACTGCAGGAGATTCACAGCGACGAGATTGTGGTGCATCTCACCGACGGACAGCAGAATGCCGATATCTTCGAGATGAATCTGCCTTACGCCATAGAACATGGAACGAGCGATGCATCAACAGGCGGAAGCATCCGCAACCTGCACCAGTTTATCTGTGCACCCAAGGAGAAGCGCGACCTGCTGTTAGGACAGCGTGCTCCGCAAAGAGATGCCTCGCTTACATTAACCAGACATTACGATGATGTACTGGACGACATCATTCTCCGTGCCAAGCAGGCACAGGATTACTTCCTGCTCGTGGGACCTCCGGGAACAGGAAAGACCAGCCGTGCCCTGAAGTTTATGGTAGAAGAAGCATTGAACGATGGAACGGGAATGCCGACAGCAGAAAGCATCGCCTCGGGAGGCAAGACGGCTCAGCAGCCTGCATCCTCCATCCTCCTGATGAGTTATACCAACCGTGCCGTGGATGAAATCTGCGAGATGCTGGTAGATTCCGGCATCCCATTCCTTCGCCTCGGCAGCGAGTACTCCTGCGATGAGCGGTTCCGCCCTTATCTGATAGAGAAAGCCATCAGCGACTGTCCGAAGCTCGAAGCCATCAAACAATATATAATAGGTACGCGTGTAATCGTGGGCACCACTTCGATGATGACCTCCAAGCCGTTCATCTTCTCGCTGAAGCACTTCAAGCTTGCCATCATCGACGAGTCGAGCCAGATACTGGAGCCAAATCTCATCGGTCTCCTGTCTGCCGTGGATAAGTTCATCCTCATCGGCGACTACAAGCAGTTGCCAGCCGTGGTGCAGCAGAGCGAGCAGGATTCAGGCATTCCTACCATCAACGACAGTCAGAAAGGTGGAGTCATCGACATGAGCATCCTGCAGGACATCTGTCTTACCAACTGCCGCAACTCCCTCTTCGAACGTCTGATTCATTGGGAAGATCACGAAGAGCGCAGCGAATTCATCGGCATTCTGCGCCGCCAGGGAAGAATGCATCCCGAGATTGCAGAGTTTCCTAATCGGATGTTCTACCGCCGGGAGAAGCTGGAACCCGTGCCATGTCCACACCAGTTGGAGACAGAACTGTCATACACCCTTCCATCAGAAGATGCGCTCGACGATTTGCTGAAGGAGCACCGCATGATATTCCTCCCATCCAAATTCTGCAAGGAACCGAATGTATCCGATAAGATCAATGCCAACGAGGCAGCAATCGTGGTAGACCTGCTTCGCCGCATCCACCGCTTCTATGGAGAGCGTTTCGATGCCAAGAAGACGGTAGGCGTCATCGTTCCTTACCGCAACCAGATAGCCATGGTACGCAAAGGCATCGAAAAGCTCGGCATTCCGGAACTGGAGAAAATCAGCATCGATACCGTAGAACGGTACCAGGGCAGCCAGCGCGATGTCATCATCTACAGCTTTACCATCCAGAACATCTGGCAGCTCGACTTCCTTGCCGGCAACAGTTTCGTAGAAGACGGTGCCATCATCGACCGCAAGCTGAACGTAGCCATCACCCGTGCCCGAAAGCAGATGATTATGACAGGCAACCCGGAGATATTGCGCAATAATCAGATTTTTAGCGAATTAATGAACTATGTGAAGGAAAAAGGAGGATATTTTTAAAATTTCCCCCAAAAAATTTGGTGATACGGAAATAAAGTTCTATCTTTGCATTCGAATTATACACAAAAGGATAAACAAGAGACACATATAAGATATAGGATTCCGGTGCTTCACTGGCACTGGAATTCTTTATTTTTTATGCTACTTGCCAACCGATTATTAATAACATTAAAACAACAAGAAAATTATGGCTTACATGTCACAAGAAGGCTACGACAAACTCGTAGCTGAGCTGAAACAGCTCGTATCTGTAGAGCGCCCTAAGGCATCAGCCGCAATTGCTGAAGCCCGCGACAAGGGTGATTTAAGTGAGAATTCTGAGTATGATGCCGCTAAAGAGGCACAGGCTCATCTGGAAGATAAGATCAATCGCCTGAAGCTCACCATTGCCGAGGCCAAGATTATCGATACCAAGCAGCTCAGCACCGACAGCGTGCAGATTATGTCGAAGGTAGAGATGACCAACATGGCTAACAAGGCAAAGATGACTTATACCATCGTGAGCGAGAGCGAGGCAAACTTGAAGGAAGGCAAGATTTCCATCAAGACTCCTATTGCACAGGGATTGCTCAACAAGAAGGTAGGTGAAGTTGCAGAGATCAAGATTCCTCGCGGCACCATCAATCTTCGCATCGACAAGATTTCATTTGAATAAAACGGAATAAAAGGAACTATCATATCGGCAGCGATGCCCGTATGACGGTTCCTTTTTATGTTATATGTAAGCCACCCCGATATACTCTATAGAAAATGAAAGTTGCCGATGCAACGACTTCAAAAAGAGAATCATATAATATGAATTGTAAATTATAAATTATTAATTATAAATTGATTAGCGATTATGGCAAGCATTTTTTCAAAGATTGCAGCAGGAGAGATTCCTAGCTACAAGTGTGCAGAAAGCGACAAGTTCTATGCTTTCCTCGACATTAGCCCTATCGGCAAAGGTCATACTCTGGTAATTCCTCGCAAAGAAGTGGACTACATCTTCGATATGGAGGATGCAGACCTGGCTGAGTTTGAGGTTTTCGCCAAGAAGGTAGCCAAGGCTATCAAGGCAGCCTTCCCATGCAAGAAGGTAGCTCAGGTAGTATTGGGTCTGGAGGTTCCTCATGCCCATATCCACCTCATCCCAATGAACAGCGAGGCTGATGTAAACTTCCGCAAGGAGCATCTCAAGCTCACAGAGGAAGAATTCAAGGAAATTGCTGATAAGATTTATACGGAATTCAAGAAACTTTAAATGCAAGAAGTTTCAAACAGAAAAAGAGCTGCGAATATGCTTCGCAGCTCTTTTTCTATCTATATTCCATAAATTCTTGCTTAAACAAACTCTTCGCCTTTCTTCATCTGTACCTCGTTCACATATTTGCGAACCAGGGCAGAAGAATCTTCTTTCTTGCATACCAGCAATACATTGTCTTTCTCTGCCACGATGAATCCATCCAGTCCGTTCAATACAGCCAGTTTTCCTTTAGGCAACTTGATCACATTATTGTGACAATTCTCC
Source organism: Segatella copri (assembly GCF_019127135.1). GTDB lineage: Bacteria > Bacteroidota > Bacteroidia > Bacteroidales > Bacteroidaceae > Prevotella. The sequence goes on along the minus strand of NZ_JAHOEA010000001.1, from coordinate 84,817 downwards.
ATCATCACATCGCTGTCAATCACCACGTTGTCATCGCTGCTCTTCTGCATCGCCTCGTAGATACTGTGCCAGGTACCCAAATCAGCCCAACCGAAGTCACACTTCATCATATAGACATTGCTAGGCTTGTCAAGGATGCCGAAATCTACTGAGATATTCGGATAAGAAGAGAAACTCTCCTTCATGTAAGCGTTCTCAGTCTCCACACTGAATTCCGGATACTGTTTATCGTAATCACGGAGTACAGGAGGCAGAATCTTGCAGAAGCACTCACGCAGATACTTCACATTAGAAAGGAATAAACCCGTATTCCAATAGAATTCTCCGCTCTCTACAAAAATCTTGGCAAACTCTCTTTCCGGCTTTTCTGTAAACGACTGTACCTTATATAATCCGTTGCCGATAGCTTCGCCCATCTGAATATATCCATATCCAGGTTCAGGACGGGTTGGCTTCACACCCATCGTCAGGAAACGGTCATGTTCAGCCACAAAAGCCAGGCCTTCCAATACGTTCTCCCGGAAAGCATCTTCATTGAAGATAGCCTGATCCGAAGGAGTTGCGATGATGCAGGCATCAGGATTGAGCATCGAGATGCGATGATTGGCCCATGCCATGCTAGGTGCCGTGTTGCGATGAATAGGTTCCGCCAATATTCGTTCTGCAGGAACCTCAGGCAACTGTTCCTTTACCAACTGAACAAATTCTTCATTTGTGTTGATGTATATATGGTCGGCAGGCACAATCTTTGCCATACGGTCAAAGGTTTGCTGAAGCTGGGTGCGCCCTACTCCAAAGAAGTCGACAAACTGCTTCGGATAGTTGCTGCGGCTGCAAGGCCATAGTCTGCGTCCCTTACCTCCTGCCAATATCACACAATAATTATTTCCGTTACTCTTCATATCTTGAGTCTAATATTTTGTTGGTTTTCTAAATTCATCTGTAAAGTTAGTGATTATCCGTGAAAGTGCCAAAGATTTTCTTGAAATTTAATAAAGTGGACTATAAAAACAACAAAAATTTAATGTTTCTGCATCAAAAATGCATTTTTCGAAAAAAAAGTTCCCAAAAAGTTTGTCAGTTCAAAAATTATTAGTACCTTTGCAACCGCAAATAAGCAAAGTGGTATTTGCCCAGATGGCGGAATCGGTAGACGCGCTGGTCTCAAACACCAGTGGAGCAATCCATCCCGGTTCGATCCCGGGTCTGGGTACCAAGATGGAGAGAAGTTCACTTCTCTCCTTTTTTCGTTTATATACCTTATTATATATATATGCACTTATAACATCATTATATATCCGCTTATATCTTATCATATCCCCCACTTCACGAAAACGTTTACAGCGATTTATTTAGAATAAGCCTTTCTATTTTTGGCTTTTCAAAAGATAATATTTATCTTTGCAGAAGAAATAACTTATATATAATAACCCAACAAACCGAAAAAATAGATGAAGAAATTTTTTAGCATGGTATGTGCTTGCTTGTTGGCGCTAAGTGCCCAGGCAACCGACATCAAAAAGTATGATGCTCTATATGAGAATCTGCCATTCCAGATGGAGAAGGTGACCCGTCCGCAATTCCCAGCCAACGAGGTAAATCTCAAGGACTTTGGTGCCATTGGCGATGGCTCTTCTCTCTGTACCACAGCCTTTGCCAAGGCTATCGATGCGCTGACTCAGAAAGGCGGCGGTAAGCTCATCGTTCCACAGGGCGTATGGTTCACAGGTCCTATCGTATTGAAGAGCAACATCAACCTGCATCTCGAAAAAGGTGCTGTCATCCTTTTCTCACCAGATGATGCTCTCTACCCTTTCATAGATACATCATTCGAGGGTCTGGATACACGCCGCTGCCAGTCGCCTATTTCTGGCCATAATCTTACCAACGTGGCAATTACCGGTCAGGGATGCATCGACGGAAACGGAGAATACTGGCGTCCTTTGAAGAAGCAGAAGGTTACAGATGCACAGTGGAAGCAGATTACTTCACGTGGCGGTGCGTTCAAGAGAGCTGACTACTGGTTCCCAACAGAGGGTGCATTGAAGGCTGACAACAGTGCCAACATGAATGTGCCTAAGACTCCTGCTTCAGAAGAAGAGTGGAACGAGATCAAGCGTTTCCTCCGTCCGGTAATGATCAGTCTCGTAAGCTGCAAGAACGTTTGGCTCAATGGTGTCATCTTCCAGAACTCTCCTGCATGGAACATTCATCCGCTGATGTGCGAGAACGTTCTTATAGAAGATGTATTGGTTCGCAACCCTTCATACGCTCAGAATGGTGACGGCCTTGACCTGGAGAGCTGCAAGAATGCACTCATCGTCAACTCTACTTTCGATGTAGGCGATGACGGTATCTGTATCAAGAGCGGTAAGGATGCTGACGGAAGAAAGCGCGGCATTCCTTGCGAGAATGTCATCGTAAACGGCTGTACCGTATTCAAGGGTCATGGCGGTTTCGTTGTTGGTAGCGAGATGAGCGGTGGTGTGAAGAATATCAAGGTGAGCGACTGCCAGTTCCTCGGCACCGATGTAGGTCTCCGTTTCAAGAGTACCCGCGGTCGTGGTGGCGTAGTAGAGAATATTTACATCGACAACATGTCAATGTTTGATATCCAGACAGATGTCATCACCTTCGATCTCTATTACGGTGGCAAGTCTGCCGTAGAAGTTCTCAACGATGGCGATGAGACTAAGAGCCAGAAGGTACAGAAGTTCAAGGTAGATGAAACAACTCCTTGCTTCCGCAATATCGACATCAACCATGTCATCTGCCGTACAGCCCGTCGAGCAGCTTACTTTAACGGCCTTCCAGAGATGCCGGTAAGCAATATCCACATCAAGGATATGGAGGTAAACAATGCAGAGCATGGTATTGTCATCAACCGTACCGATGGCGTGAAGCTTGAGAACATCAAGGTAAGTGCAAAGACCCACACCTTCGATGCCAAGAACTCAAAGAATGTAACTGTCAACGACAAGACATATAAGAAGATTGACGAGAAGGGTATTACCCTCGATTTCTAAAGAACTCATATAAAGTTTTTGCAAGTCCTTCCTTACTTAAATAAAGGGCTTGCAAAAGCTTATCAAACTCCTTAGTAATGATAAAAAATAACTTGGTACAAAATGCTAAGCAGATTTGCACCAAGTTTTTTACTGTTACTTAGCATTATCATCCTTATCAAATAACACGGACAAATCGAATTTGTCTTACACTTTATAGAAGGTGATTTATTGATGATTACAATTAGCAAGACTGGCGAACGAGACAAATTCATACACATAGAAGATAGCAAATACCCATTTTCTTGACATAGCACTTCAGCAAGTATTTGCAAGGTCACACCAACAAATCTACCATTACTTGGTTAGCCTCAAAAAAAGAATTTTGAAAGCTAACCAAATAACGTTTTTCCAAAGCCGAGCTACAAAGTTCGGTTATATTTAAAGCTTCAAACTGCCTCATTATTATTACTATTTATCATATTCCAAAACACCAGAACGTTCCTTTTTATCTAATTCCACATCTTGGAAATTGTGTTTCTTTCCATACGAAATGCGATAACTACAACCTAAAGTAAACATATTCGTAGAAATACGTGGGCTATATTGGTGTGAATTCTTATAATACCTGTCCCTATTGTACTCTATAGTTGTTTTATTATTCATAAAAGGATTCTTTGCATTTATCGTAAAGTGCCAATTCCTATAATTATATCCCAGTGCTATTTTTAATGACATCGGATTTTTAATTCTCGTTCCCATAGAAAGGACAGAAGTCGGAGAATACAACTCAACTTTAGCATTTGCATTCTTACATATATACGTAAATATAGTTCCAAACATCACTTGACTATTAGTAAGCGAAGGGAATATTCTCTCAATACTATAAGTGTACTCAACTGTCCCCAACCAGCTCAATCTTTTTGGTATCAGATTATACTGAATGGCACCATTCATAAGAAGTCGCTCATAAAGTCCCCCATTTTCATACCGATGAACAAACAAATCCCTTTCTTGATCATAATACACATTTTCAAACAAGAGTTTGCTTGTATTTTCATATTGCGCAAACAGCTCTATCATACCCCATTTATGAAGACTATTGTATGTTATATTCGACAGGAAAGTACTACTCGTCTTAATATCTGTATTACCTTTCAAAACTTGGTATTTATCCAAAGTCTGCTCCGAGTCATTATAATATTTTATCTGTGGGTCATACACACCGCCTCCTATGTTACCACTTAACGTCTTACGAGAAGCCAAATTCGCTTGCCAAAACATAGATGGCACCAAATAAAATTTAGTATAAGACGGATTTTTCCCATCATCTATCGTCATTATTCTTTCCGACAACTGGGGAGTTATCTTTAGTTTATGAGATACCAGTTGTATATTATCTCCAATGGTAATGATAGCTTGGTCATAATTCAATTTATTCGTAGACAGTTTGCCGTTTTCATTATAAATACTCTTCGTTTGATCGTAGGAGTAATTGACATCCACAAATGCTAATTGCTTACCTATAAGTAATCCATAAAGCACGCTTGGACTAACATGATAAAACTTTTCATTTGTAACCGCGTTTATATTAGTTAACGAGTTATACTTTCTTGTCAAATCCGTCTCACTATAACTACCGTTTAACTTAACCTTGAAAATTGACTGTTTTGTTTTTCGTTGATAATACAACTGCAACGCATAAGAAGAATAATCTTTATGCTTTACATCTGTTGAAGTTCTATCAACTCCATCAAAAATTTCTTGAATGTTTTTTTGATACCACTCATGATTCTTACTAAGATACCCAGCTATTTGAAACATATCTTTTTTCCATTGCTTCAAGTAAGAAAGCTTACCTGTCAAAGCATTATTGTGCTTAGGTGATGCTAGTATTTTATCATCCTTCAATACTGTACGATCATTAAGTTGCATTCCAACCAAGGAGTTGTCGCCCTCCTTTGGCTTAAAATGGAAATAGTTATCGGAAAACTGCACATTAAATTCTTGTCCCTTTCGGTAGTGCTTCCAATCCAACAGATCATTACCTTTCAGTAGATTCAAGTTTTGATTCCCGTTTAAATATAATTGTCCACCATGATTTCTATCTTTCATGATAAAATCTATTACAGAGCTAGCCGTTGGATGGGCTGGCGAAAAATCTTTATAATAATCAATTCGTTTAATATCCTGAGGATTTAGAGTTGCGATTTCGTCTGATTTCACCTCACGACCATTAATGCATATCAAGGTTCCATTTCCTCTAGTTGACACGGTCTTATCTACAACATCAACATATAATCCAGGAATGGACATTAGTGACAGCATACTATACCCATCATGGGCGTTTCGTTTTTGCAATGAAGTAGGAAGAATCACCATCTTATCGTCTTTTAAGAAAACATTATCAGCATCTACAGTAACCTCATTGAGCATGTTTTCCGATGGTCTTAGTTTGATTTGAACGCTTTTACTATCTACATTTCTTATGATTAGGCTTTCTGTTTCATACCCCATACAAGACACTTTTAGCCAAATTGGCACATCTATATCCAGCTTAAAATTTCCTTGATTATCAGCAGACAAGATGTTACTAGGAATCGAATCTTTTAGACTTTTAAAAACCATCACATTAGCAAATGGTATTGGATTTCCTTGAGTATTCAATACCACACAATGAATTCTATTTTCATTCATTGCATCAGCTTTTATCCACCCTATAGATAATAGTAATACTATTAGCAAAGCAGTTTGTTTCATCTTAAATTTCATCATTAACCTCATTAATTAAATTTCATAAATACTTAAATGTGTAAAGAGCATTGATACTTTTCATGGCATCCATTATCGCCATCACAATGCAGTACACTAATACACCAGTTATCAGGACTTTGTTCTGCAAGATTTAGCAGACCTCCTATAGTCAGTGGGTCTGTCTCTAAACGCTGCTCCAATGACTCCAAGAAGGAATCTGGAAGTTCATTGTTTAGTGATTTGATTTTTTTACTCATAATTCTTTGTTTTAATAAATTTCTGTTTATATATCTTTCGTATGGCATTTTCAACAAAGCCTTTCATTTGCGTGCAATGAATTTTGCTTTTTGCGAGACAACCACCTCCACAAAATAAAGCACACTCACACAATAGACATTCGTCAAAAAAGGTATGTCGCTCCAAATCTAATACCATATTTTTGTCAACAATATCCATAGCTCCACTATATCCATGGAGCATAACATACTTATCTGTATCTACTTGTGCAGAAATCACATAAGAAGATTTACGATATTGTTTACTAGTCATTGCTTTCTTTTTTTAAATATTTGCAAAATTAATAAAATATACCAAACATCAAAATTAAAAAGAAATATTCTTTGTTTATTTAACTTTTTTCTTTATTTTTGCATAAAAATTAAAAGATTTATGAAGATTAATAAAAAGAAAGCCCAAATTGCTGTATGAAAACTGCAACTAAAGGCTCTATAACCTTTGACAACATCCCTACCAACGCCTTACTATTGCTCAAAGATATTAGCAAAGGCGAAGAATGCAGACCATTTACTTTCGTCAATGGAAAACAAACATGGTGGTAGAAGAGACACATCTCCTTGGAGCCAATGCCTCCAAGGAGAACGACAAATACTCTTTGAGATTCTAATCTTCTTTATTTTTTGCACACATTTTAACCAAAAACATAAAAAATTACGTTTTTCTTAAAATAATTCATTTTTTTCTTGGAAGTCTTAAATCTTTTTTGTACTTTTGTAGGCGATAAAAAAATGACGCAACCTAGAAATATAAAATAATAAAAACTTTCCTCTTGGATTCTTTTATATAGATTCAGCCGAAGTTTTTTTCAGATGTTAGATGACGAAGAAAGTAATTTTTGAAAATTCTGGTAATAGGCTCCTATATATTATATAATAATGTGTAGCATGCTTAAAGGCCTAATTTACATAAACAAAAACAAATAGTAAAATTTTAAAAGTTAGTTACATGGTGAACGCAATCAAAAAATTGTGTAAAGTCTGCCTAGTAACGACAATGGTATTAACACCATCTTCTGTCCTCGCACAGAATGTCGTGAAAGGTACCGTGCTGGACGCAAACAACGAGCCAGTGATCGGAGCATCTGTCATTGAAAAGGGAAACCCTAAGAATGGCACAGTTACTGACCTCGATGGTAATTTTACGCTTAACCTGAAAGCCGGCAAGACTGCCGTTATCTCTTACATCGGTATGGTGGCACAAGAGGTAAAAGTGGGGGGGCAAGCCCAAACCATCGTATTGAAGGATGACAACAGTCAGCTCAACGAAGTTGTCGTTGTCGGTTATACAAGTAAAGCCCGCAAGGACCTCACCGGTTCTGTAGGTTCTATTTCTGGCCAAAAGCTTGCTGTTGTTCCAGTGGCTTCTGCTGCTGAGGCTTTGGCTGGTAAAATTGCCGGTGTGCAGGTTACCACAGTCGATGGTGCTCCTGGTGCCGACATCAACATCCGTATTCGTGGTGGTTCAGCCATCTCTAGTTCCCAGGACTCTAAACCTTTGTTTATCGTCGATGGATTCCAGGCTGACAACATCAACGACATCCCTCCTACCGATATCCAGAGTATCGATGTATTGAAGGATGCTTCCCTCACCGCTGTTTATGGTGCACGAGGTGGTAATGGTGTAGTTATCGTTACTACTAAATCTGCACAGGCTGGTAAGGTGAAGGTTGATTTCAATGCATACGGTCAGCTCTCTTGGCTGGCAGGCAAGCAGGAAATGCTGGATACTTACGAATTCGTCAAGTATCAGTTGGACGGAACCTATGACAGCAACAGCAAGAAGTACGCATTCCGCCGTGACTTCGGTAACCCTAACGACCTTGACATCTACAAGACAAAGACTACCCACGACTGGCAAGATGAGCTGATGGGCGACCCAGCCTTGACCCAGATGTACAATGTTACCGTAAATGGTGGTAACGAGAAGTTGCGCTTCAGCACCTCTCTCACCCAGCACAACCAGGATGGTATCATCTCAAACTCTGGTGTTCGCCGTACCAACATGAATACCAAGATCAATGTCAAGTTGGCTAAGAACGTTAACCTCCTGGTAAACCCTCGTTTTACTTATCGTCGTGACCTCGGTGCAGGTGCCAGCGGCATCGGTACAGGTGGTTTGGTGGGCGTATTGAACTACAAGCCAACCAATGGTCTCCGTGAGTTTACCAGCTATGATGATGAGTGGCAGGACTTCTCTGTAGAGCGTTACTGGAAGCTGGCTAGTCCTTTGGACGACATCAATCAGAATTATCTGCTGAAGCATTCTTACAGTTTCACCAACCAGGCTAGTCTCACATGGGAAATCATTCCTAACCTGACCTTCCGTTCAGACATTGCCCAGTTCTGGTCCTTCTCAGACAACAACCGTTTCTACGGCTATCTGACAGATGAGGCTGCCAAGAACGAGAACATGCCTGTGGCTCAGATTACAAACACCCGTGGTTTCAAGTATACATGGACAAATACCCTGAACTATAGCTTAACCCTGAAGGAGAAGCACAACCTCTCTTTCTTGCTCGGTCAGGAGGTTCAGCATACACAAACCACAACCAACTATCAGGCATCCCGCTATTTCCCACAGAGCACATCTCCAAGATATGCTTTCAACAACATGGGTCTGGGTTCTGCATACGCCAGCACATCAAGCGTAACAACTCCTAACCGTATTGCATCTTACTTCGGTCAGATCAACTACAACTATATGCACAAGTACCTGCTTTCAGGTACCATGCGTGCCGATGGTTCTACCCGATTCGCCCCAGGTAACCAGTGGGGTTACTTCCCTTCTATCTCTGGTGCATGGGTTATCTCTGAAGAGTCTTGGTGGAACAAGGACGTTGTTGATCAGTTGAAGATCCGTGCAGCTTTCGGTCTTTCAGGTAACAACAATATCGGTGATGACCGTTGGCGCTATCAGTATAACATCAATGCCCAGGGTGGTCCTAGCTGGGGCGAGAACTCAACAACCCAGAATGGTGACAAGTATTATGCATCAGACGGTTTGTTCCCTAACAACAAGATTAAGTGGGAGACTACCGTAACACGCAACCTGGCTGCTGATATTTCTCTCTTCAAGGGTCGCATTACGCTTACTCCTGAAGTTTACTGGAACACCACACGCGACTTGCTCTACAAGTGCCAGATTCCTACCACAACCGGTTACTCACAGCAGTGGCAGAACGTAGGTCGTGTATCTAATAAGGGTTTCGAGCTTTCTATCAATGGCGATATCCTCCGCGGTAAGGACTATGTTCTCTCTGCTAACTTCAACATGGGTATGAACAAGACCAAGGTAGAGAAGATTAACGGTACAGATGCCTACATCCCTGGCAAGTCTTGGGATTCAGAGGATAACTTCCGCCTTGTAGAGGGTAAGGAAGTTGGTCTTATCTATGGTTATGTATACGAAGGCCTATATGGTTTCAATGAATTCCACAGAAATGGCTTCAGCTATGCAGCCAATGATGAGGAATACCTGGCAGAAAACCCTGGCGTACAGGAGAAGCCAACCGTTACAGGTCTGTTTGGTACAGCTCCTGGCCGTATCAAGCTGAAGGATATCAACGGTGATGGCAAGATCGACATCAACGACCGTACTGTAGTTGGTAATACCAACCCTAAGGTACAGGGTGGTTTCGGTTTGTCAGGAAAGTGGAAGAACTTCGACTTCACAGCCAACTTCACCTACATGCTCGACTTCGACGTGATCAACGCTACCGCATACCAGCTTTCATCAGCAAAGGGTGCCAGCCAGATCAATCCTCGCAACGTATTGAAGAAGTTTGACTATAACAACCGTTGGGTTTATCATGGAGATATCTACATCGAGAATGCAGATGGAACCAAGAGTATCTACAACCTCAACGAGTGCCTGTTGGGCAATTCACAGCACATCGATTACCTCGATATTTACGAAGAGCTCAATGCCGGCAAGACCTTGTGGAACCCACAGGATGTAACCAAGAACTACACCCTTTCCAACTTCGTAGAAGATGGTTCATTCCTCCGTCTCAACGACTTGACAATCGGTTACACATTGCCTACAACCCTTACAAAGAAGTGGGGTATCTCTCGCCTCCGTTTGTATGTTACAGGCTCTAACATCTTCTGCATCACAGGCTACTCTGGCTATGACCCAGAAGTTGACATTCAGAATGGCTTGACACCAAACGTTGACTGGAACCGCTACCCACGTAGCCACAGCTACCTCTTCGGTGTGAACCTTTCATTCTAAACTAGGTATATAATATATAATAAGGAAATACAATATGAAAATTAAAAATATATTGATGTGCAGTCTGTTGCTGGCAGGCTTGTCTTCCTGCAACGACTACTTGGATGTAGACGCTCCTTCTAAGGTGACCGACAAACAAGTGTTCAGCAGTACAGAAGAAGCCGACCGCTTGTTGAATGCGGTTTACCAGTCTACTTGTAGCGGTAGCACATACGGCAATGCATACCTCACAACCTTCAATTTCAGCAGCGATGTAGAATTCTCTACTTCTTCTGCCGAAGAGCAAAGCGTAAGCCACAACGACTGGAAGCAGTTTGACGGTGAGGCTGACGGTAGTAGCATCAAGAGCACCTGGGATGCGGCTTACCAGACTATCGAGCGTGCCAACAACTTTATAAATGCAGCAGAGAAGTCATCACTCTACGGCAATGCAGACCTCGACCAGATGATTGGTGAGGCAAAGTGTATCCGTGCTATGAACTATCTCGACCTGGTGATTCTCTGGGGAGATATCCCTTTCACCTTCACCCGTACTTACGATCAGGAATCTCTGATCATGCCTATGGGAAACCGTGATGAGATTCTTACAGCTCTTATCAACGACCTGAAGCAGGCTGCGCCAAAGATGAAGAAGGCTAAGGAAATCACAGAAGGCGTAGAGCGCTGCTCTAAGGAGTTTGCATGGTCTCTCATTGCCCGCATCTCCATGTTCCGTGCCGGTTATTCCCTCCGCCATGGCGAAGATACAAAGGCTGCAGGTACCATGGAGCGTGCTGCTGACTATGAGGAGTATTACAAGATTGCCCGTACATACGCAGATTCTGTCATCCAGGAAGGTACTCATGCGTTGACCAACGACTACATGAAGGTATTCAACGATGAGTGTAACTATGCAGTTGTAAGCAACGACGATGTCATCTTCGAAATCCCATTCGTACAGAATGTAAACGGAAACATCGGATATATCCAAGGTCCTAAGGCAGACTTCTCAAGTGCCGGTGATACCGATCACCCTTGGGGTAAGATGAGTGGTAGCGTAGGTTTGAATGCTTTCTATCGCTTCACATTTGACAAGGAAGATGTACGCCGCAATACTGTAGGCTACTGGTCTTACGGATACAATGGTATTGCTGCATTGCAGAATTCATATACCAACTACTGTCTGAAGTGGTCTAAGCTTTGGGACAGAAGTCATACCCAGGGTAATACCTCTGAAGGCAATACCGGTATCAACTTCCCATACATGCGCTATGCTGACGTTCTCCTGATGTATGCAGAGGCAGAAAACGAATTGAACGGTCCTACCGATGCAGCCAAGAATGCATTGAAGCAGGTTCGTGAGCGTGCGTTCCGTGGTGCAGCCAACAAGGCTGAAAAGGTAGACGGCTATGTAAGTGCACTCGGTACCAAGGATGAGTTCTTTAAGGCTATCGTTGACGAACGTGCCTGGGAATTTGGCGGTGAGAATATCCGCTGGAAGGATCTTGTTCGCTGGAACCTCTACAGCCAGGTGCTCTACAAGAACTTCTGGAAGTATTATGGTATGGGTTGCGACCGTGACGACAGCTACGACGTAGATGGTAACTTCAATGATTTACCAAATGACTTCTTCTACAGAACCCGTACAAGAGCTCAGTGGAACCAGCAGGTAGCAGAAAACCCAGAGAAGTATAATGCTGCCAACTATCCTGAGGTATTCAACTTCGCCAATACAGATGCCAGCCTCGGTATCATTGAGGTTTACAAGACTCAGGGCGATGACTTCAGCATCGATAATCTTTGGGAGAACTGGGGACTCAACGGTAAGCTGATGCCTCAGGAAGGTGGAGAAGCCGACTGGAAGAAAGCATATCTTTTCGACTGGCTCGATGAGAACACAGGTATAGCTAAGGCTCAGTGCAGATGCTCTATCAGAGGTTACATCTACATTGACCAGCTGGGAGTTATGCAGACGACCAATATTCCTGAGTATAACAGCGAAGTAAACTTGTCTACTCTCCCATCCGTAAGATACATCCTGCCAATTCCAAAAGATGTAATCAGCCGCAGCCTGGGACAGTACAAGAATTATTATGGTTATTAATCAATGACTTAGAATCATAAAAGATATGAAGAAATTATTTATATTTTCAATGATATTAGCTGCAACCATGTCGTTCTTTGCTTCATGTAAAGACGACGATGGTTACAACGATGCAGACGCTGACCGTCTGCCTATGCCTATGTTCCGCAGTACACAGAACACGGCATCATCAACCACTCCCTATTATTGTGACATTGCTTCAAGAGTAGATCCAAACATCGCACTCTACCTGCAGCAGCACGGCTATAAGTCAAGTACACACGTCAATGATATGCGCCTGTTCTGGTATGGTGTAGATGGTGCAGATGCATACGAATTGAAAGGAAAAGTAATGGGAACCTCATGGGACAAGGAGGAAAATCCAAATCTTCTGGATACCATATTGACTGCAGATCAGCTTTCTTTCCTGCACGAAGACTTGCAGTATAGCACAGGTTATCTGTATGCCATCCGTGCCCTCGTTGACAAAAACGATTTGAACAATCCTCACAACTCCAAGTGGTTTGGTATGGGTGATGGTTCTCATCAGGTTGACCAGTCACGTGATGACAGCCGTAACCAGACAGGTTCATTAACAACAGGTATGCGCTACGATGTACCAAGCGTATTCTGGACTGAGAACGTAACCAAGACTTCTATGGATGTGTGCTTCATGCCACAGACAGAAGGCAATTACGAGAAGGATTACAAGGATTTCTTCAAGGCTGGTGCCGAGGTAAAGGATGGAGAGTGGGTATTCGATGAAATCCGCGTGGTTCCATCTGCCGATAATGCGCAGCTTCCAGAACACATCATCAAGCCTACTGCTGAACAGCGTGCCGCTGGCCGTGTTCATATTGAAGGTCTGGAATCTAACGCTGCTTATATCGTAAGCGGACAGAACAACAACATCAAGCGCTACTACGACCGCCAGTACAACTCTACCATGGTACGTATGGAAGGTGACCCAGGCGAGCCTATCCTCATCAAGGCAAATACAGCAGAAGAGGCTAAGCGCGATACCTTGTTGCAGAACATGGGCTTGCAGAAGGGTAAGATCTTCGGTTGCGAGAACCTTGTTGCTACCCGTATCGATACCATCCTGACCAACTATATGTCTGACAATAAGATTGCAGAAGGTCAGGTATTCTATCTGGAAGGCGGCAAGACATACTACTGCTCTTCAACAGTTGAAATGACCAAGGGCTTTACCATTGCAACCAATCCTGCGGATATTGCTGCTGGTAAGGGTCGTGCAACCATTCTCCAGGGAATCGGTTACAACAGCGAGGCTAAGACCGCAGCAAATGCAGTGAACTGGGGATTGTGCCGCAATGCACGTTCTGGTGCAGAGAATGGTGTGACATTGGCTATCCAGCCTATCATCATGCAGGACATCAACTTCCACCCAATGGCTTGGTTCAACTACTTCGACCAGAAGGGAGAAAACGGTAATCCACAATGTACTATTACCCAGAACTACTTCATGAATATGTACAGCCAGGGATTGTCATTCTCACTCGCTGAACTTCGTATCGAAAGATGTACATTCAGTGGCCATGTTCGTGGTTTCATCCGTTTCCAGGGTCCTAACCGTCAGCTCATTGAAAAGTTGACCGTCAACGATTGTGTATTCTACGATGAAGGTGGCTATGATACCAACGGCCGTGGTTACTCATGGTTCGCAGGTCCAGGTAACAACCGCAAGTCAAACTTCTACAAGAATTTGACCTTCACCAATAACACCATCATCAACAGTCCACGCCACGCCTTGATTTCAGAGGCAAAGAACCTGGCTTGGCCTGATGGTACAAAATGGAACATCAATGTATCTAACAATACATTCGTCAACTTCTCACCACGCTCTAACAACAAGAGCCACGGTTTGATGTTCGAAATCCAATATGCTCCAGGTGGTTCTAAGATTACCTGCAAGAAGAACCTCTTCGTATTTGCCGGTAACAAGAATGATGGTGCCCGTGACTACTTCCAGAAGGGTATGATCATCAATACCAAGGATATTACTTACGACTTCGCAGACAACTACTCTACCGTAGTTCCTGCTTACGACAAGTATAAGACATCTACAGACCCTAAGTCAAACCTCCTGGATGGTATGTTCATGCAGAACGCATTCTCTAACTCTAAGACTGGTGCCGGCTACAACAAGGGAGCTCTCAACATCGGTGGTGAAGGTGAAACCCAAATTAAGTTTGGTGACAACCATAACGGGAATGAGGCAGACGCTGTAGGCTACCAGCTTGAGGCTGGCGAGCTCTTCAAGAGTCCTTGGACTATCGGTACAGTAAATGCCAAGGAGAAGTTCCAGAAGGATGCTTACCGTTACTCAGACATCAGTGGTTTCTACTACAATGCTTCTGACAAGGTGAAGAGACATCCTATCTATACCAAGGAAATCGGTGACCCACGCTGGCGCACTGGTAAGTCTTGGGATGGTGGCAAGAACCACACAGTAAAGAGTGGTGATCTGACTTACTAAATTATATTATCAGATATACATATTTAATAAAAAACAAAGAGGGCGAGCCTGTGAAGGTTCGTCCTCTTATTTTTTTATCAATACTGCCCTAAAAAATGAAACAGGCTTCGATGGCAAACGAAGCCTGTTTCATTGAGCATCGAAGCCTGTTTCATAAAAAGGGGCATAACAGGGGGTCTCTAATCCTTGAAATCAATACTCAATTCGCCAGTGCCTAAAAGATTATAGCTCATACGATGATAAGGCGTAACACCAAATTCCCTGATGGCAGCACGATGCTTCTTGGTAGGATAACCCTTGTTGCCTTTCCAATCGTACTGCGGATATTCTTCTGCCAGCGCATCCATGTAATCATCACGATAGGTCTTGGCAAGGATGCTGGCAGCTGCAATAGACAGATACTTGCCGTCACCCTTTACGATGGTTGTATAAGGCAAATCCTTGTAGGGTTTGAAGCGGTTACCATCCACGATAACTGCCTCCGGACGAACCTTGAGCTGGTCCAGGGCACGGTGCATAGCCAGGATACTGGCGTTGAGGATATTGATTTTATCGATTTCTTCGGGAGTAACAATGCCCACAGCCCAAGCTACGGCATCACGCTCTATCTGCACGCGGAGCGCCTTGCGCTTCTTATCCGTGAGCTTCTTACTATCGTTCAAATCGGCATTCTGATAACCGGGAGGAAGAATGACGGCTGCAGCATATACGCTGCCAGCCAAACATCCTCTGCCAGCCTCATCGCAGCCAGCCTCTACCATATCCTTATAATAATGACTTTCTAACATAATTATGATGAATTTTACGTTTATCTCTTCACTCTTCACCTCTATTTTGTAACCGCTTAATTATAGGGCAGTTACAAAGATAAGAGCATTTTAACTCTTCACCCACTCTTCACCCACTCTTCACCTACTCTTCACCCTCATAGCACCAGGCGGTGAAGAGAGGGTGAAGAGTGGGTGAAGAGCCAGAACGTCTCTTCAGCGCGTAAGTATCAGTATAACAACACGTTACGACAAAATGGTGAAGAGTGAAGAGTATTTGGGCATTCCAACCTCAACTTTCTGATAACTGCCAAACGCAAACAGCCAACTGTCCGCAGTAGCGCCAGTTGGCTGTTCTTTGCTTGCCAGTGGGTTGTCTTTCGCTCGCCAGTTGGCTAAATAAGGCTTTTACGTGCGCTGTAAACGGCTTAAATGATTTTTCCTTAGAACATCATAGCCACTCGTTTAACGCCCGCTACAAGCGCATCTATTTCTTCCTTTGTATTATATAGGGCAAAGCTGGCACGAACGGTGCCGAGAATACCATAGCGGTCCATCAAAGGCTGAGCGCAATGATGACCGGTACGTACAGCGATGCCCAGACGGTCGAGCAAGGTGCCCATATCCATGTGATGAATATCACCAACCAAGAAGCTGACAACGGCATCTTTGCCATCCTGTTCACCAAAAAGTCTGATTCCATCGATGGTTCGCATCTGCTCCATGCAGTAACGGGTCAATTCCTGCTCATGCTTGGCAATGTTATCCATGCCGAGTGCAGAGACATAATCGATGGCCTTTGCCAGACCGTGGGTAGCTACATAATCAGGAGTACCAGCCTCAAACTTGAATGGCAACTTCTCGAAAGTAGTCTTCTCGAAACTTACGCTCTCAATCATTTCACCACCTCCCTGATAAGGAGGCAACTTGTCGAGCCATTCTTCCTTGCCGTAAAGCACACCGATACCGGTAGGACCATAAATCTTATGTCCGCTGAAAGCGAAGAAATCGCAATCCATATCCTGTACATCCACAGCGAAGTGAGGAGTACTCTGAGCGCCATCCACCATGACAGGTACATCGTGCTCATGAGCTATCTTAATCATCTCTTTTACCGGATTCACCGTACCGAGCACGTTGCTCACCTGGGCAATGCTCACGATTTTGGTGCGTTCGGTAAATAAATTGGCGAATTCATCGAGGTTAATCTCACCTTTATCGTTGATTGGGATGACACGGATGGCAATTCCCTTCTTGGCTGCCTGCAACTGCCAAGGCACGATATTGGAGTGATGCTCCATGGTAGAGATAATCACCTCATCACCCTCGCTCATAAAGGCATCGCAGAACGATGAAACCACGAGATTCAGACTCTCGGTAGTACCACGGGTAAAGATGACTTCCTCAACCTTTGGCGCATTGATAAACTTGCGCACGGTTTCGCGGGCTGCCTCATGAAGGTCGGTAGCCTGCTGAGAGAGATAGTGAACGCCACGATGCACATTGGCATTTACATTGAGATACTCGTCGCGCATGGCATCGAGCACGCACAATGGCTTCTGCGTGGTTGCCGCATTATCCAGATACACCAATGGCTTATCATAGACCTTTCTCGATAAAATCGGGAAATCTGCTCTTACTTGATTGATATCATACATAATTTTAAGAAGTTAAGAAGTTAAGGAGTTAAAGAAGTTAAGACATCGGTAAATCTGTCTTCAAAAGGAATCTCAAACAATATAACAATTGTCTTAACTCCTTTAACTTCTTAACTCCTTTAACCACATAATTATCTACTTGCAAAGCTTGCAGCCCTCGCACTTATTGAGTTCACCACGGAATCGCTTCTCTACGAGATGATGCAGGCGATCGCGCAATGGCTCCAGCTCCATCTTGTCGATGACTTCGTTGATAAATGCAAACTGAAGGAGCAACTTAGCCTCCTCACGGCTCACACCACGCTGCTGCATATAGAACAATGCCGCATCGTTGAGCTGACCTACAGTACTACCGTGTGCACACTTCACATCGTCAGCATAGATCTCCAGCATCGGCTGGGTGAACATGCGGGCTGTCTTCGTAGCACAGAGGTTCTGGTTGGTTTCCTGAGAAATAGTCTTCTGGGCACCATGACGAACCAATACTCTGCCGGCGAAAGCACCACGTGCCTCACCATCGAGTACATACTTATAAAGCTCGTTGCTGGTACAATGACCCACCTGATGATCGATGAGCGTATTGTTATCTACCACCTGGTTCTTGTCGGCAATCACACAACCATTGCAGAAACACTCAGCTCCCTCGCCCTTGAATACGAGGTCGAGGCGGTTGCGGGTGATACCGTTATGAAGGGTAATGACGTTATGGTTTACACGGCTGTTAGCCTGCTGCTCGATATAAACGTTGCTGACACGGCGGTTCTTGTAATGAGTCTCCTCCAGACAATAGAGGTCGAGACTGGCATTCTCGCCAACATAAGCCTCGATAACCTGGGTTGCGAGGAAGTTCTTGTCATCGGCTGCATGGTCGCAGAAGAGGAACTTAGCCTCAGCACCCTGTTCCATGACGATGAGAACACGACGGTTCACCATCAAATCAACATCCGAACGGAGAATATTGATGACCTGAATGGTTCGCTCCACCTTCACGTTCTTTGGTACGTAGATAAGCAAGCCATCCTGCGCCAGGAATGTATTCAATGCCGTGATGCCATCTTCATCGGTTTTGGCAATCTTAGCGTAGTATTTCCCGATGAATTCAGGGTTTTCTGCAGCAATCTTGTTCAAAGAGTCCACGATAACACCCTCTGGCAACTCTACCTTTGGCAATGCCTTGCAATAGAAAGCATCGTTCACCACGAAGTAGAGCGAAGTGCTCAGGTTAGGCACATCGCAGCGGAAAGCCTCGTATGGATCCACCGGAATTTCCAGGCGATTCAAGTTCAAGCCATAGTCTGGCTCGAAGATGGCGTTCATATCTGTATACTTGTATCTTTCTACCTTACGGGAAGGAAAGCCCAGACGACGGAAGTCCTCGAATGCTGCATCGCGCACCGCATTGAGCACCTCAGCACTGTTCTTCTTGATGATTCTCGAAGAAGACTGATACAAGTCTAAATATTGTTTTTCTGAAAGCATAGCCATCCTCCTTATTATTTCTCATCTACTTCAGCCTTGATCCAGTCGTAGCCACGAGCCTCAATCTCCTTGGCAAGTTCAGGACCGGCAGTCTTCACGATTCTACCTTTATAGAGTACGTGAACCACACTTGGCTTAATCATATCGAGCAGACGCTCGTAGTGAGTGATGACGATGGCAGATGTCTTGTCGGTATGCATCTTGTTCACACCGTCAGCCACGATACGCATCGCATCCACATCGAGACCAGAGTCGGTTTCATCGAGGATAGAGAGCTTTGGCTCCAGCATAGCCATCTGGAAAATCTCGTTGCGCTTCTTCTCACCACCCGAGAAACCTTCGTTTACAGAACGGCGAGCCAACTTGCTATCCAATTCCACCAACTCGCGCTTCTCACGCATCAGCTTCATGAATTCGCTTGTGTTCAATGGTTCCAAACCCTGATACTCACGCTTGGCATTGATAGCCGCACGCATGAAGTTGGTCATGGATACACCAGGAATCTCTACTGGATACTGGAAAGAGAGGAACAAGCCTTCACGGGCACGGTCCTCTGGCTTCATATCCAGAAGGTTCTTGCCGTTGAAGATAGCCTCACCCTCGGTTACGGTATAAAGAGGGTTACCTGTAAGCACAGCGCTCAAGGTTGACTTACCGGAACCATTAGGTCCCATGATAGCATGTATCTCACCGTCGTTGATAGTCAGGTTGATACCTTTCAATATTTCTTTGCCTGCAATAGTAGCATGCAGATTCTTAACCTCTAACATAATTTTAGTCAATTTTTATCGATTTCATCGAGAATTATGATGATTATCCTACGGTTCCTTCGAGTGAAACACTCAGGAGTTTCTGTGCCTCAACGGCAAACTCCATAGGCAACTTGTTGAGCACATCCTTGGCATAACCGTTTACGATCAGGCCGACAGCCTCCTCGGTAGGAATGCCTCGCTGATTGCAATAGAAGAGCTGGTCTTCTGAAATCTTCGAGGTAGTTGCCTCATGCTCGAACACGGCTGTGTCGTTATGGGCATCCATATATGGGAAGGTATGCGCTCCACAATCGCTGCCCAGCAACAAGGAGTCGCAGGAACTGTAGTTGCGTGCATTGTCGGCATTGGATGTTGCACGAACCAGACCACGATAGGAGTTCTGGCTATGACCTGCCGAGATACCCTTCGAAATGATGGTGCTCTTGGTGTTCTTACCCATGTGAATCATCTTGGTACCCGTATCAGCCTCCTGATAGTTGTTGGTAACAGCCACACTGTAGAACTCAGCTACAGAGTTGTCGCCACGCAAGATGCAGGAAGGATACTTCCAGGTAATCGCAGAACCCGTCTCTACCTGAGTCCAGCTCAACTTAGAGTTCACACCGCGCAAGTCGCCTCGCTTGGTTACCAGGTTCAGCACACCACCCTTACCATGCTCATCACCAGGATACCAGTTCTGAACGGTAGAGTACTTCACCTCAGCATTATCCTTGACAATAATCTCTACGATAGCCGCATGGAGCTGGTTCTCATCACGCATTGGCGCTGTACATCCCTCCAGGTAAGAAACGTAAGCATCATCATCAGCGATAATCAATGTACGCTCAAACTGACCGGTGTTACGGGCATTGATGCGGAAGTAACTGCTCAACTCCATCGGACAGCGGACGCCCTTAGGAATATAAACGAATGAGCCATCACTGAATACGCAACTGTTCAAGGCTGCATAAAAGTTATCACGATAAGGAACTACGGTTCCCAGATACTCTCTTACCAAATCAGGATGCTCCTTCACAGCCTCACCAATACTGCAGAAGATGACGCCCTTCTCACGGAGTTTCTCCTTGAAAGTAGTCTTTACCGACACAGAGTCCATGATGGCATCTACGGCGGTACCGCTCAAAGCCAGACGCTCCTCCAGAGGAATACCGAGTTTATCGAATGTCTTCTCCAACTCAGGATCAATCTCCTTGTTCTTCGGCTTCTTTGCCAAAGGGTCGGCATAGTATGAAATCTCCTGGTAGTCAATAGGTGGCACGTGAACATGTCCCCATTTTGGCTCCTTGAGCGTCTTCCAGTAATTGTAGGCTTTCAGACGAAATTCGAGCATCCAATCCGGCTCTCCTTTCTTCTGCGAGATCAGGCGCACAACATCCTCGTTGAGACCCTTTTCTATGATTTCAGTATGCACATCCGTGGTAAAACCATACTCGTATTTCTGGTCTATCACATCCTTGACAACCTGATTCTGTTCTTTCTCTATTTCTGCCATTGTTATTTAGAATAACCTTTCGTTATTTTAACCCTAAATAGGGATAAGCCGCTGAGGACTCATCCCTACCTTATTATATATATGATAGAGCGAAAAACAAATGAATTCTTCACTTTTCGTTCTTCACTCTTCACTTTATTAAAGCTTCTGCTCTACCTCGATCTCAGTGAAAGTCTCGATAACGTCGCCCTCCTGGATATCGTTGTAGTTGACGAGGCTCAAACCGCATTCCATACCGGTAACCACCTCCTTGACATCGTCCTTGTAACGCTTCAAGGCACCGATTTCAGCAGTACGGATCACGATACCGTCACGGATGACGCGAGCCTTATCCTTAGCATGTACCTTACCCTCGGTAACGAGACCACCGGCAATAGTACCCACCTTAGAAATCTTGAAGGTCTGCTTAACCTCAACCTGACCGGTAACGATTTCCTTCTTCACCTTGTCGAGCATACCTACCATCGCGCTCTTGATATCATCGATAGCATCGTAGATGATAGAGTATGTGTTGATTTCAACACCCTCACGGTCGGCAGCCTTGCGAGCATCGGCAGATGGACGAACCTGGAAACCAACGATGACTGCATCTGAAGCAGATGCCAGCATCACGTCGTTCTCTGAAATCTGACCTACTGCCTTGTTGACTACGTTCACCTGAACCTTCTCGGTAGAAAGTTTGATGAATGAGTCGCTCAATGCCTCAACAGAACCGTCGGTATCACCCTTCACGATGACGTTCAACTCATGGAACTCACCACGTGCGATACGGTGAGAAATATCACCCAAGGTCAAGCGCTTCTGAGTACGCAAGCCCTGCTCACGCTGCAACTGCTCACGCTTGTTGGCAATTTCGCGAGCCTCCTGCTCAGTCTCGATTACGTGGAACTGGTCACCTGCAGTAGGCGCACCGTTCAAACCGAGGATGATAGCTGGCTCAGCTGGAGCAGCCGACTTGATATTGGCATTACGCTCATTGAACATTGCCTTTACACGACCCCAAGAAGTACCGGCGAGAACGATGTCGCCTACCTTCAAGGTACCGTTGGCAACCAATACGGTAGAAACATATCCACGACCCTTGTCGAGAGAAGACTCGATGATGGTACCTGTTGCGCGACGGTTAGGGTTAGCCTTCAAGTCGAGCATATCAGCCTCGAGGAGCACCTTGTCGAGCAGATCGTGAACACCGATACCCTTCTTGGCACTGATTTCCTGGCACTGATACTTACCACCCCACTCCTCGACGAGCAGGTTCATGTTAGCCAAGTCTTCACGGATACGGTCTGGGTTAGCACCTGGCTTATCAATCTTGTTGATTGCGAATACCATTGGCACACCGGCAGCCTGCGCATGAGCGATAGCCTCCTTGGTAGTTGGCATCACAGAGTCATCGGCTGCGATGATGATGATGGCGATATCGGTAGCCTGGGCACCACGGGCACGCATGGCGGTGAACGCCTCGTGACCTGGAGTATCAAGGAAGGTTACCTTGCGACCGCTTTTCAGGGTCACACTGTAGGCACCGATATGCTGGGTAATACCACCCGCCTCACCGGCAATCACATTGGTATTGCGGATATAGTCGAGCAAAGAGGTCTTACCATGGTCTACGTGACCCATCACGGTTACGATTGGAGCACGTGGAACCAAGTCGTTCTCATCATCCTCTTCCTCGCTCACGGCCTCCTGAACCTCGGCACTTACGTATTCGGTCTTGAAACCGAACTCCTCAGCCACCATGTTGATGGTTTCAGCATCCAGACGCTGGTTGATAGAAACCATGATACCTACACCCATCAGGGTAGAGATAACCTGAGTAACGCTGATATCCATCATCGTAGCCAACTCGCTAACGGTAACGAACTCTGTAAGCTTCAGGGTCTTGCTTTCCTTCTGCTCCTGACGAGCCTGATCCTGCAACTTCTCCTGAACAGCCTCACGCTTCTCCTTACGATACTTAGCACCCTTCTTGTTCTGGCTCTTGCTGGTCAAACGTGCAAGCGTCTCCTTAACCTGGCGTGCTACAGCCTCGTCATCCACCTCGATCTGACGCTGGTTGCCGCGGTTGTTGTTATTGCCGCGATTGTTGTTATTGTTATTATTTCTGTTGCGGTTTTTGTTCTTCTTGTTATTACCGCCGTTGTTACCATTACCTCCGCCATTATTCTTAGCTTCGGCATTGATGTCAACACGTTCTTTGTTGATACGAACACGCTTTTTGCGCTCATTGTGCTGTTGAGCCATTTTCTCCTCACGTTCCTTTCGGCGCTCCTCCTTGGTTTTCTTCTTAGGACGAGTGCTCTGGTTGAGGGAAGACAAATCTATCTTGCCCAACACCTTAGGCTCATTTGCAGTAAACTTCTTCTCACTCTTGAGAGTAAACACGCTGTTGTCAGCTGCTCCAGCAGAATGCTGTGCAGCTTCATTCTTAGCATGATGATGCTCTCTCTTTCCCTGAGGAGCATTCTGCTTATTCGTCTGAGCGTTTGACTGCTGTGATTTCTGATGATTTTCCTGTTTCATTTGCTGTTTATGCTGAGAAGCCTGTTGTGGCTTCTGTTCTTTCTTATGCTCAGCCTTAGGAGCGTCTTTCTTCTGCTCAGGACTGACGGCAGCAGTCTCAGGCTTTTTTGCAACAGACTCTGCAGCAGGCTTCTTACCGATATTGTCCAAGTCAATCTTTCCCAGCGGCTTGTACTGCTGCTGTCCATTAGACTCCAACAAACTTTCAGCGCGATTGTCCTTCTGCTCTGGCGCACGCTTCTTATCTTTTGCTTTTTTGGTAAAGAGTTTCTCAGCCTGATCACGAACCTCTCTGTCCTGACTGAAGGCATCATTCAATGCCTTGTATTGCTGGTCGGTGAGTTTGAAGCTCGGCTCTGCCTTGACATCTCCCAGGTCTTTTCTTTTCTCTAGGAATTCAACTGCCGTCTGAAGTCCTATATTTAATTCACGTAGTGCTTTATTTAATCTGATGCTCATAAATTATTTTATTCTCCTATTTTTAAAGTTAGATTCCCTGCAAGCACTCGCTGGCAAGGGAATTATTGTTCGAATTCGGCGCGCAACACGCTGAGTACATGATCAACGGTCTCCTCTTCAAGGTCGGCCTTTTCAATCAGCAAGTTGCGAGGTGCATTGAGTACCTGCTTGGCAGTATCAAGACCGATGCCCTTGATAGCATCGATAACCCACTGGTCAATCTCATCAGAGAACTCATCCAAGTAGATATCCTCGTCGGCCTCATTCTCGTCTACCTCACGGAATACGTCGATGGTATATTCTGTAAGCATAGAAGCCAGCTTGATGTTCATACCGCCACGGCCGATAGCCAGGCTAACCTCCTCTGGCTGCAAGTAAACCTCAGCCTTCTTGTTCTCATCATCAACATTGATTGAAGAAACCTTAGCAGGAGCCAACGCACGCTGGATGAAGAGCTTGGTATTGCTAGAGTAGTTGATGACATCGAGATTCTCGTTGCAAAGTTCGCGAACGATACCATGAACGCGGCTACCCTTAACACCTACACATGCGCCAACAGGGTCGATACGCTCATCGAATGTTTCAACAGCAATCTTGGCACGTTCTCCCGGAAGACGGGCGATACGGCGGATTGCAATCAGACCGTCTGCAATCTCAGGAACCTCAGCCTCCAACAGGCGCTGCAGGAAGATAGGAGCAGTACGGCTCAGGATAATCTTCGGATTATTGTTCTCATTGTCTACACGGAGGATGACCGCACGAACTGTCTCACCCTTGCGGTAAGTATCACCAGGAATCTGCTCGGTCTTAGGCAACATGAGCTCGTTGTTCTCATCGTCTACAATCAGAACCTCGCGCTTCCAAACCTGATAAACCTCACCAGAGATAACCTGACCTACACGATCCTTGTACTTGTTGTAGAGTGAATCATGCTCCAACTCAAGAATCTTGGAAGCCAAAGTCTGACGAAGAGTCAAGATGGCACGACGACCAAACTTATTGAAGTCAACCGTCTCACTTACATCCTCACCAACCTCGTAATCCGGCTCAATCTTACGAGCCTCAGAAAGTGTAATTTCCTTATTTTCATCTTCAACTTCGCCATCAGCAACAACTACACGATTGCGATAAATCTCGAAGTCACCCTTGTCAGGGTTCACGATGACATCAAAGTTTTCGTCACTACCAAAAATCTTGGCAAGTACATTACGGAAGCTCTCCTCCAATACACTTACCAATGTAGTACGGTCGATATTCTTTGTTTCTTTAAACTCGCGGAATGTATCAATCATACTCGCTGTCAATTCTTGCTCTTTTTTAGCCATAACTTAATTGAAACTGATTATGTATTTTGTATATTTTACTTTATCCATCTGGTAAACGTGGTCAACCTCCTGCTTAACCGGGCGTTTCTTACCTTCAATCTTTACCTTTTCTTCAACGCCAACTGTGAAGTCATTTCCTTCAACAGCTTTCAAGATACCCTTCACCTTCTTGCCGTCGGCATCAAGTACCTCAACCTCCTTGCCAATGAAATTGATATACTGCTGTGGAACTTTGAACGGCTGACCCAAACCTGCAGAGCCAACTTCGAGCTCATAGTCTTCCTCGTCACGGTTCAAATGATCCTCAATATACTTACTCAAGGCAACACAATCCTCAATCCATACTCCATCGGCATGGTCAATCTCAACAACGATTCTATCGTCGGGACTGATTTCAATGCTTACCAAGAAATATTCCTTATCTTGGAGCCATTCTTCAACTAAATTTTTTACGACGTTTTTATCAATCATATATACCTTATTAAAATAAAATGAGGAACTCTTGTGAGCCCCTCATTCCACTGAACGTTGCAAAATTACAAATATTTTTGTGATTGACCAAAAAAAATGCAACTTTTTATTCGCAACGTGCACATTTTTAATCGATTGTGCACGTTTTTGTACTTATTTCTTCACAGGATGCAGTATTTTTTCGTATTCTGTAGGAGAATTCAGTAATTTTACTGCTTCCTTAATCTGCTTGTCATAGCGCATGGAATTCTGGATGGCACCGCGCTGGAAATAATAGGCAGAAACGATGTCATTTTCCAACAGATGCTTGATGTAATCCTTGTTATAATCCAGATCCTTTGCCACATTGTGACTCAGTTTTTTCTTCAAAGCTTCAAACTCTGCCTTGGCATCATCGTAGTAACCTTCAAACTTAGCGAGTTTCTCCAGGTCTTTGAGATACTTTTCTGTTTCGCGGTCATACTGGAAGTTAGCCTTCAATACGCGTGCCTTGAATTCATCATAGTCGGCATCGGTCAGCGAGAATTCCTTCGCTGGAGCGATAGTAGGATGTTTGGCAATATAATCAATCTCATAATTGAGCATCACCTCATTACTGTCGCGGGCACCAGCCAGATAGAAGGCGATATTTGGCAAAGAATCAGGCTTTACCTCTACATCCGGCTTCACACCACCGCCATCTCTCACTTCTCTGCCGCCAGCGGTATAGAACACCTTGGTAAGAGAGTCAGGAACATGCTCCACATAACCGCCCTTATCGTGCTTATAGTTGAGCGCCTGAACGCATCGGCCGCTAGGAATGAAATATTTAGCAGTAGTGAGTTTTACCTGTCCGTTATAAGGCAAGTCCATGGTAGCCTGCACCAATCCCTTTCCATACGTGCGCGTACCTAATATTACAGCACGGTCATAATCCTGCAGACTGCCGCTCATGATTTCACTGGCACTGGCAGAATTCTCGTTGACCAACACTACCATCGGCATGACGGAATCAATCGGTTCAACCGTGGTCTTATAAACATGATTAGAACGCTGCAACTTTCCCTTCATCTCCAAGACAGTCTTACCTTTAGGCAAGAACATATTGATGATGCTGACCGCTTCGGTAACAGAACCGCCACCATTATTACGCAGATCGAAGACAAGACTCTTGGCTCCCTGCTTTCTCAAATCGATGAAAGCACGGCGCACATCCTTGGCACACTGCTCGGTAAAAGAATTGAAGTTGATGTAACCGATGCTCCCCTCCAACATGCCATAATAAGGCAAGAACGGCAACTGGATGGTACGGCGGGTTACCTTCACCTTCATCGTCTTGCCTGTACTTGGACGTTTAACTTTCAGCATGAAAGAAGAACCCGGATCACCACGAAGATGATCGCTGACATAGCTCACTTCCTTATTGGTCATATCCTCATCATCAATACTCAAAATGATATCGCCCTTCTTCAGTCCCACTTCTGCAGCAGGCATATTCTCGTAAGGCTCACTGATGCAGACGCGCTGCAACTGGAAGTTGTAGCGTACCACCGCACCTACACCCGCATACTTGCCGGTGAGCAGATTCTTGAGTTCCTTCATTTTCTGCTCAGGATAATAGGTAGTATAAGGGTCGAGGCTACGTAACATGGCATTGATACCATTTCCGACCACAACTTCAGCATCGAGCGTATCTACATACATCAAATCAAGATTCTTGTAGATGGCATTGAATATTTCCATATTCTTTGCGGCTTTGAAGTCATGGTCTTTGTCAACCTGGGCAAAAGTTGGAGCTGCAAGGAGCGCCATAAGCAAGGAGAACAGTATTCTTTTCATTGTTACCTTATTTAATTGTATATGATTCAACTTATAGATTATTTTCTTCCCCCTCTTTACGGCATTCGTCCTCGGGAGAAGATTTCGACCGCAAAAGTACTCATTTCTTTGCGAAAAACACCATAAAAGAGGCAAAAAGTGGCACAAAGATAAGAAAAAATACACTTTTTTAGAGAAAAAGCGAAAAAAGTCAGCGAAAAATTTGGCAGAATGAAGAAAAGTTAGTACTTTTGCACACGCAAATAAGGAACGTCACGTTCTATGCTGAAAAAACGCTTCAATAGCTCAGTTGGTTAGAGCACCTGACTGTTAATCAGGGGGTCGTTGGTTCAAGCCCATCTTGAAGCGCAAGAGAGTTTCAGGTTAGCCTCGTAACTCATCTTCTTTCATAGCAAATTGCTTCAATAGCTCAGTTGGTTAGAGCACCTGACTGTTAATCAGGGGGTCGTTGGTTCAAGCCCATCTTGAAGCGCAGAAAAGAGTCACAAGTTTTACTTGTGACTCTTTTTGTTTATCCCCATATGATCCACACTTTACATTCTCCATTCCCATATACAAATACAATATCCGGCAATAATTAGAGAAAGTACTATTAAAAAAAGGCACATTCCTATGCGGAATGTGCCTTTATATATAATAATGTGTCTAATACTCAGATTATTCTACATCATTGTTGTGATCCAAAGAGTCATTGAACTCCTTAGGAGCCTGCTCATCATTACGATGCTCGTAACGACGTGGCTGACGAGCTGGACGCTCACCACGACCCTCATGACGGTCATCACGACGACCGCGACGCTCACCACGCTCTGGACGTGGACGACGCTCACGCTCTACATAACCCTCTGGCTTCTCCATCAACACACGATGAGAGAGCTTGTACTTGCCAGTCTTAGGATCAATCTCCATCAACTTCACCTTGATCTTGTCGCCTTCCTTGATGCCAGCCTCTTCAACTGTCTCAAGACGCTTCCAATCAATCTCAGAGATGTGGAGCAAACCATCCTTACCTGGGAGAATCTCTACGAAGCAACCGTAAGGCATGATAGAACGAACAGTACCCTCGTAAACCTCACCAACCTCAGGAACAGCTACGATAGCCTTGATCTTAGCCAAAGCTGCATCGATAGAATCCTTGTTAGGAGCAGATACCTGTACGTGACCCTTACCATCAGTCTCCTCGATAGTGATAGTAGCACCAGTTTCCTCCTGCATCTGCTGGATAATCTTACCACCAGGACCGATAACAGCACCGATGAACTCCTTAGGAATATCGAATGCTACGATACGTGGAACCTGTGGCTTCATCTCTGCACGTGGCTCAGAGATAGTCTCCATCATGCAGTTGAGGATGTGCTCACGACCAGCCTTAGCCTGCATCAAAGCCTCCTCAAGAATCTCGAAGCTCAAACCATCACACTTGATATCCATCTGTGTAGCGGTCAAACCATCGCGGGTACCAGTAGTCTTGAAGTCCATATCACCCAAGTGGTCCTCATCACCGAGGATATCACTAAGGATAGCGTACTTGTCCTCACCTGGGTTCTTGATAAGACCCATAGCGATACCAGAAACTGGCTTCTTCATAGGAACACCTGCATCCATCAGGGCGAGAGTACCGGCACAAACAGTAGCCATAGAAGAAGAACCGTTAGACTCCAAGATCTGGCTTACCAAACGAACTGTGTAAGGGAAGTCTGCAGGAATCTGACCCTTCAAACCACGCCATGCCAAGTGACCGTGACCAATTTCACGACGGCCTACACCGCGCTGAGCCTTAGCCTCACCTGTTGAGAATGGAGGGAAGTTATAGTGAAGGAGGAAGCGCTGGTAGCTTTTCTCGAGCACACCGTCGATAAGCTTCTCATCCATCTTTGTACCAAGAGTACATGTAGAGAGAGACATAGTCTCACCACGCTGGAAGATAGCGCTTCCGTGAGGCATTGGGAGTGGAGATACCTCGCACCAGATAGGACGGATTTCTGTAGTAGCACGACCATCAAGACGCAAGCCCTCATCGAGGATGCAACGGCGCATAGCATCGCGCATTACGTCATCATAGTAACGGGTAGCCTCAGCGTGCTTCTCCTCCAAGTCTTCCTCAGAAAGATCAGTATGAGCAGCGTCATACTTCTCAAGGAAATCAGCCAAAACCTTGTCGAAAGCATCCTGACGTGCATGCTTCTCCAAAGCCTGGTGGTTGATATCATAAGCTGGCTTGTAAAGCTCAGTCTTAATCTGCTCACGGAGTTCCTCATCATTGATCTCGTGGTCATACTCACGCTTCACGTCAGTACCCTTCTCCTTAGCCAACTCATACTGGAGCTCGCACATAGGCTTGATAGCCTCGGCAGCCACCTTGAGGGCACCAATGAGATCCTGCTCAGAAACTTCCTTCATTTCACCTTCTACCATCATGATATTGTCCTTGGTAGCACCAACCATGATATCCATGTCTGCCTCTTCCATCTGCTGGAATGTAGGGTTTACAACATACTCACCATTGATACGAGCTACACGAACCTCAGAGATATAGTACTCGAAAGGAATATCTGAACAAGCCATGGCAGCTGAAGCAGCGAAACCTGCGAGGGCATCTGGCTGGTCAACACCATCGGCTGAGAGCAACATTACCTGTACGTAAACTTCTGCATGGTAGTTAGAAGGGAAAAGTGGACGCAAAGCACGGTCCACAAGACGAGAGGTAAGGATTTCCTCATCGCTGGCTTTGCCTTCGCGCTTGGTGAAACCACCAGGGAAACGACCTGCAGCACTGTACTGCTCACGATAATCTACTTGCAAAGGCATAAAATCTGTACCCGGAACTGCATCCTTTGCTGCACAAACAGTTGCGAGAAGCACTGTGTTACCCATGCGGAGAACCGCAGCACCATCAGCCTGTTTTGCAACTTTTCCGGTCTCAATTGTGATGGTTCTTCCATCAGGCAACTGAACACTTTTTGTAATTACGTTCATCTAAATTAAAAAACTTATTGTTTTGTCTAACATCTAAAATATCTAAAACGCTGCAAAGATACCTCTTTAATAATTAATAAACGAATAAATCAACAATTATTTTCCACTTTTTTAAATAATTTATCTATAGAAGGTGCATTATTCGCAATTTTATTACTATCTTTGCACTCGATAATTTTGCAAAATAATAAAATTCATGAAGATAACTAGACTCTTTTCAGTGGCAGCGATTATGGTAGCTGCACTGGCTTTGACTTCTTGTAACAACAAGAAATTCCACATCACCGGCAATATCACAGAGGCTCAGGACTCTATGCTCTATCTGGAGAACATCAGCCTGAACGGTCCTGTGAAAATCGACTCTGTGAAACTGGGCGAGGATGGTGCCTTTGCCTTCGACGAGGCTGCCATGGACTCTGTTACCCCAGAGTTCTACCGCTTACGCATTGCCAACCAAACCATCAATCTTTCCATCGATTCAACAGAAACCATCAAGGTAAAGGCGGCTTATCCGCAGATGAGCTTCAAATACGAAGTGGAAGGTTCAGAAAACTGCAACAAGATCAAGGAGTTGTCTCTTAAGCAGATGACTCTCCAGAGCAATATCAACGGGCTCGTGAAAGATCCTAACATCGGCAACGATTCTATCGAATCCATCGTAGGCCGCATGCTCCAGGCTTACAAACAGGACATCAAGACCAACTACATATTCAAGGAGCCAATGAAGGCATACGCTTACTATGCGCTCTTCCAAACGGTACAGTTGGGCAATGTGAATACACTTATCTTCAACCCTCGCAACAACAAAGACGACGTGAAGGTATTTGCTGCCGTAGCAACCAGTTGGGATACCTACTATCCTGGCGCTGAGCGTGGCAAGAACCTCCACAATATCGCCATCGAGGGAATGAAGGACATCCGCATCATCGAGAACCAGATGGCACAGCAGCAGATTGAGGCCAGCAAGGTGAGCGTAAACGGATGCATCGAACTTGCACTTCAGGACAACAAGGGACAGATACGCCGTCTCTCCGACCTCAAGGGCAAGGTGGTATTACTCGACTTCCATCTCTTCGCCAGCAAAGAGAGCACCAAGCGCATCATGATGTTGCGCGAACTCTACAACAAGTATCATGCTGCCGGACTGGAGATTTACCAGGTATCAGTAGACCCTGACGAGCACTTCTGGAAGACCTCTACCGCTGCCATCCCTTGGATTTGCGTACGTGATGAAGATGGCATTCAGGGTAAGAGTCTGACTCTCTACAATGTCCAGAGCATTCCTACCTTCTTCCTGATTGACCGCACCAACACCCTGCAGGCACGTGATGCACAGATCAAGGACATAGAGGCAGCCATCAAGAACCTTCTTTAAGATAACCAGGAGTTAGAAGTTTGGAGAGAACAGTTTCGGCTTTTCATCTTCCTGCTTCTAACTCTTATTTTTTAACGTCAGTTCTGTATCTGCTTTTATGACAACATAGATGGCAATATCGGAAATACGAACCATACAAGGAACTTAAGAACAAATAAACGATAAACTTTTAAACCCTAAAAAATGAACAAGAAATTTTTAGCAATGGCAGCCTTGGCGCTTATCACAACAGGAACGCAGGCTAAAGTAAAGTTGCCACACATCTTGGGTGACAACATGATTTTACAGCAAAACACAGAGGCTAACCTCTGGGGATGGGACAAGCCAGGAACTACCATAGAGGTAACCACCTCATGGTCTGGACAGAAATATTCGGCAAAGACCGGAAAAGATGGCAAATGGGCAGTCAAAGTACAGACTCCAAAGGCGAGCTACGCCCCTCTCTCCATCACTTTCGATGATGGCGAAAAGACCACTCTCAACAATGTGTTGGCAGGAGAAGTATGGGTTTGTGCAGGTCAGAGCAACATGGAGATGCCCGTAAAGGGATTCGGCAACTGCCCTGTTGAAGGATACAACAAGGCGGTGCTTGAAGCTAATCAGTACAAGGGAGTTCACTACGTAAAGATTCCTAGTGTGATGAGCAGCAAACCTCTTGATGACGCCAACTGCGAATGGAAGACCATCAATCCTGAGACGGTAGGCGATGCTTCTGCCACTGGCTATTTCTTTGCCCAGGTAGTAAACAAGGCACTCGATGTACCTGTAGGTCTAGTCATGGCAAACAAGGGTGGAAGCCGTGTAGAAAGCTGGCTCGACCGCGACTACCTGAAGAAGAACACCAAGGAAGATCTCGACTCTGTAAAGATGACCAAGAACCCTAAGTTTAAGTGGGATTTCCTCTACCCTCTTCTCTGGGGTAACGGAACCTTCCACCCTATCCTCAACTATAGCGTAAAGGGTATTCTCTTCTATCAGGGATGTTCTAACGTGGGCGACCCGAACGGCCAGTATACCAAACGTCTTGCCGACCTCGTTGCCCAGTGGCGCAGAGACTTCAAGCAGGGCGAACTGCCATTCTATTTCGTACAGATTGCACCTTATCA
Organism: Segatella copri; assembly: GCF_019127135.1. GTDB lineage: Bacteria > Bacteroidota > Bacteroidia > Bacteroidales > Bacteroidaceae > Prevotella. The sequence goes on along the minus strand of NZ_JAHOEA010000001.1, from coordinate 51,741 downwards.
TAATGGTGACGTAAATGGCGATTGGGGGCCTAAGCTCCGTGAACAGCAGTTCAATGCAGCCAAGGTGATTCCAAACAGCGGCATCGTCTGTACCGAAGACCTGGTTTACCCATACGAGGTTGAGCAGATTCATCCATGTCAGAAACAGCCTGTAGGCGAACGCCTTGCACTCCAGGCACTCAGCAAGACCTATGGCATAAAGGGACTCTTCAGCGAGAGCATGACCTTCAAGGAGATGAAGATTGTAGGTGATACTGTAAAGGTGCATTTCGACAACACCTACGGAGCCTACAACCGCTTTGAAGGTATCGAAGGTTTCGAAGTTGCAGGCGAAGATAAGGTATTCCATAAGGCTACAGCCAAGCACTTCTGGCAGGAAGGCAACGATCCTTGGAATGAGTGCATCATCGTAACCAGTCCTGAGGTAAAGAAACCAGTAGCCCTTCGCTACTGTTTCCGCAACTTCCAGCTCGGCAATATGGCAAATGCAGGCAATCTGCCTCTCTTCCCATTCCGTACAGATAATTGGTAAATATCAGATAACCAGCGGCCGATCTTTGTTCAGCAGTCAAAGACCGGCCGCTTTTCGATTATAACATGATGATAAATCCTTTTCCATTATACATTAATCATTATACATTAATCATTATACATTAATCATAATATGAGTCACGTATTAGATAAGTTTCAGTTTTGCCCGGTTTGCGGCTCTAATCATTTCGAAATCAACAACATCAAGAGCAAAAAGTGTAAGGATTGCGGATTCTCTTATTACCTCAATCCAAGCAGTGCTACGGTAGCTCTCATACTCAACAGCAAGGAAGAACTCCTGGTAGTAAGGAGAAAGAAAGACCCTGCCAAAGGAGCACTCGATTTGCCAGGCGGTTTCGTAGACATGGATGAAACTGGCGAAGAAGGTATGGCAAGAGAGGTAAAAGAGGAAACTGGACTTGATGCAACCGAGGTTAAGTATCAGTTCAGCTATCCAAATCTCTACCTTTACTCAGGTTTTATGGTTCATACCCTCGATATGTTCTATGAAGTGAAGGTGAAAGACGACACGCATATAGAAGCAATGGACGATGCAGAAGAATCATTTTGGATACCATTGAGCAGGCTCAATCCTGATGAGTTTGCATTCGATTCCATACGCAAGGGGCTCCATCGTTATTTGGAAACAAAATTGGGATAAAAAGGGTTCAACACAGCCAAATAAGGCTCCCAAACATTAAAAAAACCAAAAAAAACACCATATAATAAGGTATAAGCAAAAAGTTTACTTACTTTTGCCAACCGAAAAAAATTGTGTATAAGCTTATGCAAGAGAATTTAGTAATCGTCGAGAGCCCTGCGAAGGCTAAAAAGATCGAAGAATTTTTAGGTAAGGACTATAAGGTTATGTCTTCTTACGGCCATATCCGTGACCTGAAGAAGAAGGAACTTAGTATAAACGAGAAAACCATGGAACCTGATTATGAGATTCCAGAGGAAAAGAAAAAACTCGTTACAGAATTGAAAACGAATGCGAAGAAAGCCAAGAAAATCTGGTTAGCATCCGATGAGGACCGCGAGGGAGAAGCTATCAGCTGGCACCTTTGCGAAGTACTGGGATTGGATGAGGAGAAGACAAACCGTATTGTCTTCCATGAGATTACCAAACAGGCTATTCTTGACGCAATCAAGAACCCACGCCATCTGGACATGAACCTGGTGAATGCCCAGCAGGCTCGTCGTGTACTCGACCGACTGGTAGGTTTCAAGCTTTCTCCTATCTTGTGGAGAAAGGTTAAGCCGGCCCTTTCTGCAGGTCGTGTACAGAGTGTTGCTGTCCGTCTGATAGTAGAACGTGAGCGTGAAATCCAGAAGTTCCAGAGTGTTCCATACTATCGCGTTACCGCTATTTTCGCCCTGATCAGCGACAGCGGCAATGCAACAGAGGTAAAGGCAGAACTGGACCAGCGCTTCAATACCCACGAAGAGGTTGAAGCTTTCCTTGAGAAGTGCAAAGACGCTAAGTTTATGGTTGAATCTGTAACCAAGAAACCTTTAAAGCGTTCTCCTGCACCACCTTTCACTACTTCTACTTTGCAACAGGAAGCTGCACGCAAGCTTGGCTTTACCGTTGTACAGACCATGATGATAGCCCAGAAACTTTACGAAAGCGGACGCATCACTTACATGCGAACCGATAGCGTAAACCTCTCTACGCTCTGTACCAACGCCAGCAAAGATGAGATTATCAGAGAATATGGCAAGGAATACAGCCAGACTCGTGCCTACCACACCAGTTCAAAGGGTGCACAGGAAGCGCACGAGGCTATCCGTCCTACATACATGAATGAACCAACCATCGAAGGAACCGCTCAGGAGAAGCGACTTTACGAACTCATCTGGAAGCGTACCATCGCATCACAGATGGCTGATGCACAGCTCGAAAAGACAACCATCAGCATCAATATCGGCAACACAAGCGAAAAGTTTGTTGCTACCGGCGAGGTTGTTTCATTCGATGGTTTCCTCAAGGTTTATCTCGAGTCAACCGACGATGAAGAGCATGCTGAGGATTCTTCCCACATTCTTCCAGCCCTGAAAGAAGGCGATGAATTGCAGCGCAGAGGAATCCTTGCTACAGAGAAGTATTCTCTGGCTCCTGCAAGATACACCGAGGCCAGTCTGGTGAAGAAACTGGAAGATCTCGGCATCGGCCGTCCATCTACCTATGCTCCAACCATCAGTACCATCCAGCAGCGTCAATACGTAGTAAAGGGTGACAAGACGGGCGAAGAGCGCACATTCACCATAGATTCCCTGAAGGGCATCAAGATAACCCAGAAGTTGAAGAAAGAGATGGCAGGCTCTGAAAAGGGCAAGCTTCTGCCTACTGATATCGGTATCGTAGTAAACGACTTCCTGATGGAGAACTTCCCGAACATCATGAACTACAACTTTACGGCAGACGTAGAAAAGAAGTTTGATGATATTGCAGAAGGAAAGACCGAATGGACCAACTGGATGAAGGATTTCGACAAGGGTTTTGAGCCTGAAGTGAAGGAAGTTCTGGAAGCACGCAACCAGCACAAAGCCGGCGAGCGCAATCTCGGAAATGATCCAAAGACAGGAAAACCAGTATTCGTCAAGATTGGCCGTTTTGGACCTGTGGTACAGATTGGTTCTGCTGAGGATAAGGACAAGCCTCAGTTTGCCCAGCTGCCATCAGACAAGAGCATAGAAACCATCACCCTGGAAGAGGCTTTGGAACTCTTCAAGCTACCAAGAGAACTCGGTGATTATGAAGGCATTACTGTAACAGTTGGCTCTGGTCGCTACGGCCCTTACATCCTCCATAACCGCAAGTATGTTTCTATTCCAAAGGAGGATGATCCGCTGACCATCACCCTGGATAGAGCCATCGAACTGATCAAGGAAAAGCGCGAAGCCGAAGAGAAGCGTCATCTCAAAGTCTTCGATGAGGACGACAAGATGGAAATTCTCAATGGCAAGTATGGTCCATACATTGCTTACGACGGCAAGAATTACCGCATTCCAAAGGCAAAACATGAGAGTGCAGAGGAGCTTACATACGAGGAGTGTATGGAAATTATCAAAGCTGCTCCAGAACCAAAGGCTAGAGGCAGAAAGAAATCATAAACATGCCTCATTGACATAGAAACAGAAGAAAATGAAGTCAATCATCATCATAGGATACATGGGCGCCGGCAAGACAACAGTCGGCAAAGCCCTCGCCAAAGACCTTGGCGTTATGTTCTACGATCTCGACTGGTATATCGAGAGCCGAATGCGCAAGACCGTAAAACAGATCTTCGACGAAGTTGGAGAAGAGGGATTTCGCAAGATAGAGCACAATATGCTACACGAAGTGGCAGAGTTTGAAAATGTAGTGGTAAGTTGCGGCGGAGGAACACCATGTTTCTTCGACAACATGGACTACATGAACCAACTTGGCGAAACATTTTACCTGAAGGCATCTCCAGAGACCCTTCACGCTCATCTGAAGATGGGCAAAGGCGTACGCCCTCTGCTGCTCAACAAAACACCGGAAGAGGTAGACAAGTTTATCCATGAACAGTTGAAACTTCGCGAGCCTTACTACGAGAAGGCAAAACACATCATCGATATCAACGTGATGGACAATTATGATAAAATCAACGCTATTGTTCGGCAGATCAGAGACCTGCTGAACATATAGCCGTATCTAATAAAGTAATATATAATAAAGGTAACAAACAAAACTGATTTCCAGCAAGCAAGATTAGAAAATGAAGAAATGGAATATTGAAGACTCGAAGGAGCTCTACAACATCTGTGGTTGGGGCACTTCTTACTTTGGCATCAACGACAAGGGTGATGTCTATGTAACTCCATGCAAGGACAACACGCAGATAGACCTGCGCGACATCATGGACGAGTTGGCTTTACGCGACATCAACGCTCCCGTACTGCTCCGTTTCCCAGACATCCTCGACAACCGCATCGAGAAAACAGCCAGCTGTTTTCAAAAGGCAAAAGAAGAGTATGGATACAAGGGAGAAAACTTTGTCATCTATCCTATTAAGGTGAACCAGATGCAGCCGGTCGTTGAGGAGATTATCTCTCACGGCAAGAAGTTCAATCTCGGACTGGAGGCTGGCTCTAAGCCTGAACTCCACGCCGTCATCGCCGTACAGGCACAGAGCGACTCGCTCATCATCTGCAACGGCTACAAAGACGAGAGTTACATCGAACTTGCCTTGCTAGCTCAGAAGATGGGCAAGCGCATCTTTATCGTGGTAGAAAAGCTCAATGAACTGGATATCATCGAAAAGGTAGCCAAAAAGCTCAACGTAAAGCCAAACATCGGTATCCGCATCAAACTGGCTTCTTCAGGCTCAGGCAAATGGGCTGAAAGCGGCGGCGATGCATCTAAGTTCGGTTTGACCAGCGCAGAACTGCTCACAGCCCTCAAGAAGATAGACGAGATGGGTTTCCACGACTGTCTGCGCCTTATCCACTTCCATATCGGAAGTCAGATTACCAAGATTCGCCGCATCCAGACAGCTCTCCGTGAGGCTGCCCAGTTCTACACTAGCCTCCACAAGATGGGTTACAATGTAGATTTCGTAGATTGCGGTGGCGGACTCGGTGTAGATTACGACGGCACCCGCTCTTCAAGCAGCGAGAGTTCCGTAAACTACTCTATCCAGGAGTATGTGAACGACTGTGTCTATACATTCGTAGATGCAGCCAACAAGAACAATATCGAGCACCCTAACCTCATCACCGAGAGCGGCCGCTCGCTCTCTGCCCATCACTCTGTCTTGGTTATCGATGTCTTGGAGACAGCTTCCCTGCCAGAAATGCCAGAGGAGTTTGAGGCGAAGGAGACTGACCACCAACTGGTGAAGGATCTTTATGAGATATGGGACAACCTGAATCCTCGCAACATGCTGGAAGACTGGCATGATGCCGAGCAGATTCGCGAAGAGGCATTGCAGCTCTTCTCTCACGGCATCGTAGATCTGAAGACCCGTGCAGAGATTGAGGCAATGTACTGGAGCGTGTGCCACGAGATCAACAATCTTGCCAAGCACATGAAGCATGTACCAGAAGAGCTTAGAGGTCTGGACAAGATTCTTGCCGACAAGTATTTCTGCAACTTCTCTCTGTTCCAGAGCCTGCCAGACAGTTGGGCCATCGACCAGCTCTTCCCTATCATGCCTATCCAGCGTCTGAACGAGCGTCCTACCCGCAACGCCACCTTGCAGGACATCACCTGCGACAGCGACGGAAAGATTGCCAACTTCGTTACCGACGGACATATCGGCAACGTTCTTCCTCTTCATCCATTGAAGAAGAACGAGCCATATTATCTCGGTGTATTCCTCGTTGGTGCCTACCAGGAGATTCTGGGCGACATGCACAATCTCTTCGGCGACACCAATGCTGCCCACATCTCTGTAAAGGACGGCAAATATTGCATCGACCAGATATTCGATGGCGAAACCGTAGAGGAGGTATTGGATTACGTACAGTACAATCCGAAGAAGCTCGTCCGCCAGTTGGAGCAGTGGGTAACCAAGAGTGTGAAGGAAGGCAAGATTTCGCTCGATGAAGGCAAGGAATTCTTGGGCACCTATCGCAATGGTCTCTTCGGATACACTTATCTTCAATAAGAATTAACAGTTGATAGTTAATAGTTTACAGCAAGATTGCCCTATAAACTATTAACTATAAACTATAAACTAAACTTAAAGATGGAAAAAGTAACAGTAGTAAAGGTAGGCGGTGCCATCGTTGAAGACAGCGAACAGCTGGCACAGCTCTTGAAGGATTTCGCAGCCATCCCTGGCAAGAAAGTATTGGTACATGGCGGTGGCCGCCGTGCCACTAAGGTAGCTGCAGCCCTCGGCATAGAGAGCAAGATGGTAAACGGACGCCGTATCACCGATGCAGACATGCTGGAAGTGGTAACAATGGTTTATGGCGGTCTGGTCAACAAGAACCTGGTTGCCAAGCTCCAGGCTAACGGCGTGAATGCTCTCGGTCTGACCGGTGCTGATATGGACGTAATCCACAGTCACAAGCGTCCGTTGAAGGACGGTATCGACTTCGGATTCGTGGGCGATGTAGAGCGTGCCAACGGCAAGATGCTCCAGACCCTTATAAATGAAGGCATTACTCCAGTGATGGCCCCATTGACCCATGACGGCAAGGGCAATATCCTCAACACCAATGCCGACACCATAGCCAGCGAGACAGCCAAGGCTCTGGCTCCTTACTACGATGTGACATTGATATATAGTTTTGAAAAGAAAGGCGTGCTCAGTAATCCTGAGGATGACGACAGCGTGATTCCAGTAATTACCCATGCCGATTTTGAGAGATATAAAGCAGATGGTACCGTGGCAGGCGGCATGATTCCTAAGTTGGAGAATGCCCTTGCAGCCATTGATGCTGGTGTGAAAGAGGTGATTATCACCCTTGCTACCGCCATCGACGGAAAGCACGGAACGGTGATTAAGTGAAGAACAAAGAGTGAAGAGTGAAGAATTCATCACCTTTTTTCTTAACAAGAGTTAAAAATAGAAATAAATCAAGATTGGTTGTAACTTTCTTATAACATAGTCGTCATTAATTATAGAGGGATGAAAGAAATCAGTTTCCAAAACGATGTTTTGCCGCTGAAGAACAAACTCTTCAGACTGGCCCTTCGCATTACTCTCAACCGGGAGGAAGCGGAAGACGTTGTGCAGGATACGCTGATTAAAGTCTGGAACGCCCGCGACAGATGGCAGGAGCTTGACTCCATCGAGGCATACAGCCTCACCATCGCCCGCAACCTCTCGCTCGACCGCATCAAGAAGATGGAAAATCAGAATGATTCGCTGGAAGAGCAGAATACAGAAAGGTTAGACGAAAACACTTCTACCCCCTCCGAAAGGATGATTCAGAAAGACAAACTGGACATCGTAAGGAATATTATCGACGAGTTGCCTGAAAAGCAGCGCAGCTGTCTGCAGCTTCGAGACATCGAAGGAAAATCCTACAAGGAGATAGCAGACATCCTCAGCATCACGGAAGATCAGGTCAAGGTGAACATCTTCAGGGCTCGTCAAACAGTCAAACAAAGATTTCAACAATTCGACAGATATGGATTATAAGTACATCAACCAACTTTTGGATCGCTACTGGAAGGGCGAGACTTCTCTCGAAGAAGAGGAGATTCTCCGCGCATTCTTCAGCCAGGACGAGTTGCCTGCCGAGCTGAAGCCATACCAAGCGCTCTTCTCTTACGAGATGGGCGAGGCTAAGCAAGAGGCGCTGGGTGATGACTTCGACCAGAAGATGATGGCGTTGATTGAGGATGAATACACCAAGAAGCCTAACAAGGCAAAGGTCGTTTCATTGACAGAGCGCCTGAAGCCTCTCTTCAAGGCTGCTGCCGTGGTAGCTATCATCCTGACATTGGGCAATGCAGCTCAAGTTCCTTTCCAGAGCAATGACATTGATTCTGTTGAAAACGTAGGATACATCAAGAGTGGCAAGGGCGTGTCCGTAGCCATGGGAGATTCTGCCTCAGTAGATTCTATGCAACGCACAGGCATCGATCAGGTAAGCACTCCAACAACGTCTCCAACGTTATTAAAGTAGATTATTTCTATGCTTTCTCTATAAAAAATCATGTTTAGTAAAACAATTCTGAAGCTGTGAAGTTTCAATTCTCTCAAATTTTTCATAACATACTAACGTAATAGGGCTGCCAGGATGTACTGGCAGCCCTTACTTATTTTATATATTTTGCACGCAAGCGTATGATAAAGAATAGACAAGTGACTCAATTTATTGCCACTTCGAGGCTTCATTGAAGCCTCTTTCCGGTCATCATTGATGACTCTTACTTGCCTCTATATAAGACACTTAACATGCTTAAGAAAGACTCTTGAGAGAGTACTTTTTTTCTGATGGGGGTTAACAGGGTTAACAGTTAACAGCCCAAAATGTATACTTTCCCCCACTCGCATATAATAATAAGTATATATATTTATATATAATATAAGGTATGGGAGAGGGGGAGGATGCAAAAAACAGCTGTTAACTGTTAACCTGTTAACCCTTTGCCCCTTTGTTAAAAATACTAGCTCATAGTTTTCTCCCCCGAAACTCACCGTTTCTCGGGTTGGAACTCATCGTTTTCTTCTTGAGAACACATCGCTTGCCGGATGGAAATCCTTGCTTTTCTTTACAAATTCATGCTAAAAAAATAACACGGACAAATTGAATTTGTCCGGACAAATTGTCCGGCGACTTATAAATCTCTGATTATTTGACAGTTACAAGCTGCCAGACAAGCGAGCCGGACAAATTCAATTTGTCCGTGTTTTATTTTTCTGGCGAAAATCGAATATAAGTTCTATCATCAAAGCTCTTATTGCCCTCTACGATGCCCTTGGTGGCGATAAAGGAATGGATGTTCTGAGGGTCGTTGGCAATCTGCTCTGCCAATGCCGCCTCGCTCGCTGCCAAGGTTGGCTTCAGGAACGGATAGCCATCGCTCGCCAATACAATCTCGGAGGAAGAGACAGAAATTGTACCTGATGCAGAAACAGAATCTGATGCTGGAACAGAATCTTGAACAGAACAAGAATCTGAAACAGAGACAACCTTCACTCCCTCCCGATAGATAGGAAATCCATCAATAACCGTATAGGTCTGGTTCTGCCCCGAAAGCATCGCCTTGATAAGCAATGGTTCAATCTGCTTTCTAGCCTCAGCAGGCGAAAGGCCCTGCTCTATCAGTTCTACCCTCTTTCTGGCAATCTCCTGCTCATAAGGCTTGCCGTTCTCATAAAGCTTTCCATTGATGATGGCCTGGCAATCGCCCACCATCCAAACCTCATTCCTTATCCGGCTATAAAGGATAGCCGAGGCGGTAAGCCGCTCTTCCGGATGCTCCTTCAACCGCTCTTCCACCCCTAGCTTTTCATACACCTTATTATATATATAGGCTGTCACGCCCTGACAGAAATCATCTACCGAGGCATCCGCTTTCAACTCCTCACGAATATATTCCGAGATAAGCATCATGGCGTATCTTCCGTTCTTCATATCAGGATTGAGATGCTTCGGCGTCTTGCTCGTACTGCCATCAATCACTGCGATGAAATCATCAGTAACTACCATTCCATCCTCACAAGCCTCAGGGCTCTTCTTTCCTATGATACTGCTTTCTATAATCTTCATAAAATCTACTTATATATCTGAAAAAAGGCTACCCATCCAGGTAACCTTTTTACTCGTTTATTTATCTCTTAAGCCTTCACCTTCTTTAATCTGATAATCATCTGTATGAAACTAGGAATCATGATGCAGAGAGAGAAGCCTACGGCATAATACATGGTCTTCTCATCGCCATGGAAGAGGTCGATGAGTTTGCCATCGCTCTGAGGCATGATATTGGATAGGACATACGCCATCGTATTATTCACCCAGTGGAGCAGGATGCCCGGAACAAGACTCTTGGTGCGATAATACATCCAACCCAGGAGTAAGCCCAGCAGGAGGGCATTGACAAACTGCGCTACGTTGGCGTGAGCCAGACCGAAGATGGCAGCCGAAATCATGATGGCTACCCAATGGTTCTTCTTGCTCATAAGACCCAGTAGGGTGCGGAGAACGGCTCCACGGAACACAACCTCCTCAGCAAAAGGCGCCAGAACGCCGATAGCCACATAGCCCCAAGGCTCCTTCATGAGCGATGCGAATATCTGCTCGGTATTCTCGTCCATCTCGATGCCTATCTGCTCATATATGAGCTCCAGAGGAATGATGGTTCCCAGAGTGAACAATGCCACCCAGAGAAGCGTTGTCCAAGGCTTGGAAAGCAGATAATCGCGGGTCAGCGGTGTCCACTTCGTCTTCAGGAAGATGACGAGGGTGATAACGTTGCTGAACGCTGAGGTAAGCGCCGTCAGGATAGGATTGCTGCCCGAACTGATAGCCAGGAGCGTTGCTTGGTAACCTTCGCCCTTAATGCCCGCCCAGATTCCTACGCCAGCATACATCACGATAATCTGTACTACTATAAATATAATCAGGTAGAGGACGATATCCGTCAAACCTCTCTTTAAATTAATCTTTGCCATTGCTTTTACTGTTTATAATTAATCGTTTATAGTTAATAGCATTCTCGCTATCATTCCGCTTCCTTTTCAAAGAGATCCAGCATGGTCTGCTCATCCTCTTTCAGCTGCGCCGCCAATTCCTCGGGACTGTCAAACTTCTGTTCGCCCCTTATTCGCTTCACGAAGCTTACGAGCAAGAGTTGGTCATAAATATCCCCGTCGAAATTGAAGATGTGCGTCTCTAGCGTCAGTTGTCTGCCATTGAAGGTTGGGCGATTGCCCACATTCATCATTCCCCGCTTCCATTCCACCGTATTCTCCAGTCTTACCCTTACGGCATAGACGCCAGGGGCAGGAATCATCTGTCCGAAGTGCGAGATGTCGAGATTGGCTGTAGGGAAGCCGAGCTTTCTGCCTTCGTGGAATCCATTCACCACCTTTCCGATGAGGGTATAAGGGAAACCGAGGCACCGGGCTGCCATCTCCACTTCTCCCTCTTTCAGGAAAGAGCGGATTACAGAAGAAGAGATGTTGATGCCATCTATCTGGAAGGCTTCGTTCCTGATTACCTCGATGCCCATCTCCTTGCCATAGCGCACGTAATCTTCGAAAGTCTCCTCGCGGTTGTGACCGAAGCGATGGTCGTAGCCGATGAAGAGTTTCCTTACGTTGAGATGGTCGTGGAGCACCTGCTGCATAAACTCTCTTGCCGACATCGCAGCCATCGCCTTGTCGAAATGCAGCACCACGGCATTATCCACTTCCGTCTTCGAAAGCAGCAGCAACTTGGAATCGAGCGTACTCAGCATCTCTGGCTGGTAATCCGCCTGCAATACCTTGCGGGGATGCGCATCAAAAGTGATGACGGTGGATTGCAAGCCATCCTTTCGTGCCGTCTCTACGAGATGATGAATCAGGAACTGATGTCCCCGATGCACCCCATCGAAGAAACCGATGGTTGCCACACAAGGCTGCAACTGCACGGTATCGTTATAATGTATTGTATTCATACTGTCTTTATCATTCATATAAGAAGAATTTCGATGGATTATCTTCTCTTTGCTATCATTCTCTTAAAAGTTCTCCACAGCTCGCCCGCCCAAAGAACAACGGAGGTTGAGCCGATAATGAGCAGCCACTCGTGGAGCGACAATGGTGTGGTGCGGAACATTTCGCCACCGAAGGTTACGATGATCCACTGACCCACCAATACCAGTACAAGCACCAGAATCATTCCCTTATCCTTCAGGAAATGGCGGAAAGCGGTGTGATGACTCATCAGCGCCTTGGCATTGAAGAGGTTCCAGAACTGTATCATCACGAAGGTGGTGAAGAACATGGTCAGCTCATGCACATCTACTCCACCCTTGCCTCTGCGCTCGCAGTAAACCAGCAGGGCAAACATAACGAGGAAGAAGACGATGCCGCAGAACAGGATACCGAAACCGATGCTCTTGTTGATGATGAAATCGGATGCCTTGCGTGGTTTATCCTTCATCACCTCGTGAGATGGAGGCAATGAGGCAAGTGCCAAGGCTGCGAAGGTATCCATGATAAGGTTCACCCAGAGAATCTGGGTTACCGTCAACGGCATTTCAGTTCCGATAACTGAGCCGCCAAGCACCAGCAGGAGGGCTGCCACGTTTACTACCAACTGGAAGAAGAGGAAGCGCTGCAGGTTGCGATAGAGCGAGCGTCCCCACATCACGGCGTTGGCGATAGACTTGAAGGAATCATCGAGCAGGGTCATATCCGAAGCCTCCTTAGCCACGGAAGTTCCCGAACCCAGCGACAAGCCCACATGGGCATAGTGAAGCGCTGGAGCATCGTTGGTACCGTCGCCTGTTACGGCAACCACCTCGCCACGCTTCTGGAGCATGGCCACCAGTCGCTGCTTATCGGTAGGACGGGCACGGCTCATCACACGGATATCCTTCGCCCGTTCGTAAGCCTCTTCGTCAGAAAGAGCCTCCCACTGTTCACCCGTAATCATCTGCTGGTCGAGCGAGGTCAGAGAGCCATCAGCTCCGATATTCTCAGGTTCATCTTCGAAGACACCTATCTGCTTGCCTATCTCCAAGGCGGTGGCAGCCGTATCACCCGTAACCACCTTCACCTCGATACCCGCATGGCGGCACTCCTGCACGGCGGCAGGAACATCCGGACGGATAGGATCGGTAATGGCTGCAATGGCCTGCAGCTGAAGGTCGTTGGCATCGAGAAGTGCTACCACTTCGGCAGTAGAGGTTCTGGAAGTTCTCATAATAGAAGCTTCTATCTTCTTATAGGCGAACGCCAGGGTTCTCATAGCCTTATGCTGCCACTCATCGAGTTCTTCGGCTGACTGTCTCTGCATTCTATCTTCGATGATGCATTTCTTCATCACGATTTCAGGCGCACCCTTCACGAAGAGATAGGTCTCGCCATCAACTTCTGCCAAGGTTGCCATCATCTTTCTCTCGGTAGAGAAAGGCAACTGCTTGAGCACGTTCACCTGCTTGCGGAGTTCTTCATAATCCTTGCCCTGGGCATCGAGCCAGAGCAGGAGAGCCGACTCGGTAGGGTTTCCGATAGGTTTGCCGTCATTCAACTCAGCTGTAGAGTTGAGGGCAATGGCAGTATCGAGCAACGTCTCATCACCCTGCTTGAGTTCCAGGGCACTCACCTGCATCTTGTTCTGGGTAAGCGTACCGGTTTTATCGGTACAGATCACGGTAACGGCACCCATGGTTTCGCAGGCATGAAGCTTGCGCACCAGATTGTTCGACTTCAGCATCCTTCGCATGTTGAGCGCCAGAGAAAGGGTAATCGCCATCGGCAATCCCTCCGGCACCGCCATCACAATCAGGGTAACAGCCATCATGAAGTATTTCAGCACGATTTCTGCCATATAGAAATAATCCTTGCCGCCCCATGCCGGATTGGTGAGGATATCGTGAATCAGGAAGATGAAGAAGGCTGCCACAGATACTACGGAGCCCACCTTGGAAATCATCTTAGCCAACTTGTCGAGCTGCATGTGAAGCGGTGTCTCCACCGAAGTCTGCTCAGTAGATTTCTTCGCCACCTTACCAATCTCGGTAGCATCGCCCACGGCAGTAACCACGAACTCGCCCCTGCCATTCATCACCATGGTAGAACGGAGGATGACGTTGCGAGGATAGGCTCCATCGCCACCGCCTTCCAGAGATTTCTCGGCAACCGGTTCGCCCGTAAGGGCAGATTCATTAATCTGCAGGTCGTTGCAGACGATGAGTTCGCCATCGGCAGGCACCTCGTCACCCACTTCCACGAGCACTACATCTCCCACCACCACATCGTGGCGCGGAATCTCCATCACCTTACCATTGCGGCGCACCTTAACCGGCTGCTCTTCGCTGAGCGCCGTGAGCAGATTAAACTTCTTAGCCGCATCGCGCTCAAAATAGAAACCTACGGTAGTAGCAAGGAAAACAGCCACGAAGATACCGATGGTCTCCATGAAATTCTTTTCGATAAAAGCAAGGATAAGGGATACAAAAGCCGCCACAAGAAGTATCTGGATAATCGGGTCGCGATATTTATCCAAATACAATTTCCATAATGAAGTACGTTGAGGAGGGGTAAGCACGTTCTTGCCATGCTGTTCCCTACTCTGTTTAACTTGTTCATCGGTAAGACCGATTCTTTTATTTTTGTCTATGTCCATTTCTGAATAGAAATTCTTTTTCTTTTTTGTACGATTAATAAGTACATACGCACGTGTGCGCACATAATTTGGTGCAAAGATACGCTATTTTTCTGATTCTAAGAAAATTTTTAAGATTTTATTTGGTTATTTGCCCAAAATCTAGTATCTTTGCACTCGAATTTAATAAAAATTCAATGGACTTGTAGCTCAGTTGGTTAGAGCAACAGACTCATAATCTGGAGGTCCTAGGTTCAAGCCCTAGCTGGTCCACGTTGAAAATCAAGCAGTTAAGCAGAAAGTGCTTAACTGCTTTTTTCGTTGCTGGTTTGCTTGAATTTGGTCTATTTGTTTTTGCGTAAACAAAAAAACATTAAGAGGGCGATTTGGAGCTTTTGCAACCAAGTTGCAGAAACCTTTTCGTAATTTTGCAACCGAAATAGAAAAAGGAACTGAATGTTCCGGGGTATATAGAACTAAAAGTATTGCAAAATTATGGAAGAAATGAAACATTCTCACGAACATCATCATGAATGCCATTGTGAAAATTCTCACGAACATCATCATGATTGCTCATGCGGCACGGAAGAACATGAGCACCAGGGGTGCGGTTGCCACCATCATCATGAAGAAGGCGGTTTGAAATCCAAACTCATTCTTATCGGTGTAACTGTTATTCTCCTGATAACAGCCGTTTTCATCGAAAAGGAATACAGTCTGGCTACCTGGCAGTTGCTCCTCGTCTATCTCATTCCTTATTTATTAATAGGACACGAGACGCTGGGCGAAGCTGCAGAAGGTATTGCCAAGGGCGATATGTTTAACGAAAACTTCCTGATGGCTATTGCAACCATCGGAGCACTTTGCATCGGATTCTTCCCAGGATCAGATACAGAATTCCCGGAGGCAGTCTTTGTGATGCTCTTCTTTCAGGTGGGAGAACTCTTCGAAGGATATGCGGAAGGAAAGAGCCGTGACAGCATTTCACATCTGATGAATATCCGACCAGACGTGGCGAATGTTGAAAGAAACGGAAAAGTAGAGTCGGTTTCGCCGGAAGACGTCAAGATAGGAGAAACTATCGTAATCCGTCCGGGAGAGAAGGTGCCTTTGGATGGTATTGTTGTTGAGGGAAGCTCAGCCTTGAATACCATTGCCCTGACAGGTGAGAGTATGCCACGGGATTTGAATGAAGGCGATACTATCATGTCCGGTTGCATCAACCTTTCAGGAGTAGTTCGTGTACGCGCCACCAAGAGTTTTGGCGAAAGTACCGTATCCAAGATTATTGCGCTGGTAGAGAGTGCAGACAAAAACAAGTCGAAGAGCGAGGCTTTCATCACCCGTTTCGCCCGAGTCTATACTCCTATCGTTGTTTTCGCAGCCATTGCCCTGGCGGTTATTCCTCCATTCCTGGCAGCAACAGGAATCGTAGGTGAAGGAACCTTTGGCGAGAACTTCCCATTATGGCTCAACCGCGCCTTGATATTCCTGGTAGTTTCCTGTCCTTGCGCCCTGGTCATCAGCGTGCCCCTCACCTTCTTTGGCGGCATCGGCGGAGCTTCCCGGAATGGTATTCTCATCAAGGGCAGCAACTATATGGATGCTTTAGCCAAGGTGGGAACCGTTGTGTTCGACAAAACCGGTACTCTGACCCACGGAGAGTTTGCCGTGGCAGCTGTCCATGCTGATGATTCCTGCCCAGACCATTCATCCCACGATGCAGATAATGTACATATTGGCGAATATTCTGACAAGGAGAAAATCCTGCTTCATCTGGCAGCTCATGCCGAGCATTTCACCACTCATCCTATCGGAGCAGCCCTGCGGACTGCCTTCCCGCAAGAAGCAACGGATGGCTGCGAGGTGACCGCTGTAGAGGAGATTGCAGGACAGGGTATCCGTGCCCAAGTGAACGGAAAGTTGGTTTGCGTGGGCAACAAGAAGATGATGGAAAGCATCGGTGCCCAATGGCACGACTGCAACCAGGTGGGAACCATCATCCACGTCGCCATTGATGGCAAGTACGCGGGACATATTGTGATCAACGACACCCTTAAGGAAGGAAGCGCCCATGCCATCAGAGAGCTGAAAGAACTGGGAGTAGAGAAAACGGTAATGCTGACGGGCGACCGCAGAGAAGTAGGAGAAGATGTTGCCCACAAACTGGGACTGGACGAGTGCCGCGCAGAACTGCTGCCAACCGATAAGGTTTCGCATGTAGAACAACTGCTGAAGACAAAACTGGCAGGCAAGACGCTCGCTTATGTAGGCGATGGCATCAACGATGCCCCTGTATTGAAGCGTGCCGATGTGGGCATTGCCATGGGTGGACTGGGTAGCGATGCAGCCATCGAAGCTGCCGATGTAGTACTGATGGATGATGACCCTAGAAAGATTGCCCTTGCCGTAAAGATAGCCAGAAGAACCATTCATATCGCTCACGAGAACGTGGTGTTTGCCATCGGAGTAAAGGTTGCCGTACTGATTCTCGCCACCATCGGTCTCGGCACCATGTGGATGGCTGTCTTTGCCGATGTAGGTGTTACGGTACTGGCTGTATTGAACGCCATGAGAAGTTTGGGTAAAAATCGTCTTTTTTATCGTTAAATACCAAAATAAGTTGTATCTTTGCAACCGAATTGCAATATACAATACTGAATGGTTATGTATAAAAAAGACATTTTGACTATGAATAAGATTATCAAACTCATCTTCGTGCTCTGCTGCTTCTGCGGCATTACACAGGCTCAGCCTCAACGCCCTAAGCTCGTTGTAGGCATCGTTATCGACCAGATGCGATGGGATTATCTCTATCGCTACTACGCCCGCTACGGCGAAGGCGGATTCAAGAGAATGCTCGGAGAAGGATTCAGCGTAGAAAACTGCAAGATTCCTTACATCCCTTCGGTTACAGCCATCGGCCACACTTCTATCTGGACCGGTTCCGTTCCTTCTATCCACGGAATCGCTGGAAATAACTTCGTGAAGGATGGAAAGGTTGTGTACTGTACTGCTGATGATACCGTCAACCCGGTAGGTTCTGACAGCAAGGCTGGCAAGATGTCGCCTCGCAATCTGTGGGTAACCACCATCGGCGATGAACTTCGTCTGGCTACCAACAACCGCTCTAAGGTGATTGGTGTAGCCTTGAAAGACAGAGCATCCATCCTCCCTGCGGGCCATCACGCCAATGGCGCTTTCTGGTTTGATGACAAGTCGGGCAAGTTCATCACCAGTACTTTCTATATGGATAAGTTGCCTGAGTGGGTGAACAAGTTCAACAAGCAGAAACTCCCAAACAAGTATCTTTCCAAGAAATGGGAGACGCTCTACCCTATCGATTCCTACAAGGAGAGCACCAGCGATGACAACAACTACGAGAATGGAATTGTTGAAGGCGAAAAGGCAGTATTGCCACTCGATCTGCCTACCTTATATAAAAAGCATGGTTACAAGATTCTCCGCAATACCCCATTCGGCTGCAACCTGACTTTCGATATTGCCAAGGCAGCCATTGAGGGAGAAAATCTGGGTAGAAACACAGATACTGATTTGCTGACCATCAGCTGTTCCAGCACCGATTACATCGGTCATCAGGTGGGCGTGAACGCCATCGAAACAGAAGATTGCTATCTCAGATTAGATAAGGCATTGGCAGATTTCTTCGCTTATCTCGACCAGACCGTAGGCAAGGGAAATTATCTCACCTTCCTCACCGCCGACCATGGAGGCGTGAACAACGCTACCTTCCTGCAGGATCAGCGAATCCCTGCCGGCATCTGGAACAAGAAGGGACTGGTAGATGAATTGAACAAGAGTCTGAAGACAAAGTTCAACACCGACAAGGACCTAGTAAAGACCATTATGAACTATCAGGTATTCTTCAATACAGACATCATCGAGGAACTCGGTCTGGATTACGCAGCCATCAAGCAGGTGGTAGTAGACAGACTGAAGAAAGACAAGGACGTGCACTATGCCTTCGACATGGAGAAGACCTCTATCGAGAGCATCCCTGAAGAGCTGAAGTTCCGTGCCATCAACGGTTACAACCGCGAGCGCAGCGGAGGTGTTCAGATTGTACTGAAACCAGGTCACTACGATTATTACAGCAGCAAGGGAACTACCCACGGAGCATGGAATCCATACGATATCCATATTCCTTGCCTGTTTATGGGTTGGGGCATCCAGCACGGCGAGAGTGCCCAGCCTCACTATATGACAGATATTGCCGCTACCGTTTGTGCGATGCTGCATATTCAGGCACCTAACGGCTGCATCGGCACACCGATATTCTAATAAAAAGCAAAAAGCCAGATAATAACAAAGGCTAGGTTCACGATTCCGGGAACCTAGCCTTTATTTTTTATTCAAAAGAAGATGTTCTTCTATTCCGAGAAGAACATCTCTTATTCTTCGTTCATAATCTTCATATATTCCTCGTAAGAAATATATCTGCCACCCATCGATTTGAGATGAGGAGTCTCCAACTGACAATCTATCATCTTGCCACCGTGCTCCTGCAAGTATCTGGCAAGGAAGATGAGGGCAATCTTAGAAGCTGACGGAACCCTGGAGAACATGCTTTCTCCGATAAAAACCTTGCCGATGGTGACACCATAAAGTCCACCCACCAGTTCATCGGTTTCATTATCCCATACCTCTACGCTCGCCGCAAAGCCCTGCTTATGGAGGGCAGTAAATGCCTGGATGATGTTCTCGCCCAGCCATGCGCCATCTTCCCAATACCGTCCGTTGGTCTTGCTGCATCCCCGTATCACGCCATCGAAATCTTCGTTGATTCCTACGCTGTATCGGTTCTTCCTCATCAGGGTACGCATGGAATGACTGATGTGGATTTCATCAGGGAAGATGACGAAACGCTTCATCGGACAGAACCAGAGTATTTCAGGCTGGTCACGGAAACTATACCAGGGAAAGATGCCATTGCTATAAGCCAGCAACAGGCGGTCGATACTCAAATCGCCACCAATCGCAAAGCATCCATCCTCATCGCCATAATGCGGATCGGGAAAGTAAATCTCGTCCGCAGTATCATCTATCTGTAATATCATACGCTTATCTTTTATCAAGAATATTCTTGACTAGACTTTCATTCTAATAATTAATCACCAGTTCCTTTCCGTCAAAGTCGACATGCGCCTTGCCACTCTTCTTGAGTTTGCCGAAGAGCAGCGCCTTCATCAGGATCGGTTTCAGGCGGTTACCGATGACACGGTCCATCTCGCGGGCACCATATTCCCTGGTAAAGCCCCATTTCAGCAACTGTTCACGCGCAGCATCGGTTAATGTTACGGTAACTCCCTTTGCTGCCAGTTTCGCATCGAGTTGACGAAGTTTCTTGGCAAGAATCAGCTCTGCCATGTGCTTATCCATATCGCTGAACACCACCATATCGGAAAGTCGGTTGATAAACTCAGGCTTGAAAGTCTTCTTCACCTGTGCCAGCATCGCTTCGCCACGGCTTACGTTTCCATTGAAACCTACGCTAGCCCGTGAAGCATATTGTGCTCCGGCATTTGAGGTCATGATGAGAATCACGTTACGGAAATCAGCCTTCTGACCCTTGTTATCAGTCAGACGGGCATAGTCCATTACCTGGAGCAGGATGTTGTAGATATCGCTATGCGCCTTCTCTATCTCATCGAGCAGAAGTACACAGTTTGGCGTCTTGCGGATGGCATCGGTCAGAAGTCCTCCATCCTCATAACCCACGTATCCGGCTGGCGAACCGATGAGTTTTGCCACGGTATGCTTCTCGGTATATTCACTCATATCGAAGCGTACCAGTTCGATGCCGAGTTCCTTGGCCAACTGTCGTGCCACCTCGGTTTTTCCTACTCCGGTAGGTCCCACGAAGAGGAGCGAAGCCAATGGTTTGTCATCATCTGTCAATCCCGCCTTTGCCATCATCACAGCCTCAACCACCTTGTCTACAGCCTTGTCCTGACCGTAAATCTTGTCGAGTATGCGCTGGCGGAGCGTAGCCAGAGCATCGTTATTCTCATCTTTCATCGCAGCCGCATCAATCTTGCAGACCTTAATCAGAATCTGCTGGATGATAGACTTGGTAACATAAGAGCGCTGGCGAGATTCTACCGGATGCACCTCCAGATAAGCACCCGCCTCATCCATCAGGTCGATGGCCTTGTCTGGCAGACAGCGGTTGCTGATATATTTGGCGCTGGCACGGACGGCATATTCCAGGGCGTCCTTGCGATAGGTTACATTGTGGAACTTGTTGTATTTATACTGCAAGCCCTCCAATATTTTGATAGCCTCCTCCTCGGTAGGTTCCTTGATATCTATCTGCTGGAACCGGCGCACAATGCCCTTGCTCTGAGCCATGTAACGGTTATATTCCTCGTAGGTGGTAGAACCGATGAAACGGATATCACCTGCCTCCAGATATTGCTTCAGCATATTGGATGCATCAGGTCCACCATCTGAGCCGCGACCGGCACCTATCATATTATGAATCTCATCGATGTAGATAATGGTATTGCCTTCCTTCACGGCTCCCTCCATCACCATCTTGATGCGTTTCTCGAAGTCGCCGCGATATTGGGCACCGGCAAGCATCTGTCCCATGTCCATGCCATAGATGCGAGCCCCCTTGAGGCGTTCAGGAACCTGGTTTTCGTTAATGAGTTTGGCGAGACCATAGACCAGAGCTGTCTTGCCGACTCCGGCTTCTCCGATGTGGAGCGGATTGTTCTTCTCGGCACGGCAGAGCACCTGGATGGTTCTGTCCAGTTCCTGTTCTCTTCCGATGAGCGGATTGTGCTCTTCTACCTTGTCAGAAATACAGGTAACCAGCTGATGCCAATCCTGTACAACCTGTCTTCTGCCTTCTTCCTCGTCGTCGTCATACTCGTTGGCATAATCGTCATCATCAAAGTCTGTTCCCATGCCCATGCCAGCCTCTCCAGTATCTTCTCCAATAGGATAATAACTGTCAACGCTCGCCAGGAACTCGCCCTGCCGGTCGCCCACATTCTTGCACAGCAGGAAGGCGGCTTCTGAATTCTGCAAGCCAAACATCGCCTGCACAAAATGGGGTACATTCACCAGCTGTCTGTCGGCAGCAGCAGCCAGGGCGCACGCTGTTCCAAACATGGTTTTGAAGAGCGATGACGGCTCTGGCAGATACTTGATGGTTTCAGGCACACGTTCCTGCTTGGCGAGCCATCCCACCAAGTCTTCGTGCATCTTGAGGCTGTCTACGCCTTCTTCCTGCAGCGCCTGACAGAATGCATACTGCCTGAGCAACGCCAGCAGCATGTGCTCGGGCATCACGAACTCGTGGTCGAAGAACCGGGCTTGCTTCATGGCATCGTCCATCAGAACACTCATGTATCGGGTTAATCCCATATTATCCATTCTATTCTTTCCTTTCTTTTTCTTAGCATATATTGGGGATATTTCCCCGAAATCAACACCTATTCCGGCATATAAGTGAGTTTAAGCGGAAACTTCTGCGTACGGGCTTTCTCCATCGCTTTCTCCACTTTACTCTTGGCGATGTCATAGCTGTAGGTGCCCACCACGGCTTTTTCTTCGTGATGAACCTTGAGCATGATTGCTTCAGCCTCAGCCTGCGACTTGAAGAAGATGGATTCGAGGATTTCTACCACGAAGTCCATCGGTGTGAAGTCGTCGTTGAACATCATTACCACGTAACGCCCCGGCTCCTTGAGCCTGGTTTTCTGGCGTTCACGAATTGCTGTTTGTTCTTGAGCCATATTTTAATTCTTATTTTTTATAAGCATTGGTAATCTCCACAACATAAACATCGTGGAATCCACCCTTGGCACCATACCACTGGAGCAGGTCCTTGTCGAGGAACTTCTCGGCGGTCATACTGTCCTTATAAAGTTTGCGGCATTCCAGGGTGAGTCGTGACTGCTCGAAGGCGATGCTGCCGTTATCAGTTTCTACAGGAATCAGTCCTGTTTCCTTCGCCTTATCCAAATCGCGTCCGCTCTTAGAGCCGCAGAAGCTATAAATCTTCCGAGCCTCCTCGCTGTTGCCGAGGAAAGAGAGAGTCATGAATTCATTCTCTTCGATGATGCCGTGGGTGAAACGCTCCGGACGGATAAAGACCACAGCCACCGGCTTGTTCCAAAGCCATCCCAAACAGCCCCAAGAGGCGGTCATCATATTGAAATGATCCTTGTTGCCGGCACATACCAGCATCCACTCCTTACCAATAGTCTCGAAGACGTTGTCATTCAGTTCTTTTACGTTGATCTTTTCCATCTTATCTGTTCCTTTCTTTTTAATTTCTAATTACCATAAAATTGCGACAGCAGTATTCTGATTGCAGAATGCTGCCCATATCAACTGCAAAGATACAAGAATAATCTGAAAAAGCGAATGTTTCTTTAAGAAAATCGCATCACCCTATTGAGGATTATGCCTAATTAATACTTTTTTATGCCACGAGAAGGCTGAATTGAATACGATTTGTGAGGTAGGAAACCGACCTTGATTTACATTAGCTTTGCATCGGCAGTTGAAAAAATAATTCAAATTTTATTTTGTCAGTTGCCCAAAAGGCAGTACCTTTGCACCCCGAATGCCGAAAGCCGGGAAGGCGGAAGGCTTCGATTTATTATTCATTTATAAACATTTTATTTAATGTACAAAACAATTTTCAACAAGCGCAACAGCCTGAAGTTCAACCGATTCTCTAACAAGAATTACTCACTCTTCGCAGTTTTGGGAAGAGAGGTACTTGTTGGTGCACTCAGCGTTGCTACCCTGAGCCATGCCAAGGCAGCAGGCGTAAGCACAGAGGGAGCCAAGGTTGATTCTACCCTCTACAAGGGCGGAAAGGCTTACGAGCTAGATGCAGTGAGCGTTACCGGATCTCGTGCGCCGATGACTGTAGAGCAGTCACCTAAGATTGTGTCTGTCATTACCCGCGACGATATTCATCGTGCGGCTGCGCAGACTATCAACGATGTATTGAAATTAGCTACCGGCGTGGATGTCCGTCAGCGTGGTGGCTTTGGTGTTCAGACGGATATCTCCATCAATGGTGGAACCTTCGACCAGATTACCATTCTCTTGAATGGCGTCAACATTTCCAATCCTCAGACTGGTCACAATGCTTCTGATTTTCCTGTAGCTCTTGCCGACATCGACCACATCGAAGTGCTCGAGGGGGCAGCATCGCGCTTATTCGGAACTTCAGCCTTCAATGGTGCCATCAACATCGTAACCAAGAAGGCTAAGAGTGAGGGGGTATCTGCAAGTGTAGAAGGCGGAAGCTTTGGAAGCTTCGGAGCACAGGGACGCATTCAAACAGCTTTTGAAACGGGCAAGTGGACCCAGGCTTATTCCGTAAGCGGAGGCTACAAGCGCTCGGATGGCGGCACGGAGAACAGCGACTTCGAGAAGGGACAGGGCTACGGCAATCTCTCTTTCTCTTACGACCAGCGTTTCGACATCATCGCCCAGTTGGGTATTGCTAGCCAGAGCTATGGTGCCAATACTTTCTACAGCGCCAAATATAACAACCAATATGAGAAGACAGACCACGGTCTGGCTTCGCTCAACCTGAGTCTGCACAACCAGGAGAAGACCTGGGAGATTGCACCTCAATTCTATTATAACAAATTCAAGGATCACTATCAGCTGATTCGTGGAAAGGCTGGAGCTGCAGCAGGCGAGAACTATCACGACCTAGATGTTTATGGTGGTGGACTGAATACCAACGTGGCTTGGGCTTTGGGTAAGACCGCAGTGGGTTTCGACATCAGCAAGGAGTGCATCTACTCTACTGCATTGGGCGAGGAACTCGCAGAGAAAGACTATAAAGATATCTCGGGTTCCGACCGTCAATATACCCGAAAGGGCGAGCGCACCAATACCAACATCATGCTGGAGCACAACTTCATCTTCGGCGGCTTCACCTTGTCGGCTGGTGTCTTGGCTAACAAGAATACAGGTCTTGACAACGACTTCCGTTTCTATCCTGGTGTGGATATGAGTTATCGTCCTAACGACAACTGGAAGTTCTACGCTTCCTGGAACAAGGCATTGAGAATGCCTACCTACACCGACTTATATATAAGTAATGTGGTGCAGCAGGGCGACATCACCTTGACCCCGGAGAAGAACTCAACCTTCAAGGTAGGAACCCAGTATCGCCAGACTGGTTTTGCCGCAACCGTAAGCGGATTCTACGCACACGGCACCAACATGATTGACTGGGTTCAGACATCCGTGACCGAGCAGAATGACAGCAAGTATCACGTGATGAACATCGGAAAGCTCAACAACATGGGCTACAACGTAGATGCTACTATCTACATGAGAGAGTTGGTACCAAACAGTTTCATTACTCGCATCAAGTTGGGTTATGCTTACATCTATCAGGATCATAAGACCGAGACAAACATTCTGAAATCACTCTATGCATTGGAGTATCTGAAGCACAAGGCTGTATTCGGGCTGGATCATCAGATCTGGAGCAAGCTTTCAGCTTCGTGGAGCGTAAGATGGCAGCAGAGAATGAATGGCTATCATCCATACACCAAGGTAGATTGCAAACTGATGTGGGACGAGAAGAAATACAATATCTTCGTGAAAGCCGACAACATCACTTGCCACCGCTATTACGACCTCACTGCCGTTAAGCAGCCTGGTTTGTGGATTATGGCAGGAGCCAGCGTAAATCTCGGCCGATAATATAATCAGATAATAATCAACCCAAAAGATGATAAATATCCGAAATACGATTCGGATATCAAATAAAAAAACGAGCCTTGATGGAGGTTTCTTCCTTCCGTCAAGGCTCGTTTCCTTTTATTCCGGCTATTTCCTTTTATTTCAGTTATTCCGGAGCTTGATATTTTCCGTTCACTTTTATCGGTTCGAGATGGATTCCCACATGGGTATCTGCGCCGAAGTGCTGCTTCAGTTTTGTTTCTATATGAGTAGCATGCTCATGCGCCTCATAAAGCGAAAGAGAACCCGGCATGCGGACATGCATTTCTATCGCAATCTTGTTTCCGATGCGACGGGTACGCAGGTTATGAATCTCTCCCACTCCCTCTTCTTCATTTGCAATCTTCAGGATTTCATCTTCCTCCATTTCCGGAAGACTGGCATCCGTCAGTTCTTTCACAGACTGCATCACCAGTCCCCAGGCAGCCTTGATGATGAAGACACTCACGATGATGGCAGCCAGCGGATCGAGCACCGCCCACTTTTCTCCCAGGATGATAGCGCCACCAATACCGAACATCGTTCCGATACTCGATAAAGCATCACTGCGATGATGCCAGGCATTTGCCACTACAGCCTCGGAATGATATTTTTTTCCGGCTTTAACCGTAAACTGATAAGCCCACTCCTTCATCACGATACTTACGATGGCAGCAATCAAGGCTACAATGCCCGGCTGCTGCAATGTCTCGCCGCAGATGGCACGATAGGTCTTGGTAACGCCAGAATAACAGATCATCACACCCACCACGAAGAGCGAAATGCCGATGATGGCTGTGGCAAGCGTCTCGTATTTGCCATGCCCATAATCATGGTCCTTATCCTTCGGCTTATTGCCCAGTTTTACGAATACCAGTACCACCACATCTGTGGCGAAATCGGTAAGCGAGTGGATGGCATCCGCTATCATGGCTGCTGAATGTCCGAGGATACCTGCCGCAAACTTCAATACAAGCAGTACCACATTGATGATGCTTCCCGCTATCGTCACCTTATATACTTCCTTTACTCTATCCGCATCAGCGGAATGATTCTTTTTCGTTTCAGCGGGCATCTCTTGCTCGTTATATATTCTCTCATTCTTGTCCATACTATAAAATATAACAGAAGTCCTTTGCTTCCTTAATAATGTTTTTGTATAACCAAATTCCTGTCTTTCATGAATTGAGCGGCAAAAGTACATCTTTTTTCTGAAATCGGATAAAAAGAGAGATTAAAAAAGTATAACGAATAGGGAATAATGTGATGGCGAAGAGAGAAAAGCATGGAATTTTGTGATAAAACGCCTTAAAACAATAGGAATTTTGTGATTTTCAGTCCGAATTCCTTTGGAATTTTGTGATAAAGTTGTACTTTTGCACCCGATTATCAGGTATTATATTATTCTGTGACAAGAACATTATCACAATAAAAGCGGTTGAAAAAACCGCAAGATGAAACAATTATGGTTTTAAATTACATTTGGATAGCATTTTTCGTGATTGCGTTCATCTCCGCACTCATCGGATTGGCAATGGGAGATACAACTATCTTCCAGAAGATTGTAGATTCCACCTTCGACTCATCCAAGAATGCCTTCGAGATTTCTCTCGGACTGACGGGCGTGCTCGCCCTCTGGCTTGGCATCATGAAGATTGGAGAGAAGGCGGGAGTTGTGAATGTGTTGGCACGAGCACTCAGCCCGGTCTTCACCCGTCTCTTCCCTGATATTCCGAAGAACCATCCGGTGATGGGAAGCATCTTCATGAACATCGCTTCGAATATGCTGGGACTCGATAATGCAGCAACACCTACAGGATTGAAGGCGATGCAGCAGATGCAGGAGCTCAATACGAAGAAGGATACGGCAACGAACCCGATGATTATGTTTCTGGTTCTGAACACCTCAGGACTCACCATCATCCCTACCACCATCCTTGCCTTCCGTGCCTCCTATGGTGCAGCCCAGCCTACGGATGTCTTCATCCCTATCCTGATGGCTACGCTCGTGGCTACGCTTGCCGGCATCATCATCACTTCGCTCTGGCAGCGCATCAACATCCTGCAGCCGGTATTGCTCGCTACTCTATTGGGAATGTGCGCCTTCGTAGGCATCATCATCTGGGGATTCGGACAGATGGACAAGGATACGATGAACACGGTTACCACCTTGGCTTCTAACATGATTCTCCTGGGCATCATCCTCAGCTTCATCCTGGCTGGTTTCTGGAAGAAAGTGAATGTTTATGATGCATTTATCGAGGGAGCGAAGGAAGGTTTTACTACGGCGGTGAAGATTATCCCTTATCTCGTAGCTATCCTTGTGGGCATCGGCGTGTTCCGTGCTTCGGGAGCGATGGATATGGTGATTCAAGGCATTTCGTGGTCGGTAGAACAATGCGGCTTGAACGCCGATTTCGTAGGCGCCCTACCTACCGCCATCATGAAACCACTGTCGGGAAGTGGTGCACGAGGCATGATGCTGGAGGCGATGAAGAACTATGGTCCTGATTCGTTTGTGGGCAGATTGAGCTGCATCTTCCAGGGTTCCACCGATACCACCTTCTATATATTGGCAGTATATTTCGGAAGCGTAAGCATCAGGAATACCCGCCACGCCGTGGCTTGCGGCTTGCTTGCCGATTTGGCAGGAGTCATCGCAGCAATCGCTATAGCATATTTATTCTTCGGATAAGAGTCTCACACAGATTTCACAGATTTACACAGATAATCTTTGAATGACGGCGCAAGCCCAATTTAACATTTAACACTTAACATTCAACATTAAGAAAGATAATGGCAAGTTTAAAATCACTCGCAAAGGATACCGCCATCTATGGTTTGAGCAGTATCATCGGCAGATTCCTCAACTATCTGCTTGTACCACTCTATACGGCAAAGATCAGCGCCGCCAGTGGTGGTTATGGTGTCATCACCAACATGTACGCCTATACGGCGTTACTCCTCGTTATCCTGACCTACGGAATGGAGACCACCTTCTTCCGTTTCGTCAACAAGGAGGGAGAAAACTCAGAAAAGGTTTATCACACGGTATTGAGCATGGTGGGCTTCACTTCCCTACTCTTCATCGCCCTGGTATTCCTCTTCATCACGCCTTTGAGCGATGCGATGGGCTACGCCGACCATCCGGCTTATGTATGGACCATGTTCGTAACCGTGGCTATTGATGCCTTCCAGTGCATCCCGTTCGCTTACCTCAGATACAAGAAGCGCCCATTGAAGTTTGCTGCCTTCAAGTTGCTCTTCATCGGTCTGAACATTGCGCTCAACCTGGTTTACTACGTCATCATGGATGGTCACGATGTGGGTTATGCTTTCTACATCAACCTGGTTTGTACCGCCTCAATCACCTTCTGTTTCTACAAGGAACTGAAGGAAGGATTCATGGGCGAGAAATGCTCCTGGAGCGAATGTAAGGTGCTCGTCAGGAAGATGATGGGCTACAGTTGGCCAATCCTCGTGCTCGGTATTGCCGGTATTCTGAACCAGACAGCCGACAAGATTCTCTTCCCTTACATCTATGAGAAGGGCGATGCTCATGCGCAGCTCGGAATCTACGGAGCAGCCAGCAAGATTGCGATGATCATGGCGATGATTACCCAGGCTTTCCGCTATGCTTACGAACCATTCGTATTCGGCAAGGCGAAGGATAAGGACAACCGACAGACTTACGCTTCTGCGATGAAATATTTCGTCATCTTCACCCTGCTCGCCTTCCTGGTGGTAGTAGGTTATCTGGATGTATTGCGCCACATCATCGGTCGCGACTACTGGGATGGTTTGAAGGTAGTGCCTATCGTAATGGCTGCCGAAATCATGATGGGAGTATATTTCAACCTCAGTTTCTGGTACAAGCTCATCGACAAGACCATCTGGGGTGCTTACTTCTCAGGCATCGGTTGTGCGGTATTGATTGCCATCAACGTTATCTTCGTACCAGTTTATGGTTACATTGCCTGTGCCTGGGCCGGTTTCGCTGGATATGGAACAGCCATGCTTCTCTCCTACTTTGTGGGTCAGAAGAAGTATCCAATCAACTATCCGGTGAAGGAGATTATGATTTATGTGGTTCTCGCCCTCATCCTCTTTGCCGGAATGACCGAGGCTAACAGATACTTCTCCAGTGGAATTGCCTGCCTCATCAACACGGTGCTCATCCTCATCTTCGCCGCTTATCTCGTGAAGAAGGATTTCCCATTGAAGAGTCTGCCGGTAATTGGAAAGTACTTTAGAAAGTAAGAGATTCCAATCATTGAGATTATATTCCAAGAAGTCCGTGGACAATGTGTGAGTCCACGGACTTCTTTTGTTTATATTATACAGAACCTTCGCATGCGGTTCAAGAATAGACAAAAGGACCCAATGTTCCTGGTCCCGAGCAATACTCAGGATATAATAGCAGCCAGCAAGGCACCCTGTAAGAGCTAAAGCAAACGGCTGAGTGAACGAAACGAGACGACTGAGTATTTTGAAGGATATGACTATGCAAGCTGAAGGATACGGCTCCGTTAACCGAAGGATATGACTGCGCAAGTGAAAGAAGACGTCTGATCAGGTTCAAAGAGATAGAATATGGAGTTCAAGGAGACTGCTTCTAGAAAGTTGCCACTAGGCTCAGCAGCTCTGCTGAGCCTAGTCAGCAGGTCTGCTCACTGCAGTCAGCAGGTCTGCCGAGCATACTAAGAAAGCAGCTGGTATGCGCACTTGCATATCAGCTGTTTTTGCACTTTTAAGTTCGACTTGTTGTAAAATATCACACTTTTAAGGACGACCTTTTGTGGTTTTACACATTTTTAAGGACGTTTTTTGTGGTTTTTCAAAAGAAATCAGTATCTTTGCAGCAATATTCCCTCACAAAAGTGTTGGTAATAAGGCATTATTCCCTCACAAAAATGTACAGGCACAAATATCATTCCCTCACAAAAGTGTAGCAAACATGAAAAGATTCATATACAACCATCTGAAAGACTGGAAATTATCCAGTAACAGGAAGCCACTCATCATGTATGGAGCAAGACAAGTTGGCAAGACCTATATCATCAAAGAGTTTGGCGACAACGAATTTGAGAATATGGTTTACATCAACTGTTACAAAAACAAAAGCATTGCTCAACTTTTTCAAGGTGACGCAAATGCAGAAAGACTTTCCATCGGCCTTGCTGCTTATGCACACCAAGACATCACTCCTGGCAAGACCCTTGTATTTCTCGATGAGATACAAGAGATTCCACATGTTTTGTCCTCGCTGAAATATTTCTGTGAAGACAAGCCAGAATTGCATATCATCGTAGCAGGATCATTGCTCGGTGTCATGAACATGAAAGGAGAATCCTTCCCTGTCGGTAAAGTTGACATCATGCACCTCTACCCCATGACTTATGAAGAATTTCTACTTGCCAATGGAGAGAAACAACTTTTGGATTTATTGCAAAGCGGAGATAAGGAACTTATCAACAGCCTCGCCCCAAAATTCATAGAATACCTTCGACGATACTACTTTGTTGGAGGTATGCCCGAAGCAGTATTGGAATTTACACAAAATCACAACCCAATGCAAGTAAGGCAAATTCAACAAAACATCTTGAATGCATACGAGGCAGATATCAGCAAACACACCGAAGAACAGACACAAAGAGTAAGAATGGTATGGCAATCAATCCCAGCCCAACTGGCTCGCGAGAACAAGAAGTTCATCTATGGTGCAATAAGAAAAGGAGCTAGGGCTAAAGATTTCGAGATTGCAATACAATGGCTCATTGACGCAGGACTCGTCCATAAGGTAGAAAGAACAAGAGATGCCAAATCTCCATTAAAATTCTATGCAGACATGGATGCTTTCAAATTATATGTGCTTGATGTAGGTTTGTTGGGAGCACTTACAATGGCACAACCTGACCAGATTCTCATTGGCAACAACGTGTTTAGCGAATACAAGGGGGCGTTTACTGAGAATTTCGTGCTTCAACAGCTGAAATCTCTTCCTTACTTACCCATATATTATTACAGTAAGCCAAGCTCTACCCAAGAAATTGATTTCATAGTACAAGCCGGCAGCGAAATCTTACCAATAGAAGTAAAGGCTGAGGAGAATGTAAAGGCAAAATCACTAGCAGCATTTATCACTCACGATTTTGCCTCCTATCATCTCAAAGGTATCCGTTTCTCCATGCGAGGTTTCCAAGACCAAAAATGGATGGAAAATGTACCACTATTCGCAGCTAGAGAATTTGTTAAACACAAGGTAGAGAAGAGTTTCATCATCAAATAAGCCATAGAAGCATGAGGAAGAAACTGAATAAGAAACTTTGCATGGATGACATCTATGAGATTTGTATTCTTACCCATGGTAATAACCGTAAAAAAGCTCATCTTTATCAACTAACATTTGATGAGGACGAGCGAATATCCACAAATGCCCTGTGGGTATTCACTCATTTCGACATGCAGAACAACGAGTGGCTCTATGCCAAGCACGATGACTTAATAGACCGAGTTCTCGTAGAGAAGAATGAGACCAAGCGCCGCCTGATGCTCCATCTCCTTCTCCGTCAGCCTTTCGAAGAAGAATCACTCCGTTCCGATTTCATCGATTTCTGCATCGCCAAGATTAACGCCTGTTCCCAGCCCTACGCCATCCGCTGCTACTGCATGAAGCTCGCCTACGAGCAGATGAAGTACTATCCCGAACTCCTCGAAGAGTTAAGAATGGCTCTGGATATGCTGGAACAGGAGGTTCTATCACCAGGAATGTTATCGGCAAAAAGGCAAATTATGAAGAAAATCAAGCGAAGCCTTGGAAAATTCGGGAAATAGTCGTAACTTTGCAAACGTAATATTCTAACAATATAATACATAAATGGATGGAGATACAACTGAACGATTATCACAAGAAAGTCAATGCCCAAAAAATGGCTTCCATGGCTTATTGGCGAGAGCATCCGCTTTCGCTGGAGGAGTGCTTAGCTCAATTCAAGCGCTTGCGGGAACAACGGCTTGCAAGGGAGTCCAAATTGCAAGGCTAAAAGACTGGGCTAAGGAGAATGATTGCTGGATTGAAGATCCGGAATCATTAGGTGTGTTCTCTGACCGAGGTTCAGAGAACGAGGTTTATATGGCCTATGATGGAGTACACGTTTATAAACTTAACGACTTCCGTTATTCAGACGACAACCTTACTCCTTTCTTTGAACGCATTCCTGCCCATAACCAATACTTTCCTGATTGCGCCTACGATTTCATCGGTTTCTCACAGAATCGAGATGGAAAAGTTTGTGCTGTCCTTCGCCAACAACTTGTTGTAAATGCGAGGGAAGCTACTCCCGAAGAAATCAAGGCTGAGTTTGAGCGCATCGGTTTCCACGCAGAAGACAATGGAGAATATTTCACCAATGGCATTCACGACATCTTTGATGCCGTGCCTAATAATGTTTTGGTTGGAGATGACGGCAACTACTATTTCATAGACACCATCATCTTCCTGTCAGACAATAACGGCTTGGATACTTACAAAAAGTATTCGCCGAATTACTCAAAAGAAAAAATGTTTCCATAAGTTCTTTATTTAAACTTATGGAAACATTTAACCTAAGCAAGCAAAGAAGCAAAATCTATATTCAATTGCTCTCCTTTAGCCTTTTTTTGGTAAGCTTTAACTATTGATTGCACGCCTACATTATATTTTTCCTCAGAAACAGAATTTGTTGCACATTGCACTTTATATTTCTTCACAGCAAGAACAAATTGATGTTCTAAAACTTCTTTAGGAGAGAGTTCTTCTTCACTTTGTTTTTCCACATCAGCCAGTTCATCCTTTGCATTTTGAATAGAATTATTGCAAGGATTTGAGTCTTTGCCTTTCTTTTGGATTTCAAACAACAAAGTTTCTTTTAATTCTCTTACATCATTTGTCATTCCCCAAACCTTGAAGAACAAAATAAGACTCAATATTCCATAAACAAGACTAATTAAAATAACAATAATACTCATAATGCATATTTTTTTGCCAACTGTTTCCCAGAAGCAAGCAGTTAATAAAAAAGATAGCGTGGGAACTATTGCACTTACCAGAACTGAGGTTGTGGAAAGACCCTATCAAAAGTAATATGCAATAGCCCACGCTATGAGGTATATCATCCCTTCAGAAAAGGGTATAATAATCCCATGCGTGAGCAGCATTGCCATCATCCTTTTGATATTGAAACTTCCACATTTCAGTTCTTGGATAATTACAAAACGCTCTATATTAAATTGAGTCTTCATCACGGCAAGTCTTTTCATGCCGCTCCAACTCGAATGCAAAGGTAGTTATTATTTCTGAAAATCGTATCATTTTAAATAAGTTTTTTCTAAGAAAATTAATGTTTAGGCACACAACTAAGCTATAAATGGACAATTCTTTAATATTTTACCCTAAATCATTGGTAAATTCGGGAAATAGTCGTAACTTTGCAAAGTTAAATATCAAGCATTACATCTATGAATAAAGATTATCAAGACTTCTCTTCCTTTGACGAATATCTCCGACAAGGAGAACCTTCGCAGAAGGAAAGGGCCGAGAACTGGAAGACGGCTATCGGATTGCAGGCTGTAGATGGGCTGCAACCGTCGGCGTATCTCATAGATGTGGCTAAGCGAAATATCGAAGGGGAAATCACTCTGGATGAAACCAGAAAACTGATTGACTCTTACTATCAGAGCAAGACGGTCCGTACACCTAAGGATGAAGACGAGGAAGAGGCAGATAAGGTTTCAGCCAACATCGCGAAGATTCTCGCCAGCAAGACCTTTGCCTTCAATACCAACGGATATGTTTCCCTGCATCGAAGAATTTTCGAGGGGGTATTCAAGCACGCAGGAGAAATCCGCCAATACGATATTTCCAAGAAAGAATGGGTGCTAGAAGGAGATTCCGTAAACTATCTGAATTGGGAAGACTTGCGAAGAGCCTTGGACTGGGATATTGAGCAGGAGAAGAACTTCTCATATAAAGGTCTGACGGATGATGAGAAGATTGAGCATATTGCCAAATTTATTTCAGGCATCTGGCAAATCCACGCTTTCAGAGAAGGAAACACCCGAACCACGGCAATTTTCACCATCCAATATCTCCGTTCGTTAGGATATGAAGTGAACAACGAAATGTTCGCCAAACACTCCTGGTATTTCCGCAATGCCCTAGTTCGTGCCAACTATCGCAATATCAATAAAGATATAGAGTACTCTCCTATCTACCTTGTTCGTTTCTTCAGAAACTTACTCCTAAAAGATAGCTGGGTTCTCAAAAACAGATACTTGCATATTCGGCCGACTGATGATTGGAAAGAGCAGCCAAGAATAGGTACCCCACAAGTACCCCGCAATCTATCCTCAAGTACCCCACAAGTACCCCACAAGTTCAGTCAACATGTGGAGACTCTTATTCTATCCTTTAACGATGAATATATGACATCTGCGGAAATTATGGATGCAATCGGACTAAAGGACAGAAAAAGTTTTAGTGAACTATATTTAAACGCTGCCCTCTCAGAAAAAGCTATTGAAAGGAAATATCCAAACACCCCAAGACATCCACGCCAGCAATATGGAATGACAGAACAGGCAAAGACTTGGAAAGAATGGTATGAGAAAAAGAATAAATAACATCATAATAAAAATAGAAAACAAAAACAAGTAATGAAGAAAAAAGCAACGGTCCTTATCGCCTCTATCATGGCGTTCTGCGGAATCAATACCGCTCACGCTGACGAGGGAATGTGGACGATTTACAACTTGCCTAACGCTGTGTATGAGATGATGCAGCGCGAAGGTTTCAGTATGACTTACGACCAGCTCTACAACGGCGAGAACGCCTTGAAGAATGCTGTGGTCAACTTCTCTGGCTATTGCTCGGGCGTAGTCGTTTCTCCT
Organism: Segatella copri; assembly: GCF_019127135.1. GTDB lineage: Bacteria > Bacteroidota > Bacteroidia > Bacteroidales > Bacteroidaceae > Prevotella. Next base: position 16,785 of record NZ_JAHOEA010000001.1, on the reverse strand, counting down.
GATGGTTTGATCTTTACCAACCACCATTGCGGTTTCGAGGCTATCAGAAGCCACTCTACCGTGGAGCACGACTACATGCTCAACGGTTTCTTTGCTAAATCTTACGCAGAGGAATTGCCTAACGAGAATATGTTCGTCAGCTTTATGGTTGAACAGAAGGATGTAACCGATAAGGTGATGAGCCTCGGATACGAGAAACTCGACAACAAGAAGCGCGATGAACTCATCGATTCTCTGGAGAACGAGATGACTAAGGAGGTGAAGAAGAACGATTCTACCCTCCATATCACCGTTCAGCCTTTCTACGAGGGCAACAAATGGTACGCTACTACTTACCGCGACTTCACCGACCTCCGTCTGGTTTTCACCGTGCCAAAGTCTATGGGTAAGTTTGGTGGCGATACAGACAACTGGATGTGGCCTCGCCAGACCTGCGACTTCTCTGTATTCCGCATCTATGCCGACCCTAAGACCAATGGTCCTGCTGCCTACAGCAAGGACAATGTGCCTTATCATCCAAAGCGTTGGGCACAGGTTTCTCTCCAGGGTTATAAGGATGGCGACTATGCGATGACCATGGGTTACCCAGGCAGCACAGAGCGCTATCTCTCAAGCTACGGAATCCAGACCATGCGCGATGCTGAGAATGCACCTCGTGCCCAGGTTCGTGGCGTAAAGCAGGAGGTAATGCAGAAGCACATGCGTGCCGACGAGGCTGTCCGCATCAAGTACGACAGCAAGTACGCCAGCTCTTCCAACTACTGGAAGAATGCCATCGGTATGAACAAGTGTATCGACTCTATCGGCATCGTGAATCTGAAGCGTGAGTACGAAACCCGTCTCCGTGCTTGGCAGGATACAGCCAAGGCAGCCAACGATCTTGCCCACAAGGTAGATTTCGACAAACTCGCCAAGCTCTACAAAGAGAGCGCAGACGTGAAATACGCCTGGACCAACTTCGCTGAATCTTTCACAAGAAGAAGCAACATCGAGTTCTCTACCCGTGCCATCAAGCTCCAGACCAACATGGAGGTGAAGGGTCCTGAGAAGAACAAGAAGAAGCAGTATCATGAGTTTGAAGATAACTCTGCAGAATGGGATATGGCGCTCGATAAAGAGGTACTCGCTACCCTCTTGAAGAACTACAAGGAGCACGTAGATGCAAAATGGTTGCCTAAGTTCTACAAGACCATCGACGCAGAATTTGGCGGCAATTACGCCAAGTATGTGGATTATCTCTGGGAGAAGTCGCTCATCATGAAGAAGGGCGCCAAGCTCTATTTCAACAAGAAGGGATATGAGAAGGATCCAGGCGTAAGCTTCGGTATGGATTTGAACGATGTATATGGCGATTTCGCTGCTCAGATGGGCAGCATCAACGACAGCATCGCCGAGCAGGAGAAGTATCTCTGTGCTGCCAAGCTCCGTATGGAGGAGGACATGCCTCACTACAGCGACGCCAACTTCACCATGCGATTGAGCTATGGTCAGGTAGGCGGTTTCGACCTCGGTGGCAAGCCATCTGGTTATTACACCACAGCCGAGAGCATCGTTGAGAAGATGAAGAAGGGCGATAAGGTTATCGATTACTACGCTGAGCCTATCATGCACGAGCTTCTCTCTGAGAAGGATTTCGGCAAGTACCAGGACAAGACGACGGGCAAGATGCAGCTCTGCTTCCTCACCAATAACGATATTACCGGTGGTAACTCTGGTAGCCCTATGTTCAACGGCAAGGGTGAGTTGATTGGTCTTGCCTTCGATGGCAACTGGGACAGCCTCAGTTCTGACATCAACTTCGACAAGCGCCTGGCTCGCTGCATCGGTGTAGATATTCGCTACGTGCTCTACCTGATGGATAAGTGGGGACACGCAGACCGCCTCTTGAAGGAGATTAATGCAAAGTAAATTCTATCTCTGAATCAACAGAGATGATAGAATGGCTTATCCTGGAATAAAGATTAGTCCCAGGATGATATGAAAAGAGCGGAAAATCAGCTGTTAACTGTTAACCTGTTAACTCCTGGCTTTCCGCTCTTGTTTTTTCTTATAGGTTCGCAACTAATATTGCGAGATATTATTCAGCTCCTTCAATGAAACCTGACGAGGCTTCTCGGCAAGTTTCTTCTTCAATTCCTCCACCGTTATTTCTGCAGATGGATTGAAATCGGCAGAGCGCATGTAATCAATTACACTCTGATAGAAAGCCTTGCCTTCCGGGTATTTGGCAGCCTTCTCCAAATCGCTCATGCAGACGAGAAGCTTTCCGGCTCCCACCTTCCATTCCATCACCAAGCCCAACTTATGATTCCGCTCGATGTTATCTATCACCTGAACTATCGGGCGATAATCCTTGGAGAAGTTGTCAAGCACCAGCGGATGCGATTCCTTGATAACCGGAAACCATTGCCAGTTGGTGTGCATCTCCGTAGGGAATCCCTTGAATATCGGATGTTCCGGATTCGTCAAAATGCCCAGGGTTCCTGGAGAAACTTTCTTCTTGTTGTTCTCGCAGATGGTCTTGAACATGCGATAGTTCCAGTAATCGGTCTGGAAGAGTCCGCCAACAGTATAAGGCGTAGCATTATCTGCCTGCGAAAGTGTATCATCGGCAGCCACGAAATGGCTGGAAGCCGTAGGCATCCAAAGCACCTTTCCGCCCTTTTCCAAGACTTTCACCACTTCATCATTCAAATCCTTGGCTATGATGACGCCCTTCTTTTCCAAAGCCTTCTTCGGATAAACCCAAAGTTCGTAGGAGTTTCTCGCCTCTGTTCCTTCAATGTTTAATGTAAGAAGCAGCTTGGTAGGTTTCTGTACGTGAAAAACACCATTCAGTTCACCCACATCCACCCAACCTTCATCGTATGAAAAGATGTTCAATACTCCCTCATCCTCAGCCATCAAATCGCCCACATTCTTTCTCACTTCACCATCCTTGGTGCTGAAAGTTCCATCATCCATACAGAACAATCCGTTCTCGGCAGCCAGATGCCATTTCAGTTTCTTGCCCTTCAGCGAAGAACCGCCATAATTGGCTACCTTTACCTTAGCCTGAATCTTCTCGCCATCCACGAAGCAGAACTTCTTCATTTCCAGCAGAGGAACCACAGGCGAACACCACTGGCGCCATTCCTCGGGCGTAGTGATTCCCTTGCTCTCCATAAACGCATCCAGAATGCCTACGAAAGCACTTCCCTGACCGGGATAATCCTGAATATCGAGCAGTTGGAAGCCCGCCATATTCCGGGTTCTCAAATCCATCTCTATATCGGCTTTATAGAGTTTCACGCTCCATAAGCCCGAAGCCTTGTGGAAATCATCTGCCTGCGAGAGCATTCCGGCTGCAGCCAGACGACGGCGGAACACTTCAAAGTTATAAGGATGAAGCACTCCGGTGTATTTCTTTATTTCCCGATAGTCAGGATAGGTCTGAAACTGGCCTGTTTCGTGAGAGATGATAGGGATTCCTGCCTTATCGCAAGCCTCATCAAAATTCATCGTAGAATTAGGATGGAAATGATTGATCATTCCTCCATCGTAGGCATCGGCAAACGAGAAAGAACCACGGGTATGAGTATTGTATTTGCCCCATCCCTCGCCTCCGATGCGGCAAGTGGTGAAGTAATCCATTCCTTCTTTTATTCCCTGATAACCGAGATAGTAATTGCTTCCGAAGGTATAGTATTTATCAGGCGCAATCTTGCGGAAATCATCCACAAACTCCTTCATCTTGTCGATGTCGCCCCAGAGTTCATTACCCAGCGCCATCATTCTGAAAGATGGATGATGACCATACTCCCGCAGAATATTCACTCCCTCCTGATGCAGAAAAGTCATGAGTTTCTCATCCTTCTTGTCAAAAGAACCCCAGAAAGGAAGTTCCGGCTGGAGATAGATTCCCAGACTGTCCGCTGCCACGAAAGCCGCCTCCGGTGGGCACCAGGAATGAAAGCGCACATGATTGATTCCATACTCCTTGCAGGTTCCGAGATACTTCATCCAGCCTTCCACACTCATTTCCACATGTCCCGTCAGCGGCCATACAGCCGCATCGTGCTTGCCACGGAGGAATATCCTATGACCATTGGCGTAAAAGTGGGCGCCCTTGATATGGAAATCCTTGGCGAAATCAGGCATCTGAAGGGCGGAAGGAGAAGCTACAGAACGGCTAGGGATTGCTCCTGTTAGAGTTTCTGCCGATTTGCTATCAGCAGAACCGACAAGCAGGAGTTCAATCCTTCCGATAATTCCATTCCAGTTGGTCTGCGTATCTTCCGTATAAGCATGGCTGGAACCGTAAACCTGATCAGGCACACCTTTTCCATTATCCACCACGATTTCCAGGAGATGCTTGCCCGGCTTCACCTTCTTTGGCAGAAGATAGCGCTGGGGAGTAGAGATGAAGTTGCAGGAATCCACCAGCTCTCCATCCACATACACCCATGTCGGTCGGGTACGCTCCAGGAAGAGTTCTACCGGCTTCTTCTTCCAGTCCTTCGGAATATTGATGGTTCTGGAATATCTTGCAGCTCCTTTATAGGCATAGAGTCTCGTAAGATGCGTTGTTTCCATCGTATCTTTCGGAGCGAATCCCAGATGATTCGTATCGATGGTACCGGGAAGAATGGCACGCTTCACCTCACCCTGCGAAGCACGCTTACTCTTGGCGAAAGCGCTACCGCTCTTTCCCAACTCCACATTCCATTCACCAGCGAGCGAAATGCTCTGTGCTTGCAAGCCCAGACTTACCAGTCCCAGACAAGCGATAAGAATAGATTTCTTCATTTACTTATTACAGAATATCTTTTAGGGTTAAAATTGCGTATAAAGATACAATAAATTTGATGTTTACGGCTGCAAATATACAAAAATTGCGGTAAAAACACCGCAATTTACCAAAGAAATTGCTGTATTTTTACCGCAAAATATGGATATTGCATCAAAACATCCCTTTGATGCAGGTTTTCACCTTATTATATATCGTCGTCTAAAATTACTTCTTCTTAGGTCTGCGACGAGCCCAACCTTCTTCCTCGAAGTTTGGCTCCTCACCCTTGAACTTCACGTTGTCGTTGTTCTGGAAGAATTGGCGCCAATCGCCTGTATCCTCCTGAGGACGAGACTTTCTGCCGCCACGAGATTCACCACGGCTTCCACGTCCTCCCTTTCCACGAGCATCACGAGAGTCTCTTGTATCATCAGAAGAACCTCTGCGGCTGCGTCCGCCTCTTTCTGAAGAACGACCGCCTCTGCCCTCAGAACTGCGTCCGCCACGGGCTGCTCTGCCATGACCTTCCTCATCAGCATCGTTACATCTCACGGTTCTGCCCTTATACTCAGTACCGTTCAAAGCCTTCATCACGCGCTTAGCATCCTCCTCAGGCACCTCGATGTAAGCAAACTTACTCAGCAGGTCGATGTGACCAACCTCCTGACGACCCTTCACGTGCTTGTTCAGATACTGCATGATTTCGCCCGGATAGAAACCATCCGCCTTACCCAGGTTGATGAACAGTCTCTTGAAACCAGCCTCAGTCTCATGCTTTCTGCGACCATTGGAAACCTTGCCACGGCCTTCGCCACGGCTTCCACGGCCTTCGCCGCCACGGGAGCCCTTGCCTGTTTCTGGCTTGATAATCTCAGGAGCGTTCTTATAGTAATCGAGGAACTTACCGAAGGTGATGGTCACCATCTTCTTGATGATGTCCTCCTTGTCGATGTACTCAAACTGGCGGTTGATTTCTGCCATATATGGTTCAATCTGATCCTCATCCACATCGGTCTTCATGATGTCGTCCATGGTCTTGAAGAGCTGCTTCTTGCAGATTTCCTCTGGGGTTGGCAATACGCCGTCCACGAAGTCCTTGCCAATCTGCTTCTCAATCTGGCGAACCTTGAACTTCTCTCTGGTATGGATGATAGAGATAGATGTTCCCTTCTTTCCAGCACGACCGGTACGGCCGCTTCGGTGGGTGTAGCTTGCCACATCATCAGGCAAACCGTAGTTGATAACGTGAGTCAGATCCTCTACGTCCAGACCACGGGCAGCCACATCGGTAGCCACCAGGAACTGAACGGTATGGTTGCGGAACTTCTGCATGGTGAGGTCACGCTGCTGCTGACTCAAGTCGCCGTGCAGCGCCTCTGCATTATAACCATCCTTAATCAGCTTATCTGCAATATCCTGAGTCTCCAGTTTGGTGCGGCAGAAGATAATTGCAAAGATGCGTGGATAGAAATCCACCACACGCTTCAGAGCGAGATACTTGTCCTTGGCATTTACCAGATAGTAGATGTGGTTTACATGCTCAGCACCCTCGTTGCGCGAACCCACTACGATTTCCTTGTGGTCGTGCAGGTAGTTGAGGGCAATCTTCTCGATGTCCTTGCTCATGGTAGCCGAGAAGAGCAGAGTGTTTCTATCTTCCGGAACGTTCTCGAAGATGGCATTGATGCTCTCTGAGAAGCCCATGTTCAGCATCTCGTCAGCCTCATCAAGCACCACGTTGTTTACGTTCTCCAACTGAGCCACGCCACGATTAATCAAATCGAGCAGACGGCCAGGGGTAGCCACGATAATCTGCACACCATGCTTCAGGGTGCGAATCTGGCTTCCGATGTCGGTACCGCCATAAACAGCGGCAATATGCAAACCGTCGATGTACTTGGCAAAACTGTTCAAATCGTCTGCTATCTGGAGACAGAGCTCACGTGTAGGACTGAGGATGATAGCCTGTGTCTGCTTGCTGCTGGCATCAGTCTTCTGGATAACCGGAATACCGTAAGATGCAGTCTTACCCGTACCGGTCTGCGCCAACGCAATCACGTCGTTCTTATTACCAAGCAAATATGGGATAACTTCTTCCTGAACTGGCATTGGATTCTCAAATCCAAGCTCTTCGATGGCACGGCGAATCTCCTCGCTCACGCCCAATTCTTCAAATGTCTTCAAATCTTTTTAACCTTAATTCATTATAATCAAAATGGAAGGCCGAATTCACCCTCCCAGCCATGAATTAGGGTGCAAAATCCTTCCGAAACGCTTGCGGCAATCCCACGCATTTATTAAGATTGCCTAAATTCGGGTGCAAAGATACGAAAAAAATGTGAGTTTCTTGCAGATTTCTGCAATATTTTATTACCTTTGCATGAAAGTTACAACAAACAGATAACCAAGAAAACTTGAAATATATGAAAAAAGTTATTTTCACCCAAGAATGGATTGCTTTGCATCCATACGAAAAAGCAGACGAAACAGATCTGTATTATACAGAACTCGCCAACGAAATATACCACGCTCTTGACGAGGCGTGCTACACCCATAACTTCAAGAATATGGATGAAGCCAAGCAGCTGGCACTCAGCATTGCCGGTTATTTCGAAGATGTGATTTCGGGCACAGGCATCTGGAAGACTTTCACGGAAGAATGCAAGCAGCGCTACGGCACCTACATTCCTTTCTATGAGAAAGAAAGCGAATTCATCAAGAGTACGCTCAACGAAGATGACCCGGCTTACGACCCTGAGGAAATCAACATCGCTGATGTCAAGTTCCTGCTCTGGCACCATTACCAGCAGAGCAGTTTCGTACAGGAAGCCGTTCCTTTCCTCTTCGGAACCCTGGAACTGGCTGCCAAACTTGCCTACAACATTCTCGACAGAGAGTATGAAACGGCTCCGGAAAACGAGCGTCTTCTGACTTATCTCAGCGAAATGCCTGAGATAGAGGGCAACGCTGAAACGACCGAAGAGGAAATCGAGAAGAACAAGGAGTTGGATGAGATTCACCGTCGCGACACCCTGGCGTGGTTCCATTATGGTTGCTATTTCAACGTAGGCAACCAGAAGCGCCTGCAGTTTACCCTCCAGCAGATGGCAAACTCGCCTCAGGGTCTCACCGAACCGCTCGCTTATTCTGTGCAGATGGAAATGACCATCGTCGGCAGAAACAATCTTCTGGCGCTCACTTCTTACGAATGGCTCTGCAAGATTTGCAGGAACATGCCTACCCACAAGCTCTGGGAGGATGAGGAGTTCAGAAAGAAGGCTACTGAGCAATATGAAAAGGTGGATCATGAGAAGGCGATTCACGACTACAATCTGCTCAAGGCGAAGGGATACGAAGACAAGTTCATCTTCCTGGAAGATGTGAAGACGCTGAAGGAATTCCTCAAGGAGATAGAATTCGAGTTGCCAAAGGACATCCGATTCCCTCAGAAATACGAGAAGGGCATCATCTTAAGCGGAAGTCCATACACAGGCATCAACATCAGTTTCGGTCTGGCTCATTGCATCGCATCGCCTGAGAACCCATACTATGTACAGGAGCGTGCAGAGACCGACAGCTTTGGCATTATCAGCGGCAATGGTCTCCCATTCCCTTACGAAATTGTCTGCAAACTGATAGAAAACAACCTGATTCCTGACGCAAACATCTTTACAAGCCAGTATGTAAAGGAAGAAGGTTTGAAGATTACGCAGGCAAACCTCCAGTTCCTTGCCGATTACTACTTGATGGGCAGAAAGGATAAAGACCTGTCGCCTAAGGAGTTGTGGTAAAGACGCATTCAGCATACTCAAAAAGTTCACTACGCTAACGCCATTTTTTAAGGGGTTAGCGTAGTAGACTTTTACAGATTTATAGAAGAAAGAGCGGAAAATCAGCTGTTAACTGTTAACTCTGTTAACCCCAGCTGTTCTTCCGCTCTTTATTTATTTCTTATTTCAAATTCTTGTCCAGAAACTCCAGCATTTTCTCCTGTGCCTTCAAACCGCAGGAATGAGGAATATCCCAAAGCTCCGTATCCAGCAGATTATCAGTCCCCTGACTCTTCCAAACCTTGTGCATTTCGGCGAAAGCATCTTTTACGCCAGGCACAGGGAAGAGCTTATCTTTTGTGCCATTGATGAAGAGCATCGGTTTCGGGCAGGCGAGGGAGGCGATGTGAGGATAGTCGAGATACTGGCGAAGACCGGGGATGCAATTCGCAAAACCGCCATTCTCCTTTCTTCCGAATCTCCGGGTAAGCTGCGCATCGGTGGTAATCATCCAGCAGATGGAAGCACCCGCCTTGATTCTATCCGATAATGCAGAGAGCATCCACGAACGATAGGCTCCCATCGAACACCCCACGCACCCGATACGCTTCGCATCCACCATCGGCAGCGAAGCCAGGAACTCGGTGCTGGAAATATCATCGTAAGTCATGAAGGCAGAGAGGTCTCTACCCAACATCATCATGTTGCCGGCTATCAGGTCGTATTTGTTTCTATCCACGCCCTCCTTTCGGCCTCGTTCTCCCCACATCGGAGCATCTGCCGAAAAGACTACGTAGCCATGTTTCGCCAGATAATCGCCCACGTACTGATTATCGTAAAGTTGCCTTGCCCACGCATCTGCATCGTCCAGAATCTCCTGACAGAGCGCCTGCTTCTCTGGAGCATCTTTCTCTTCCGGAGTAAAGAAAGGGCGAATCATCTTCTCCTTTCCGATAAAGAGATGAGCGCCATGATCATGAAGCGCATTGACTGTTGGGAATGGTCCCTTGCCATCCGGAATCAGGAGATAAGCAGTAATACGGGAATAGGCGTTGATATTAAAGGCGATTTTCTGCGCCTTATATCCGTCTCTCTGTTCCTCGCCCAATACTTCCATATTCCAAGCTGCAGCCGCCTTCGGAGGCGTCATCATACATTCAAACACCTTCGCCCTTGCCGCCTTCTTCCACTTCTTGAAGTTTCTGATAGGACTGTTGCCCCAAGCCATCGGATAGGTCAGTTCCTTCTTCAGCGTTTCTACATAGGTAGGAATCTCTCCCTGCCATTCATACTTCTCCCGCTTCTGAAGCTTCGGCTTCGGAGAGGTCTGTGCAAGCGACACAGGGGGTTGTGCAAGCGTCACAGAGGTCTGTGCAAGCGACACAGACGCCTGCAACAATGCGATAATACTATATGCGATAATCCTTTTCATTCTCTTGTCTTGTTTTGTTAGAAATCTTTCTTCCTGTTTATAAGATTAGTTATTGTTTGCAAAATTAAGAAATTATCCGCAAAAAGAGCCCAATAATCTCGATTTTTTTACGTACCTTTGCCTAAAACATTTATAAATAACGGATAAAACATCATCAAATAGAAGATAAAGCAATATGAAAATAGCTGTCTTTTGTTCAGCAAATAAGAATATCGACCCCGACTTCTTCACGATGACTGAAGAGATGGGAAAGTGGATGGCAGAGAACGACCACGACCTGGTTTTCGGCGGCTGCAACTCCGGTCTGATGGATTGCATCGGCAAGGCAGTGAAGGCGAATGGCGGCAGAACCATCGGTGTGGCTCCTACGCTTGTAGAGCGAGGCGGCAGAACCTTCCCTGACCTCGACATCGAGATTCCGTGTGATAATCTCAGCGACCGCAAGGACCTGATGCTTGCCCAGAGCGACATCTTCGTAGCTCTTCCTGGCGGCGTCGGCACCCTGGATGAAATCTTCACCATCGCTGCTGCCCACACCATCGGCTACCATCACAAGATGGTGATTCTCTACAACATGAAAGGCTTCTGGAACTCCACCATCGCCCTTTTGGACGATATGGCAGAGAAAAGCATGATTCGTGGCAATTGGCGGGATGTGATAGAAGTAGCGGATAACCTGGAAGAGCTGGCAAAAATGTGTATTTAAGGAGAAAGATGCTCATATTTTCTCATTTCCTATATTAATTTACGCTTATAACTTACTGAATATCAATAGCAAAAACAAGGTTTGCAAATTAAGCATGTTTCAACATGCTTAATTTGCACAAATATTGAACTAAAGAGAAAGAGCGGAAAAACAACTATTAACTCTGTTAACCCCCAGTTGTTCTTCCGCTCTTGACATTTTCTTCAAGACAATCTAGCTCTTCCCCAAGAGAAAATCGGAGAGGCTCATCATCAGAATGCCTTCTTCATTATAACCCGAACGGTACCTATCCCCTACGATTATCAGTTTGCGAAAGCCATCATTTACATTCAAAAGAGAAGCCTGCTCTTGATCTTCCTTCTCCTTATCAGGCAAGGCATAAGCTGACTGGATATAGAGGCGTTCATCATGACGGTTCACCACGAAATCAATCTCAAGATTCCTACGCTGCAGCTTGCCATTCTCATCCCGCCTGAAGCTCTCCACTACACCGACATCCACACCATAGCCTTGTTTGCGAAGCTCGTTATAAACCACGTTCTCCATAATATGAGTGTATTCTATCTGTCGGAAATCAAGCACGGCATTTCGAATACCTAAGTCCTCGAAGTAATACTTGGTACCAGCACCTATGTACTTGCGACCTTTCACATCATAGCGCAAAGCCTCGCTGATGATGAAGGAATCCTGCAGGTTCTCCAGATACCTGCCAATAGTTTTAGTACCGATTTCCACTCCTCCAACAGATTTGAACGTATTAGAAATTCTCTGCACATTCGTACAGGAACCAATCGTAGAAGCCAGAAGGCGCACCAACTCGCGCATTCCATCAGAATTCTTCAGCCGATTACGCTCCAAAACATCCTTCAGATAAACCGTCTCGTAAATCTCTCGAAGATAATTCTGTTTCGCTTCAGGAGTTTCTATCTGCGCCACGGCAGGCAATCCACCATAAAGATAATAGGTTTCCAGGGCTTGACGCTCCTCTCCTCCTACCACTTCATAATATTCAGAAAAACTCAACGGATGGATTCGGATTTCCCAACCTCTACCACGAAACTCAGTTATCACATCCTTCGATAAGAATCGGGCATTGGAACCAGTAACATACACTTCGGCATTCTCTACATGGAGATAAGAGTTGAGCACATCCTCAAACTCCTTCACCATCTGAACCTCATCCAAGAGAATATAATACCTATCCTTATCTTTCATCAAAGCATCGATATGCTCCAGCAAAGCATCAGGGTCACGGAGTTTCTTGTTTCTACGGTCTTCAAGATTTACCTGTATGATATGATCTTCCGCAACACCTCTTTCAAGCAAATGCTTGCGGAAGATGTTGAAGAGAAGGAAGGATTTACCACAACGGCGAATGCCAGTGATAATCTTTATCATCCCATTGCCTTCTGCCGAGATGAGTTCTTTCAAGTATGCTTTACGTTCAAAATACATAATTCCATGACGTTTTTTTGTGTCAAGACACGGTTTTCTGTCGCAAATATACGCTTTTTACTCGACTTCACCAAGTTTTATCGTAATTTACACGGAATATTTAAGGTATTTAAACAAAGAAAGAGCGGAAAAACAACTGTTAACTGTTAACTCTGTTAACCCCAGTTGTTCTTCCGCCCTTAAACTTTATTCTGCCAACAGCTTCTCAGCCATTGCCTTACCCAGAGCCTCACACTGCGCCTTTACCTCTGGAGTAATCGCCTGCTTCATATCTACAGGTTCGCCCACTGGCTCATAGTGGAGCTTGGTGTCGTTCCACTCCTTAATCTTTGCTACTGCCTTGCTTGCCCAACAATGAGAACCATACCAGCCAAGGAGGTGGTTCTTGACGTCCTTATTGGCAAGCTCGGAGAGGAGAACCTCCATCTCGTGATAAAGACCGGCATTGTAGGTTGGAGCACCCACAATGAGACCCTTGTAGCGGAAGATGTCGCGCAGGATGTAGCTGTGGTGAGTCTTCGAGATGTTGTACATCACGATGTTCTTCACGCCAGCCTTACTTGCCGCGCGGGCGATGATTTCAGCCATACGCTCGGTATTGCCGTACATGGTGCCGTAGCAGATAACGAGGCCTGGCTCCGTCTCGTACTTCGACATCTTATCATACATGCCGATAACCTTCTCAATATGCTCGTGCCAAACCGGACCATGGGTTGAGCAGATGTAATCCAACTCCACGCCAGCCAACTTCTTCAAGGCATTCTGAACAGGGATTCCGTACTTGCCCACAATGTTTGAGTAGTAGCGAACCATCTCCAGCCAGAAAGTCTCGCAGTTGATTTCCGTATCGATGATTCCGCCGTTCAGCGCACCGAAGCAACCGAACGCATCACCAGAGAAGAGCACCTTGTTCTTAGCATCCAGGGTAACCATGGTCTCTGGCCAGTGAACCATAGGGATGAGAACAAAGCTCAGCTCGTGGTTGCCCAATGAAAGGGTTTCGCCATTCTTCACCTCTACCACGTCATCTGTTACGCCGTAGAAGCCTTCGAGCATTCCCAGGGTCTTCTTGTTGCCCACGATCTTGATGTTAGGGTAATATTTCTTGATGAGGGCGATGGAGCCGCTGTGGTCAGGTTCCATGTGGTTGATGATGAGGTAATCGATTTCGCGGTCGCCAATCACCTCGTGAATGTTCTCGAGGAACTGGGTGAAGAAATCTACCTCTACAGTATCTACCAGCGCTACCTTCTCATCGTCAATGATATAAGAGTTGTAACTCACTCCGTTAGGCAAAGGCCAAAGGCCCTCGAAACGATGCTTGTTGCGGTCGTTTACGCCTACGTAATAAATCTTGTTTGTAATTTCTGTCATATCTTTTCTTTATTTTACAATGTTCTATAATAATATTTAAAGCTTTTGCCCTTACAGGGCGACAGGGTGAAATGTTGTTTATACCCAGGGTGTTGCCCTGGGCTAGGAGCTTCTGCCCTTTCAGGGCGTATTGCCGGAATTATAGTTCCTTCTTCTTTGCTTCTCCGAATTCCCTGGAAACATAATTGTAGATGTCCTTGCAGCATTCGGTAGAGAATTCCTGGGCGCTCTTCAGGAGACTGTCCCATTGCGCCTCAGACAATCCACGGTCGATGTCCTCGCGGGTGATTCCATCCTTGATTAATCCGAACACGAAGCCTGCGTTGAAATTATCGCCGGCTCCGATGGTGCTCACCGGCTTCATCTTCTCCGAAGGATAACTCTTGGCAAAGCCGTTCTCGGCACGAACCTCTACAGGCTCAGCTCCCTGGGTGCAGATAAACTTCTTGCAGTAGAAACTGATTTCGGCATTATAAACCTTATCCGCCTCCGGTTTCTTGTAGAGGATTCCGAAGTCCTCGTGGCTTCCGCGTACGAAATCAGCCATCTCCAGGTTCTCTATCAGATTAGGCGTAATCTTCATGATTTCGTTCTGATGAGAAGCACGGAAGTTGATGTCGTAATAAAGAATGGCGCCGTGCTCCTTCGCATACTCCAGGAAGCCGGCAACCTGAGGACGGACCACAGGATTCAGAGCGAAGAACGAACCGAAGAGCACGATGTCGCCAGGATTGATTTCCGGTGTGGCAAACTCCAGCTGGTCGTGAGGATGGTCCTTGTAGAAGATGTAGTCGGCATTGTTGTTCTCGTCGAGGAAAGCCAGCGAGAGCGGCGACTTCGATTCCGGGAAGATGCTCACATTGTCAGCATTCACCCCATTATCTCTCAAAAACTGAATCACATACTCTCCTATGCGGTCGTTGCCCGCCTCGCTGATAAACGAAGCATTTACGCCCGCACGGCCCAACGAGATGACTGCATTGAATGATGAGCCACCCGGTACTGCCTCTATCGGCTTGCCGCCCTTGAAGATGATGTCAAGCACGGTTTCTCCTATTCCTATTACTTTGCGCATTGTTTTTGTTGTCTATATTTTATTTTTGGTGGCAAAGATAAGTCTTTTTGGCGATAATGCAAAATAAATGACTATTTTTTTGGATAAATTACATTTTCAGTGTAACTTTGCACCTTGAAATGAAATACAATACTTATACACTCGATAATGGACTCCGCATCATCCACCTGCCTTCAGACAGCAAGGTGGTGTATTGCGGTTACCAGATTAACGCCGGCACCCGAAACGAGGAGCCGGGCGAAGAAGGACTTGCCCACTTCTGCGAGCACGTTACTTTCAAGGGCACAGAGCGCCGCAAGGCGTGGCACATTCTCAACTGTCTGGAGAGCGTGGGAGGCGACCTGAACGCCTACACCAACAAGGAAGGCACAGTTTATTACTCAGCCATCCTCAAGGAGCACATCGCAAGAGCCGTAGATCTGCTCACCGACATCGTTTTCCATTCGGTTTATCCGCAAGCGGAAATCGACAAGGAGGTTGAGGTAATCTGCGATGAAATAGAGAGTTACAACGATTCTCCTGCCGAACTGATTTATGATGAATTCGAAAATATCATCTTCAAGGGTTCGCCGCTGGGCCACAATATTTTGGGCACAGCCGAGCAGGTTCGCTCGTTCAAGACAGAAGATGCGCTGCGCTTTACAAGAAAGCTTTACCGGCCGGATAATGCGATATTCTTCGCTTACGGAGACATTGACTTCAAGAAGCTGGTAAGACTCTTGAAGAAGAGCTTTTTAAGTGAAGAACGAAGAGTGAAGAGTGAAAAATTCAATAGTCCAGAGGCGCAAACCCAATTCAACACTCAACACTCCTTCGAGGGGCAGACAATCGTGATGCAGAAGAATACGCATCAGGCTCATGTGATGATTGGAACCCGCGCCTACGATGTGAACGACAGCCGCAGAATGCCGCTCTATCTGCTCAACAACATGCTGGGCGGACCGGGAATGAACGCCAAGCTGAACCTCGCCCTGCGCGAGCACAACGGACTGGTTTACACCGTAGAGAGCACGATGGTGGCGTATGGCGATACGGGCGTATGGAGCATTTATTTCGGCTGCGATGAGCACGACGTGAAGCGTTGCCTCCGCCTGGTTCGCAAGGAGCTGGATAAATTCATGCAGAAACCGCTGAGCGAGGCGCAGCTAAAGGCCGCCAAGAAGCAGATTAAGGGACAGATAGGCGTGGCTTGTGACAACCGCGAGAACTTCGCCCTCGACTTCGGCAAGAGCTTCCTTCACTATGGCTGGGAGAAGAACGTAGACCGACTCTACGAGCAGGTAGATGAGATTACTGCCGAACAGATACAGGCCGTGGCTCAGGAGTTGTTTGATAAAGACAGGCTCACCACGCTGATTTTCAAATAAATAAGAAACAAAGAAGGCAACAACTTGGGTCGTCATGCGACTTCCCTCGTTGTTGCCTTCGTAATTTAATGAATTAAAAACTGCTTTTTTCTTAAAACAACTAACAATTAACCTAAAAACTTAAACCTAAAAACCTAAAATGAAAATCTATAAAACCTAAAACGAATTTTTAACAATCTATATATGAAATCCCCAATCAGAATTTATCACGAAAACTCTCAGGGGACAGTATGAATTTCAAATGAAAAGGAGTTTTTACTCTCCTCTCTGATT
This sequence comes from Segatella copri, assembly GCF_019127135.1. Lineage (GTDB taxonomy): Bacteria > Bacteroidota > Bacteroidia > Bacteroidales > Bacteroidaceae > Prevotella. Next base: position 562 of record NZ_JAHOEA010000001.1, on the reverse strand, counting down.
TCGGAAGCCCCTTTGGCTCCCTACTGTTACTCAGCTGTGCATTGCTGCCAGCCATTTTTTAATCTCGGCTCTTTTGGAGCCCTTCGCATGGCTAATCTCCGATTAAGCCAACTTGTTGCTAATAGCACCAACTTCAGCTACACATGCAACAACTACTGCGATAATCATTCCTAATACTAACATAATCTTTTCCTTTCTTAAATTTGTTATCTTAAATATACAATCTTGTAGTTTTACCTAACAAAATCTTAACTCTCTTTATTTCTTACCTCCCGAAGGAGGATTTCCATGCTTTCTTAGCTTCGTAGCTTATTTGCCGCAGTTCATTCCGAGGTTCATACCTGCGCAAGCAACTACTGCGAATGCTACTACTGCTACTGTCATTATCCCGAACATTACCATAATCTTTTTTCCTTTCTTTTAACCTCTTAATCAGTCTCTTCGAGATTTTCCAGAAGTCCTCGTCCGAATCTCAGAACCAGGTTCCGAACCGGCCTCAAACTTGTCTCGAATCGATTTCATAAGTTATCCTTACTGAATCAATCTTTTATCCTTTTTTCTT
>NZ_JAHOEA010000019.1 GCF_019127135.1 Segatella copri | reverse complement strand
AGTTCAACAAACCCCTGGAAGAACTGGATACGCTCTACGAGAAGTGGCTCTATGCACTGAAGAACCTCTATAAGCTTACCCAGCGTCCGAAGGAGCTGTGCGACAAGGTTTTCGACCGCCTCTTCGAGGAAGCTGAGATAGCCAAGTTTACTCCGCAGGAAATGAGGGAGTACGAGACCAGCAAGATGGCATATCGCGACATCAAGAATTCCGTAGACACCGCTAAGCGTGAAGGCATAGCTGAGGGTAAGGAAATTGGTATGAAGGAAGGTATGGCGAAAGGTAAGCAAGAAGGTCTTGCGGAAGGTATGGAAAAAGGTATGAACCAGAAAGCCCTGGAAATAGCTGAGAATATGCTGGCAATGGGACTTTCAGCCGAACAGGTTGCCAAGGCTACCCAGCTGCCTTTAGAAATCATTAAGAATCTGAGCAATTCATAAAAAACAGAAAGCGGAGATGTAGATTACGAATATCACCATATAATCAAGGGTCTATACGCCACCTTTTCATCGTGGCATATAGACCACTCAACATTCAACAATCTCTAACATTATCGGAATTTCTATATTCTGTTTCCTGATTTTGAAAAAGTGTACGAGTTCGTACACAATCTTAACTGGACTCATATTAGGCGACTGCTATCTGAAAATAAAAAGAGGGTGAGTCATCTGGTTATGACACACCCTCTTTTTTTGTCTTTTATTTCTTTTTCTTCTTCTTTTTGATGCCGAAGAAATCGCGCCAGCCGTTAAAGTCCTTCTTCATGATCAAACCTAAACCTTGCGTGTTCAGACTGTTGCGCGTAAAATAGCGGTCGTTGGTCTGATTGTACATGCGTATGGCGAGGTTGCCGTTAGGGAAGATGAGGTAGCGGAGGTCAAAATCGCCGATGAAACTCTGCGTGGCATTCGGATTGTCACGATAACCGAACTGACCATTGAAGAGCAAACGGTTGTTGAGCAGCTTGCCGCTCAGAATGCCCTCATACTCGGCATTGTTGAAACCTTCATCGCCCGTGGATATGTTGGCTCCGAAATTCCAGTTGTTGCTCTTCACCACGTTGGAAAGTACGGTGTTGAGCTGCTGCGAGATGGTGCCGCTCAACAGACTCTGCATCGCAAGCGATGTCTGACTCTGCTGTTCGCCATCCTCGTTCACCTGGTTGTTGTTGGTCTGAGCGTAGAATCGGCCGATGCCCAGAAGATAGAGCACCTGCTGGTTCATTTCTTCCTGAGAATTGATGATCGAATATATCATCTGCTTCGCATCGCTGTTAACCGTAGGCAGGTCCATGGAGAAATCTACCTTTGGCGATTGAGGCGTGCCGGTGATGTCCATCAGACAGTCTACGCGGATGTTGTTGCCCGAGAACGAACGGCCGATGCGAAGGTCGCTCAGCGGCACTCCGTTGACGGTATATTTTGCTCGCAGGTTGAGTGGGGCATTGTATGGGTTGCCACCGAAGGCAATGGTTCCGCCAGGCATGAACTCGAACTCCTTCTTGATGAGATTCTGAATGGTGAGCTTGTAGGTGCCATGATCAACCACATAGTTGCCAAACATATCGAACGAGCCCTTGTTGAAGTAGTTGGCGCGAATCACGCCATCGCCGTTGAGGGTGATGTAATCGCCCGACTGCTCATCCATCATCAGCTTGAGCGTTAGGTTCTGGTTGGTATTAACTAGGAAATTGATGCGCATATCTGATTCGAAATCGATGTCATCGTCCACCTGCTTGGTGGTTGAAGGGTTCTGCAGACTGTCCATGATATCCGGCACAATCTCATGCCAGTGGATAAAACTCTTGTCGCTGATGGCGTCCGGACTTGCCACATTATATACAAAGATGCTGCCCGGTTCCGGCTCTGCCTTGATGTCGATGACGGTTTCGCTGCTCTTGCCGTGAATGCCCACATCGCCCGTGGCATAGATAGTGCCATAGAAGGTGTTGTCACCAAACTCGCGGGTGTCGAAGCCCAGGAAGTTGTGTGCCTTGATATCGAGGTCATAGCTCAGCCTGGTGAGGTGCTTGTGGTGGATGCCTCCGCTCAGGATGGCTATGTTGCGGTTGCGGTCGAAGATGGTATCATTCTCTATGAGGATATCATCTGGGATAGCGTGGGCATGGAGCGCATCGAAGGTGTAATCGGTGTTGAGCTGCTTGAGGTGTACCTTGCCGTGAGCGGTAAGGTCGCCCACGAGATTGATGTTTTTCAAATCGCCCACCACGTTGAGATGGCCATCGCTCCAGGCTTCTACCTGATTCATGAAACTGCCGCAGAAATTCTCAAGGAATTTCATGCTGGTGCCCTGAGCATCAATACCCAGGTCGATATAGTTGCGCTTAGGCGAGACATATCCGTTGATGAGTGTCTGATGCTCAGGACCATCATCGGCAACTGCATGAATGTCAATCTGTTCGAGCTCTTTGTTGAAGTTGACTCCAGCATGGAGCACACCGAGCGGACCGTTTTCGAAGGTAAACTCCTTTACATCCAGCTGGGCGTAGGCATCCGGGTCGTTGAACAGACTCTTTACTACCGCCTTGCCCGAAACTTTGCCGGTGAAATCTACCGAATGGAAATTGATGAGGTTCAGCACGTATGCTACATCTACATCCTTCAGATCAGCTACGATAGAATCGGTCTTCTCGGGTGTAGCGAGACCCGAAACGATGACGTGCTGCTGATCGTGGCTCACGGCAAAATGGTCTACCAGCAGACGGTTCTTACTGTAGATGATGTCGGAAGGATGAACCTCCCAAGGTGTGCCGTCGATTCTGATTTCAGACGGATGTATGCTGACGTGGGCGGTAGAAACATTGTCCTCGTTCTTGAAGAACTGCGCCCTCGCATCGATGTTTCCCTGGATAGGGAGTTTTGCCGAATGGTTGTTGTAGAAGAGCTTGGCGAAGAGATGATTGTCGGCAGCGGCTGCTTTTACGTGGATAGCCGGACCGTTATCGCCCCATTTGCCCTGTCTGATCTGCGCATCTACCTTGAGCGAATCGTTGATGGTGTGCAGGCGCACTTTGGCTCCATGATAGTCTTTGCCGCCATAGTTGAAGCCAGGTACGTTGGCGTAGATGTTGACGGTTTTCTCTGCATCGTTCATGAATCCGTCTGCAAAGACAGGCTGCTCTATCTGCAGCGGAATGCCCAGCATGCGCTGCAGAATCTCGGTAGAGGTGATTTCTGCCTGGAAGGTGAAATGGTTCTTCGCACTCCTGTCTACCTTGCCAATGCCCGGAAGGGTTGGCAGCTTGCTGGCTACCAGGTTGGTGAAACTCTTGGCGAGGGTAGCGTAATCGTACTCTCCGTCAACATGTATGCTGGCGAACGGGGCTTCGAGGTCGAAATAGCTGTCCCTGCCCTGGTTCTTGGCACTTACGGTGATGTCATCGAGACTGTAGGTCTTGTCAGAAACCTTCAGTCCCAGGATGGTTGGCAGCAGATGCTGTACATGGGCTGTTGCGGCATACTGCTTGCGTGGAATGGAGTAGGAGCCTTCTACCTGGATGTTGGCGTTAGGGTCGGCGATGGATGCGAGTCCCTCTACCAGTCCCTGCTTATAGCTTCCGTCTATCTGAATGTTGCGGTAGCTGTACTTGTTGAAATCGAAGCGCGGAATGCTGCCCTTGGCGTAGAAATGCTGCTTGTTGCCGTGAGCCGAAAGCGAGGCTGCCAGGATGCCAAACTGCCTGTTGTCGAGGATGCGGCCCAGGTTGATGCCCTGGGTATTGATGCTTGCCTTGAGCTCATCGCCAGCTTTTTCGGCCTTGATGGCTACTTCGCCCACACCGGTCTTCAGCTGGCCGCGGGTGCCTGCTTTCTTGCCTGCACCATAGACTTCACCTATATAATATATGTCGCCTAAGCGTAACACTTCTTTCGGAATGCTGATGCGTTTGCCCAGATTCCTGGAAACCTCTCCGATGCCATCACCGGATATCTTGAGGGCTGAAATGTTGGCCTTCCAGCGCAGCATACGGTCCCAATCGCTCACACGGCCGTTTGCCCGGAGCAGCAGACTGCCGCTCTGAGTCTTGAACTCGAGGTCATGGATGCGGGCTGAGGTGCTGGTGCCCGAGAACTGGAGATGAAGTTGCAGGGCGTCCTTGAACTTGCTGAACTCAGGAACGAAGCAGGCAATATCTGCAAGCGTGATGGTGGACGGCTTGATGCCGCCCTGAAACTGGAGTGTAGGCTTCACGATATGCTTGTTCTCGATGCGGTAGGTTGCGCGCAGGTCGTTGAGCTGCAGCTGGGAGTGGGGAAGTTCGATGCTGAAGTCTCTGAGCAAGGCTTGCTGCTGGTCAGCATCGAGTTTAAATCTCAGATTCTTGAGTTGAAGTCCTGATTTATCCTTCAGCGCTATCTTCTTGACTATCAGATGGATATCTTTATCGGTAAGATGACTCAGGATGATGTGGGCAGAGAGGTCTCTGATGCCTAGATGCTGCGGCGAGAAGACGCCTGGCTTAGGCGCAATATCGTGCTGGTTGTAGGCAACGGCACCATGACGGATAATCAGGCTTCCGATGTGCAGGTCGAGCGGAGTGTGACGGGTGGTATCTTTCGAAGCCAGCGAATCGAGCACGAACTGGATGTTCATCGGGCTCTTGGCATCCTGCTTGTAGATGTTGGCGTTGAGACCGAAGAGCTGGGCTGATGAAACCGAAATCTTGCCATCCTTGAGCGGCAGGAAATCGAGCTTGGCAGATACGCGCGAAGCACAGATCATGCTATCGCCTTTCTGGTCGAGCATCATGACATCATCTATAATAATGCGGTTGAAGAAGCCCAGGTTCACCTTTCCGATACTTACCTGAGTGCCGAATTTCTGAGCCAGCGCACCGGCTACTTCAGAGCCGATGAAGGCCTGTACTGGTGGCACGTGCAACAGTACGACAAGCAAAAAATAGACAGCTGCCAGCGTCCATATAATGCTATTGATGATATGTTTTAAATGTTTCAGAGTTGCTTTCTCTAGTTTACAAAAATGTTACTAATTTGAATTTTGCGACAAAATTACGGAAAATTCGGCATAAAATCGAATAATTCACACAATTTTTCTTTTTTATATCACTTTTTTTCATTATTTTTGCAGCACGTTAGAAGTTTCAGCATAGAAGTAGATAAAATATATGTTTTATGGCAGATGGCCAGTATAGCGTCTTGATGAGGGCGCTGACGCATATATCTTGAAGTGATTAGTAAGTTTATATTTAATATTTTTTAATGTAGTTATGGCAAATGTAATTAAGTTACGTAAAGGCTTGGACATTAACCTTACGGGTAAGGCTTCCAAGGATGTAACGCTCCAGGTGGCTCAGGCTGGCGAGTATGCGCTGGTTCCTGCGGCTTTCGTGGGTGTGACTCCTAAGGTAGTGGTACGCGAGGGCGATCATGTCAATGCCGGAGATGCCTTGTTTGTGAACAAGGCTTGCCCGGAGGTGAAGTTTGCCTCGCCAGTGAGCGGTGAAGTAACCGCCATTGAGAGAGGGGAGCGCCGAAAGGTGCTCTGCGTGAAGGTGAAAGCCGACGCAGTACAGACCTCTACGGATTTTGGTAAGAAAAACGTTGATGCATTAGACGGTGAGGCTGTCAAGCAGGCGCTGCTTGAGGCTGGTCTCTTCGGATACATCAACCAGTTGCCTTATGCCGTGTCCACAACTCCTGACACCAAGCCTAAGGCAATTTTCGTTTCCGCTCTCCGCGACATGCCGCTCGCTGCTGACTTTGAGGTTGAACTCGAAGGCAACGAAGAGGCCTTCCAGACGGGTTTGACAGCCTTGAGCAAGATTGCGAAAACTTATCTTGGCGTTGGCGTTGACCAGCACAGCAATGCGCTCGGCGAGGCTAAGAACGTAGAACTCAATGTCTTTGACGGTCCTTGCCCAGCCGGTAATGTAGGCGTACAGGTGAACAACATCGACCCTGTAAACAAGGGCGAGGTGGTTTGGACAGTTGATCCTGCATCGGTTATCTTCTTCGGAAGACTCTTCCTTACAGGTAAGGTTGACCTGCACAAGACTGTGGCTGTGGCTGGTAGTGAAATCAAGACTCCTGGCTATGCAGAAGTACTGGTGGGTGCACCTTTAAGCAGTTTTGTAGCCAATCAGCTGAAAACTACTGACCATGTGCGACTTATCAATGGTAATCCTCTTACAGGTGTAAAGACAACTGTAGCCGATTTCGTAGGTGGTCATACGTCAGAGATTACAGCTATCCCAGAGGGTGATGACAACGACGAGATGCTGGGTTGGATTCTTCCACGTACCGATCAGTTCTCTACATCGCGTTCATATCTCTCCTGGCTCTTCGGCAAGAAGAAGGAGTATAATCTCGATGCCCGCGTGAAGGGTGGCGAGCGCCACATGATCATGAGCGGCGAGTATGACAAGGTGCTCCCGATGGACATCTATGGTGAGTATCTCATCAAGGCAATCATCACCGGCGATATCGACAAGCAGGAGCAGCTCGGTATTTACGAGGTAAGCCCTGAAGATTTTGCTGTGGCTGAGTTCGTGGATTCATCCAAACTCGAATTGCAGAAGATTGTACGCGAGGGTCTGAACACCCTGCGCAAGGAGAACGCTTAGTTTTAGTTTACAGTTGACAGTTTATAGTTGATAGCAATGCTGCTAAACCCCTATAAACTTTTAACTATTAATTATTATAATAATGAGTGCATTAAGAAATTATCTCAATAAGATAAAGCCTAACTTCCAGAAGGGAGGTAAGCTGCATGCCTTCGAGAGCGTGTTTGACGGTTTTGAGAGCTTCCTGTACGTGCCTAATACGACAGCGAAGAGCGGAGCCAGCATCCACGATTCCATCGACTCGAAGCGCATCATGAGCTTTGTGGTAATCGCCCTGATTCCTGCATTGCTCTTCGGTATGTATAATGTGGGATACCAGAATTTCAAGGCTGCAGGCACACTGGATGCTGCCAGCTTCATCGAGGTCTTCGGCTTCGGATTCCTGGCTGTCCTTCCTAAGTTGCTGGTTAGCTACATCGTGGGTCTCGGCATCGAGTTTGCCTGGGCTCAGTGGAAGCACGAGGAAATCCAGGAGGGTTACCTCGTCAGCGGTATCATCATCCCATTGATTATTCCTATCTCTACACCGTTGTGGATGCTCGCCCTGGCGTGCGCCTTCGCAGTTATCTTCTGCAAGGAAATCTTCGGTGGCACCGGTATGAACATCTTCAATGTGGCTGTAGGTGCCCGTATGTTCCTCTTCTTCTCATATCCATTGGCTATGAGTGGTGATAAGGTTTGGGTAGCTAAGGACGCTATCTTCGGTCTGGGTAACACCCTGCCTGATGGCTTCACAGCTGCTACTCCTCTCGGTCAGCTGGCTCAGGGCAGCATGCCTTCAGCTAGTCTCTGCGATTCTATCCTCGGTTTCATTCCTGGCTGTATCGGTGAGACTTCAGTCATCGCCATCGCCATCGGTGCCATCATCCTTCTCTGGACAGGCATCGCATCCTGGAAGACCATGGGTTCAGTATTTGCAGGCGGCATCGTGATGGCGCTTATCTTCCAGGCTCTCGGTATGACTCCTATCGCCTGGTATGAGCACATCGTGCTGGGTGGTTTCTGCTTCGGTGCCGTGTTCATGGCCACCGACCCTGTAACCTCTGCCCGTACCGAGAAGGGTAAGTACTTCTACGGATTCTTCATCGGTGCCATCGCCGTTATCGTACGTGTGATGAACCCGGGTTATCCAGAGGGTATGATGCTCGCTATCTTCTTCGGCAACATGTTTGCTCCACTCATCGACTACTGTGTAGTTCAGGGCAACATCTCACGCCGTGCTAAACGTGCTATTAAATAATGTAGGAGGAATGTAGATATGAAGACAAATTCAAATAGCTATACTATTATCTATTCGGTTATCATCGTGGTAATCGTGGCATTCCTGCTCGCGTTTGTGTCTTCTTCACTGAAGGCAACACAGGATGCCAACGTGGCTCTTGATACTCAGAAGCAGATTCTGAACTCCCTGAACCTGCGCGACCTTGACAACGCAACTGCGGCTGCCAAATATAAAGAGGTGGTGAAGGATGAGAAGGAGAAAGACGGCATGAAGTATTACGAGTGCGAGATTGATGGTCAGAAGAAGACTGTTTTCTCTGTAAAGGGTATGGGTCTTTGGGGCGGCATTTCAGGCTTCATCGCCGTGGATGCTGACAACAACACCATCTATGGCGTATATTTCAACCACGAAGGCGAGACAGCCGGACTCGGTGCTGAAATCAAGGACAACTTGAAGTGGCAGCAGAAGTTCCAGGGCAAGAAGATTCACAAGGATGGAGTAGAGGGCATCGCTCTGGGCGTTGAGAAAGACGCTCCTGCCAGCGACCCTAACAATGTGGATGCCGTTACCGGTGCTACATTGACATCCAACGGTGTGGATGCAATGCTCAAGGAAGGTCTTGCTAAATTCATTAAATAATTAAGCGAAATTATGGCATTATTTAGTAAACAAAATAAGGAGGCATTCATCAAGCCACTGAACGGCGACAACCCTATCCTCGTCCAGGTGCTTGGTATCTGTAGTGCCCTGGCTGTTACTTCTCAGATGAAGCCAGCCATTGTGATGGGACTTGCCGTTACTATCATCACGGCATTCTCTAACGTGATTATTTCCATCATCCGCAACACCATCCCTCAGCGCATCCGTATCATCGTCCAGTTGGTGGTAGTTGCTGCCCTGGTTACCATCGTGAGCCAGGTGTTGAAGGCTTTCGCCTACGACGTGAGCGTGCAGCTCTCTGTGTACGTGGGTTTGATCATCACCAACTGTATCCTGATGGGTCGTTTGGAGGCGTTCGCCATGATGAACAAGCCTTGGCCTTCATTCCTCGATGGTGTAGGTAATGGTTTGGGTTACGCCCTCATCCTCGTGATTGTGGGTGCTGTTCGTGAGTTCCTGGGCCGCGGCTCTTTGCTCGGTTTCCAGCTGATTCCAGAGGGAGCTTACAACTTCGGATATGTTAACAACGGTATGATGACCATGCCAGCCATGGCATTGATTCTCGTTGGATGTGTAATCTGGGTACATCGTGCCTATATTTATAAGGAGGAGAAGTAAGATGGAGCACGCAATAAGTTTGTTTTTCCGTTCGATTTTCGTCGATAACATGATCTTCGCCTACTTCCTGGGTATGTGTTCATACTTGGCAGTATCCAAGAACGTGAAGACCTCTTTGGGCTTGGGCTTGGCAGTAACCTTCGTGTTGCTCATCACCGTGCCTGTAGATTACCTGTTGCAGACCAAGGTGCTCAGCGCCGATGGCATTCTGGGTGTTGACCTCACTTACCTGAGCTTCATCCTCTTCATCGCCGTCATCGCCGGTATCGTGCAGCTGGTCGAGATGATTGTAGAGAAGTTCTCACCATCGCTCTATGCAGCCTTGGGTATCTTCCTGCCATTGATTGCCGTAAACTGTGCCATCATGGGTGCCTCTCTCTTCATGCAGCAGCGCATCCTGATGGATCCTGCCAATACTCAGGCTATCACCTCTGTATGGGATAGCATCGTTTATGCCGTAGGTTCCGGTTTGGGTTGGACTCTCGCCATCGTCCTGATGGGAGCCATCCGCGAGAAGATGCAGTATTGCGACGTGCCAAAGCCATTGCAGGGACTCGGCATCACATTTATCACAGTAGGCCTCATGGCAATGGCTATGCTTTGCTTCTCAGGCTTGAAAATCTAAAATAGGAGGACTATAGATATGGGTAATACATCATTTATATTGGCTAGTATCGGAGTTTTCCTCGTGGTGATTCTCCTGCTGGTTATCATCCTGCTCGTGGCTAAGAAGTATCTGAGCCCTAGCGGAAATGTAAATATCGAAATCAATGGCGACAAGACCATCAACGTGCCTCAGGGCAGCAGTTTGATGACTACGCTGAATGAGAACGGCATCTTCCTGCCTTCTGCCTGCGGCGGTAAGGCAAGCTGTGGCCAGTGTAAGGTTCAGGTGCTCGAGGGCGGCGGCGAGATTCTCGATTCAGAGAAGCCTCACTTCACCCGCAAGCAGATTAAGGACCACTGGCGTCTGGGATGTCAGTGCAAGGTGAAGGGCGACCTGAAGATCAAGGTGCCTGAGAGTGTGATGGGCGTGAAAGAGTGGGAGTGCGAGGTTATCTCCAACAAGAACGTTTCATCATTCATCAAGGAGTTCAAGGTGGCATTGCCTCCAGGCGAGCACATGGACTTCGTTCCGGGTTCTTACGCTCAGATCAAGATTCCTGCATACGACTGCATCGATTATGACAAGGACTTCGATAAGGATCTCATTGGCGAGGAGTACATCGGAGCATGGAAGAAGTTCAACATTCTTTCCTTGAAGGCTCACAACCCAGAGCCTACCGTTCGTGCTTACTCTATGGCGAACTATCCTGACGAGGGTGACATCATCACCCTGACCGTACGTATCGCTACAACTCCATTCTTGCCACGTCCACAGGTAGGATTCCAGAACGTACCAACAGGTATTGCTTCTTCTTACATCTTCTCATTGAAGCCAGGCGACAAGGTAATGATGAGTGGTCCTTACGGCGACTTCCATCCTAACTTCACATCGGGCAAGGAGATGATCTGGATTGGTGGTGGTGCCGGTATGGCTCCATTGCGTGCTCAGATTATGCACATGACCAAGACCCTGCACACCACCGACCGTGAGCTTCACTTCTTCTACGGAGCGCGTGCATTGGGTGAGGCATTCTTCCTGGAAGACTTCTGGGAGCTTGAGAAGGAATTCCCTAACTTCCACTTCCATCTTTCACTCGACCGCAAGGACCCAGTGGCAGATGCTCAGGGCGTGAAGTACTACGAGGGATTTGCTGTTAACTGCATCCGTGACACCTACTTGAAGGATCACGAGGCACCAGAGGATTGCGAGTACTATCTCTGCGGACCTCCAATGCTGATCAAGACCGTTACCGATTATCTCGATTCTCTCGGTGTTGATCCAGAGAGTATCATGTACGATAACTTCGGATAAAACGATAATAAAATCAAAGAGCAATGCTTGTTTTCCAAAAAGAGAGGCAAGTGTTGCTCTTTTTATTTTCCGAAAGAGATGCAATATTTTGAAGAGACTTACGTTATTATCTTTAAAGAATCAATTTAATTATGAGCAAAACAAGAATTGTACAATGCTTCGCACTCTGTATTTGGGGTATTCCTGCTATGGCTCAATATATGTGGCAAGAGGGTAATGACTCAGAGAAAACAGATCTTGGGAAAGGTATAGAGTATGGTGTTGAGATGCAAGGTTCGTTTTCGAATGGTAAAACGCCTCTGTGGCTTAACGCAAATAAACATGGATTAAGTTCTTTAGAGAAGAATAACGGTTATCTCAGGGGAAGTTTGGTTCGTCCACTCTCTGTTGATTCTGCTCGTCGCTGGGCAGTTGGCTATGGAGTGGATGTGGCTATTCCGGTAAACTATACAAGCGATGTTGTAGTACAGCAGGCTTATGTAGAGGCTCGATGGCTTTATGGTGTGCTGACAGCGGGTGCTAAGGAATATCCGATGGAGATGAAAAATCAGTCGCTTTCCAGTGGAAGCCAGTGTCTGGGTATTAATGCCCGCCCGATACCTCAGGTTCGTCTGGCGCTTCCAGAATATTGGACGCTTCCGTTTGGTAATGGCTGGTTGCAGCTGAAAGGTCATTTAGCTTATGGTATGACTACAGATGATGGCTGGCAGCATGATTTCACGAAACGGCAGACTAAATATTGCGACCACATTCTCTATCACAGCAAGGCTGGTTTCTTGCGTATCGGCAATGAGAACGCTTTCTGTCCGCTCAGCATAGAAATGGGCTTGGAGATGGTTGCTCAGTTTGGTGGCAATGCGTATCGTCCAATAGGTGACAGTATGGTACAGATTCCTACCGAGAAAAATTTGAAAGGCTTCTGGCATGCGCTGTCGGCAACGGGCTCTGATGCAGGTGAAGGGGCTTATGCCAATGTTGCCGGCAACCAGTTGGGCAGTTGGCTGGTGCGTATCAATTATGATGCTGACAGATGGAAGGCTGCCATCTATGCCGATCATTATTTCGAAGATCATAGTCAGATGTTTCTTCTCGACTATAATGGATATGGTGAGGGCGCAGACTGGAATAAGAAAGTAAAACGCCGTTTCTTCATGTATTCGTTGAAGGATATCATGCTGGGCTTCGAACTGAATCTGAAGTATTCGCGCTGGCTGAAAAATGTAGTATTAGAGTATCTCTATACTAAATACCAGAGTGGTCCTTATAATCACGACCGTACATCGGGTATCGCAGACCATATAGCGGGTACTGATGATTATTATAACCACAGCATCTATCCTGGATGGCAGCATTGGGGACAGGTGATAGGAAATCCACTCTACCGTTCGCCTATTTATAATAACGACGGATGTATTGATATCAGAAACAACCGTTTCATAGCTTATCATCTGGGCTTCGATGGTCAGCCTGCTCAGCGGTTGGGCTATCGTATATTAGGCACCTATCAGAAAGGTTGGGGTACATATAGCAACCCGTTTACAAAAAAGCATCATAATGTAAGTTTTCTGGTAGAGGGTCATTACGATTTTCCACATCAATGGCAGTTGAAGGCAGGCTATGCGATGGATTTCGGAAGCGAAAAGATGCTGGGACATAATGCCGGTATGCAGATAACCATCAGTAAACGTGGATTGCTGACGAAAAATAAATAATAATAGGATAGAGTAGGAAATATGAAAAAGATAATAGGAATATTTTTCCTTGCCATGATGGTGTTCACTCTCTGTTCATGCGAGGTAGAAACAAGCCAGAATGGCGATTTGGATGGCTTCTGGCATCTGGAGCAGGTAGATACTCTAGCTACAGGTGGTACGTGTAGTTTTGCAGATAAGCGCGTGTTCTGGGGCTGCCAGTATAAGCTGATTCAGGTTTCTGATTATGATTATTTTAGTGATGGTAGAGGATTTTATCTCCGTTTTGAGCAAACCTCTGACAGCTTGCTGATTACATCTGTTTATCGTAATAAATGGCATGAAGATTATGGAGGCGATGTACTTCTAACCCAAATGAATGATTCTTTGCGTGCCTGTGGCATCAATCATCTGAATGAACATTTTGCCAAGGAGATAATGACAGGAAGCAAGATGCAACTGAAGAGTAAAACTCTGAGATTACGGTTCAGAAAATTCTGAAAAAAAGGAGGGTGTGTCATAAGTCACATCCAATACGCCCTGAAAGGGCAGAAGCACCTAGCCCAGGGCAGCGCCCTGGGTTTTAGAACAAATACAAAAAAGTCGCCCTGAAAGGGCAAAAGCTTTCAATTTCAAAGCTTTTGCCCTTTCAGGGCGACTTCGTTTTTACCAACTTTACCCAGGGCGCTGCCCTGGGCTAGGAGCTTTTGGGCTTTCAGCCCGTCCTCGGCTGCCATAATCAGGACTTATGACACACCCTCTTTTACTTCTTCCTTTCTGATTCCTTGATGAAACCATGTCGGTAAGCATAGAGAAGCTCCTTCAGGTCTTCTATCTGCTTACGGAGTTCGCAACCTATATCTGTGTCGGCTACCAGCATTCGGCGGTTCGACATTTCTACAATTTGTGTAATACTCTTGATGTCGGTACCTCGCTTGATAGCATCTTCCATACTCGTAAATGGTTCGTGCTGGACCAGCTGAAATCCGCGGGAGTGATATACTAAGGTGTAGCCGGCAATGCCAGTCTCGTTGTGGTAGGCTTTAGAGAAACCTCCATCGATAACCATCAGCTTGCCGTTTGCCTTGATAGGGTTCTCGCCCTTGGTTGTGCGAACGGGCACGTGCCCATTGATGATATGGCGGTTAGGACCGGTTACCCCAAACTCATCCATAATATGGTCGATAACCTGCTCGTTATCGCGCAACAGGAAGTAGTATCCCTTCTCTTCTTTATGAGTCTCCTTATCGGTAATGAAATAGCGCTCGAAGGTGGCCATCTTACTCTTGTCGAAGAGCGGACTGTCAGGACCGCACCATAGGTAGATGAAATAATCGATGGCATATTCCTTTTCGTTCGGATCAGAATCTGATTGGAAAGCCGTACGTATCTGCATGCCTGTATGATGCATCAAGGCTCTTCCGCTGAATTTCTTGCCTGGATAGATTTCTACCTCTTTTAATGAACCGTCTTCGTTGAGCGGACAGGATGCATGGAAAAGCAGGTTGTTGTTGAAGATAGCATACATACAACCATGCTGCAGCATAACCTTGATATGCTTGTGCAGCTTCTCGCAGACCATAAACGAATGATGCAGTTTATGAATCAGAATTTCCTCTTCTTCAGATAGTTTGTCTGGATTGTCCGGATCGATGGTAGGGAAGTGGCAGGAAGTCATGTCATACTCTTTTCCGTCAATCTCTACCTTACCCTTCTTGTAATCGATATGGTCAAAGAGACAGCGTCCTTTCATCTTCCATTCCGGGTGCTTCTTGAAGAGCTGGCTCTCTAATTTAAACTGGATGACAGCTATAGCCTTGTGCATCTGAGAGGTGAGCCGTTGGGTCTTTTCATCCATTGCAGCTGCACCTCCGCTGAGTTTAGGCAGAAATTCTTTGCATTCATCATCCTTGTAGGTTTCCATCGCAAAAGTAGCGAGCGGCACGAGGTTGATGCCATAGCCTTCTTCCAATGTCGAGAGGTTGGCGTATCGCAGGGAGAGACGGATCACATTACAGATGCAGGCATCATTGCCGGCAGCTGCTCCCATCCATAGTACATCGTGATTACCCCACTGGATGTCCCAACTGTGGTAGCGGCGCATCTTGTCCAAGATGATGTGGGCTCCTGGACCTCTATCGTAGATATCGCCCAGAATATGGAGCTGGTCGATAGCCAGGCGCTGGATGACGTTGGCTATAGCGATAATGAAATCATCAGCTCTGCCTGTGCTGATAATCGTATCAACAATGACATTGACATAGGCAGCCTTGTCATGATCTTCAGTATGCTCGTGCAAAAGTTCCTGGATAATGTAAGAGAAATCGCATGGCAGTGACTTGCGTACCTTGCTTCGGGTATATTTGCTGGAAACATCACGGCATACTGCCACCAGCTGGTGTAAGGAGATGTGGTACCAGTCATCGATATCTGGTTCATTCTGCTTGACGAGTTCCAGTTTCTGTTCAGGATAATAAATAAGAGTACAGAGCTCTCGCTTCTCCTGTTCGCGAAGGGTATTGCCGAAGAGTTCGTTTACCTTACGCTTGATATTTCCTGATGCATTTTTCAGAACATGCAGGAAGGCCTCATACTCACCATGGATGTCGGCAAGGAAATGCTCGGTACCCTTTGGCAAATTGAGGATGGCTTGCAGGTTGATAATCTCAGTACTCGCCTCTGCTATTGTTGGGAACGACTGAGAGAGCAACTGCAAATATCTCATGTTTTGTTCTACATTATAATGTTTCATGTTTTTTTCCATTTTCTTAGAGCCTTTTTACTATTTATCTTCTGCAAAGATAGTATAAATAATAGATAAAACAAAGGAAAAAAGTGTTTTTTTTGAAAAATCTTTCTGTTTTTCAGATTTTTGCAGTACTTTTGCAGAAGAAATAAAATAATTCTTCAAACTAACTATATTTGATTATGAAACAAACTATTCTTGTTACAGGTGGTACAGGCTTCATTGGTAGCCATACTACTGTAGAGTTGCAGCAGGCTGGCTACAATGTTGTTATTGTAGATGACCTCTCAAACTCAAAGATTGAAGTACTCGATGGCATTGAGAAGATTACAGGCATTCGTCCTGCTTTTGAGCAGGTTGACTTGCGCGACAAGGCTGCTACCGAGGCTGTATTCCAGAAGTATCCTGATATTGAGGGTATTATTCATTTTGCTGCCAGCAAGGCGGTAGGCGAGAGCGTACAGAAACCATTGTTGTATTATCGCAACAATATCGTATCGCTTATCAATCTCCTGGAACTTATGCCAAAGTATCAGGTGAAGGGTATCATCTTCTCTTCTTCTTGTACCGTTTATGGTCAACCGAAGCCAGAGAATTTGCCTGTAACAGAAGAGGCTCCTCATCAGAAGGCTACCTCACCTTATGGCAATACTAAGGAAATCAATGAGCAAATTATTGCAGATTATATCCATAGTGGTGCAGCCATCAAGAGCATTGTGTTGAGATATTTCAACCCTATCGGTGCACATCCTTCTGCAGAAATTGGTGAGCTGCCAAATGGTGTGCCAAACAATTTGATTCCATATGTTACTCAGACAGCTATGGGTATCCGCAAGGAACTCACTATCTTTGGTAATGATTATGATACTCCTGATGGGACCTGTATCCGCGACTACATTTATGTTGTAGACTTGGCAAAGGCTCACGTTGCAGCAATGGCACGTGTTCTTGATAAGGAAACAGAGCCTATTGAATATTTCAATATCGGTACAGGTAATGGAAACTCAACACTCGAGATTGTTGAGACTTTTGAAAAGGCTACTGGTGTAAAACTGAATTGGAAGTATGGTCCACGAAGAGAGGGCGATATCGAGAAGATTTGGGGCGATTGCACCAAGGCGAACAAGGTGCTCGGCTGGAAGGCTGAGGCTAAGCTTGAGGACGTGTTGGCTTCTGCATGGAAATGGCAGCAGAAACTTCGCGCTGATGGCATCATGTAAAGTGGTGGTTGTTTTAGAAAATAATGTGAATTAGGTTCTTTTTTCCTGATGAAAGGTTAAAAAAGCTAATTTTTAGGAAACTTATCGTCGGGAAGATGGTGAGTTTCCTTTTTTTTATATATCTTTGCAGAAAGAACAATAGGTTATAACGAAACTTGGAAATTTATGAGACGAACTTTACTTTCGATATTAGCAATTGCAATGTTTGCACTTTCTATACCTTCTGTTGCTATGGCTAACGAGGGGAATATAGAATGGGCAGACTTAGATGTGGCAGACATCAACTTGAACTATGCTGGTGGTGTGATGCATATCACAGGTGCTAGCGGACAGGTGGTGAGAATATATAATGTGGCAGGTGTTACAATTAAGACTTTCCGAATAGAAGGTAATGACAAGAGAGTAAACGTGCCGCTGGCTGATGGTATCTATATTGTAAAAGTGGGAAATAGCTTTACGCGCAAAATTTGCGTGAAGCATTAATGATATTGAAGAGGCCATAGAATGCCGTTAAACTTTAATCAGAAAGTGAAGTTCTTTCATACTTCGTTACTTATCATTTTTTGCTGTTTGATGTTCTGTTCTTGCCACGACAAAGTACCAAACAGCAATTTTCATTTATCGTTAGATGAGTTCAAAAACTCCCGTTCTTCGGCTTATGCTATTAATTCAAAGGTTATAAGAAATCTGTTGGATAGTATCATGCGAAACGACAAAGATCGTCATGCTGCCGATTTGCATACCCGTCGATATTACCAGAATAAAGGTAGTCTGCTTTGGATTACACGTCATGGGGTAAATAGTCAGGCTGACTCCCTGGTGACTTGCCTGCGTTCCGTAGCGGATATGGGATTTGATAAACGTCGGTTCTATGTGGATGCTATTGCCCGAGATATTGACAGGTTACGAGATTTAAAACTAGATTCAGCTGATAATCAGATTAATCAAGTGATAGCCCGACTGGAGTATCGCTTGACCAAGGCTTACTTCAGATATACGATGGGGCAGAATTTTGGATTTATGAATCCTAGTTTTGTTTTCAACCGTTTAGATACTCTTGCTCCCAATCCTTATGATAGTACCAAGCGACCTGTACGGTTCAGAGGTCTGTTTGATGTGAAAATGGCACATGCTGATGATGCATTTTTTCTTAAGGCTATGCAAATGATTAGATGTGACTCGGTGGCTTCCTTCTTGAAGGAAGTTCAGCCAAAGAATCCTTTCTATTATCAGCTGATGGAGAAATTGAAGGCTGGTGGCTTGAACAAAGCCATGAGAAATAAAATTCTCTGCAATATGGAACGATGCCGCTGGAGACAGTATGATAATCCTTGGCAACACGAAAAATACGTAGTCGTGAATATTCCATCCTTTCATCTGATGGCTATCGATCATCAGGATACGCTCTCGATGCGTATAGGATGTGGAGCTAATAAGACTAAGACGCCGATTTTGAACAGTCATATCAAACGTATGGAGCTGAATCCCCAGTGGTTTGTACCCCGTAGCATCGTTATCCATGATATGATGCATCGTGTGGGTAATCATGCTTACTTTCATTCGCGCAACTACTATGTGAGGGAAGTGGCAACTGGTAAGGAAGTTGATCTTAACAGGGTGACTCGTTCCATGCTTCTTTCTGGAGCTTACGGTATTGCACAGCGGGGAGGAAAGGGTAATGCTTTGGGAAGAATCATCTTCCGTTTTGATAATAATTTCTCGGTCTTCCTGCACGATACTAACAGCAAGGGAGTGTTCGGACGAGAAGATAGGGGCGTTTCACACGGATGCGTCAGAATAGAAAAACCTTACGATTTCGCAGTCTTCCTATTGGCTGATAAAAATAAGAAACTGAAGGAAAAAATATACTATTCGATGACCGCAGATTCGCTTGCCAATAAAAAACTTGTTGTGAGCAACGTTAAAGTGAATCCACAAGTACCTCTCTTCATAACCTATTATACGCTCTATCCGTTTGCGGGAGGCAGAATAGCTGAATATTCTGATGTGTATGGATTTGATGCGGTAATATTCGATATGTTGAGGAAATATCTATAAACAACACATTTATAAAAGCAATGATGAAGGATAAAGAACTTTTGGCGATGCTCAAGGATCCTAAGACCCAACGCGAAGGCTTTGCTGTAATGGTCAGGCAGTATAGCGAGTCGTTGTATTGGAAGGTTCGCCATATCGTTATAGATCATGATGATGCTGATGATGTGTTGCAGAATGCCTTTGTCAAGGCTTGGACCAATCTGGATTCGTTTCAGGGGAAGTCTTCGCTTTCAACATGGCTTTATCGTATAGCCGTTAACGAAGCGCTTGATTTCTTGAGACGCAAGAAACAAATGATTAATGTCAGTACCGAGGACGAACCGAGCTTAGCTTCTCGTCTTCTGGCAGACGATTATTTTGATGGAGACCAGATTCAGGCAGAATTGCAAGAGGCTGTAGCCCAACTGCCCGATGTACAGCGCACAGTTTTCACTCTAAAATATTATGATAATATGAAATATTCAGAGATTAGCAAGGTGCTGTCAACAAGCGAAGGCGCTCTGAAAGCTTCCTATCATCTTGCAGTGAAAAAAATAACCGATTTTTTCAATCGTAAGGATTAAACCTTTTAGGATATTTCTCGTCTATATAATAAAGTAAAAAAGAAAGGAATAAGATATATGTTAAAAGAAGACAATATATTAAATAGCCGTTTTGGTAAGAAAAACCATTTCCAGGTGCCGGCTGGTTATTTTGACCAGCTTACTGATAGGGTGATGGCAAATTTGCCGGAGCAGGAACCCCGCATCATTCACATGCAGCCTAGCCTGTGGCAGCGTATGCCGCTTAGAAAAATTGCAGCGGCTGTTGCTGTATTAGCTGTGATGGGAGGTGGCTCGGTCGTGGCGCTGAAATATATGGGAAGCAGCAAGCCTGCTATGGCCCATGTGGACCACATGGTTCAGAAAGGTGCTGTGAATAATAATGAGGATGCAACTTTTAATGAGATGGCCGATTATACGATGATGGATAATGAAACTATCTATGCATCGCTGATTGCAGAAAATTAATGGTTGGTATTTCTTTTTGTCTACAGATAAAGATTTAACAATAAAGATAAGGTATGATAAAGATAATGCAACATAGGTTTCTTGCGCTTTTAGCTATACTGATGATTAGTTTGGTTTCGCTTGCTTCACAGCCTCAGGGTAGAAAACATCATGGTGGATTCGATCCTAAAAGGTTTCAGGCAGAACTGGAACAATTTATTACGACTAATGCTTGTCTTACGCCGAGTGAAGCTGCTAAATTCTTCCCGGTTTATCGACAGATGGGCAAGAAAATGCGTATGATATTCGATGAAATGCGCCGCTTCCGTCATGTGAATCCGAATGATAATGAGGCTTGTGCCGAAGCTATCAGAAGACAGGATGAGTTGGATATTCAGCTGAAACAGTTGCAGCAAGAGTATCATTCTAGATTTATGACCATCTTGCCACCTAATAAGGTGTTTAGTGTCATTAAGGCTGAGGAACGTTTTCATCGTCAAGCTTTCAAACGAATGAAGAAATAAATCTCTAAAAAAGCAGAGATAAAACCATTTAATATGTATATCTGTGACTTTTGGTCACATTAATAGGGTCGCGAAGATATTTTTAATAATATTTTCGCGATTTTATTTTGTCCTTTCCGTTATTTGTTGTACTTTTGCACTTTGGAAAATAATAATATAATATTATAAGGTATGTACAGAAGTAACACATGTGGAGAGTTACGTCTCTCTGATGCTGGCAAGGAAGTGACACTTGCTGGTTGGGTACAGCGCTCAAGAAAGATGGGTGGTATGACATTCGTCGATTTGCGCGACCGTTATGGTATCACACAGTTGGTCTTCAACGAGGCTGATAACAAAGACTTGTGTGATGCAGCTAACAAGCTAGGTCGTGAATTCTGCATTCAAATAAAGGGTGTAGTAAGTGAACGACAGAGCAAGAATCCTAAAATGGATACTGGTGACATCGAAATCCTGGTGAAGGAACTCAATGTACTCTCTCAGAGTCAGACTCCTCCTTTCACTATCGAAGATAATACTGATGGTGGTGATGATATCCGAATGAAGTATCGTTATCTTGATTTGCGTCGTCCTGCTGTGCGCAAGAATTTGGAGTTGCGCCATCGTATGTGCATCTTGATTCGTAACTTCCTCGATGCACAGAACTTCATGGAGGTTGAAACACCTGTTCTTATTGGTAGTACACCAGAGGGAGCCCGCGATTTTGTGGTTCCTTCTCGTATGAATCCAGGTCAGTTCTACGCTCTTCCACAGAGCCCTCAGACTTTGAAGCAGCTCTTGATGGTTGCTGGCTTCGACCGCTATTTCCAGATAGCCAAGTGCTTCCGTGATGAGGACCTTCGTGCTGACCGTCAGCCAGAGTTTACACAGATTGACTGTGAAATGAGTTTTGTTGATCAGGATGATGTTATCAACCTTTTCGAGGAAATGGCTCGCCATTTGTTCAAGGAGATTCGTGGTGTAGAACTTCCTAAGTTGGAGCAGATGACCTGGCACGAAGCTATGCGCCGTTTTGGTAGTGATAAACCAGACTTGCGCTTCGGTATGGAATTTGTTGAGTTGAAAGATGCTTTCACAGGCAAGGGTAATTTCTCTGTATTTGATGAGGCTAAGTATATCGGTGGTATCTGTGTTCCTGGCTGCGCTGATTATAGTCGTAAGCAGTTGAACGAATTGACTGATTTTGTTAAGCGTCCTCAGGTCGGTGCCAAGGGATTGGTATATATCAAGTATAATGCTGATGGTACTGTAAAGAGTAGCATCGATAAGTTCTATTCTCCAGAGGAACTTGCTGAAATCAAGACCGTAATGGGAGCCAAGGATGGTGACCTTGTTTTGATTTTGAGCGGTGATAATGCTAACAAGACACGTATTCAGCTTTGCTCTTTGCGTTTGGAAATGGGTGACCGTCTTGGTCTTCGTGATAAGAACGTATTCAAGTGTCTTTGGATTATTGACTTCCCTCTCTTTGAGTGGAGCGATGAGGAGCAGCGCCTGATGGCTACGCACCATCCATTCACTATGCCAAATCCTGATGATATCCCATTGCTCGATGAGCATCCTGAGCAGGTTCGTGCCAAGGCATACGACTTTGTTTGCAATGGTATTGAAGTAGGTGGAGGTTCTCTCCGTATTCACGATACTAAGCTGCAGGAGAAGATGTTCGAGGTTCTTGGTTTTACTCCAGAGCGTGCTGAGGCACAGTTTGGCTTCTTGATGAATGCTTTCAAGTATGGTGCACCACCTCACGCAGGTCTTGCTTTCGGTTTAGACCGTTTTGTCAGCATTCTGGCAGGTCTCGACAGTATTCGTGATTGTATTGCTTTCCCAAAGAACAACTCTGGTCGCGATGTAATGCTCGATGCTCCTTCTGAACTTGATCCTAAGCAGTTGGATGAATTGGAAATCAAGCTTGATTTGAAGGCAGAATAAAAAGACGGAATAAAGGTATTTGTATCAGCAAATATATGATTTAAATGCCTTATGAAATATTCAATTATTTATAATAAGTAGTTGATTTTTAGTAAATAAAGTGCTGTGTCTCTTGACGTAAATCAAGAAATGCAGCACTTTTGTTTATAAATGGTTGTTTTTTCTTTTTTTCTAACATTATTTCGAAATAAAAGTTATAAATTTGCAGCAGATATTAAGGTTGAGCCGACAAAATGAAGCTCAATAGAATCATAAAATTCTTAAAACATGGTAGAAAAGAAAGCGACAACTAAGACTGCTGCAAAGAAGCCAGCAGCAAAGAAGGCTCCAGTAGCAAAGAAGGCTTCTGCAGCAAAGAAGGAAACTACAACAAAGAAGGACGTTCTTTACTTGAACGCAGAGAACGCAGGTTTTAGAGCTGGTGATGTATATCAGGCATTGGCAGCTTCAGAGAAGGCTCTCACTGTAGCAGAGATTGCTAAGGCTGCTAATATCAGTACAGAGGATGTAATCCTTGGTATCGGCTGGCTCTTCAAAGAGGGTAAGATTAAGGATGAGGACAATAAGGTTGCTCTCGCTTAAATAAGGTTTATTTTCAAAGAGCCGCGGTTGCTTGTAAGTGAGTAACCGCGGTTTTTTCATTTTATGTTCTCTCTTGAAAGGGGACGATAGTTAAGATTATTATATGAAACTTGATCAGGAGATATTCAATGTTCTTTTAGCAGCAGGCAGTAAGGGGCTAAAAGTAGAAAAAATAGCTCGCCATGTATATAATACTTGTAATTCTATTTTTACACCTTTGAATTATAAGGATGTACATGGCTATGTTACGCAATATCTCACACGATGCGCTAAAGATCCACAATCGCTTATAGAGAAAGGTAAAGGGTATGGCGTATATCATCTCAACTTTGATTCAAAGGCCGTACAGCAGTTAATGTTCAATTTTTCATCTTCTGTATTAGAAAAGAGTAATGAAGAGGAGAATAAGGCTGGTGATAGCACTCCTCAAAGTCTTTTTAATGACGAAATGTTTTAAATATTATTTTTTCTAAGGGGAATGTTGTAGTATGTTCGTAATATATGTAGACTTTATAAAAGGCTATAACCGAAAAATTATAAATAATAAACATATAAACGAATAAACTATGGCTAGTAGATATTTATTAGGTTTTGATGTAGGTTCAAGTTCTGTAAAGGCTTCACTTACTGATGTTGACAATGGTGAAATTGTAGCTTCTGCATTCTATCCGGATCATGAAGCCCCAATTATAGCTGTAAAGACCGGTTGGGCAGAGCAGGATCCTCAGATGTGGTGGGACAATGCTAAGTTGGCGCTTAAGAAAATCATGGCGGAATCTGGTGCCAAGGGTGAGGATATCCTTGCTATTGGTATCTCTTACCAGATGCATGGCTTGGTTTGTGTAGATAAGAATCAGCAGGTTTTGCGTCCTAGTATCATCTGGTGCGACTCGCGTGCCGTACCTTACGGCGAGAAGGCTTTTCATGCTTTAGGTGAGGACTTCTGCTTGCGTAATCTGCTCAATTCTCCAGGAAACTTTACTGCATCAAAACTTGCTTGGGTAAAGGAAAATGAACCGGAACTGTTTGACAAGATTGATAAGATCATGCTTCCTGGTGACTATCTTGCAATGAAGCTTTCTGGTGAAGTAAAGACAACTATCAGCGGTCTTTCTGAAGGTATGATGTGGGATTTTACCCAGAAGAAACCAGCTAAATTCCTGCTTGATTACTTTGGCTTCGATGAAAGCATTCTGGCTGATATTGTTCCTACATTCTCTGTACAGAGTGTAGTAAGTAAAGCGGCAGCTGAAGAACTTGGTCTGAAAGAAGGTACACCAATATCTTATCGTGCGGGTGACCAGCCAAATAATGCTGTGAGTCTGAATGTGTTCAATCCGGGTGAAATTGCAAGTACTGCAGGTACATCAGGAGTTGTATATGGTGTATTGGGTGATGTAAACTATGATCCAAAGAGCCGTGTCAATACTTTTGCTCATGCTAATTATACAACAGACCTTGACCGTCTTGGTGTATTGTTGTGTATCAATGGAACAGGTATATTGAATGCGTGGGTTCATCGAAATATCACTCCTGATGTAAGCTATGCGGATATGAATGATCTTGCAGCATCTGTGCCAATAGGTAGTGATGGTGTTAAGATTATCCCATTTGGTAATGGAGCTGAGCGTGTATTAGAGAATAAGGAAGTTGGTTGTTCTATTCGTGGCATCAGCTTTAATAAGCATAATCGTGCTCATATTGTTCGTGCTGCACAAGAGGGTATCGTCTTCAGTTTCTGCTATGGAATGGAAATCATGCAGCAGATGGGTATGGATATCAAGAAAATTCATGCAGGTAAGGCTAATATGTTCCTCAGTCCGTTGTTCCGAGATACCTTGGCGGGTGTTAGTGGTGCTACAATCGAACTTTATGAGACTGATGGCAGTGCAGGTGCTGCTAAGGGTGCTGGTATTGGTGCCGGTATCTATAAGGATCATGATGAGGCTTTTGCTTCATTGAAGAAACTTGCAGTCATTGATCCTGATGAGGCTAACCGTTCGGCTTATCTCGAGGCTTATTCTGCATGGAAAGAAGAGATGAAAAAACTCTAAACGTTTGTAATTTACTTTAGATAAACTTTTTTATTATATATCAGATAAAGGGTGGGAGAAGTCTCACCCTTTATTTCTTTTCCCTATTCTTTAAACTCTTTTAAGGAGTTTCCGTCTTATTCAAAGATGGATTTAAATATCTGTAGTTTATGTTCATGAGTATCTTTATATCCTGGATACTATTGTTTTAGAATTCTACAACTAATATATTGAATGGTTAGAGATAACGTATCTGTTGGTTTAAGGAACTGAATGTATTTGTTTGCTGGCATATGCCGACAAGGTTGCTGCCATATGCCAGCAAGGTTGTCGGCATTTGCCAGCAAGGTTGCTGGCAGCAGTCAGCAATTGAATAGAACCTGATTCTTAAACAGATAAAACTTATTGGTATGACTATTTAATCTATGTGTTTTTACCTTATAAATAAGCAGCTTTACATGACAAATACTCAAGTATTTAGTGAAGTAATAACCTGTTCTCATAAAAAATCCTCTACGAATTCTATTGAAGATTTCGTAGAGGATTTATAATATGTAATCTATAATGACTTATTTCTTCTTGAGCCCCTTGTATACAAGGAAAGCTACAATAACAACGGCAAGAGCCAAGATGATGTAACCGAGCTCATGACTATACTTTAATGCCTGCTGATATACATCTTGAGTTGTTTTATAGTCTGTATATTGGTAAATACCCCAACCGATGGTTGCTAAAACAGTATTCCAGACGCCAGCACCAATAGTGGTATAGAGCAAGAATTTGCCTACATGCATACCTGACAAACCGGCTGGAATGCTGATTAATTGGCGAACAGCTGGTACCAAGCGCCCAAAGATTGTTGATGCGGCTCCATGCTTGCGGAAATACTCTTCTGCAACTTCTACCTTTTGGCGGTCTATCAGGCACATATGTCCGATGCGGCTGTCTGCAAAACGATAGATGATAGGACGGCCTACCCATTTGGCTAAATAATAGTTGATGAGTGCACCGATATTGGCACCAATGGTGGCAAATACGATGACTAGGATAAACGACATTCCGCTATCTGGATCCATAGCCTTCCAAGCTGCAGGTGGCACAACCACCTCTGATGGGAATGGGATGAATGAACTCTCGATAGCCATGAAAAGGGTTACTACCCAATAATTTAAATTGTCGAGTATCCAAAGAAAAAGATCTGCAGTATTCATTTGTTATCTTGAATATAAATAATATCTGTCTCAGCTGTTGAAACTGAGACAGATATAGGTGATTTATTTATTCTGTTTTGCCCATGTATCCTTCAAACCAACGGTTTTGTTGAATACAGGTTTTTCTGCAGTTGAATCAAGATCGGCCATGAAATAACCGATACGCTGGAACTGGAGATATTCGCCTGGCTTCTTGTTGGCTGCATATTCCTCAACATAGCAGTTAGGATAGTCGTGGAAGCTATCTGGGTTGAGCAACTCATGGAAATCACGCTCGTCAGCAGATGGATTTTCTACCATAAAGAGACGGTCGTATTCGCGCACCTCTGCCTTTACGCAGTGATCTGCTGATACCCAATGCAATGTACCCTTAACCTTGCGGTTAGCACCTTCCATGCCGCTCTTGCTGATAGGATCATATTCTGCCTGAATCTCAGTGATAACACCATTTTCGTCCTTTGTGCATCCAGTGCACTTAACGATGTAAGCATTCTTCAGACGAACTTCTTTACCCGGAGTCATTCGGAAGAATTTTTTAGGAGCATCTTCCATAAAGTCAGCACGCTCTATCCAGAGATTCTTAGAGAATGTGATGGTGTGTGTGCCATCAGCTTCATTTTCTGGATTATTGATTGCTTCCATTTCCTCTGATTCACCTTCCGGATAGTTGGTGATTACGAGTTTAACAGGATCAAGTACTGCACTCACACGACAAGCTTTCTTGTTCAAGTCTTCTCTTACAGATGCTTCGAGTAAGGCCATATCGTTGAGAGCATCGAATTTAGTATAACCGATGCTGTCGATAAACATACGAATACTCTCAGGAGAGTAACCGCGACGGCGCATTCCGCAAAGAGTAGGCATACGTGGGTCGTCCCATCCGATAACCAGTTTCTCATCAACCAGCTGGTGAAGCTTACGCTTGCTCATTACTGTATAAGTGAGGTTCAATCGGTTGAACTCAATCTGACGTGGACGATTGTCGTTTAATACATCTGCAGTTCCGTCCTTCTCCTTCAAGAAGTCGATGAACTTATCGTAAAGCGGACGGTGAGGTACAAATTCCAATGTACAGATAGAGTGGGTTACCCCTTCAAAGTAGTCACTCTGTCCGTGAGCGAAATCATACATAGGATATGCATGCCATTTAGTTCCTGTACGGTGATGAGGAGTATGGATGATACGATACATGATAGGATCGCGGAAATGCATGTTTGGATTTGCCATATCGAGTTTTGCACGAAGCACCATGCTGCCTTCTACGGCCTCAGGAGTATTCATCTTCTCAAACAAAGCAAGACTTTCTTCGATTGGGCGATCACGATATGGGCTAGCAGTACCTGGTGTGGTAGGGGTACCCTTCTGCTGTGCAATTTCTTCAGCAGTTTGCTCATCAATATATGCATTGCCCTTCTTGATCATCCAGACTGCAAAGTCCCAAAGCTTCTCAAAATAGTCGGAAGCATAGTAGATATTGCCCCACTTGAAACCAAGCCACTGGATGTCTTGAAGAATATTTTCTACATATTCATTATTTTCCTTGCTAGGGTTGGTGTCATCAAAACGAAGATTGCAAACACCATTATATTTCTCTGCAACACCAAAATCCATGCAGATAGCTTTGGCATGGCCGATATGCAGATAACCATTAGGCTCTGGCGGAAAACGAGTCTGAATTCGTCCTCCGTTTTTGCCTTCTTTGAGGTCTTCCTCAACTAACTGTTCTACGAAAGAGATACTTTTCTTCTCTTCCAATTTGTTTTCTTCATTAATTGCCATAATTCAATAAAAAGAATAATTTTTAATATTATGGTGCAAAGATACAAATTTAATTGTAAGTACCGAAATTATCTGGCAGATAATTTTGTTTTGAGAGTGATAATTTGCGTTTAAAAGCAATAATTCACAAAATATGTTTTTAAACATATAAAAAGATTCGTTCGTTTCGAAAAATATGTCTATCTTTGCATCGTTATCCTGAATACAATCTTTTTACCTTAAAGGAAACTAATACCAAAAAGAACGCCTTCACTGTGAAGTGGGGGCGTTCTGTTTTTATACCAGGTTCATATTTAATTACTTTTTGCGGAAAGTTTCGTTCTTAATAATGATTGAACCTTCTTCAGTATCGAGTGTAGCCTGCTCCTGAACGTCTGCATCAAGACCCTTGCGGCTCAGGATTATTACTGCAGCCTTACCTTCTGGCTTAGCAGGCAATTCCCACTTGTAAAATTCCTTGTTAAGGCCTTTTACTTTAACAGAGAAATCACTGTTCAAAGTAACACTGCGCTCACCATCTGCGCTCTTATATTCACCGGCTGCTGCAGCCTGAAATGCAGAATCGGTTACAACTGTCTGTTCTGCCTGAGCCGGAGCTGGTGCTTTTTTCTCAGAACATGCAGTAAAGGCAATCAGCCCTAAAGCAAATGCAAGAATTGATAATTTCTTCATAATCTTTATATTTTATATGTTAATAATAATGTTAATTTAAACCTTTTTTATAAGCTAACTCTTTTTATACATTTGTTTATCTCAGTGGTATATTATAGAAAGATAGTATTCCACTAGTACAAATGATTACCCAAATTGAAACGAGCCCCGTAATAATAGGGACGCTTGCAAATCTGATGTCGTGGTTGGGCTTAAAACGTTCGGTATGCTTTCTCAAAAAATGCTGAAATATATAATAATATAAGGTGGCATAGAGAAAACCAATTAGCGTACCAATCATGAGGTCGCCAAAATAGTGTACACCGAGATACATTCGGGAATAACTGGTTATCAATGCCCATAGGCATAAGAATATCGTGAGTTTGCTTCGGCGAACCAGATATTGTGCAAAGAAGGCCATGCTCCATGCATTGGCTGCATGAGAAGATGGAAAACCATATCTGCCACCCCGATATCCTTGAACAACATGTACCATCGGACTGATTGGATTATCAGGATTGCTGGGACGCATTCTTGCTACTAGCGGTTTCAGAAATCCTGATGCGGTCTGGTCTGAAAATAAGATAATCAGAATGATAACAACTAAAGTGCTCATCACAACCTTGACAGGAAAATTCTTTAGCAGTACAAAGATAAAACTGGCATAGAATGGAACCCATACAAAACGGTCTGAGAAAATCATCATGAAGTAATCCCAATACTCGTTGTGAAAACCATTGAAAAACAGAAAAATCTGCGTATCAATCTGTTCTATTTGATGAAGTAATTCTATCATTGTCTTTCTTTATGAAATTCTGTAATGTTCGCTTTCTTGTTTCTGATAATCTGTTGCCCTGTCGTTTGGGCTATTTTGCACTCAAGTCATCGTACAACTTCTGAAGATAAGCCATGCCTCGCTTCAGGTTATAACCTTTTTTGCCTTTATCATAAACAACCTTTTTGGATTTGTTGTCGTAGATGATAGAGTTCTCCTCTGATACCATGCCGAAAGCATCGGGTACATCAAAGAATGCAAATTTAGGAGTAGCATCACTCAACATATTCTTGCTGAACAAGAAGTCTTTGTGAGGAATGCCTAATTGGCCGAGCAGTGTAGCTGCAATATCATGCTGACTTCCAATGAGCTTAACATTCATCGGGCGGGCTATTGCTCCACCGGTCATGATAAGTGGAATCTGATAGCGGCTGCGGTCAAAGTTGTCAAGATGTTCTTTGTATGCGCCAACATGATCGGCAACGAGTAATACTAAAGTATTTTTCCATCTAGGCAATTTGCTGTATTCACGCAGAAGATTACCTATGACACTATCAGTGTAGGCAAATGCATTTAAACGCTTGTCTTTCAGTCTGCTATATGGTACATCGAATGGCTCATGACTGCTTGATGTCTGGAATATTCTCAGCATAGGCTGTTTGGCATTCTGTTCTTTCTTGATGTCTGCAAGCAGACGATTGGCTACGATATGATCGTGTACTCCCCATTTGCTCAATTTGTCTTCTATAGGGAAATCACTATCTGAAATGATTCTCTCATAGCCTTGGGAAACCAGCCAAGAGCGTTGGTTGGCAAAATCAACATCACCACCATAATAATATGCATTGCCGTAATGCTTTGCTTTAGCCAATGAACGTGCCAATGACGGTAATTGTGCAGATTTTGCCGGGTAGCGCATGATGCTGGTTGTAGGTTGTGCAGGATAACCGCTCAAAACAGCAACCAGACCACGATCCGTGCGGAAAGTATTTGAATAGAATCTTGAGAAGAAAATTCCCTTTTTAGCAATTGAATCCAGGCATATAGCTACGTCTTTATGGGTTCCAACGGAAGGCATAATGTCGTTGGCAAAGCTTTCCATAATAATGACAAGTATATCCGGCTTTCCGTTTTTCCGGGTCTCTTCATTCAGAAGAGGGTAGGTGTTCTGGTCGCTTGAACTTATCATTTGAGCAAAGAGCTTGTTAGCTTCTTCTTCTGACATGTATCTATATTGTGATGCAAAATCTTCTTGATGGGTAAGTGATTCAAACAGGCTGAACATCGGATTGACAGCAGCATGATTCAAAAACGCATTTTGACTGAAATATGCTTTTCCTGTATTTGTTGTAGATACAGTAAATCCTCCTCTGATAGGGATGAAGAGAAGGGCAGTAAGCAGCAACAAAATTAGAGAATGGCGCAAACGATGATGCTCTATATCAGAGTAGCGTGTTCTGCGACCACTGCCGAAATCTCCAAAACCATAATTGCTGTATCTGCTGGAATAGCGCTTCTGGGTATGAGGCATGCGGAGTGCGAACCAGACGGCTATGGTAAGCAGCACGGTGATGAGGAGAGCAAAAAAGATGTAAAGCCCTCCAACACTTGCAAGTGCATCCTTTGGCGAAGTAAAGAAATAATATAATGGAGTGCTATCTAGCGGGAAGTTCCAATACGGATATAATCCTGCATTCAGTATGAATGTAATGGAAACCAGGAAAGATGCCAGTATAAAATAAGCATTCAGTATTGGGCGTATAATCTCTTTACGAAACCAAATCGTTGCAATGAGCAACAAACCAGGTAGGGCGGTTAGGTAACCAGCCATAGAGAGGTCGAGAGATAAACCGTACCACATCACTGTAGGTATTTCGCTCCAGATATTATCGATGGGTTGTGTAGCAGAAGCCTTTTCCATTATCATGAAAAATGGTTTCTGAATACAGAACAAAATGACAAACGTAAAATACGTTTTTATAAACCACAATACTTGCTTCATATCTATGCTTCTTGACTAATAATTACACTATACTCTGTTCGGAGTTTGAAATTTAATGCAAAAATAACCATTTTATTTCATATAAACGACTTTTTTGTGTTTATTTTTCAAAAAAATGAGAAAAAGTTTGGTTGTTTTAAATAAAAATAGTACCTTTGTTGTAATAAATTTTATAACATAACTATGGCTAAGTATAATATTCAACCTAAAAAGGAAAAAATAGCAAGATATCAATCTATGCTGAGTGAAGAAACTAAGGACCGCCTTCGCGACGAGATACTCCGCGTTCTTGTGACTGAAAGAAAGTACAAGGATCCAGACTATAGTTCCAAGAAACTGGCAGAGGATTTGAATACTAACTCTCGCTATATTTCAGCTGTGTGTGCAACCCGATTCCATAAGAATTATGCTGAGTTGGTGAATGATTATCGAGTAAACGATGCAATGTCTTTGCTTACCGATAAGCGTTATGCAAGAATGAGTGTAGAAGATATCAGCGAAATGGCTGGTTTCAATACTCGTCAGAGTTTCTATGCTAATTTCTTCAAGCGAACAGGAGTTACTCCTCGTCAATATCGTGCTTCTCACTTCAAAGGATTGGAGTAAGTGCAATATATAATAACTAGATCATGAAACAAAAAGAGGGTGTATCATAAGTTAATGATTCACCCTCTTTTTGGTTTTACAAGCTATTGAGAGTTACCTCTTGAAGTAGTTTCTCAATGCCTGGTGGCGAATACTCCTGTTCAATCTGCGTATGGTCAGATTTCGTATCTGGCGTACTCGCTCACGTTTGAGTCCCATATCTTCAGCAATTTCAGCCATCGTTTCTTTAGGAACACCTATACCATAGAATTTGGTGATGATTTCTTTCTCTCGTGGCAATAAATCTGCAATGCTTTCTGCCATCTTATTCTTCATCATTTCTATATTCAGGGTATCATCTGCAATTTTTACATCCGGATCGTTTAATATGTCTAATAGAGTATACGGATTGTTTGCGCTTAGTGGCGCATCTACAGATACAGCCTTGTCTGCGTTTCTTGGGGCAAATTTCTTCTGGTCTTTCGGTAAACGATAAAGTCCTGATTGTTTATCGATGGTCTGTGATATAGCCTTATGAACGAAAGGACCGGCATACGCCACAAAATCGGTGCCCCGGTCAGCTTGGAACTTTCTGGCTGCCATAAGCATTGCCAGAGTTCCTTCGCTAACCAGGTCATCAAACTCAACGCCTTTACCTTTATACTGGTTGGCTACTGATTTTACATAGTTTAAGTTCTCACTAACTATCTTGTTTATTTCTTTTTCTGTCATATCCAATATTTCTTTTTTGCAAAAATACATAGAAAAATTCAAAAAAGCAAGTATTTTGCGCATTTTAACCAATCATTTTTGGTTTCCACTTATATATGGATGTTTCTATGATTTGCATAAAGCTGCGTATGGACAGTATTCGCAACGATGCTTATCATCAGTTGGTCGGAATGGTTGGTCCTTGTCAAAGATGTTGGCGATGAGAACTTTCAGTTGTTTCATAAACTCCTCTTCGTATACATCTATGCTGCTGATGAGTTCCTTGCCCATTTTTAATGTCGGATCATAGTCTTCAGCTCCTGCGTTTTGTATAAACAGCAAACCGGGCGATACGGGGTCTTGCCCCGGATTCAAATCCTTATTATGCTTCACAATGATTGAGTAGAGCATGGATTGCAAGTAATAGTCTGTATGCTTGTTTAGCATAGAAGGATTAAATACTTCATCCAGCGCTCTAGGATGTGTTGTTGAAATACGTCCTGTCTTATAGTCTATTACGCGGATTCGTTCTGCAAGATTTTTTCCGTTTGCATTGCCATTAGCCGCAACAGCGTCCAGTCGGTCGATAAAACCTCCTATTGTAAGAGATAATTTACCGATACTGGTTTCTACTTCAATACCTGTTTTCACTACCAGCTCTAATCCCAGTATAGTGAATGGAGCCTGGCGCATATCAATCGTGATAAGTTGCCGGATATACCTTGCTATTACTTCTTTGTTGATAAGTTGCAGACCATTATATTTCGGGTGATATCCTGCAGCGCTAACTTTAAAGAGTTCTTCTCTGAACGCCTGATCTACCAGGCGATAAACAAGCGATTCATCTTTTAAGGCTTGCTCTAATTGCTCTTTTGTTATAACGATAGGACGAGTCAGTTTGAGTTTACCTTTATTGTCTGTAGTCAGGGCATTGTTGCTTGCTAGTCCTTGATAAAACAGTTCTGCAGCACGGTGGAAAATATTTCCAAATACTTTGTTGTCTACCTCGTCTTCATCTATTTCATCTGGCTCAATCAGTCCTTCTACATATTTATAATAGAATTGCTTTTCACATCTCAAATATGTATTCAGAAATGTTGGCGTAAGCATTTTCAGATTCTTGAGCTTGATGAACGTATGTAGCTTCTTTTCTATAGGATCGTAAGTAGGACGTATAGTACTTTGCCCTGCAACCAGTGATGAACGTTTAATGTCATGATGGCTTTCTACTAAAAGCTGGAGCATAAAGCGGCTCATCTCACCCGATTGACCATCTTCTGTAGCGTTATTGTAACATAAAGTGATGTCGCGTGAGCGCTGAAGGAGACTATGGAAATAATATGCGTATATGGCTACTTTGTTATCAACCGTAGTCAAGCCGTATGCCTTTCTCAACGAATAGGGAATAAATGAAGCATCGTTTACTCCTTTCGGTAGTTTTCCTTCGTTGCATGAGAGTACTAAGATATGCTCGAAATCCAGATTTCGAGTTTCCAATACACCCATTACCTGTATTCCTTCTGCAGGTTCACCATGAAATGGAATACTTGTTGACTGGATGAGCTGTTGCATGAGTCGTTCCAGAGTGATGCAGTCTACTGCTAAGTCTCCTGTCTGGATGAGTTCTTGCAGACGGTTCAACAATGTATAGGTCCTGAAGAGCGATTCCTGGAATAAAGGATCGTCTTGTTCTTTACTATTCACACCTATTGTCTTCAAAATTTCCAGCAGATACTGGATGAGTCTCAAGTTGTATTCATTTTCTGTTGCAGTCTCACCCAAATCTTTGAAAAGCAGAGACAAGCCTTCATCACCATCCATGCTTAGGAATTGGCGGGTAGGATAGAACTGCTTTTGTTCGTCAAGAGCGCTCAAGAGTTTGCTATAATTTTGAGAAATATAGCGTGTGTATGGATGACGAAGTGCCATGAGCACATAATGTAAGCGATAGTTGTTACTATGCTTGGGATGACCAATACCCTGCAAATTGATGAGATGTTGCAGCAAGCTGTAGAATGGTGTCTGTTGAAGCGGATAACCCAATGTTATGTTATATGATAACTGGTCGGTCTCAGAATAGTCTGGTAACGACTTGATGTCTTCGTTTGTAGGAAGACTATGTATTACACTTTGTAATAATCCTTCATCGGCTAATACGATTGCAACTTTCTTTCCACATTTATATCGTTTTTTTTCTTTAAGCCATTGGTTTACATAGCGAGCCTGAATGTTTTCAGTTGATGCCGAAATGTATGTAATGTCTTTATCGTTATCAAAGTTATGATAAATATCACGAAGATCATGAGGAGGCATATCATTCAATTCGTTAGGAAAATATTTAAGATATTCTCGAATATAGTGACCTGCCTCATGGTTGTTTTGCATATAATAGTCATCGTAGTCCCAATAGAAATGTGCTTTACCCTCTTTCATCAAGCGTTCGCAGAGTTTCTGTTCTACAACTTGCATCATATTAAAACCGACAAAGAGATATTTCTTGTGTTGAAATTTGATGTTTTCATCATTTACAACTTTCCGATACAGAGCCCCCTCGTAAGCTAAGCCTTGTTCTTCAAGACGCTGGTTAAACTGTTGGTAAATATCGAGAAAATGGCTCCATAGTTGCAGAAATCTCTTTTTGAGTTCAGAGTTGTGATCATCGTTGAAGTTGCTGAAAAACTTTCTAATCAGCATTTTCTGTTCTTCTGTAAGATATGATATATCGTCAAGTTCATGTATATCGCTAAGATTGGCAAAGAGTTTCTCTGCCTCTGCCATGTTTTTATCTATATCGTCAAAATCAGTGATAAGGAGTTGTCCCCATCCGTAAAAATGGTCTAGGGTCTCATCGATACCTGTGCAGGCTACGAATGTTTTATGTAAATCGCAAACCAGTTTGATCGGGTCTCCAACTTTCAATGTACTATGTTTGCGAAACAGGTCGCTGATGGTTATGTAAGATGGTGACCAGATGGGATGGTCGGTCAAACGGGCCAGACTCTCATTGAGGAAGAGAGCTGCACGTTTGTTTGGAAATACGATTGCAATATCGCTGAGGTTATTGCCATATTTCTCCAGTATATCTCTTGCTACATATTTTAAAAATGTTTTCATATCTCAATGCTCATTTTATGTTTGAAAATGTTCTTTATTTTGCCCTGTTTTTCATGCAGAGCAATAGAATTGTATTATTTCTCCACTTTAATAATTTTGTTAGGGTAAACGTACCATAGATAACCGGTTACTTTATGGTTGCCCATGCTTCTTAATAAGCTGATGTATTTTCGTACCTGGTCATGATGTTCTATTTTCTGTCTGCCAAACTTAAAGTCTACAACTATTGTCTCTTTTTTTGAGTTTTGCATCACTCGGTCTGGACGATATTCTGTCATTTTCCCATTTTCTACAGTCAAGATAGAACATTCATTTAGAATAGTCCATTCCTTGTTAAACCATGTTGCAACTTTTGGTGATTCAAGCCTTTTCCTAATCATTTCCTTTATTTTCTCTGGTGTGAGGTTCTGATCGTACAAAAGTCCGTCTAACTCTAGTTGCTTCAGGGCTCCATCAATGTCATCAGCCGTACGGATTGTGGAAAAGAGGTTGTGCAGCACCGTACCCATTTTGATATAAAATTTCTGCTGTTCTTCTGTTTCATCACGTTTTATCAAGTCACGACTTTGGTTACTTTGTCTGAATTCAGGCATTGCTGGTGTGACATTTATTTTTATTTCCAATGGTTGTGAAAACGCAGAGAGCACATTTGTATCCTTCTTCTCGTTTGATTTCTTGGAAGAATCAGGTACATATATTTCATTATAGCAGAAAGATATGTCATCTGTTTTGGCATCAGAACCTATTCCTGTTAACTCCATCTTTACATCATTAGCTTCAAGTCGGCTGGCTACCTTGTCAAGTACGGATTCGATAATGGCAGAACGATATGCAGAATTAGCTCGTTTGCCAATTACAAACAGGTTGTGACTGGCACGCGTAAAGGCGACATAAAGCAGATTCAGGTTATCAACTACGTTTTGTAGATGTTCATGATTATAATCTGCTTCATATATACTTTGTTTCATCAGTTTAGCACTGAAGTCTATTGGTACAAGTGGCAGTTCGTTGTATGGAGCTTCTTGCGGTGTACACCAGATTGTGTTGGCTTTTTCTAATTGCCAGTCACAGTAAGGCATGATAACATGATCGTATTCTAGTCCCTTGCTCTTATGTATAGTAAGGAATCTGATGCCTCCATCGCCATCACTGTGGATGCTTTTTTCGTGAATATGGCTATCCCATTCTTTAAGGAATCCTGCAATGTCACTACTGTTGTCTGTGAGATATTTACTCAGACTATCATAAAAAGCGCAGATGTAGGCGCTTTGCTTGATCATGTCTTTGATTTCGCTAAACTTTAACTCTGCAAAAAGGCGTTCTGTTAGATCGAAAAGTGGCATTTCCAGATACTCAGAACGATTGTTCAAAAGTTTTTCTGGGATATTTCCCGTTACAGAATAAGTGTCACAAAACTTATTGAGAGTTGCTAAAGCTATATTGTCATTTGGGTGTACAAGGATATAGAGAGCGTTAACCAAGGTGCATACTGCTTGGGAGGCATCCAGTCTGAATGCCTCATCTGAAACCAACGGATAGTCGGAATGGTTCATAAAATACTCAGCAATGTCCTGTATGTTACGATTGCTTCTTACCAGGATTGCTATCTTGTTGCAAGGAACACCTCTTTCAACCAACTTGGCTACAGTGTCCAGTGTGGTTTGCATCATTCTGTCTTCAATATTTTCACCGCCCAAGAGCTGGATACTGATAGATCCATTAGGAACAGAATGGTGGTCTGGTACTTGCTGGCAGACATCGCTATATGCGCTTTCCAGCTGTTTACATTCCTCAGGACATTTATCCGTCAGGTCTTCAATCTCCAACTTTACTGCTTCTGTGAAAAAAGCATTGTTAAACTCAATGATGTTTCTATCAGAGCGGTAGTTGGTATCCAAAGTTTCTATGCTTACTTTTGCGCTTTTATTAAATTCTTTATTGATATTATTGAGCAGTCTCCAATCGCCGGAACGCCATCTGTAGATGCTTTGTTTTACGTCACCTACGATAAGGTTGCCGGCATTTTCTCTACTCATGGTTTCTTCGAGCAGTACTTTAAAGTTCTTCCACTGTATAGTACTGGTATCTTGGAACTCGTCAATCATTATATGGTCGAGTTGAGTGCCAATTTTTTCAAAGATGAATGGCGAATCGCTATCCTTTATCAGTGAATTGAGCAAGGTCTGAGTATCGCTCAAAAGGAAACGGTTTGCCTCTCTGTTCATCTCCCTGACTTTTTTATCTATGCTTCCCAAAAGGCGGAGCTGATTAAGATGCTTTATGGTCAAGTCGGTACTTTTAAAGATTCGTGTGAGTCTTGGACGATTGTCTTCAGCAAACAGCAAAATAGGGTAGAGCACCGATTCTACATAATTGAAAATATCAGTACAATTTTTTACATCAGATTTTTTGACCCATGCTTCCGGACTTTCCCGACATTTATAGAAAGTATCATTGTGTAGATCATCATCACTGTATTTGCCATTTTTCAGCTTGTTGAAATAACTCCAAATACCTCTCGTTTTTCCAGCTAAGTCGTCTGACGTAAAGCCTTCTTCTTCAAGGGAATCGAAAAAAGTAGCAGCAATTTCTTTAAGCTGCTCTTTTGCCTTATCGCGCTTTTTCTTCATTCGGTCGGTAAAATCCTTGAAGAAATCTTCTTGTTCCATCAATTCTGTCAGCTTGTCGGAATGAGCTTTGTAATAATCCTTGAATATGTTCTCACCGAATTTCTTGATCTGTCCAATGACATTCCAACTCTTATCATCATCGATGTTTTCTTTGATATAATCCATAATCCAGAAGAGTAATCGGTCTGTATCTTCCAAACCTTCTATGAGTTCATCAACAGCTTGTTGCTCAATTTGATAGTCATTGAGTTCAATACGCAAATTAGCAGTCAAGTCAAGTTCACGAGCTAGATTTCTCAATACATTCTGAAAGAACGTATCGATGGTCATAACCCGGAAATAGTTATAATTGTGTATGAGCAGATGCAGGGCAGATTCTGCATTTTTCTGAATTTGTTTGGATGAAAGATACGGTAAAGCCTGCTGTATTTGATTTACATAATCGTTTGCTTCTGGTAGTCCGTGTGCAATTTCGTATAATTTTCCTAAGATACGCATTTTCATTTCTTCAGTAGCCTTGTTGGTGAAGGTTACTGCAAGAATGGTTCTGTAGGAAGCAGGATTAGCTATCACGAGTGTCATATACTCACGAGCCAAGGTAAATGTTTTACCTGAGCCTGCACTTGCTTTATAAACAGTTAGTTGTGAACTCATATTTTGTTTTTTAAATGATGTTATTGATATTGTGTTTTGGAAATTATGTCTTATCCATGCTTGTATGAATATTACCAATCTCTAAATAGTTCAAAACCGAAGCGACAGCCTACGCCATCAAATTTCGTGTTTTTGAAGGCAGCAAAAATTCCTAGGGTAATAGCTCTTGTTGTTACTCCATATCCCCATTCTGTGTATGGGTGTAAATGGTTTACAACAAGACTGCTTACATAGAGACGCTCTGCTTCTATATATTTTCCAATCAGAGGGAGCCATGCGGTTGCAATCATAGGAGCTTCATAAGTGAAATTTCCACGTATGTAATAATCACTTGCATTATACCATTGCGAAGACAGTAATTCGAACTCTCCACTCCAACTGTCATTCCAACCTCCAGGAATATTATCATCATGGAAATTTGTATAGTCAACGAAATCCCAATGGTCACCTTTACGGGTATAAAAACCTGCTCCTAATCTAACAGAATATGATTGGCGGCGTGACGCTTGGAAAATGGTTTGTGCATCTACTTCTACCCGTTCGTAGTCTATATTTGATCCAAGTAGGTTTTTCCATCCCTTTTCGTAGTCTATTTTAAAAATCGAGCCTTTCTTTCCCCAGGGTAACAGTTCTAATGCCACAGCTGGTGCTACTGATACATATTTGCTTGGGTAATTAAACAGTTTATAGAAACTTTCTATCACTGCCTTTCGGGTATGTGAAACCAAGCCAATCTCAAAACCGACATAGTCGTTGAAACTCCAGTGGTTAGTAAGACGAAGGTAATCATCTTTAAACTCTGTCAGTTTCCTGTTATTAGCATCAATCTCTGTTGAAATTTCTGGTAATGCCAGTCCCGGATATCCTGTGAGTAGAGGATATAGAAAATCATTATCTTCCGGTTTGCTGATGCCTAACATCTTTCGTGCAACACGATTGTTCGATATTCTATTACCGTTACCTATTTCTAACTTGATGTGTCCATTGTGCTTTTGGTTGTAGTTGAAAGTCAACGGTATTCTGAAATAGAATCTGTGTTGTTTCATACTGTAACCACCTTTAAAGCGAAGTCCTAATTGTAAGTCTTCCGTAAACCGGTAGCTGCCTTTCAAGTCAAACTTATATACAACACCTTTACGTTCGGAGTATCCCATATAGAGTGGGTTGAGAATAGGACTGATACGGAAATAACCTTGGTTTTGCTTACCGAAGCCTTGAGAGATTCTGTTTAATACATTATCACCGATAACATCCCAAAGTATATCTTTTGCAAAGTTAGTCTTTGGTATGTTGTTATTCAAGGAATCTGCAACTTGTTTTCTTTTTTCATAGAATCTATTGTATATATCTGTTTCTTCTTGGTTTAACTCAATAGGGCGCACTTTTGCCATTAATGTTGTATCGGCTACGTTATTGAGTGAGTCACTTAATATTTTTGGTAGTCCGTATACTGTTGTGTACATTCCGGTTATCTTGTTGCCCAGAAAGCTAAAGTTGGCTCTCATGCTGCATTTGGCAGGAGAAAGTGAGCCAAATCCGTCTCTTCCCATTATGATAGAGATATAGAAACGGGTCATATCATATTCACCTTCAAAGTCTACCATGCTTATCTTGCCGGTTTTTGAATCAACAATAGCACGTGCTTCTATAACTTGTGTGTTTTTGAGACGAGGATATACGTAAATTTGAGCTTTGCCGAATGGTAGTTGAGTGACGGCGTATTTATAATATCTGCGATTCTTCTGATGAAAAGGTGAAAGAATATTGGTTTCGAAAAGAGTTTCTCCATATACTGTTGGAGTCATGTATTTCAGAACCGATGACAGTGTATTGCTTCTATGCGGAATAGTGCTTATGTTCAACAAGCGTTTGGCTACAGGTTTACCTTTAGCATCCAACGTCATTTGGTTATAATACTCACTGATAAATCTTCTACCACCACCATGTGCTACAGCATACATTGTTGGCACAAGCATGAGGGTAGCATTACGCTTGTTTGTTTTGATTTGAAATTTAGTATAGGCATAACTCTTGTGTGCTGCTCTACCTGCCGTGTCAACAGTTTGTGCATATTTAAATACCAAACACATCACCGAGTCACAAAAGGCGTCTCTCGGTGACATTCTTCTTGCATGTGCTGCAAAAGCCATCATGCAGAAGATAATCGTCAAAATGATGTGTGTTTGATATTTCTTCATTTATTATGAGTTAAGATGTTACTTGGCAGAAGAACTATGCCACATATTTTGGGCAGCAGCTTTCCTAACCAAGATATTTCATAAGGATTCCTATCTTTCCGGATTCTCTCAGTTTGGTGATGCTTTTTTCTCTTATTTGACGAACTCGCTCACGTGTCAAGCCCATTTTATCACCAATCTCCTCGAGTCCCTTTTCGGTTTCCCCAATTCCGTAGCATGCGCAGATGATTTTCAGTTCGCGATCCTTGAGGCAAACTTTTAAAACCTGTCTTAGGTCTTGTGCCATACTTTCATGGTCAACCTGCTTGTCTGTTCTGCCCTCGTCTCCGCTTGCCATTACATCTGCCATAGAATTGTCATCGTCATCACTGAATGGAGCATCTATGCTCACATGATGACCGCTGGCTGCCATGCTCTGGGAAATCTTGTCCTCGTCAACACCCGTTCTGGCGGCAAGTTCCTCAACGCTTGGACGGCGTTGGTTTTCCTGCTCAAACTTATTTATTTCCTGGTTTACCTTATTGAGCGATCCTACCTGGTTGAGAGGAAGTCGAACGATTCGACTTTGCTCAGCTATTGCCTGTAAAATGCTCTGACGAATCCACCAGACTGCGTATGAGATAAATTTGAACCCTCGTGTTTCATCAAAGCGTTCTGCAGCCTTGATGAGTCCGATGTTTCCCTCGTCAATCAAGTCTGTCAGGGTTAGCCCCTGGTGCTGATATTGCTTTGCTACTGACACCACAAAACGTAAGTTGGCTTCAATCAACTTATTCTTTGCTCTTTCGCCAGCTCTGCCTCCCTTGCGAATAGCTTGAGCCAATTCTATTTCTTCATCAATAGAAACCATTGGGGCTCTACCTATCTCTACAAGATATTTGTCGAGGGCCTCGCTGTTACGATTGGTTATACTCTTTTGTATCTTAAGCTGTCTCATTATCTTTTCCTCTTAGTTACACATTGCACAATTGACGCAAAGATAATAAAAATATTGATACGTAACTAGATTTATAACTTACTTTAACGTAATTAACCTAACTTATTCATTTAAAGGTTATTTTACCGTCTTGTTCTTAACAAAACTTTGAAAAGCGTCATCGTATCCGTTAAACACATTGATGTCTACCTCTCCATGTATTCCCGCAACTCTTCCGTCAGGGCAGAGCTGCCAATATACCAGTCTGATGTCTGGTTTATACTCACCATATCGCGCAATCCAAACCTGATAGTTATGTTTCAGATCGGGAGCTCGTGTCAGATAGCGATTTACGAAAGTTTGGCTAATGTAAAGAATAGGCTTAACACCTGTTGCTCTCTCTACTATTCTAAGCCAAGTTCTGATGCGTGCAAACAATACTCCTGATCCTCCCATTTTTTTGATTTGACTAGGAAGCGGTTCTACATCAAGAACTGGGGGAAAATCGCCTTTCCTAATGATACTATGTTTCAGAAAGTGTCGTGCTTGTTCGGCAGCAGGTGTTATGGTGGTAAAGAAGTGATAGGTTCCAACCTTGTAACCATGTGCTTTTGCATCACGATAATCTTTTTTATAATATGGATTTAACAGCGATTTACCTTCTGTACTCTTGACATAGATGAAGCGAATAGGGAAGTTTACTGTTCCTGACACTGTCTTTTTGCTGAGGCGGCCAAGATGTGTAATGCGTAAACGGTTCCAGTTGATAGCATATTTTTTTCTGCCTTTTCCATGCTGGTATTTGCTCAGGTCTATGCCATAAATACGTTCTGATGTATATACAAGTCGTTCGCCTTTATAGCGGTCATTTTTCCATTCGCCTATTCGTAAAGGCTTCTTGGGAGCAATGCTGAATCCGAATCCTTCACGTTTTCCGTTTTTCCAGTAACCTTCATAATAGGTTCCATCGTATCCTTGCCAGCATCCATGACCGTTGGGTTGATAGATACTGTCGGTTGTACCCCGATAATATCCTAGAGAATCAGGTAAGAGGGTGTAATCAATAGAGCGTCGAAGTGTGACTCCATGAGCAGTTGCTAAAGATACTGCAAGTTGAGGTGAAATAGCTTTAACCCCTTCAGGAGTCGTTTCTGAGGAAAGTTGGAATGTGTGGCTTTCTTGCACAGTTTCTCCATTCTTCGCTTTGATGAGTTTGCATGCCTGACTTTTCCACTTTCCGTTCTCGTCTCTATAATAGGCTTGATATGAAATGGAACGTTTCAACTTGAAATGCCCCTTTTTCTGTACATGTTTCAGGGAATCGATCAGTTTCTTGGCAGAATCGCGTAGTTCCAGTTCGTGTTGGGTATAAGCACAAATAGAGTTGTAGCCTATATCCTGAACAGAATGAGAGTGAATATAATAATTCAGTTCTCCAACTTTCCATTTGGAGTCTCTATACAAACTGTCTAAAGAATCAACTTTCTCTTTAAAAATGCTATCTGCATCTTTGCCAAGATAGTGATTCCGGCTGATGCTGTTGTTGTAGCAGGCGGCAAGTCTTCCTTGACATGAAGGAATCAACGCCCAACGGTTCATAAAGTTGGCAGCCAGTGTTGTTGTGTCTTC
Organism: Segatella copri; assembly: GCF_019127135.1. Taxonomy (GTDB): domain Bacteria; phylum Bacteroidota; class Bacteroidia; order Bacteroidales; family Bacteroidaceae; genus Prevotella. The sequence continues at coordinate 17,952 of NZ_JAHOEA010000019.1, read as the reverse complement.
GTCGAACCGGAGTATTGTTTTTCCATTTTGAATTAATTCATAGTGACTATATACTTTTATGTTTGCTTTTGCCTTGTTCACTCTATCATTTGATGGGTTCAGGCAATAATAGCTCCATGTGCTGGCGGCAGCCAGCAGAATGAGAACTAAACTTGTGATATATAATATTTTCTTTTTCATTTGATGATGACCTCCAATATTTTCTTGGTGGTTTCGGTAATCTTCGTTTTCTCTGACGTACGTTCGCCGATAAGCCAGATGATTTCACCTTTACTATCAGTTAACACATGTTGTGTTTTCTTCTGTATATAGTCAAATTTCTTATCCGTCATATAGTCACTCAACAGTTTGCTTCCCTTCATGCCGAAAGGTTGAAATCTGTCGCCTTCTTTTACCAGTCGGTAGGTGAGGGGAAAACTGACTTTTTCAGCATCCAAAGTGATGCATTGCGATTCTTTGCTTGGCATGAAGTTACCCATATTCGAGAAGATTCTTATCTTGATTTGGGTTCCTTCGTCCATGTTGTAAATGCCTTCTTCCGGCAGTCGGAACGCTCTCTCTTCCTGGATGTTATTCAAGTCTTGTATGTTAGAAATCAACAGCTTTTCTCTGTCGATGACTATCATATAATCTTCGTTTTTCCAAATTTTACCGACACCACTATCCTGGCTGTTGAGGCTTTCACAGATGTCATCAATAACATTGCCATGAAAACCAAATCTGCTTAATTCTTTATGGAGTATGAATTCCGGACTTGGAGCATTCATGACAGATACTTTTGGGATATTTATAACGTTCCTGTAAGAATCGGTTGTACTGATGCTATCCATGCTGTCAAGTATCATTTTTGCTTGGCGTATGTATTTGGCAGTGAGAGCAATATTTTCACTTGCTGCCGGGTTGATACTTTCTAAGAGAGGTACTACATGATGGCGAATTTTATTTCTTAAAGCATCGTCTTCTAAATTTGTTGAATCTGTGACAAAATCTTGTTTCTTTTCTTTTAGATATTGCAATATATCCTGTCGGCTGATGCAGAGAAGTGGGCGCAGAATGTTTCCGTTTTTGGGGGCGATGCCTGCTAATCCGTCTACTCCAGATCCTCTTAACAGATTCAGAAGTAAAGTTTCTACATTGTCATCGCGATGATGGGCCACACATATGCCTCCTGCATGCAAGTCTTTTACTAATTGGGCAAAATAGCGGTAGCGTAAGTCGCGTGCAGCCATTTCGATACTTACCTTGTGCAAATGGGCATAAGCATAAGTATCAAAATGGATTCGAGACAAACTGATTCCCTGTTGTTGGCACAGATTTACACAAAATTGCTCGTCTCTGTCACTCTCTTCGCCGCGAAGGTGAAAGTTACAGTGTGCAGCAGTAATATTCAGTCCTAAATTTTTCAGGATAAGCAATAGGGCAACGCTATCGGCACCTCCAGACAAGGCAACGATATATGGTGTTTGCCACTTGAACATACCGTGGTGAATAATATATTTTTTGACGATATTTTCAATTTTGTTCATTCTGCGAAACTTTAAAAGTATATGATGCTTCTTATTACTTTCCGTTTTTCAAAAAATCTTCTGCCCGCTGCAAATCTTCTGGCGTGTCGATGCCTACAGTTTCTACATCTGTAGTACCAACTTTTATCTTGTAGCCATTCTGTAGCCATCGAAGCTGTTCCAGGCTCTCTGCTATTTCCAGTGAGCTTTGTGGTAGCTGAGTTACCTCTTTTAAAACTTCTTTGCGATAAGCATAGATGCCCAAATGTTTCAGATAAGGAAAACTTTTGAGCCACTCTTCCTCTTCTTTTCCTCTTACGTATGGAATGATGCTGCGAGAGAAATACATAGCAAAGCCTTGATTGTCTACTACTATCTTTGGACTGTTAGGATTTTTAACAGCTTCCATACTGGTAAAAGCCTTTCCTAAAGTCGCAATTTGGGTTGTTGGGTCATCAAAACACTGGCAGATGGTTTCCAGTTGACTCTTGGCAACAAAAGGTTCATCGCCTTGAATATTGACAATAACATCCCAGTCTCCACCAATTTTTTCTATAGCTTCTTCAATGCGGTCAGTACCGCTCTTATGATCCTTGCGCGTCATAACAGCTTTACCGCCAAATGCTTCTACTGCTTTGAAAATTCGCTCATCATCTGTTGCAACATAGGCTGCTTCTAGACAAGCTGCTACTTTCTCATAAACATGCTGTATCACTGGCTTGCCACCTAACATGGCAAGTGGTTTTCCCGGGAAACGTGTTGATGCGTATCTTGCTGGAATAATTCCTATAAATTTCATAATCTTCTATATTTAAACCTGTTTACTATTCATTCATGCGGCTCGTTTAACTTCAAATAAAAAAGTTGCACTTCCGCAGACGCAAAAGTACAACTTTATTTTGTATTCACCAAAAAACTTTTTGTTTTTTTTTGATTAAAAACGGATTGATAGGTTAATATTCGCATTTATCTTTAACAATCCTTTTCAAAGAGAAAGATTTCTTTTGCTTTTCCACATTAATTTATTTATATTTCTCAAAAAAATGTTTCTTCTTTCGTTATCTTCGCTGAAATTGTGTAACTTTGCAGAAAAATTTTAAGAAAGGAATAAAATAAATGCCGTTAAGATTACCAGATAAGCTTCCAGCTATCGAACTGCTGAAGCATGAGAATATATTCGTGATGGACGAAAGTCGTGCGCATAAACAGGAGATTCGTCCGTTAAAAATCTGTGTGCTCAATTTGATGCCCCTCAAGATTACGACCGAGACAGATCTCGTTCGTCTTCTGTCGAATACTCCTCTTCAGATAGAGGTTTATTTCATGAAGCTGAAAAGTCACACGCCAAAGAATACTCCAATAGAACACATGATGATGTTCTACAAGGATTTTCAGGAACTTTCCAAACAGAAGTTTGACGGAATGATAGTTACCGGTGCTCCTATCGAAACGATGGCTTATGAGGAGGTAGAATATTGGCCTGAAATCAAAGAGATTTTTGATTGGGCCCGTACCCATGTTACTTCAACACTCTATATCTGCTGGGGTGCTCAGGCTGGTCTTTATCATTTCTATGGTGTTCCTAAGTATCATTTAGAGAAGAAGATGTTTGGTATTTTTAAACAGAAGCCTCTCGATTTGTCTCAGCCAATCTTCCGCGGTTTCGATGACATCTTTAATATGCCTCATAGTCGCCATACAGAGGTAAGACGTGAGGATATTGAAAAAGTACCAGGACTTGACATCATTGCCGAATCGCCTGAAAGCGGTGTCAGCATTGTGATGGCTAGAAACGGCCGCGAATTCTTTGTAACGGGTCATCTTGAGTATGCGCCAAACACGCTGGATAAGGAATATAAGCGTGATATGGGTAAGCGTGATGATGTAGAACTGCCAAAGAATTATTATTATCATGACGATCCGAACGAGGAACCTCTAGTTACATGGCGCGCTCATGCCAACCTCTTCTACAGTAATTGGATCAACTATTATGTTTATCAGGAGACTCCTTACAATATTGACGAAATCAGTTAATTTGAAGGAGTCGGGTGATTTAGAGACAGATTTCTTATGCAAACATTAGAATTATTGGCGCCTGCCAAGAACTTGGAATGTGGTATTGCAGCCATAGATCATGGTGCAGATGCCGTATATATAGGTGCACCTCGTTTTGGGGCACGAGCAGCAGCAGGCAATTCGCTGGAAGATATCAGACAGTTGTGTGATTATGCTCATCAGTTTGGAGCAAAGGTTCACGTTACTGTGAATACAATCATCTATCAGGATGAGATGTTGGATACGCTTAAGATGATCCAGCAACTTGATGAGATTGGTGTTGATGCACTTTTGCTGCAGGATATGGGTGTGCTTACTGAGGTGAGAGCGCAGAATTTGTGGAGCAGAGAATTGCATTCCAGTACCCAGTGTGATGTAAGAACTCCAAAAAAGGCGTATTGGCTTACCACATTAGGTTTCAAACGTATCGTTCTGGCTCGTGAGCTTTCGCTCGATGAAATCAAGGCAATACATCAGGCGATTCCTGATAGAGAAATAGAGGTCTTTGTACATGGAGCGCTCTGCGTAAGCTATTCGGGTGTATGTTATGCTTCTGAGAAGTGTTTCGGGCGCTCTGCCAATCGTGGAGAATGTGCACAGTTCTGTCGTATGAAGTTTGATCTGCTCGATTCCAATGGTCAGGAGATTGAACATCAGCGTTATCTGTTGTCGCTCAAGGATCTTTGTCAGCTTGATCATCTTAAGGATCTTGCTGATGCTGGAGCTACTTCGTTCAAGATAGAAGGAAGATTAAAAGATATCAACTACGTCAAGAATGTGGTGGCAGCCTATAGCAGTCAACTCGATGCAATCGTAAAAGCAGAACCGCGCAAGTATCGCCGTGCATCGGTGGGACATGTTGAATACAATTTTACACCTAATCTGAAGAAGACTTTCAATCGTGGCTTTACCCATTATTTTCTGAATGGGCGACAGCCGGATATTGCTTCTTTCGATACACCGAAAGCTATCGGCGAGTTTGTGGGTAAGGTTAAGGAGATACGTGGCAACATCTCTTTCAACGTAGCCACAGTAGCCAGTTTCAAAAATGGCGATGGATTGTGTTTTATCAATGATGACCGTGAGTTGGAAGGCTTTCGTGTGAACAGAGTAGAGGGTAATCGCCTCTATCCGTTTGGAATGCCTGAACACTTGCGTCCGGGCATGGCTCTTTATCGTAATAACGATCGGGCTTTCGAGGCTTTGCTGGCTCGTAAGTCTGCTGAACGTAAAATCTATATTGTCATAGCAATGGAGCCTGTGATGGGCAATGAGTTCAGGAAAGAGCCACAGGGTGTAAAGGCAGTTGTCAACATCATGAAGACGAAAGAGGCTGATGGTGGCATGATTTATCAGGTGGCTGAGGTGTTTAAAGAGTTGAAGCTCGAAAAGGCGAAACGCCCGCAGGGCGAAAATATAAAGGCTCAGATGAGCAAACTGGGCGATACGATTTACGAAGCTTACCAGGTAGAACTTCTGAAGGGAATGGAAACATACTTTGTTCCGAACAGTATTCTCACTGCTATCCGGCGTGAATTGATAGATGAACTTACCAAGGCAAATCAGAAACAGCTTGATAAGTCGTTGTGGGGTGGATGGGATAGAACCTTGTTCAACAATGGTTTTGGATTCAGTCAGCCTGGTGAACACCGACTTACGAAAGAGGAATTGACTTGGCAGCCGGAATACGGAAAATGGGGATACCTCTATAATATAGCTAACTATGATGCAAGAGATTTTTATCAGATTCATGGCCTGTCGCAAGTAGTTCCGGCATTTGAGTTGGGTAAGAATATTCCTTCTGCATGGGATGCTAAGACCCAGGAAGAATATGATGAGAATATAGAAAAAGACAAGGCAAACCGAAGTATGCAACCTAAGTATACCAACGAAAAGGGAGAATCGCTCCTGATGCAGTGCCGCCATTGTATCCGTTATTCGTTGGGCTACTGTGTAAAGCGTGGAGGCAAGAAGCCATCCTGGAGAGAACCTCTCTTCCTGCAGTTGGGTGACGGTCGCCGTTTCCGTCTGGAGTTTGCATGCAATGAATGTCAGATGAACTTATATAGTGAGAAATAAATGAAAAAGAAATGGACGATACAGATTCTTTGTATGCTGGGCATCCTCTTGATGTTCAGCAGTTGTTATCATCGCCGTGCTCATCACCAGATGCATGCAGCTATGGTAGAGTACAGTAATAAACAACTCGATTCCATTTCGTTTTCTACCACCCATCATTATACCAACAAATTCAATTTTCTGGTATTCAAGGATTCCCTGGAATTGATTGCACAACAGCCTGAAGAGTTTTTGAGCAATTTGCCTATCGACTCCTTCGCCGTCCGAAAGAACCGCCTGCTGGTGGTTACGGATATCCGTATGGTTCCTCAGGATTCTGTAGATTCAGTTTGGGTGCAGTTGGCTACAGAAGATAATCAGTTTGGCTGGACCCGTGAGTCCCGTCTGCTGCCGAAGGTTGTGCCCGATGATCCTATTTCAGAGTTCATCATGACCTTCAGCAATACTCACTTGCTCATCTTCCTGGTTATCATTATCATCATAGCTGTAGCCTATACCGTTCGCAGGATATTCCATAGCAATGGTAAACTGGTTCACTTCAATGATATAGATTCCCCATATCCAACAGCGTTGGTGCTTATTGTTTCGATATCAGCAACCTTCTATGCAACCATTCAGCTGTTTTTGCCAGAAGTATGGCGTCATTTTTATTTTCATCCTACGCTCAATCCTTTTGCCGTACCGCCTATATTGGGCTTTTTCCTGGCTACAGTCTGGGCGATACTGATAGTAGGACTGGCTTGTGTTGATGAGGTGAAACACCGTTTGCCGGCAGGTGATGCAGTTCTGTATCTGGGTGGTTTAGTGGGTGTTTGCGCCATTGATTACATCATTTTCAGTGTTACTACCTTATATTATATAGGTTATTTACTGCTAGTAGCCTATATATGGTTTGCCATACGGGCTTATCTGTTTCCTCATAAATAAGGATAGGGGGTGCAGGAAAAAATATGTACCTTTGCACCCGTTATGAAAAAAATAGTATTTTATAGTAAAAAGAGCGTATGCATTGGTTTGGCAGCGGTAGCGTTGCAGGCTAGTGCTGCGGATAACGAAAGGGCTACTTGCTCTGTCCTGTCATTGGGTACGAATGAAAAGTTTGCAGACGCTAACGGCTTGCTGGCTGATAGCAGTCGAGTTTATGATATTGATGAAGTTGTGGTTGTTTCGCAGCCTAAGGAGAATTTCCGTCTTCGTCAACAGTCTCTCAGCAGCACTTCCTTTGGTTCTTATCAGATGCAGCGATTGGGTTCTCGCGATTTGCGCGAACTTTCCTGCTATGTTCCTAACTTCGTAATGCCTAACTATGGATCGCGTTTTACCAACGCCATGTATGTGCGCGGCATTGGAAGCCGTATCAACAGTCCGGCTGTAGGAATTTATCTTGACGGAATTCCGGTGTTGAGTAAGGCAGCTTTCAATCTTCACCATTATCAGACCAGCCGTATAGATATTCTCCGTGGTCCACAGGGAACACTCTATGGTCAGAATTCTGAAGGTGGTCTGGTGCGCATCTATTCACGCGATGCTTATGATAGCAAGGGCACCTACGTTAATCTGGGATTGGGCTCTCATTTCTACCGTAATGTAGAAGCGGCTCATTATATGAAGCTTTCACCTCGTATCGCATTAGGGGTAGCTGCTTTCTATGATGGACAGAAGGGATTTTTCCATCGTGCAGGAACCAGCGATTATGCCGACAATTATGATGAGGCTGGCGGTAAGTTTAATCTTAAGTTCCGTTTTGATAGAGGATGGAGCATGGATTTGCTAGCCAATTACCAATTTGTCTATCAGCATGCATTTCCTTATGGTCAGCTGGATTTAAACAGTGGCAAGGCTGCATTGCCAAATACTACATTCCCTGGGCTTTATCGCCGCAACATGCTGCTTTCGGGTGTAAATCTTCGCCATGAAGGAGCAAAATGGGATTTTGCTTCTACTACCAGCTATCAGTTCCTGGATGACAATATGAAGATGGATCAGGATTATCTTCCTGAAGATTATTTGAGCTTGCAGCAAGACCAGTTGCAGAATTCTATCACTCAGGAGTTCACATTTAAGAGCCGTCAGCCTTTCTTCGGTTTCTGGCATCTTACCCAGGGTGCATTCTTCTCCCATGTGTGGTTGAAGACAAATGGTCCTGTAAAATTCGGTTCGGCATTGACGAAGCCTATCGGTAATGTTATCCAGAGTCAGATGCAGCATGCAATGCCTCCGGCAATGGCTAATGGGGTTTCTGTCAATGTAGATATGGGAGCTCCGGGTTTGTTCCATACTCCTCAGAGCAATTTGGGTCTCTATCACGAGAGTACGTTTGATCTTTCTTCCCGTCTGAAAGCTACGCTTGGTTTGCGTTACGATTTCATGCATACAAGTATTCATTACGATACTTATGCTTATATGGCGATGACAGCTAAGGTGATGGGTAGGGAAGCTACTTATACTTTGCGTTCAATGCTCGACCGCAAAACGGGTGATGATTACAACCAGCTCCTGCCAAAATTTGGCTTAAGTTACCAGCTTGATGAGCAGGGTAGCAATGTTTATGCCACAGTGAGCAAGGGCTATCGTGCAGGCGGTTATAATATCCAGATGTTCAGTGACATCTTGCAGACCGAACTGAATGCTAACCGTCAGCATGCGATGCGAGGCAATTATGACGTTCCTCATACCGATGAAGATTATGATAGGGTGAACCAGACTATTGCCTTTAAGCCGGAAACCTCATGGAATTATGAGGTTGGAACGCATCTCAATCTTTTTGATCATCGTCTTCATTTCGATTTGAGTGCCTTCTATATGCAGGTTCGCAATCAGCAACTCTCAGTGATGGCAGGAACCTATGGCTTTGGCCGAATGATGGTTAATGCAGGTAAGAGTCACAGTTGTGGTATTGAAGCCGCGCTCAAGGGTCAGGCTTTCGACGGTGCTTTTGATTGGGGTGTAAACTATGGTTTTACACGCGCCGTATTTGATGAATATACTGATGGCGAGGGTGATAAGGCTGTGAATTATAAGGACAAGAAGGTTCCTTATGTTCCCCAGCATACGATAGCAGCCATGGCTGACTATCATTTGGGACAGTTTACCTTCGGATTGAATATGAATGCGCAGGGCAAGACTTATTGGGATAATGCCAATACCTATAGCCAGAAGATGTATTTCGTGATGGGTGCGCATTGTGATATTGATTTCAGCAAGATGAGCATCAGTATCTGGGGTAAGAATCTCACAGATACTAATTACAATACTTTTGCTGTTGATAATGCAGCAACAGGAAAGAAACTGTATTTTGCCCAGCGTGGCAATCCTTTCCAATGTGGTGTTGATCTGAAATTCCACTTTTAGGATTAAATAGAAAAGGAGTTCCGGCATTCTGAAATGCTATAACTCCTTTTTCTTTTTAATCTGATTTCTTTTCTTTATTTTAATTCTCCATATCCTACCAGCCGGTCGGTGCGGTCGCTCTGAGCCCGATAGTAAACCAGTACATTGTATTTGTTCTGGGTCTGGTAGAAATTTCCTTCTGATGGGAGCAGCCTGATGCTTCCGTCTTCCATCTTCATGAGATACTGATAACTGTAATAACCTTGCTTCATGAAGAGACGTGTGTGATAGGTTTTCGTCATTTCATCATATTCCATCCGATATTCGGGGAGGAAACGGCCGTAGGTCCAATCTGCGTTCAGATAAACATCGCCTGGCAGTTTTGGAGCTTTCAGGGTAAAGTGAATCTGTGCATATTCGCAGGTGTTGTTGTTTTCTACGTTGTCGCTGTTGCGGATATAAAACGAACCTTTGGCTGCTTCATCGTAAACGTAATTGGGGCGAGGGCTGTCAGTCATTACTTTAACCTGATAGTCGCTTCCATCCCAATTTATGGCGTCTATTCCCATGGTTGGATGATCGGTGTCCAGAAATTCAAACTTTCTGTATTCGTTGCCCGCATCGAAAATCAAAGCTCTTACATGCTGCCAACTCATTTTCCCCGCACTCAGATAGTCGGGTTTAGGGTTGATGACAGCATTGTCCCATCTTCCGTTCTGAAGCACTACGATGTTCAGCTGGTTGGGATGAGTGATTCTCAGCTGGCTGTGATCCAGTTCCATTTTCAGTTGCTGATGGTCCTTCTGGATATCTATATCTGTTGTAGAAGTAGCTTCTAACTTCAGTTTAACCAATGGCTGAGGCTCTGTAATCATCCAGCAGGCTGTAAACATTTTACCTTCTTCCTCGTTTTCCGCATTGTCGTCATAAACCGTCAGTCTGTAGTTGCCGCTCATGGTAAGTTGGCAGTCGGCATTGGGAATTGCCAGATGATAATGGGTATAAGGATGATTGGTGTTGATGGATTGCTCTACATCTTCAATAATCTGGTTGCCGTTGAATCCTCTCATATAGTCGCTTTCAAAGAGCGAAGAAGTTACGTTCCAGTTTGCATCACAATGTTCAATCTTGTATCTGTATCGGTGATAATCGTGCGTCATGTCGTCAAAATCGATGTGGATAGGTTCTCCGCCCAGTGACGAGACTGGGAGCGATAGCCAGTTGGTTCCGCCGACCACCTGTAGGGTTCTGATGCGCTGGTTGAGTATTTCGTGCTGCTGCGCCCATGCAGGATGGGTAAACAGAAAAAGAAGGGAGATGATAGTGTATAATTGTTTCATATGGCTTCGTACGTATATATATAAAAATAACTTGCAGTAGCCTTTTGGTAAAGAACTAAATGCAAGCTTAAACAATCTAAATTAATACATGAAAACACTTTCGTAGTCGATAGGGGAATCGAACCCCTATGCCAAGATTGAGAATCTTGTATCCTAACCATTAGATGAATCGACCATTCAAAAAAAATCTCTATTGGTCTCCCGACTTATAGAGACTTATTAATCTAATACCATGAAAAACACATGTAGTCGATAGGGGAATCGAACCCCTATGCCAAGATTGAGAATCTTGTATCCTAACCATTAGATGAATCGACCAACGGTACATTTTTCGGACGATAGCTTGCGGAAGGTGGGGGATTCGAACCCCCGGTACGGTAACCCGCACGGCAGTTTAGCAAACTGCTGGTTTCAGCCACTCACCCAACCTTCCAGTCGGATTCTTAACCGAATCAACCAAGCATCGTTCTCAAATGCGAGTGCAAAGGTACTACATTTTTCTGATTCCACCAAATCTTTTTGCAACTTTTTTTCGATAAAAATGCATTTTCTTTGTAACTCCCACATTATCAGGGGGTGTTTTCTTCAACATTTTTTATAGTCATCTGCCTATAAAACAAATAGAGGCGGACTTCTTTCTCAGAAATCCGCCTCTTGTAAAAGAAAGGGCCGCTCGATGATGTGATGAAACTCCGAATGTATAAACATTTGAGAGTTCTCCGCCTTTGTAATCCACCGGCTTTTCAGCTTACCTGCCTAGCAGTTTATGTGGCCCGCCATGAGCAAGAGAATGTCCTCTCGGTTTCAATAGTGTAATTTGATGAGTATCCCGATCGAACCGAAACGACCCTTATTCCTTCTAGCACCCATGCATCATCACGATGCAACGGTGCAAAACATCTTAGTCATTATTTGATAATGCAAAGATAATGCAATATTTTGAAACTACCAAATGTTTTAGCTGTTTTCTTCGAATATTTTTTCGAAATATTTTCTCAGTTCCGTTTTGTCCTCTATAATATTGCGAAGTTCGTTGAGCGCTTTCTCATTAGGGGAGTTGGGAATCCATAACCTGATGTATCCGTTTCGTGAATATTTTTCGTCCATGTGCTGGCTGAACCGCTCCCATTGCTGCTCCTTGTCATATTCTGGATTGTTTTCTTTGCCATACTGTATGGCGCGCAGAAATATCTCATGAACATCAATGTCGCGATCGGCTTCTGCCACAATCTTGCCATAGATGCTGCGAGGTTGACGGCTGGATGAAGCCCGATGGTCCTCAACGGCTTCTTTCATGATTTTAATCTGCTCCGGACCGAACCAGCGCTTCAGTCTTGCATCTGCCTGCAGAATCTTGCCGCTGGTGATGTGGTGAATGGCACGTGGACCGCTCATTCCCAGGTCGTGGTAAGCAGCTATCACATAAACCATATCAATGTCGGCGCCGGTTACCGGAACCAGTTTTAGAGAGTTTCTGATGACTCGGGTAACATGTCTGAGCCCATGACTTTCGCCAAAGGCATTATATTTGGGGAGAATCTGTTTCTCCACAAAGTCCATGATTTCGAGATTTACCTGTTGTTTCATAGATATTCCTCCACTTTGTTTATATAATAAGGTACGCGCGTACATTATTATTAGGATGTTATTGTTCAATTCGCCATTCCGATAATGATCAGGGATGATACAATGCCGAAACAGAAGATGTTCAGAGCTGTTTTGCCCAGAATTCTGTTCAGTTCTCTGCCTTCGCCTATCTTTTTCATCTCCATATAAGTTCTGTTGTGCAGAATGATATAGAGTGCTGCAAGCGGCAGGAACATGCTGCTGGCTTCATGCTGAAATATTTCGTAGATGGTGACACCTATTATGGTAATGATGCCCAGATTGCCCAATGAGCAGTATAACCGCTCGGCATTCTTCTTTCCTATGTGAACCACAAGAGTCTTCTTGCCGGCTCTCAGGTCGTTGTCATGATCACGATAATTGTTCAGAATGAGCAGCGTATCAACTACCAGTCCGCAGGCTACAGATACGAGAACCGTTTCCAGGCTTACTCCCTGCATGTTTTCGGGCATTACGAGATAGTATGTGCAGCATACGGGTACAATGCCGAAGAAGAGCAGCACCAGAATATCGCCCATGCCCAGATAGCTGAGACAGGTAGTATAGAGGAAACAGAAGACTACGCAACAGATGCCTACGATGACCATTTCCCAACCACCGAAGAGAACCAGCGGAAGTCCTATGGCGCAACCCAGAAGGGTAGTGAGGATGATTCCCCATTTCATGGCTTCCAAAGTAATCCAGCCTTCAGCGCAGGCTCGTTTCGGTCCCAGTCGGGTTTCGTCGTCATTACCATGTTTGAAGTCGAAATAATCATTCACCAGATTGCTGTCTATCTGCATTACCCATGCAAAGAGCAGGCAGAGTAGGGCTGGCAATGTCTGTATCTGCTGAGCGTCTTTATAAGCCAGCGCAATACCCAATAAAACAGGAACAGCCGCCGCCGTCAGAGTCTTCGGGCGTGCGGCTAGATACCATGCTTTTATAGAATTTGTTTCTATCATATTCTAAAAAGATTAAAATTGAATCTTCTGAAATCCTTAAAGGAATCAGGAAGATTAATTGAAGAAGTTCCAACTTACTCCAATACGGAACACTCGCTCGTTCATAGGATAATGAGGTGCGAAGAAGTAGTTCTTGTCCCCCTGTCCTGCATTGATATGGCTCATCATTACGAAGAAACGGGTGTGCTTGATGTGAACGTTGGCGTAAACATTGACGATAGGATAGTTGCCTATCTTTACGTTGTTCTCGCCGTTGCCCTGTACCGTATACTGTCCCATGTAGGGTGAATAGTCTGGAGCTTCATAGCTTGTAAAGTAGCGCATGTCTGCACCCAGATCTATATTCAATACCTTTACAACCTTGAACTTGATGTAGAGGTTGGTGTAGGCATTGAAGGCTGGTACCGGCAGAACACGCTCCTTGCTCGAATGCTGGTAGGTAAACTGGTTTTCCCAGTTCAGAATGCCCAGTCTGAAGTTCTGCTCCAATTGTGCTGTCAGCAGGTTGATTCCTCCGCTTTCCTGCATGGGTGTAACCATGACTCCTGTTCGCAACCCCTTTTCTGTAATGTCATAGCTCTGCGAGAAGTAGGTGTAGTTCTTGATTTCATCTACAGCCACTCTCAGCTTGGTGCGCGTCTTAGGGAAGGAGAGCGTACCCATGATGCGGGTATGGATGGTCTTGTCGAGTTCATTCTCCCACCACAGATGACGGGCGTGATAGTTGCGGTAATAGAACGATGGGGTTTCTCTATGGAAGAAAGCATCGCCTCTTACCTGAAGCGTGTCGCCCAGGAATGGGATGTTCACGTCTACATTACCATCTATGGCAAGGGTTCCGGCGTCAACACCCGTCAGTCCTATTTCTGCTACGGCATTGTAGTGGAGGGTCTTGCCTTCCTGCTTGCTCAGCTGTCCGCCTACGCTCAGCACATGCTCGTTGTATTTTTCGAAACCGCCTTCCATGGTTGGCAGTTCATAGTGACGGAGATCGTAGCCTGCGAAAGCCTTCAAGCCTGCCTTTGCCCATTTGTTGAAACCTTCAAGCATGGCGATGGCGAAGGTATTCTTCATGTGCCAGTGCTTGGTCTGGTCGTAGATGGAATCACCGGTCAGTCTGCCTGCATCGTAATATTCGTTCAGATAATAGTCGGCTGGCGTCTGATAAGCTTCGTAAATACGGCGATAGTTGTCAAACTTTACTGTGTGGATGAAGCTCGTTACCGGAACATATTCGCTCTTGTAGAAAAGCGAGTCTTCGGCATTTTTCTTCTGGACAGCAAGCAGACTGTCGGCTGCGGCTTTTCCGTTTACGGCGATGCGGGTGCTGTCGTTCCTGATGTCCTTTGCGGCTAAGTCTTTAGCCGGTTCATCGCCGGCAATCTTTGCTCCGTCAGGACGGCCGCTGAATTTAGCTCCCTGCTGTTTGTCGTAGGCTTTCTCATCAAATTTCTTGCCTTGTTCCTTGGCTTTCTTTCTGGCTTCTTCCTTCGCATCCTCTTCAGCATTTTCCTTTTTCGAAGCCATGGCAAATTTCTTTGCCTTGATTTCTTCTTCGGTCATCTTTACCTTTCGGCTGAAACCTACGTTATAGCGGTGGGTAAAGAAGATGTGCTGGTTGTCCAGTCGGTTCCAGTTCTGTTCCAGAACGGTAGGAATTTCATTGGTGGCAAACGATTCGGTGTAGATTTCCGGATGCTTGATGTAATCATCGTTGGTAATACCGCCGTTCTCGGTCATCTTCTCATGATTGGTACTGAAGAGGAAGTGTGCCTGATAGCGGTCGCCCAGGTAAGAAGCCCACATGGTGTATTTGAAGTGGCTGGTACTCTGTGCGTTATAATATCCTCTGCCATACTTGTAGTCGAATCTGAAACCGGCGCCTAGCCTTTTGTTGGCATTCACGGCAAACATGGCCTTGAAGTCATCTTCTCCCGTCACCTTGTCGCCGCAGCTGTTCAGCGTTATGTTGGTGATAGGTGAGTAGGTGTTGGTGAAATGGAAGTCGCTTACCGGATTTACGATATAGTCATAGGGCTCTGTAAAGATGAAGTTGCCCTGTGTATTGCGGCGGTCGATGAAGATTCGGTTCAGTCGGGCAGTACCCATGTTTCCGAGGGTGTTGTATTCGCCTCTCAGTCCTTCCGTGAAGGTTGTGTTCATATACATGTGCTGCAAAGTGTCTACTACGGCAGCCTTTGTGTCGCCGAAGCGTTCGTCTACAGTCCATACCTTGATGCCCTTCGGAATCTCTTTGTCTGAGCCCAGTGAATCGGTGTTCACCTTGCGGTTGGTTTGAGGACGGAACTGCGAATCTTCGTTATAGTTAAAATCGTTTTGTGCCGCAACCGGGAGGGTTGCAGCACAAAATAGGAGTGATGAGAATATAATTTTCTTCTTCTTCATTATTTCTTAAATAGTCGGATACATACTTCGGCAATCTTGAGCACTACACCCACAATGAGTACGATGTAGGCGATATTACGGCTCTCTTCCAACTGGGTCCAGAGTATTACACCCACGATGGCGAGCAGCATGAAGGCGATGTTGAGATAGTTGCGTACCTTCAGCATGTTGCTCTGGTCGCTGTAGGCCAATGGACGGAGTCGGCGGTGCTGTGGTCTTACGGCGTAGCTGGTAGGCTGCTTCTGCTCTGTCTGTTCTGCTCCCTGCTCAGCTGTAGGCTGGGCTGTAGCGTTTGCAGGCTGCTGTGCCTCGTTCTGCTGTATCTTATTATCTGTATTCTGATTATCCATGTTTTTTTCTTCAACTTATTGTTTTACTAATGCAGTTAAGTCTGCGAATATCTGGTCCTTGCGGTCGATGGTGCATTTGCGGAACTTTCCGAAGATCTTAGCCAGGTCGTTCTGCTTCCTGGTGAGCGCAATCTTGTCGCTGATTACCTCTTCGGCAGGTTCTTTGAAACCGGTGCTTCTTCCTTCCTCATAGTTGTAGGTGATGCGGCCGAGCGAGAGATTCAGATGATTGTCTGAAATCCTGGCTACCAGCTGGTATTTGAATTCAGAGCGGTCGAGTGAGATGAATGACTGGCTGAAGACGAGCCATTCGTCCATCGTGTTGGCGATGATGTGTTCTACATCGTTTACCAGGGCTACTCGGCTTGCTATGTTCTGCTCGTTCTGTGTCAGTTCACTCATGTATTTTAATACGATGTCGTAAATCTGCTTGGCAGTTTTTCCGTTAGCATCCGTATCGAGCGTGAATTCAATCTTGTTTTCATCATTATAGGTGATGGCGCCTGCCAGATATTTCAAGTCCACTTTGGCTGTAGTGCCATTTGGCAGCTTGGTGGCAGTCTTGGCAGCCTCCTTTGGCTTAGCGGCTACGGTAACAGGAACCGCCCATCCCGTGGTTGGTGTGGTTGGCTCCTTCACTACAGCAGGTTCTGGCTCAGTAGCATTGCCCTTCTTGGCTTCAGTCTTCTTGGCTTCAGCTTCAGCCTTGGCGCTTGCAGCGTTGATGCTGTCAGCCTGAGCCTTCAGTTTGGCAGCCTGTGCTTTGATTTTAGCCACTTCCAGTGCCTTCTTGGCAGCTTCCAACTGTTTCTGTGCCTGTTCCAGCTGCTGCTCTTCGGTCAGCACGGTTTGAGCCTGTGCAGTCATCAGTGGGAGGAGCATAAATATGGGGATGATGATTTTTTTCATGTCGAGTTGTTTTTGTGAAACTAAAAAAATGACAGTTCCTGATTGCGGAACATGGCGGAAGATGAGGGATTCAAACCCCCGATACCCAGAAGAGGGTATACCGGATTTCGAGTCCAGCGCATTCGGTCACTCTGCCAATCTTCCTTTTATATTGTCAGATGCAAAAGTAATACATTTTTTGCATCTGACAAAATATTGCTGTTATTTTTTAACTATATTAACCCCGCTTTATAGGATTTTATACTATAGTTTTTACTGTTGCTGCAGAAATCTGTCGGCTTCGATGGCTGCCTTGGCTCCTGAGCCTGCGGCTACAACGCCCTGGCGGTAGATTGGGTCGGCCACATCGCCTGCTGCGAAAACACCCGGAATGTTGGTAGTGGCAGTACCTGGCACAACCTTGATAAAGCCCTGCTCGTCGAGATCTATCTGCCCCTTGAATAGGTCGGTGTTAGGCTTATGTCCGATAGCCAGGAAGAATCCGTCGATGCTGATGTCAAACTTCTCTTCGTTGGCTTCGCCCTTATGGCGCACGAGATGAGCACCTTCTACACCATTATCGCCGAAGAGTCCCAGCGTATTGGTTTCGAACAGAATCTCGATGTTCTCCTTGTTCTTTACGCGCTGCTGCATGATTTCTGAAGCACGGAGATAAGGCTTGCGCACAATCATGTAAACCTTCTTGGCAAGTCCTGAAAGATACATGGCCTCTTCGCAGGCAGTATCGCCACCGCCCACTACGGCTACTGTGCGCTTGCGGTAGAAGAATCCGTCACAGGTAGCGCAGGCTGAAACGCCCTGTCCGCGATATTTCTCTTCATCGGCAAGACCCAGATATTTGGCAGATGCGCCTGTGGCGATGATCACGGTTTCTGCCTCAATCTCGTTGTCGCGTTCATCGGTAAGATGGAATGGACGTGAGCTGAAATCTGCCTTCACGATGCTTCCGTCTCTCATTTCTGCTCCGAATCGGGCTGCCTGTTCCTTCATGTCCATCATCATCTGCGTTCCGTCTACGCCGTTAGGATAGCCCGGAAAGTTTTCTACCTCTGTGGTGATGGTGAGCTGGCCGCCTGGCTGCATTCCCGAATAGAGTACTGGCTGCAGGTTGGCTCTACCCGCATAAATGGCAGCTGTATATCCTGCAGGCCCGCTACCTATAATTAATGTCTTTACTTTTTCCATTTTTATCTTATAGTTATATTTTTGTTTCCGATGGCTTAAAACAAGCCATTTTCTCTGCAAAGGTACATCAAAACGATGAGAAATCAAAATAAAAATACAATATTTTTCCTTTCTTGCATAAATTATAGCTTTCATTTAAAGAATTATTGTTATCTTTGCACCCGGAATGTGTGTCCTGAGACAGAATGAAGTCAGATATTGGCTATATTTGATAGATTTCTGT
>NZ_JAHOEA010000191.1 GCF_019127135.1 Segatella copri | reverse complement strand
GCAATGATGCGCAAGAGCAAACGTCCACGGACAGCAGACATCTGGCGGAAAAACCATAGTGCATACTTCCTCATACCAGTCCCTCTTTCTGCCACTGGGCAATAATCGCCTGGCAGTCTTTTTCTGCCTGAGCCATGACTACGTCATACTCATCGCATAATGCCTGAGCCAACGAAGCTACCGTAAATTCGCCCTGTTTCTCAGCCGCCTTCCAGAGAAAGGCAGCAGTTTCATTGAGACTTATCAACTTGGTAAAGTCTACAGCCTGCATACCTTCGGCTGTTACCACATACTCACCGCAAATCTCGCGGAGTTTAAAATCGTTCTTGATCTTCATTGTATCTTTGTTTTTTAGTTTTTATATGATAAAAGGATATAGAGCTTGATTATTTTAAGCAAGACCCTACGTACAGGTCTCAACCTCTGCCATCTGTGCCAGTTTCTGAGCGCTTTCTGCGAGATGAGACTCTT
>NZ_JAHOEA010000190.1 GCF_019127135.1 Segatella copri | reverse complement strand
GAAGACCCGAGCAAGGCACAAAAGGCTGTTCTTTCGATTGCCGGTGCAAAGATACGAAAACCCCCGGTATCTACCAAATTTAGGCATGTGATAAGGAGCGATTTTCAGCAAACTTACGATTTGAAAGTTAGCTATAAAGACTAAACTCTATGTTTTATGGGGCGCATCTCTATGTTTTTGCGGTATAGAAGCTGCGTTTTGCTGTATAAATCAGCATATTACAAAGTAATAACCTATTTGCAGGAAACGTACTCAGTACTCAGTACTCAGTTTTTTTTCGCTGTTGTTACCATCCTCTGTATAGATAGTATATTATATATTATATCACTGCTGTCCCGTTTAGAAATCATCGGGCCTGAAAAGGCTAGGATATAGCCAATCCTCCGTCTCTTCTGTTGGAACAGCTTTGTTAAACAATTCATTTAAAGGAGTCTTGTCCGTAAGGAATAGACCCACGTTCTTTGAAATAGTGT
>NZ_JAHOEA010000189.1 GCF_019127135.1 Segatella copri | reverse complement strand
AGAAGTGAGCAGCGAACTGAGAGGGCAGCGGAGCAAACTGAAACTCCGGCTGCAATGCAATTATGATGTGAGCGAGAAGAAGGCTGAGCAGTTGAGCGGCTATCTCAGGTTAGATATGATTGGCGACCTGGAGGACTTCTTCCAGCGAAAGGATTATTACATAGCCAACTGCAGGCGTTCGAACAAGAAGATGAACACGGGTGGCTATATGACCACAGCCATGGTAGGTTTCTTTAAGGATCATGGTGTAGAAGGACTGTAAAAAATATAAAGCTTATGAATTATCCCCAACGTATGTACAGCAAGACCGAACTGGGTCTGCTCTACTTTCCCGACACAACCGACGGGGCAACAGCGCGCCGTCATATCATGGTATGGATTAAGCGTTGTGTGCCCCTCTGGGCCGAACTGCAACGTTTAGGCTACCAGGAGCGTAGCCAGTATTTCCCTCCCCGCCAGGTATCCACCATCTTCGAATA
>NZ_JAHOEA010000188.1 GCF_019127135.1 Segatella copri | reverse complement strand
AAATTACAATCCCTGACCTGGGCGGTTCGGATCATTTGAGCCATAACCCGGTCCCCAGAACTCGTCATCATCCTTTGGCTTTTCTCCTCCACTCGTTGTCAAGATGCTGCAGAAATGCTCCATCTCGATTACCTGAATTGCAGGTGATATATACTCTTTTTTCTTCATAATTCCTTTGTCGTTTAATTATTTAACAATAAATTTCTTTCCATTCTTAATATAGATGCCCTTACGAGGTGTGCCCTTTACGCGCTGACCCTCTAAGGTATAGATGGCTGATGACTTTACGGACGAACCCGTCTGCATGCCATCCGCCATATTGATGATGCGGATGCCGGTGGTAGAACTGTCGTCTGGCATTCCGATGCTGAACATCATGGCACGGGAAGGAGCCGACTGTGATGTCTGAATATTCAGATATACACGATAAGGTGACAAAACGTTTTCGTAAATACCGAATGTACCATCTTCACGCAAACTGTAGCTTCCTG
>NZ_JAHOEA010000187.1 GCF_019127135.1 Segatella copri | reverse complement strand
TCGCAATGCGATAGTGACTTTTAACGCAGAATCCTTTGCGTTCTCGGAATTTTTATCTAACTTTGCACCCATGAAATTATTTATCTTTGTCCTCCTTCCGTCGCCAAACTTTTGGAGGATGAAGCACCCATAAAATTCCCGAGTTTGCCGACTCGGGTTTTTTTATGTCCGATGCTTCGTGTTAAACATGCCCACAAAGGTACAAAAACCGCTCGATACCACCAAAACTTTTTCAAAGTATCTTCATTTTTAACACTTATCGCCGTTTTTTGTGGGATATCACCCCGATTTCTGTTAAAAATCAGCCATTCATTTTTTCTTCTTCACCCCCTCAAATTGCATAATGTCGCAAAAAAATACCATTTTCTAAATGCATCTAGGGGTACACGCTAAGGCTAACGTATCAAGTATTAGGAAAAAGCCCCCTTTTCGCCCCCTCATTTTCGGGCGTTTGTAAAATGTTTTTATTTTTGCGTTTTTGGGGTATTTTC
>NZ_JAHOEA010000186.1 GCF_019127135.1 Segatella copri | reverse complement strand
GCACAGTTGAGAGATTGGAGCAGAAAGTCGATGAACTTTCTGCCTCACCAAAGAATACAGAGGCGGAAAGCACTCCAGTCTCTGTAAGTGTTAATATAAGCAAGCTTGAAAAAGCAATCCTTGCTATGGCTGTAAAAGAAGGGGAGTCTATTGACAAATTGGCAAGATTAAGAGAAGCTATCTGCATCTTTACCGACCTTACCAAGAAAGAAGCAAGTAACGGAGAACAGCGAAGCAAACTCTTGTTTGATGCAATTAATCAGGTGAAACAAGAGCTGAATGCCACATCAAAAAATGTGCAGGAAAAACTTCACGCAATGGGTAATACACCTCTGAAGAAAGTTGTGACTCATCGCTTCGAGCCAACTTCAAAGTATGTTCTTCTTTTCATTGGTGGCTTGGCTCTATCTCTTGTTCTCTCCATTTGGGGCAATCTCACCCAATGGCGAGCGCATCAAGATTGGGAGGAGGCTGACTTGAAATATCGTGCTTTG
>NZ_JAHOEA010000185.1 GCF_019127135.1 Segatella copri | reverse complement strand
TACCCTTGCCAAACACCTCGAAGTTGCCGTCTCTTCCTGTAACCATTGGCACTTGGCGCAACACATCATTTGCTGTGCCAGCATGAGAAAGTTGGGAGTTGGCTACAGTCGTAACCAAGGCATTGCCTTTGATGGCAGTAACGGGGCGTGATGATTTCACCACCACTTCGCCGAGCATCTTACTGTCTTCTTCCATCTTGATGATGCCTACATTCTCGCCTGTGCAATCCTTGCAGATTGTCTTATAGCCTACGGATGTCACCTTGATGATTCCGCCATTGCATGAAGAGTCGATGGAGAAGCGTCCATCATTTCCACTCACTGCTCCCTTGACGAAAGCAGAGTCTTGTCGGTTCAAAAGCACGACATTGGCAAAAGCCAGAGGCTCGCCCTTGACATCCACCACTTTTCCCGTGATACTCTGTGCCATCGTCGAGGTCATTACAGATAGGTACAAGGCCGTTGTTAAAATCCCCTTATTATTCATTGTATAATTATTTTTTTATTGCT
>NZ_JAHOEA010000018.1 GCF_019127135.1 Segatella copri | reverse complement strand
TGCCTGAAAATTAGGATATGTTATTTTATAGGTACACATTTTGTCAAAGTCAGGAGAAACCGCCTTGGTACAAACCGGCAAGAATTATTTGCTGGTTTACCTCAAAAGTAGCATTTCTTTTAGACTGATCTGTAGAAAGATCATAAGCTGATAACATATTTTGGTATATCTCATTCATGATGTAAGAGTTTTAATATTGTGCGTATGGATGTTGCCTTTTTTCCTATATTTGCATAAACTTCGAATATCTTGGGATTGAGCTGGTAGAATCTGTCCATATCAAATCTTAGATTTTCTTCCAGAAACTCTAATGCTTCCTTCTTGTATCTCAGTTTGATACCTGGCAGGTTGGCTATCAAATCACATAATGCCTTTTCTGGAGTAGCCATTATATAGACATTGTTTCCTTCCTTTATCTGCGTAATTCCTATAGGATAGGTGGCCCTTGGAATATGATGATAGTAAAAGTTGCCTATGGGTGTATTGTATTCCTTTGCTGTCTTAAAGGTCATGGATTGAACTGTATATACAGCTTCGGGTATTAAACCATAATATCTTAATGCTGTCTGCATAGACACATAAGATGGAGACAACAGATGGTTGGCGATAAGTCCGGAAGAGAGTGGTTGTCCCGTTTCTTGTGGATTTACAACGAACAGATTTCGCCTGAGGCGGATGATTTCACCCGCCTTTTCCAGCTGTGCAACTTTTGCAAACTTGGTCTTTACATCTGGATATAGTGAAGCAATGACCGAAGATGTTACTGGAATATTGCCTAATGTAATTAGAATATTTCTCATTTGGGCGCAAAGATAGTCAAATTTTCGATAGAAAACAAACTTTTTCTTAGTTTTCTGTCGAAAATTTAGCTTTTTCTTTAGCCACAGGTATAATCTTTACTCCGTCTTCCATTGATATGGCTTTATCGTAAATCGTGTTTTCTACAGTTACTTTATATTTTTGCGGCGTTTTACTTTGTATTTTAACGGTAGTTTACTTTGTGTTTTTGCGGTAAATGGTCTCGAATTTTAGCGATAGCACCGCTCTAACTATATAAAAATAGGTAGTTAGGGTGGTGGTATCGCATTTGCAAATATATATGAAGTTCCGAAAAATAAAAATCCCCAACCTGCTATATGAAAAGCGGGTTGGGGAAATTATGATAGATTTTGCTTCCATAGAAAATATCCGATTGTGAATTACAATGGATACTCCTCGAAAGCGTAGAGTACAGTGCTTAAATAACGCTCGCCGGTATCTGGCAAGAGGGCTACAATCTTCTTGCCCTTGTTCTCTGGACGCTTCGCAATCTCGGTGGCTGCAAAGGCGGCGGCACCAGATGAGATTCCTACCAGCAGACCCTCGGTCTGAGCCAGGTCACGACCTGCCTTGATGGCATCATCGTTCTGAATGTCCAATACCTCATCGATATATTCTGAAGAGTAAGTCTCTGGAACGAATCCGGCACCGATGCCCTGAATCTTGTGAGGACCGCTCTGTCCGCCGTTCAATACAGGCGATGTGGCAGGTTCTACGGCAATCACCTTCACGTTAGGATTCTGCTCCTTCAGATACTTGGCGATACCCGAAATTGTTCCACCAGTACCTACACCGGCTACGAAGATATCAATCTCGCCATCGGTATCTGCCCAGATTTCTGGTCCTGTTGTGGCATAGTGCTTGGCAGGATTGGATGGGTTGGTAAACTGTCCCAGAATCACGGAACCCGGAATGGAATCACGGAGTTCCTCGGCAGCCTTGATGGCACCAGGCATTCCGTCCTTACCGCTGGTCAATCTCACTTCTGCGCCGTAAGCCTTCACCAGGTTTCTGCGCTCCACACTCATGGTTTCTGGCATGGTGAGGATGAGGTGGTAGCCCTTTACGGCTGATACCAGAGCCAGACCTACACCCGTGTTACCGCTGGTTGGTTCGATGATGGTGGCACCTGGTTTCAGGATGCCCTTCTGCTCTGCGTCTTCGATCATCGCAAGGGCGATACGATCCTTTACGCTTCCGCCAGGATTGAAGAATTCTACCTTAGCAATCACAGGGGTCTCCAAACCCTTGGATGCTGAATACTTACCCAATTCTACCAATGGGGTCTTACCGATTAAATCAGTAATCTGTTTATATATCTTTGCCATAACTGTACTCTAATTTAAATCATTAATATTTTTACTTTACGTAGGTAAATGCCTCATCGAGAGCCTCAATCAGGTCGTCGATGTTCTCGATACCGATGCTCAATCGAACAGTAGAAGGATAGATGTGCTGCTCCTCCAATTCCTCTGGGCTCAACTGAGAGTGGGTGGTTGTTGCTGGGTGGATAACCAGTGACTTCACGTCGGCTACGTTAGCCAGCAAAGAGAAGATGCGCAGGTGGTCGATGAACTCCCATGCCTCTTTCTCGCCGCCCTTGATATCGAAGGTGAAGATAGAACCACCGCCGTTAGGGAAGAGCTTCTTGTAAAGTTCATGGTCTGGATGAGAAGGAACGGCTGGGTGATTAACCTTAGCCACCTTAGGATTGTTCTCCAGATATTCTACCACCTTCAATGCATTCTGAACGTGACGCTCTACACGGAGGCTCAATGTCTCCAAGCCCTGAAGAAGAATCCAGGCATTGAATGGAGAGATGGTTGCACCGGTATCACGAAGGATGACCGCACGGATTCGGGTTACGAAGGCTGCTGCTCCGGCTACATCTGCGAATACGGCACCATGATAAGATGGGTCTGGCTTGGCGAGAGTAGGGAACTTGTCGGCATTTGCCTTCCAGTCGAACTTACCGCCATCTACGATGACACCACCGAGAGATGAACCGTGACCGCCGATGAACTTGGTTGCTGAGTGAACCACGATATCTGCTCCGTGCTCGATAGGACGGATGAGGTATGGGGTGCCGAAGGTGTTATCGATAATCAATGGGATGTTGTGGCGATGAGCAATCTCTGCCAACTTATCGATATCGGTTACATCTGAGTTAGGATTTCCGAAGGTCTCTGCATAGAGTGCTTTGGTATTGTCCTGGATGGCAGCCTCTACCTGCTCGAAGTTGCGAGGATCCACGATGGTGTAGCTTACACCCTGTGTAGATAATGTATGAGTGATGAGGTTATAAGTACCACCATAGATGTTGTCGGCAGCTACGATGTGGTCGCCGTTCTGAAGGATGTTCTGCAGAGCGTAGGTAACGGCGGCAGCACCAGAAGCGACAGCCAAACCTGCTACACCACCCTCGAGGGCAGCCACACGGTCTTCGAATACACCCTGAGTAGAGTTGGTCAAGCGACCATAGATATTACCTGCGTCACGGAGTCCGAATCTATCGGCAGCGTGCTGAGAGTTGCGGAACACATAACTTGTGGTCTGGTAGATAGGCACCGCACGTGCGTCGGTAGCTGGATCTGGATTTTCCTGACCTACATGCAACTGAAGTGTCTCAAAGCGAAGTTTCTTTTCTGTACTCATAATCTATGTCCTTTCTTTAATTTTACGTTAATATTCAATCTTATTCATTTATATAAATTGTCGCCCAGAAATCAGATTGATGTTCTCTCTCTGAAAGACATTCTGATGTCCTTCTGAAAGTCATCATGCAGTTTGTTCTGATTGACGCTGCAAAGGTACGGCGATTTTTTGGATTCTGAAATAGCATATGAGTAGTATTCCTGCTACCACGTTTGTGGTATTCGGGCATTTTTTAGCAGAAAAATGGGCAAAATTACCTAATTTGGCCGTGATTTGCGAATTTCGTTACCTAATTTGGCTGTGATTCGTTACCCAATTTGGCTGTGTTTCACTTCCTAGTTTGGCCGGTAAACAGCAAAAAGTGGCGATAGGTGTGCGAAATCTATGTTTTTTTATGAGATTTCGCACACCTATCGCCACTTTTTTGAGAGAAATTACAATCTGAATCCTAAGCCGATGGTCATCGGGTAACACTCGGGAGCCTTGGTCTTGTTGAGCAGCGGGGTTATTCCGGCACGGGCGTAGAGCATCACTCCTGAGTAGCCGGCACGGGCCTCGAGGTTCAGGCCGATAGGGTTGAGGTTGATATCGCCCGTTTCGGTATGCTTGTGCTTTCCGATGAAGTAGCGGGAATGTTCGTGCCAGCGGTATTCTACCGATGGACCTAACGCCAGGAATGCATCATGGCATCCTATGCGCTTCTGCCACTCCAGCATGATAGGCAGGCGGAGCACATTGTAGCTGATATAGCTTTTCTTTAGCGTTTCGCCTTCTATTGGAGTCATTGCTGATACCCCGTTTTCGGTACTTAATACATAATTGTCCTTGAAATGGTGGTGTACCTGTCCGATGGAGAGAGAGGAGGTGAGCGCCATTTCGTTGGAAAGGCGGAAGCAGAGACTGGTGAGGGTGATGCCCCATTCCCACGACTTGGAGTCGCGACTGTGCATCTCGTTGTTGCCTCCCATGCTTCCCCTGCTGCCTGGCAACTGGCTGCAGCCGAAGAAGAAGGTTGGATAATGACTCTCCAGACTGCGCTTGCGCTTGCTCAAGGTCTGAGGGATGAAAGGCGAGGTGACAAATACCTTTTCTACTTCCTGACCATCTACGAATTGGGTTTCGGAAATCTTGGTCATCTCGTTGCCGTTCATCTTATATATCTTCACAGAAGTCTGTTCACCATCCTGCTTGATGACGATGTTCTGGTCGTTCACTCTGATTGTGGTGTCGTTAGCCTCTACCGAGGCTGGTGCACTGTTGCTGTTGGTTTCAGCAAGGGCGAAGGCTGGCATCATAGCAGCCATCATCATTACGTTTTTGATATTCATAATACTATATTTTATGTTGTTTTTTATTCTTATTGAGAAGATTCCAGAAGAAAAATGTTGTTTCTATCTTCTGGAATAGCAGAGTTGCATGATATCTTCGGGCGACAGGTCGCCTTCGATATAAATCACGGTTCCCTTGCTTTTACTCGGATTACTGAAGAGGATAAAGCGGTTGTTGCCATTGCTTAAGGGTGCCATCATGTAATAGCCGCTCACCATCTTGCCATTCTCCACCACCTCTCTGATCTTTTTCGCAGCCTTGCGGTCGGACTTCAGATAGTGGGCTATTTCCGTGGCATGGTTCTTATATACCAGGCTCTTGTATATCTTGAGCCTGTAACCTTTGAGTTGCGTATTCTGCATCGTAACCATCTTGCATCCCTTGGCATGCCCGAAGCGTTGGAATATACTTTTTACGTATAGTCCCTCCTGGGCATTAGCCGAAATCGAGGCTACCACGATAAGAAGCAGTCCGATGAAGAAGCGTTTTATCAAGTTGCATCGTTTCATATTCTATACCTTATTATATATATTATACTTTATAGTTTGATTGATTGTTTCATCTAAAAGATGAATTTATTGTTTCATCATATCCAGGGCACTGAATGGATCTTCGGAATCTGCCGAAACATCTTCCAGGGCATCCAGGGCTTCGTTATGAACGAACTCCTGGTCGGTATAAACCTTTCCATCGATAACCGCATAACATTCAGGCTGAGGCTGGGCTATCTTCTGGATGCCCACAATCAGGAATGCGATGATAGCGGCGGCTGCCACAGAAGTGCCGAAATATTTGAGCCATCTGCTGCGAGAAGCTTCCTTCTTTGGAATTTCTTCCTTCTCGATATCTTTCTTTTCGAAATCTTCCTCCTTCTCTTCTTCTTTTAGAATTTGAGAAAGATTCATCTGTTCGAATCCGATATAGCTGAAGAGGGCGCGATAGGATTCCCATTCTTCCGGAATATCATTGGCATGCTCTTCGAAATATTTTCTGAGCGTTGCCTCTTCCTCATTGGATGTGGCACCATCCATATACTTGTCGAGCAAGTCCTGTATCGTCTTGAATTCATTGATACCCTTGAATTCATCGATTCTTTTTATTTTATCGTTCATCTTCTTTCCTCCTACTTTATTTTGTTCTGTTCTGTTTCACGATATTCATATAGGTCTCTCTGATTTTGAGCCGGGCTCGGGAGAGATTCTTTCGGAGATTATCGGCAGTACATCCCGTTAT
This sequence comes from Segatella copri, assembly GCF_019127135.1. Taxonomy (GTDB): domain Bacteria; phylum Bacteroidota; class Bacteroidia; order Bacteroidales; family Bacteroidaceae; genus Prevotella. The sequence goes on along the minus strand of NZ_JAHOEA010000018.1, from coordinate 55,760 downwards.
CTGCATGATTTCATCGGCAGTATAGCCTTCTATCTCCTTCATGCGGAATATCTGCTGTTGCAAGGGCGGAAGCTGTGCCACTATCTGCTTGATGAGGTTTACCTCGTCCCGTTGCTCTGCCCGCCGGTCTTCTATGGGCACTTCCATCACCTTGTCGGTGGTGAAGTTTCGCTCCTCATGTCGGCACTGGTCATAAAACTTGTTGCGCATGATGGTGATGGCTAGAGCCTTGAGGTTATCTTCTGCCTGGATATTCTGGCGCATGTCCCACAGCCTGAGCATGACTTCCTGCACGAGGTCTTCGGCATTGTCGTCACTCTCAGTCAACCTTAGCGCATACGCTTTCAAGTTGCTGCGCATCGGTAGGACGATATGGTTGAATTCTTCTGTTCTCATAACCTTTACATTCTATAGACGTATGAAATTGAAAAATCGGACATCTTATAAAAGATTTTTTCAAAAAATGCTTTCTTTTTTCAAAGAAAAATGTTATTTTTGCAGTCATAAACATAAAATTTAGCAATCGAAAACATTTAAAAACTGAATGGCTTATGGCATCAATAGTTTCTATTATTCCCATCGTGTTGCTGTTCATCCTGATGCTCGGCTTCAAGATGGCAGGTCATAAGAGCGCCTTGCTGACGCTCGTAGTTACCGTGTTGCTCGCTCTCTTCGCAGCTTCGCCGCTAGGCATGATAGCCCCGGAACATGCGGAGGATAGCGTAATCGCCCTGACAGGATGGGCGGTGGTGGAAGGCATCCTGAAGGCGGTGTTCCCGATTCTCATCATCATCCTGATGGCTATCTACAGCTATAATATCCTCGTGGAAAGCAAGCAGATTGAGGTAATCAAGAGGCAGTTTACATCGATTACCGATGATAAGGGGCTGCTCGTGCTGCTCCTCGTATGGGGATTCGGCGGACTGCTCGAAGGTATGGCGGGCTTCGGAACGGCGGTGGCGATACCTGCTGCCATCCTCATCGGACTCGGATTCAAACCGATGTTCTCGGCTCTGGTTTCCTTAATCGGTAATACCGTGGCTACGGGATTTGGTGCCGTGGGTGTGCCGGTTACTACGCTCTGTAATGAGGTGGCTGAAAGCGGATCGGCTTCGGCGGCACAGATTTGCGAGACTTCGGCCTTCGCCATTATCCAGCTGGCACCTCTCTTTATCATCCTGCCTTTCATCATCCTGACGCTTACCGATAAGCACAATCTTATCAAGAATCTCATCATCGCTCTCTGGGTGGGAGTGATTTCCGTGGTAGTGCAGTTTGTCTGCGGCTATTATCTCGGTTCGGAGACTCCAGCCATCATCGGTTCGCTGGCTGCCATTATCGCCATCATCGCATACGCCAAGGTGTTTGCTAGCAAGAGCAAGGTGCAGGATAAGGAAACCTTTACTTTCGCCGAGAGTCTGAAGGCATGGAGCGTTTACCTCTTTATATTGATATTCATCCTGGTTTCCGGCGCACTCTGTCCTCCGGTCAATGCTTTCCTCAAGAGCCATTTGGTGAGTGCGGTTCATCTGCTAGTGCTCGACAGCACCTTTAAGTTTGGCTGGATTTCCAATGCGGGCTTGATGCTCTTCCTGGGTGCTACGATTGGTGGACTGATACAGGGATTGAGCCTTAAGCGACTGATGGTGATTCTTGCCCGTACCATGGTGAATCTGCGAAAGACGGTGGTGACCATCTGTTCGCTGATAGCCCTGGCGAGTGTGATGAACTATTCGGGAATGATTACTTCCATCGCCTCTGGTCTGGTGGCTGTGACGGGTGATTTCTATCCTTTGGTAGCACCGATGATTGGTGCCATCGGAACCTTCGTAACGGGTTCTGATACCTCTTCGAATATCCTCTTTGCCAAGCTTCAGGCTCATGTAGCCAATCAGTTGGGCATGACGGGACAGAGCACATTCTTTGGTATGGAGGGTGGTCAGGAGAACTGGCTGGTTGCCGCCAATACCACGGGAGCTACGGGTGGCAAGATGATCAGTCCGCAGAGCATCGCCATCGCTACTGCAGCCTGCGATATGGAGGGAAAGGATGGAGAGATTCTCCGTTCGGCCATCCCATACGCCCTGCTGTATATCGTATTGGGCGGATTGATGGTTTATTTCGGTTGCTGATATCTTTTCTTATAAAACAAAAACTGTCCTCATCTGTTATTTCAGATGGGGACAGTTTCAGTTTTATCAATCGACATTATATCTTTTAAGCATGTCTTTTCTCGTAAGCCAGACTGTGGTCGTGCTTGTCGATATCATTTTTTGATTTGCTCTTTACCACGAGCCATACACCGGAGAAGATGAGGGCGGCGGCTATTGCCTGTATGCCTTTGAATACGGCGAGACCCACGATAACACTCACGGTAACCGATACCAGCGGCTGCACATAATTATATACACTCACCACGGTAGGGCGCAACGTCTTCTGACCAATCATCATGCAGATGTAACCCAGGAAGGTGCCGAAGAAGATGACGTAGCCCGTTTCCCACCAGGTGCTCATCGGAACCTGGGCGAAAGGAATGTCCGATACATGTCCTATCGTGAAAGGCCAGATGAAGAGGGTTGCCCAGGTAAACATCCACTTGTTAACCGTGAAGAGCGAATACTTCTGAACCAGCGGCTTGAAGAGCGCCAGATAGAGAGCGAACGAAAGCTGTGCCGAGATGCAGAGCAGGTCGCCCCAGATGTTTCCCACCTTGGCATTGCCAGCCGTAGCACTTGTCAGGATGATGATGCAGGCTCCGCTGCATCCCATCAGCACACCGATAGCCTTCTTCCTGGTGATAGGTTCCTTCAGAATCAGGAACGAGAGAATCATCGCAAAGATAGGCATCGAGGTAGTCATGATGCTGGAGTTGCTTGGCGAGGTGAGACTCAGACCGATGGTATAGCAGCACTGGTTGCATACCAGTCCGAAGATGCCGGCACCTGCCATCTTGATGATGTCCTTGGTTGGGATATGTTCTCTTTTAGTGAAGAATGATGCAATCCAGAAGAGGATGGCGCCACCCAATACACGGAAACTCACCAGGTCGATGCCGTCGATGCCGTTTTGCATTGCTGCCTTGCCTATAGGAGCCATCAGTCCCCAGAATGCACCGGAACAGAAGAGGCACAGGTGGGCGATAAGAGGTCGTTTGTTATCCATTTTTTCCTTATTTCTATTTAAATCTTCCTATTTTTGAATAAAATCGAGTGCAAAGGTACAAAAATTCGAGGAATTTTACTATATTTGCGGTATATTTTTTAGAATAGGAGATAATTCTTATGCAGAAATATGCTGATTATATCAAACAGATAGAGATTGAATCTCTCTGGAGCGGTACCAAACATATTCTTTGGAACCTCGACCGCCGTGTCAATATCCTGAGTGGTGTAAACGGCGTGGGCAAGAGTACTATATTAAATAAGGTGATAAAGGGTCTGGCGGCTGGCGGCGAATTCCCTAGCCACATGATTAAGGGCGTGCATCTGAAGGTGGAGCCGGAGGAGGCAAAGTGGATTAGATATGATGTAATCCGCTCGGTAGATAGACCATTGATGAATGCCGAGATGATCAACAAGATAGACCTTACCCTGGTTACCGAACTCGACTGGCAGCTCTTCCAGCTGCAGCGCAAGTATCTGGATTATCAGGTGAACATCGGCAACCGCATCATCGCCGTGCTTCAGAGCGGCGAACCGGATGCCGCCTTCAAGGCTCAGAAACTGAGTGAACCGAAGAAACTGTTCCAGGATATGGTAGATGGTCTTTTCAAGGATACCGGCAAGACCATCATCCGTACTGCCAACGAAATCCGCTTCAATCAGATAGGCGAGCAGCTTTTGCCTTATCAGCTCTCGGCTGGTGAGAAGCAGATTCTCGCCATCCTCCTCACCGTGCTGGTGGAGGACAACCAGTCATACGTCCTCTTTATGGATGAGCCGGAAATCAGCCTTCATTTCGAATGGCAGAAGCAGCTCATCGGTCTGGTGCTGCAGCTTAATCCGAATATCCAGATCATCATGACCACCCACAGTCCTGCTGTGGTCATGGATGGATGGACCGATAGGGTGACGGATGTGAGCGACATTACGATATAAGTGAAAAAGAAGTATTATGGCTAAACGGTTAACTGATAATATCAATTCCCAGTTCTTCGAGGCAGCCAATAAGATGACTTCGAAGAAGGCTCGGCGCAAGATTGTGGCTTACGTCGAGAGCTACGATGATGTCTTCTTCTGGCGTTCTGTACTGGGAAAGTTTGAGAATGAAAAACGCTATTTTGATATCATGCTTCCTACCCGTAACCAGCATTTAGACAGAGGCAAGAAGGCTGCTATTTCCAGCATGCTGAAGGGTGTCGGTAGAGATATGATAGCCTGTGTAGATGCCGATTACGATTATTTGCGTCAGGGCTCAACCGAGTCATCCCAGCAGATGTTGGAGAATCCTTTCATCTTCCATACCTATGCTTATGCCATTGAAAACTTCCAATGTTATGCCAGAGGATTGCATGAAACCTGTGTAATGGTGACGCTCAACGACCGTCGCATCTTCGATTTCGAGCGTTTCCTTGAGTCCTATTCCCGTACCATCTGGCCTCTTTTCTTATGGCACATGCTGTTTTATGTGCGTCATCGCAAGATGTCGATGCATTTTGATATGGCAGAGTTTGATAAGGTCATCATGCTGCCTTCTGTCCGTATCCAGGATCCTAAATGGGCGATAGATTATTTGGGAAAGAAGGTGCGGGCAAAGCTGTTCCAGCTGGAGCGCCGCTTCAAGAAGTTTAAGGATGAGTTGGATGAAATGGCTCTTTACCTCAACAATCTGGGTGTAAACGAGAGCAATACCTATTTATATATACAGGGTCATCATCTCTTCGACCTGGTAGTAAGTCCCATCGTCCAGAGTGTTTGCGATGCTTTGCGCAATGATAGGGAGAACGAAATCCGCGACCGTGCCATCCATTCCGAGCAGGCCCGCACCGAAATGGCATGCTATGAGAATAGTTTGGGCAAGGTAAAAATGATGATGAAGAAAAACACCTTCTACCAGTTCTCACCGGAATTCCAGAAGATTCAGGCGGATGTGGAAAAGTATTTGGAAAGGTAAAAAAGTAAAAAGGTAAAAAGAAAGCAGGCAGATGATATCCCGCCAGGCTCTTTTTACCTTTTTACCTTTTTACTTTTTTACCTTTAAATTTATACGTATGTCTCCAGGAACTTCAAGGTTCCTTCTACCTTCAATGTCTGGGTAGCGGCTGGAACTACGATGCTCTCGCCGCCCTGGAGCGTAATTTCGTTACCCTCGTTGTCGGTAATCTTAGCCTCACCCTTCAAGCCAATCAGAATCACGAAGCTATCCAACTCTGAATAATCCAAAGTCATTGGATCATTGAGATCATAAACGGCTGTGGTGAAGTAAGGGCACTGTACTATGCTTACACCCTGATTCTTGGCTGGAGTGTAGTGCTGGCGATAGTCTGCCAATACGGTGTAGTCGATGCACTCAGATGCCTCCTTGGTGTGGAGCTGGCGATAGTTGCCATCCTTGTCCTTGCGCTTGAAGTCGTAGATGCGATAGGTAACATCGCTGGTCTGCTGAATCTCGGCAACGAAACAGCCTGTTCCGATGGCGTGGATTCTGCCGGCAGGAATAAAGAAACAGTCACCTTCCTTTACCTCATACTGAGCCAGGGCATCGGTAATGGTATCATTCTCTACCATCTCCTTGTACTGCTCAGGGGTAATCTGCATCTTCAAGCCGTTGTAGAGTTTGGCATCCGGCTCACATGGCAATGCATACCACATCTCGGTCTTGCCGCGCTCCTTACCCTGCTTCTTGGCAATTTCATCATTAGGATGCACCTGGATAGAGAGGTCGCGGTTGGCATCGATAAACTTGATGAGCAGTGGAAACTCATTGCCGAAACGCTTGTAGTTCTCTTCTCCGAGGAAACTCCCCTTCAGTTCTGCAACAACCTCGTTGAGGCTCTTGCCCTGCATCTCGCCATCGGCTACGAAGCTTTCATTTCCTGGTACTCCAGAGATTTCCCAGCTTTCTCCCACATTCTCCTGCTTTACGTCGAGATGTTTGAAAGCGATAATCTTACTGCCACCCCAGATGGTGGATTTTAATAGCGGTTGAAATTTTAATGGTTTCATTTTACTTATATTTAGTTTATAATTGTGCTCGATAGCACCGTTTCTTACTCTCCAGTTAAGGCCTTTTGAGCCTATACCTTATTATATATAACGCTTTTGGGGGCGAAATATACTTAGTCTAGTAAGCGTATTTCTTACTCCAAATATCATTTTTCTCTCTTGGTTCCTAACTCCTCTCTGGGAAGGTTAGTTTTCTCTCCAGAACGCTGGCGTAAAGATAACCAGTACACTGAATATCTCCAGACGGCCGATGAGCATCATCAGCGAACAGAACCATTTTGCCACATCCGGCAGTTCGCTCCACGACATGGTTGGTCCGATTTCCGTACCCAGCGTAGGTCCCACATTACCCACACAACTCAGGGTGATGGTGATGGCATTGGTATTGTCAATGCCCATGGCTATCATCGTGAACGATATCACCAGACAGATGATGAGATAGGTGGTGAGGAAGGCGAGCAGCGTAACCCGCTTCTGCATCGGCACGTTCACACCATCAATCTTCAATGGCAGCACGGCGTTAGGATGCAGAATCTGGCGGAATTCATTCTTCACCATTCTTACCAGCATCACGCCACGGATACATTTCAAACCTCCACTCGTACTGCCTGAGCAGGCTCCGAAGAACATGCAGGCTGCCAATACCACCCAGGTAACGTGAGGCCACACAGCAGCATCGTCGTTAAATAATCCCGTGGTGGTGATGAATGATACCACCTGGAAGATAGCACTTCTGAAGGCATGCTCCACATCGTAGTTGCGCATCGCTATCAGCTCTACCATGATGAAAGCCGTGAAGGCTGTAACGAGGAGCATATAGAACTTAAACTCTGAATTCTTGAACAGATCCTTGATCTTGAACTTGATGACGGCTGCATAGAGTAGGGTGAAATTAACACCCGACAGGAAGCAGAAGAAGGCACAGATGTATTCCAGCGCCGGCGAATGGAAAAACGAGGTACTGCTGTTATGGGTAGAGAAACCTCCCGTAGCCGTAGTGGTCATCGCATAGTTGAAACTGTCGAAGAGATTCATTCCTGCCACATAGTAGGATGCGATGCAGGCGATGGTGAGCATCAGATAGATACTCCATATCCATTTAGCCGAAGTGGAAAGCCGGGGATGCAATTTAGTCTTGATAGGTCCTGTTGCCTCGGCAGCAAACACCTTGGTCTGTCCTCCTACAAGCGAAGGCAGCAGGGCGATGGTGAAGAACACGATTCCCAGACCGCCTATCCATTGGGTGAGCGAACGCCAGAAGAGTAGTCCGTGGGGGAAACATTCTACATCGTCTAATATCGTGGCTCCCGTTGTCGTAAATCCCGACATGGTTTCGAAGTAGGCATCGGTAAAGTTGTTGATGTATCCACTCACCATGAAGGGGAGGGTTCCGAAGAAACTGAATACAATCCATGAGAGCGTTACCACGAGATAGGCATCACGGCGCGACATTGAGTTATCGGCTCCGTGTCCTCGCCATTTCAGCACCAGTCCGCCTCCGATGGTGGTAAGTGTTGCCACAATGAAGGCAAAGATGTCATCCTGCTGGTAATAGAAAGCTACCAGTAGACTGACGAAGAGCAGGAAAGCCTCGATGAAAAGCAGTTGCCCTAAAATCTTATATATTAATTTGCTGTTTATCATATATGAAGTATGTCTCTATCTCCTTCATGCTTAGATGAAGTATTTCTCAATTTTCTTCATGTTGATGTTGTGGCAGAAAACCATCACCGAGTCGCCCGGTTCTATCTGGGTATTACCCGAAACGAGCATTCCTTCTTCACCGCGAACCAGTCCACCGATGGTTACACCGATAGGCATGCCGAGTTCCTTCACCGGTTTCTGGGTTACCTTCGAACCTTCTTTGGCTATAAACTCTGCCACATCGGCGTTGGCGCTCATCAGGAATCTCACATTCATCACGTCGGCATCGAGCATCATCTGGTAGATGTAGCTGGCGGCAATCATCTTCTTGTTGATGATGGTACCGATATCCAGACTCTCTGCCATGCTCACGTAGTCTACGTTTTCTACGGCAGCCACCGTCTTGCGCACACCCATTCTCTTGGCGGTAAGACAGGCCAGAATATTGGTTTCGGCGTTACCGGTCAGTGCCACGAAGGCTTGCGTGCTGCGGATACCTTCTTCTACGAGCAGCGGAATGTCGCGTCCGTCTCCATGAATGATGAGCGTCTTGTTCTCATCGAGAATATCGTTGAGATATTCGCAGCGCTCCTCGCTCATCTCGATAATCTTGCATTCCATATATTCCGGCATCTTCTTCACGGCTCTTACGGCTGTGCGTCCGCCACCCATAATCATCACGTTCTTCACATCCACATAGTGCTCCTTACCCACAATCTTGCGGATATATGGGATATAGTTGCGGGTGGTCATGAAGTAGGCGAGGTCGTAGAGTTTCAGCTCGTCGTTACCGCCAGGGATGATGGTATCACTGCCTCGCTTGATGGCTACCACGTGATAAGGGTCGTTAGGACCGCTGATGTTCTTGAGCGGTTCGTTCAGTATCTCGCATCCTTCGCGCAGTTTGATGCCGAGCATGACGAGTGCGCCGTCGTGCACATCCCAACGCTGACGTACCCAACTCATTTTCAATCCGTTATTGATATCTACGGCTGCGAGCATCTCCGGATAAATCAGTTTGTTGATACCTAATCCTTTGAAGAATTCCTGAGCCTGCGGATCCATATACTCCGGGTTATCCACACGGGCCACCGTTCTTTTGGCACCCAGGTTCTTGGCAAGGATGCTAGCTGTGATGTTGGTACTTTCTACCGGAGTAACGGCGATGAAGAGGTCGGCATCTGCAACCCCTGCATCGCGTAAGATGTGAAGACTGGTAGGCTTGCCCAGCATGGTGAGCAGGTCGCAGTCGGAGCCAATGCTGGCCAGGCGCTCTTCGCTTTCATCGATGAGCGTAATCTCTTCATTGCTGCGTGACAGGAGTCTCGCCAGGTGAGTACCTATGGCATGTGCGCCAGCTATGATTATTTTCATTTCTTAATTGCTTCTTTGATTGATTCTTTATCGAGATGCACGATTTCCCTGAGCTGTGCCACGGTTCCGTGTTCCACAAACTCATCTGGCAATCCCATTCGGGTCATCTTTGGCTGATAGTCATGGTCGTTCATCCATTCCAGTACGGCTGAGCCCATACCGCCCATACGAACGCCGTCTTCGATGGTGATGATGCGGCTGAACTTTTCGCCCACCTCTTTCAGAATGTTTTCATCGAGTGGCTTGAGGAATCGCATATCGTAGTGGGCGATGCTCATTCCGGTTTCGGCTTCAACCTCAGCGATAGCCTGAGCGGCATCGTTTCCGATAGGACCGATGGTGAGAACAGCCACATCGGTTCCGTCTTTCAGCTTTCTGCCGGTACCGGTCTTGATTTCCTCCATTGGGTTGCGCCAGTCTACGAGCACACCCTTGCCTCTCGGATAACGGATTACATAGCTGCCATGACCTGGCAACTGGGCTGAATACATCAGGTTGCGCAACTCATGCTCGTTCATCGGAGATGCGATGGTGAGATGCGGAATCGGACGGAGAGCCGCCATATCGAAGGCACCATGATGGGTTGGTCCGTCTTCGCCTACCAGTCCGGCACGGTCCAGACACATGATAACCGGCAGGTTGAGCAGTGCCATGTCGTGGATGATGTTATCGTAGGCACGCTGTGCAAACGAACTGTAGATATTGCAGAATGGGATGAGTCCGTCTTTCGCCATACCTCCTGAGAAGGTGACGGCATGCCCCTCGGCAATACCTACATCGAAGGTACGGTTTGGCATCGCCTTCATCATGATGTTCATGGAGCATCCTGTAGGCATGGCTGGTGTCACACCTACAATCTTCGGATTTTTCTGAGCCAGTTCAAGTAGCGTCTCACCGAAAACATCCTGATATTTAGGAGGCTGGTTGCTGGTATCGGCAATGAGTCTCTCACCCGTTTCCGGATCGAATTTTCCTGGTGCGTGCCAGATGGTGGCACACTTCTCGGCTGGTTCGTAACCCTTTCCCTTGGTGGTATGCAGATGCAGCAGCTTAGGCCCCTTCATGTTCTTAAGCTGTTTGAGCACTCTCGCCACTTCCTTCACGTCATGACCGTCGAAAGGTCCGAAGTAGCGGATATTCATACCCTCGAAGATGTTCTGCTGATGACTCAGTGCCGACTTCAGTGCATTGTTCAGGCGCAGGATGCCCTTCTTGCGGTCTTCGTTGAGATAACCTTTGGAGTGCAGCCACTGTGAAGCCTTGAAGCGGAGGCGGTTGTAGGTCTCGTTGGTATCGAGGTTCAGGAGATATTTCTCCATACCGCCCACAGCCCGGTCGATGCTCATATCGTTGTCGTTCAGGATGATGAGCATGTCGTTAGGTGTACTTGATACGTTGTTCAGTCCCTCGAAAGCCAGTCCGCCGCTCATGGCTCCATCGCCAATGACGGCCACTACGTGCCTGTTGGTTTCTCCGTTTTCGCGTGCGGCAACGGCCATACCGAGTGCTGCGGAGATGGAATTGCTCGCATGTCCGCAGGCGAAGGTATCATATTCGCTTTCTAAAGGTGTAGGGAATGGACGGATGCCGTGCAACTTGCGGTTGGTACAGAAGTTGTCGCGGCGTCCTGTTAATATCTTATGTCCGTAGGCCTGGTGTCCCACATCCCATACAATACGGTCGTATGGGGTGTTGTAGATATAATGTAGGGCTACGGTTATTTCCACCACGCCAAGAGAGGAGGCAAAATGACCGGGGTTGACGGCAACCTCGTCGATGATGTCTTCTCTTAACTCTTTGCAGACTTGTGGCAGCTGGTCAATGCTCAGCCGTCTCAAATCTTCCGGGTATTTTATACTATTTAATAGACTAAACTTGTTCTTGTCCATGTTTTCTTCGTGAAAATCTTGTGCAAAGATAATGCTTTTTTCCTATATAAAGCACTTTTGAGGCAATATTTTCGCTTTTTCCGATTATTCTTTGTATTTTTGCAAAGGAAATTTCTGAAAAAGGAATGAAATTCGGAATTAGTTATATAAAAATAAGCAAATAAATACCTTTATCGTGATGAGAAAAAATGTATTACTTTTGGGAGCCATGCTGATGGCTTCCATGTCTCTGATGGCGCAGACCAAGGGTGGCGGCATCAGTCAGTCTGCTCTCCAGCAGATGGAGAAAAGCCAGCAGTCAGGTGTAGCCAACAAGGCACTCTTCAATGCGATTGCCAACAACAGCATTGATGACCTTGTGAAGAATCATGCCAACGAGGCCCCGGTTGATACTCATTTCAGCATCGAGACTCCTTCGCAGAGCATTCACAACCAGAAGAGTTCGGGCCGTTGCTGGATGTTCAGCGGTTTCAACGTGCTCCGTTCCAACTTTGCTGTCAACGACAAGCAGGGCAGAGTGGTGGAGTATTCTCAGGATTATCTCTTCTTCTATGACCAGCTGGAGAAGGCTAACCTGATGCTCCAGGGGGTTATCGACCTCGGCAAGAAGAGTATCGAGGATCCTCAGGTGCAATTCTTCTTCAAGAATCCGCTCAATGATGGCGGTACTTTCTGTGGTGTTGCCGATTTGGCAAGCAAGTATGGTCTCGTACCAATGAGTGCCCAGCCTGAGACCTTCTCAAGCAACAATACTTCCAAGATGAGCCGTCTCGTAAGCAGCAAGCTCCGCGAGTATGGTCTGGAACTCCGCAAGATGGTGGCTCAGGGCAAGAAATCTGCAGCTATCCAGGCTCGCAAGAACGAGATGCTCGGTCAGGTTTATCACATGCTGAGTCTTACTCTCGGTGAACCGGTAAAGGAATTTACCTATGCTTTCCGCGATAAGGATGGCAAGCAGGTTGGCGAGGCTAAAAAGTATACTCCTAAGAGTTTCTATGAGGAAACCGTAGGCAAGGATCTGAACGGTACCTTCCTGATGGTGATGAACGATCCACGCCGTCCTTACCACAAGACATACGAGGTAGAATACGACCGCCATACTTATGATGGTCATAACTGGAAGTATCTGAACCTGCCTATGGAGGAGATTGCCCAGCTCGCCATCGCCTCTCTAAAGGATGGTCATAAGATGTATTCAAGTTATGATGTTGGCAAGCAGCTTGATAGAAAGCGCGGCTATCTGGCACTCGACAACTTCGATTACGCCGGCCTCTTCAATACCTCATTCCCAATGAACAAGGCTGACCGCATCGCTACTTTTGATAGCGGTTCTACTCATGCCATGACGCTGACAGCTGTAGATCTCGATGCCAATGGCAAGCCTGTAAAGTGGAAGGTGGAGAACAGTTGGGGTGCTGACAATGGTTTTGCCGGTTGCTTCATCATGACCAACGATTGGTTCAACGAGTACATGTTCCGCCTGGTGGTTGACAAGAAGTATGCTTCTGAGCAGCTCTTGAAGGAATTCGACCAGAAGCCTACCATGCTGACTCCAGATGATCCTCTGTTCCAGTTGGAAGACTAATTCATCAAGAAATATAGATTTAAACCGTATTTTTCTCGAGAAAAGAGAAGAATACGGTTTATTTTTTGTATTTTTGTACCCGAAATAATGGTAAGAACGTTATTTATATAAAAGCTATATAGATTATGTTAGAGAAAAGTAAGCGTGAGCGCATCATTGCGCTCGTTAATAAAGAGGTGGTTCCTGCCATCGGCTGTACCGAACCGATGGCTGTGGCACTATGTACAGCCAAGGCTGCTACAACATTGGGCAAGCGCCCTGAACGTATTGAAGTTCTTCTGAGTCCTAATATGCTCAAGAATGCGATGGGTGTCGGCATTCCTGGCACGGGTATGATTGGTTTGCCTATCGCCGTATCGCTGGGTGCGCTCATCGGAAAGCCTGAATATCAGCTGGAAGTGTTGAAAGACCTCACTCCCGACAGTCTGGAGCAGGGCAAACAATATATCAAGGATGCGGATATCAACATCAAACTGAAGCAGGGTGATGTGGATAAACTCTATATCGAAATCATCTGTCATGCCGGTGAAGACCAGGCTACGGCAATTATCTCCGGTTCTCATACCCATTTTGTGTATGTTGAGCGTAATGGTGAGGTAGTGCTCGATAAGCGTGGCGGTACTGTGGGTGATGAGGCTGATGACGACATCCAGCTCAATTTCCCGATGGTTTACGAGTTTGCAACAACAGCTCCGCTCGATGAGATTTCTTTCATTCTCAAGACCAGGGACTATAATATGAAGGCTGCCGAGTTGAGTATCAAAGGCAACTATGGCCACTGTTTGGGCAAGACGATGGACCGTCCGTTGAGTCATGGTATCTTCGGCGATAATATTTTCTCGCATATCATCTCCCGCACCGCTTCAGCCTGTGATGCCCGTATGGGTGGTGCCATGATTCCGGTGATGAGCAACAGCGGCAGCGGCAACCAGGGCATCTGTGCAACGAATCCTGTGGTGGTTTATGCGCTGGAGAACGAGAATACCGAGGAGGAAATGATCCGTGCCCTGATGCTCAGTCATCTGACTGCCATCTATATCAAGCAGAGTTTAGGCAAGCTTTCAGCTCTTTGCGGTTGTGTGGTAGCCAGTACGGGCAGCAGTTGCGGCATTACCTATCTGATGGGTGGCGATTATAACCGCATCTGCAATTCTGTCAAGAATATGATAGCCAATCTCACCGGTATGATTTGTGACGGAGCGAAACCAAGTTGTGCCCTGAAGATTTCATCAGGTGTCAGCACCGCTCTTCTTTCCGCCCTTCTTTCTATGGAAGGCAAGTGTGTCACCTCTGCCGAGGGTATCGTAGATGATGATGTGGATAAGTGCATCCACAACCTCACGAGCATCGGTGCCGATGCGATGAGAGCTACCGATGATATGGTGCTTGATATCATGACGCATAAATAATATAGCTTTTGATAAGTTATTTAAATAGTCTTAGAAACCTGTATTATTTACCTTTTAAATATAGTTTCGTATGGTTGCCGGCAGCTGCCGGCAACCTTGCTGCCATATGCCGACAATGTCGCTGCCATATGCCAGCAACCTTGCTGGCGGCTGCCGACTATTAAATAGATCTACTTCTTCATGCCGATAGATACGGCTTCTGTAGCTAATTCACATGCTTGCAATGGATTATAAAACAAAGCTACAATGGACTTAAAGCATGATGTTTATACTATACCAATATTATGTATCTTGCGTATCGTTATCATCTTATTCCTAAAATTAAAAGATATTAAAAAAATGGCTTTTTCTTGGAGATAATCGCGGATATGTGTATATTTGCATCATCTGATAATCGCGGATAGGTGTGTACTTGTATTATCTGATAATCGCGGATAGGTGTAAAAACTGAGAAATGTTAATCGCGGATAGGTGTATTTTTCCGATAAAATTAATCTAGGATAGGTGTAAATTATGAGAAGAAAAGTATATGAGCAGCTAAAGAAATGGAAAGAAGAACAGAACGGAGAAAGTGCTGTTCTCATCAATGGTGCCCGTCGTGTAGGAAAGAGCTATATCGTAAAGGAATTCGCTCAAAAAGAATACAAGAGTTATATTTTACTTGATTTCAATAAGATAGGAAAGAACATAAAATCCTTGTTCGAAACCTATCTGGATGACTTGGATACATTCTTTATGTATTTAAGCAGTTTCACCAATACACCTCTATATCCAAGAAAATCAGTTATAATCTTTGATGAGGTGCAATTGTATCCCCGGGCTCGTACAGCTATCAAGTATCTGGTTGAAGATGGTCGTTACGATTATATCGAGACTGGTTCGCTTGTTTCTATCAAAAAAAACGTAGAGAATATCATGATTCCTTCTGAGGAGGAAGAAATATTGATGTATCCTATGGATTTCGAGGAATTCTTGTGGGCACTGAACAATGAAACCCTGATGCCGCTTATACGAATGAACTTTCAGAAAAGGCATGAGATGGGACAAATGATGCATCGCATGGCAATGGACTATTTCAGACAGTATCTCATTGTTGGAGGAATGCCGCAGGCTGTAGCTAAATTTGTAGAAACCAGAGATTTCAATAAGGTGGATCGTGTGAAACGCCAAATTCTTACTTTATATCGTAATGATATCCAGAAGTATGCGTCAACTTATGTATTTAAAGTTACTCAGATTTTTGATACTATTCCTTCTCAGCTTCAAAAACATGAGAAGAAATTTATGTTGAAGGCACTCACCGAAGGGGCGAGAATGCGAGATTATGAAACGGCATTCTTTTGGCTGTCAGATGCAATGATAGTCAATATGGCCTATAATACGACAGAGCCAAGCATCGGTCTTGGCATGAATACCGATGATACGACATTGAAATGCTATATGGCTGATACGGGGTTGCTCATCAGTCATGCTTTCAATGAAAATACGATAGTATCGGAAAACTTATATAACAAGCTTCTGATAGATAAGCTGGAGTTTAATGGTGGAATGATAGTTGAGAATATTGTTGCTCAGATGTTACGTTCGGCAGGACATAAGCTGTATTTCTTTTCTAAATATAGTAAGGATGATGCCCGGGAAAGGATGGAACTGGATTTCCTGATAGCCAAAGATACAATAACGTCAAAGCATAATATTTCACCGATAGAAGTGAAGTCAACTAACAGATACACGCTCACTTCTCTCAAAAAGTGCATCGCTAAATATGGTAGCTATCTGGCAGAACCGTATGTTTTGCATACTGCTGATTTGAAAGTAGAGGAGGGAATTACTTATTTGCCATTGTATATGACAGGGTTATTATAAGTGGTTTTAGTTGAATGGAAACGGCTCGCAAGAAATCGAAACTTCTTGCGAGCCGTTTTATTATTGTGATGCAAGTGAATTCTTCACTCTTCACTCTTCTTTCTTCACTCCCAATTATACGAGTGTTGCAACGATTTCCTCACGGGTTCCTGGCAACATATCGATAACAGGAATCTCTGGCATGGTGTAGCAACCTGGCTGCAGACGGAATGAAGCACGAGCCACGTTAACCAATACCTGAGCGGTGAGGGCTGGGTTGTTGATGCTCATATTGAACTCGAAACGCTGGTTCTGAGTCTTGCCTGATACACCCTTGCGAACGAGGTTCACACCATGACCCATATCCTTTACATCATCTACTGATGCTACGGCGAATACGTGGGTCTCATCATGAGCGAAGTATGGATCGGCCTTGATTTCGGCTGTTACATCCTCAAGCTTGGCACCTTCTTCCAACTCTACGTATACCATACGGCGGTGGATACCCTCACCCAATGGGATGGTTACAGAGAGCGCTTCCTTTACGCCCTTCTTGCCACGAACACAAACTGAGTGACCCATACTCATACCAGGACCGAAGTTGGTATATGTCAAGCCTTTAGGAGCAAGGCTCTCCATCAGAACACGTACGATAGAATCAGAACCTGGGTCCCAACCTGCAGAGATAACGCTTACCTTGCCAGCCTTCTTGCAGTTTTCCATCTGCTTGGTACGGTAGTCGAGGATGCTGGTGTGGATATCGAAGCTGTCTACGGTGTTGATACCGAGGGCAACGATCTTCTCTGCATACTCAGGGCAAGAGCGGGTAGGGGTTGCGAGGATAGCAACATCTACATCCTTCAACTTGGTGATGTCGTCTACTACTTCATAGTTTGCCAACTCAGCTGGTTTGTCCTTGGCACCCTGACGACGTACAATACCTGCAATCTCAAAGTCAGGAGCTGCTTCGAGTGCCTCAACAGTAAACTTACCGATGTTGCCGTATCCTACTACGGCTGCTCTAAATTTCTTCATTGTCTTATTTCTTTTATTTTGTTGTTTTTATTTCTTGCGGTTTAGTCATCCAACGGATATGTTTTCCGCTTTTCATTCTATTTCCGGTTGCAAAAGTATAGCTTTTTCTTGAAATACGTGACGTTTTAATAGAATTTTAACTCATAAAAGTTGCAAAAAGTAGTAAAATCATAGTTTTTAGGTATGAATAAGCGGAGATTTGTAAGGAATCTGCTGCAAGAGCCTTACAGTTTCGTTATTTTGTTGCGAAACATCATACATCCTCTTTCCGATTCCTCCAGATGTGCTTTGAATTACGTCGGGACGTAGCTTTTGCTGCGTCCCGACGTCTCTGGCTCTGCGTCGGGACGTATTACATGCTACGTCGGGATGTAATTTCTGGCAAATCTTTGCACTTGTATAATTAGGTGAGAATGAAATATGCAGGTTAAATGTTGCCTTTCTTGAATTCATCTAATGTCATTTCTGCATTGAACCCCATAATTCCACTGTCATTCTTAACAATTTCTTTCAATGCTTTTACTGCTTTTGGAGTATTAACGTGCAATAGTGCATAAGCTGCCCATATTCTTACAGAAAGATTGTTATCTTCCAAAAGAGGTTCTAAAATCTCATATTTATGTTCTGCAGAAATGTACTTGATGGCATTTATTATATTTTTGTGGCTTTTGTTACCACGTTTGTTGTCACCATTTTGCGTACATTCCCCATGAATGATTGCATTTTCTTTAAAACAGATTAATGCTTCTTCTAAATTCTTGATTTTCATAACTATTGGTTTGCAATATCTAAAACTAAATTCCCTGTAAGGTAAGCTTCTGACGTATTTAATTCTATATTTTTATTTATTTCTTTAATGACTTTTCCGTCTAGCGGTAGCAGACCTTCGTATGAGAGACTTCCAATCTTTAAGTTATATCTGGATAGTATTTTTGTGATGTCTGAAACTATACGGCTTTCCTTCGCTTTTTTGTTAAAATATTCGCCGTGTGGAATGTTTATGTTCCTGTATTCCTCCATAGAAGTATAGATGGAATTTTCATTCCACATTTCTGTTCTTATAAATATTTGTTGAAGCCTAGAGAGGGGAATATTTTCTTTATTTTGTTTTTCTATGACGGTGGACAAAAAATCCAAAGTCTCTTTATAACTAAGTTTCGAATATTTTTTATTAGTTTGGTATTTTACAAAGATAGAGAAGTTTCCTTTTTCAGTGATTTGGATATCTATAACAGGGATAGCCTCATTATCTTGTATATAGGCATGATACTCCATACTTTTTATAAAAGGATAAGACGATTGTCCTAATTGTTCTTTAATCTCTATTGAGTTTTTATGATTTCGTTTCTGCTTCGAATTGCACGAAATCATAAGTAATAACATCATAATGAAGATAATTTTGTTATACATATCGAGTATTTTTTTATTTTAATGAAATATTTCTGTTCGTATTCACGAAATAGGTGTTTATGCAGACTTTCATATCTGCATAATTATTTGCCTGGCAGCTATAGTATGCTCCCAATATTATGCTATTTATTTTCATATTTAAATTTTTTAATGACGTATCCATAATGAAGTTTGAGCTCCTTAAAAAAAAAATCTTTTATATGTGCCCCACATCACACGCTTTAATATTAGAAGTTAAATTGTAATTTGGCTGCAAATATAAGGATTTTTTTTTGTAATCGACAAACTTTTTAAAAGAAAAAAATCGCAGACTTGAATTTGCGAGCTTTTTATCGATGTTAGAGTTACAGTGAACAGTGAATTCTTCACTTTTTATTAAAGTAGTAAAATCATAGTTTTTTAGATATGAATAAGCAGAGATTTGTAAAGTATTCGTAGCAAGAACCTTACAGTTTCGCTATTTTGTTGCGAAACATCATTCATCCTCTTTCCAATACCTCCCGATGCGCTTTGCACTATGTCGGGACGTAATTTCTGGAAGTCTGTTACAATAATCCTGCCCTTCGCACGTTATTAATATATTAATTTAATTAGGAGAAAAAGAAAATGATAGAATATATTCATGGCGATCTGACAGAGCTGACACCTGCGCTGGCTATTGTTGAGACTGCGGGGGTGGGCTACGGACTCAATATATCGCTCAATACATATACTGCCATTCAGGGCAAACAGGAAGTGAAACTCTATGTTCACGAAGTGCTGGTGGCTGGTGGAAGAGATGACTCTTTCACCCTTTTCGGCTTTGCTACCAAACAGGAACGTGAACTCTACCGCCTCCTCATTACCGTTTCAGGAGTAGGCGGAAATACAGCCCGCATGATTCTCTCTTCACTCTCGCCACGCGAACTCTGCGAAATCATCTCTACTGGTAACGACAAGGTGCTGAAAACCGTGAAGGGTATCGGACTGAAGACAGCACAGCGAATCATCATCGACCTGAAAGATAAAATCGTGAGCCTCGGCATTGCTGACGAACTGCCAGCCAGCGGAGGCAATGTGGTGATGGTAAACAATGACGTAAAGGATGAGGCGGTAAGCGCCCTCACCATGCTCGGCTTCTCGCCGGCACCATCTGCCAAGGTAGTAGTAGATATCCTCAAGGCACAGCCTGATCTCCCGGTAGAACAGGTTGTGAAACTGGCATTGAAGCAAATCAAATAAGTTAGGAGTTTTTTATCGATGAAACAGAAGCAAAGATTCATATCTTTTCTATTGGCTTGGCTGATGGTGGCAACCTTCGGCTATGCGATAGCTTTGCCTCAACTTCAGGACGATAAAAAGAAAACCCATACCAGCACAGCCCAGCCCGTGCAGCTCGATGAAGATACCATTCCCGATTCGCTGCTGCATACCCGCTGGCAGATTCAGCGCACCCAACCTTACTCCCTGAGCGACCTCTATCAGAGTCCGCTCGACCTGAAACGTCCTGATAATCTGCAATATCAGGTAGTCTACAACGATACCATCGACCGCTATATCATCGGCAACCGCATGGGCTCAACCTGGCTTTCGGCTCCTATCATGCTCACTCCGAAAGAGTATCTTGCATGGACCGAACAGCAGCAGCGCAACAGCTACTTCCGCAAGCAGAACGATGAAATCTTCCAGGCAAAAGGCAAGGAGAAGTTCGATTTCTCGGATATGCACTTCGACTTGGGACCTGCCGAGAAAATCTTCGGTCCTGGTGGCATCAGAGTGAAGACACAGGGTTCTGCCGAACTCAAGTTCGGTATCAACAAGAAAAACATCGACAATCCTTCGTTGCCTATCCGCAACCGAAAGACGACGATGATGGATTTTGATGAGAAAATCAACCTCAACGTCAACGGAAAGGTGGGCGATAAGGTGAACATGAACCTGAATTACAACACCGATGCCACCTTCGATTTCGATGCACAGAACATGAAACTGAAGTACGACGGCAAGGAAGATGAAATCATCAAACTCGTTGAGGCGGGCAATGTCTCCTTCCCTTCCAACTCTTCGCTCATCAAAGGCGCCAGCAGTCTGTTTGGTGTTAGAACCGATATGCAGTTTGGCAAGCTCAAGCTGCAGATGGTAGCTTCGCAGAAGAAGAGCTCATCGAAGAGCGTATCTACCA
Organism: Segatella copri; assembly: GCF_019127135.1. Taxonomy (GTDB): domain Bacteria; phylum Bacteroidota; class Bacteroidia; order Bacteroidales; family Bacteroidaceae; genus Prevotella. The sequence goes on along the minus strand of NZ_JAHOEA010000018.1, from coordinate 35,244 downwards.
GGGGCGGTGTACAGCTCACTCCTTTTGAGTTGAATGTAGCCGATTATGAGGAGAACCGCCACTTCTTCCTCTCCCAGTATTTCAGAAACCATTATGATGCCTGGATGCAGAAACTTCCTAATCTCACCACGGGCATCACCATTAACCGTGTGGAGGTGTGGGTTACCAACAAAACCGGCAATACCACCAATACCCGAAACATCGTAGCCCTGACCGACCTGGGCGAGAACCAGAAACTGAGCAACCCGATGTGGGCAGCGAGCGGACAGGTGCCTTCTAACCAGGCGAATACTGAGTATGCTGCGATGAACAGCCAATATGCTGCTGCCCGTGACATCGACCAGGCTGCAACCACTCTCGATGGAGGCGGACTGGTTGGCGGAGCCGATTATGAGAAGCTGGAGAGTGCCCGTCTGCTCAATTCTTCAGAGTATACGGTAAATACTGCATTGGGTTATATCTCATTGAAAACCAGTCTGCAGACCGACCAAGTGCTTGCTGTAGCCTATGAGTATACATCGGGAGGCGTAACCTATCAGGTGGGCGAGTTTGCATCCGATCTCAGCGATACCAAGCAGGCACTCTTCGTGAAATCGCTCAAGAATACCAGTAACAATCCGCGACAGGGCAACTGGGGGCTAATGATGAAGAACGTTTATTATCTGGCTTCTACCGTAGAGAAGGAGAAGTTCCGCCTGGATGTAAAATACCAGAGCGATACCACCGGCGTATATCTCAGTTATATCCCTGAGCAGCAGGTGAAGGAGCAGCCAATCATCCGTGTGCTGGGCGCCGACCGTCTGGATAACAACAACAAGGCACACAGCAATGGATATTTCGATTATGTAGAAGGCTATACCATCTCTAACGGACGCGTGTTCATTCCGAAGGTAGAGCCTTTCGGCAGTTATATGCGTGATTATCTGGTCAAGCGGGGCGTGGCTGCCGACAAGGCAGAAAAGTATGCCTTTACCGAACTCTATGACAGTACGAAGACCGTAGCCAAGCAGATAGCCGAGAAGAACAAGTATCAGATTGTGGGACAGTTCAAGGGCTCTGCAGCCAATGTCATCTCGCTCGATGCCTACAATGTGCCACAGGGTTCGGTCTTAGTTACGGCAGGCGGTATCACCCTGAAAGAGGGCACCGACTATTCGGTAGATTACAGTGCCGGCGAGGTGACCATCCTGAACCAGAGCATTATCGATGCCGGTACGGCTGTCAACGTTTCTCTGGAGAGTAATACCGATTTCGGACAAACCCGAAAAACGATGTTCGGACTGAACTGGGAGTATGATTTTACCAAGAACTTCCAGTTGAGCGGTACTATCCAGCACCTCTCCGAACAGGCGCTTACCACCAAGGTATCCTTGGGCTCCGAACCGCTGAAGAACACCCTTTGGGGCATCAATCTCAACTGGCGCAAGGAGAGTCAGTGGCTCACCAATGTGCTTGACAAGATACCATTCCTGCATCTTACCCAGCCATCGCAGATATCCTTTACTGGAGAATTTGCCCAGCTTATTGCCGGTGAGGCAGGCGGCACACAGGACAATGCATCTTATATCGACGATTTCGAGGGTACGAAGACCACCATCGATGTGATGACTCCTACCTCCTGGTTCATATCCAGTGTGCCTTCGCTCAATTTCAAGGACGATTACAGCGATAAGACCGGTCTGAGCAGCGGCTTCCACCGTTCGCGTCTTGCCTGGTATACCATTGATCCGCTGTTCACCCGCCGTGGAAGTTCGCTCACTCCGGGACATATCAAGGGCGACCTCAAGCAGTTGAGTAACCATTATGTCCGCGAGGTCTATACCAAGGAACTCTTCCCATTGCGCGACCAGAGCAGTTATCAGGGAGCTACCAATACCCTGAATATACTCAATCTGGCTTACTATCCAAGCGAGCCGGGACCATACAACTTCAATGTAACAGATTTGCAGGCTGACGGAACCCTGCAGAATCCACAGCGCAACTGGGGCGGAATGATGCGTAAGCTGGATACCAACGATTTCGAGCAGGCAAACATCGAATATATCGAGTTCTGGATGCTCGATCCGTTCATCTACTCCCGTGAGCAGGCTGATGCTGCCGATTACGGTGGCGATTTCTACATCAATCTGGGCGAGGTGAGCGAGGATATCCTGCGTGATGGCAAGAAATTCTATGAGAGTGGTATGCCGGTAGATGGCAGCAAGAGCTACACCTATACCCAGTGGGGTAAGATTCCTACCCAGAGCACCGTGACCTATGCCTTTGCTACTACCAGTGGCAGCAGAGCCTTGCAGGATGTGGGTTTCAACGGACTGACCGATGCCGAGGAGCAGGAATTCTACAAGAGTGCTTATCTCGACCAGATTCAGGGCAAGGTGAACCAGGCGGTATTCGACAGCATCTTTGCCGATCCGGCACGTGATGACTATCACTATTTCCGCGGTTCCGACTGGGATGAGATGCACGCTCCTATCTTGCTGCGATATAAATATATCAACAATCCTCAGGGCAACTCGCCTGACAGCGACAGCCGTTCTGAGAGCTATGATACTTCTTATAAGTCAACGCCGGATGTCGAGGATATCAACCAGGATTATACCCTCAACGAATATGAGAAATACTTCCAGTATCGTGTCAGCATCCGTCCGGAAGATCTCGTGGTGGGTAACAATCATATTGTAGATAAGCGTGAATACAGCCAGACCTGGCGTGATAATACCAAGTCTACCGTTACCTGGTATCAGTTCCGCATACCTATCGATGAGTTTGAGAGCCGTCAGGGTAACATCAACGATTTCTCCAGCATTCGCTTCATGCGTATGTTCCTCACCGGTTTCAAGAAACCTATCGTGCTGCGTTTCGGTACCTTCGACCTCGTGATGGGCAAGTGGCGTACTTATGATCAGCCGCTTAGTGCAGCCAGTGGCGGAACCCTCGACGCAAGCAGCGTGAGTCTGGAAGAGAACGGCGAGAAGACACCGGTCAACTATGTCTTGCCTCCGGGTATCAAGCGCGAACAGGATCCTAGTCAGCCTCAGTTGGTTGAGGCGAACGAGCAAGCGTTGAGTCTGGTGGTCAAGAATATGAGCACAGGTGAGGCGAAGGCGGTTTATAAGAATTCTACCCTTGATCTGCGCCAGTACAAGCGCATTCAGATGTTTGCCCATGCCAATGCATTGGAGCAGAATACCACCCGTCTGCAGGATGGTGATCTCTCAGTCTTCATCCGTCTGGGTAGCGATTACAAGAACAATTACTACGAGTATGAAATCCCGCTGAAACTCACCGAACCACGCTCCAACTACAACCGCTATGTGCTTGCCGACTGTAAGGCGGTATGGCCTGAGGAGAATATGCTCGATGTGCCGTTGAGTGTCTTCACGGCATTGAAGAAAAACCGCAACAAGGCGAAGGCACAGGGTGTGGCTTCTTATCTCGCTCCTTATTCCATGATGGATGCAGAACATCCGCAGAACAAGATTACCATCGTGGGTAATCCGAGTCTCGGTGAGGTGAAGACCATGATGCTGGGTGTGAGAAACAATTCTGCCGACATCAAGAGCGGTGAGGTATGGATAAACGAACTCCGACTCAAGGAACACAATAATTCGGGTGGTTGGGCTGCCAATGCCAACCTGAACGTACAACTCTCCGATCTGGGTAGCGTGAATGCCACCGGCAGATACATCAGCGAGGGATTCGGCGGTCTGGAAGATGGCGTGGCAAGTCGCACCACCGATAATTATGGTACCTACAGTGTGACCACATCGCTCGAAATGGGTAAGTTCTTCCCAGACAAGGCGAAGGTGAGCATACCTTTATATTATAGTGTAACCAAGGAGAAGACCACTCCTAAGTATAATCCGCTGGATACCGATATGGAGTTGAAGGATGCCCTCGATGCTGCCGGCTCCAAGCACGAGCGCGATTCTATCGAGAATATCGCTGCCACCAAGATTACGCAGACCAACTTCTCTATCTCGAATGCCCGGGTGGGTATCGCTACCAAGCGTCATCCGATGCCATACGATCCTGCCAACTTCTCATTCACCTACAGTCATCAGCATCAGTATACTACGGGTGAAACGACGATGTATGAGCGAAAGGATAACTGGCGCGGAGCCTTGGATTATTCGTGGAGCCCGGTTTATAAGGCTTGGGAACCATTCAAGGGACTGAAGAACAAGAGCAAGTGGCTCGACATTCTGAAACGTTTCGGACTGAACTGGCTACCGCAGAACATAGCCTTCAATACCGAGATGACGCGCGATTACTACGAGTTGCAGGAGCGCGATATGGAAACCCTGATGAGTGGAGCTGCCGGAGTAGACTCCAAGTTGCCGCTCACCTTCAGTGAGCAGTTCCTCTGGAACCGTGAGTTCTCCATCAACTGGGATCTGACCAAGAACCTGCATATGAACTTCCAGAGTGCTACCCATGCACAGATAGAGGAACCTTATACACCGGTCAACAAGGATCTTTATGCCGACCAGTATCATGCCTGGAAGGACTCCGTATGGACCAGCATCCGCCACTGGGGTGCACCGCTCGACTATAGTCAGAATTTCCAGGCATCCTACAGGTTGCCTCTCAATCTGCTGCCTGTCTTCGACTGGGTGAACAGCGATGCCTCTTACAATGCCAACTATTCTTGGGAGCGCGGTACAGAGGATGAGGAGGGCAACTCGTATGGAAATACCATCAATACCCAGCGCGAACTGACATTGAACGGTAACTTTAACTTGGTGAAACTCTACAACCATGTGCCTTTCCTGAAGAAGGTAAACGATAAGTTTGACCGTACCCAGAGTAGGGCACAGATGCAGCGCAAGAAGCAGGAAAAAAAGAAAAAGAAGCAGGAAGCAAAGGAACAGGCGGCTGATCCGAAGAAGGCGCTGCCTAAGAACAAGCGTGCCTTCGAACGGGAAATCACCCTCCTGCCTGATACTACATTCAAGATACGCCACGGCAAGAATACCAAGCGACTGATTGTGAATGCCAAGACGGAAGACGGCAAAGTGTTCTCGCTTAAATATAAAAAGGTGGATAATAACCAGATCAGAATCATCTCAAAGGTAGATACCGCCATGAAGGTGAAACTCTCCGTACTGGCTAAGGAACCGCTTGATGATAAGAAATGGTATAAGGGATTGCAGTTGGCTAGTCGCCTGGCAATGATGGTGCGCAACGTAAGCATCAACTATCGCAGCAGCTATCAGCTCACCCTGCCGGGCTTCTTGCCTAGTGTGGGTGATGCCTTCGGACAGAAGAAGGTGGGACAGATGGCACCGGGTCTTGACTTTGCCTTCGGTATGGTTGGCGACGATTATATCGAGAAGGCAAGAAACAACGACTGGCTGCTCTGCAACGACAGTATCGCAACACCTGCTACTACCAGCAGAACGGATAATCTTACGCTGCGTGCCACCCTGGAGCCTGTCAAGGATTTCAAGATTGATCTCTCTGCCACACGTACCAAGACCACGCAGAAGAGCATACAGTATATGTATGAAGGAACGCCAACCACCCAGAGTGGAGCCTTCCAGATGACTACCATCTCGCTGGGTTCGGCTTTCGAGGGAATGGGCAATGCCAATTCGGGTTATCGCAGCAAGACCTTCGAGAAGTTTGTCAACTCGCTGGCAGGTTTCAGAGATAGGGTAGAGGCGCAGTATGCCGGAACTGTTTATCCGTCTGGTTCGGCTCTGGCTGGCGGCAAGTTTGATGCTTCCCGCACACCGGTTAACCAGTATAGCAGCGATGTCATGATTCCTGCCTTCCTCAAGGCTTATACCTCGATGGGTGGCAATTCGCTCTCGGTATTCCCGGCATTGAGCCGGATGTTGCCAAACTGGACTATCCGTTATAGTGGACTGGGACGTCTGCCTTGGTTCAACGAGCACTTCAAGAGTGTCAACATCAACCACTCTTACAAGAGCGTCTTTGCGGTTGGCAGCTACAACAGTTACAGCACCTTCCAGGAGTATATGAACGGTCTCGGATTCGTGAGTGATGCCACTACGGGCAATCCGTCGCCAAGCAGCATGTTCAATATCTCGCAGGTAAGTATCAACGAGTCGTTCTCGCCATTATTGGGTATGGATGTCACATTCAACAATAATATGACGGTGAAGGCTGAATATCGCCAGACCCGTGTATTGAACCTCAGTATGACGAGTGTGCAGCTGAACGAGGCATTGAGTAAGGACTGGGTAATAGGTATGGGTTACCGCATCAACAACTTCGATGTTTTCGGCTGGGGCGCCAAAGCCTCCCGTTCCAAGTCGAAGGGCGGCAACAAGAATGCAGCCAACAAGAATGCGTCGAGCACCAAGACGGTTCAGAATGGAACCAACCATGACCTGAATCTTCGTCTTGACTTCAGTTTCCGCAAGCAGGCAGCCATCGTTCGTGATATAGCCTCAATGGTAAGCAGTGCCAGCAGCGGCAACAATGCTCTGAAACTGAGTTTCTCTGCCGATTATACCTTCAGCAAACTCCTTACCATGAGTTTCTATTATGACCGTCAGACCAACACCCCGCTCCTGTCGAGCAGCAGTTATCCTACCACAACGCAGGATTTCGGCCTGAGCATCAAGTTCTCGCTGACGAGATAAAAAGAAAATTCACTAGAACCAATAGGTAGGAAGTAAATTCTCTAATTCTCAAATTCTTGAAAATAAAAAAAGCTCGGATGCATCACAAGCATCCGAGCTTTTTAATATTCTGATAATTCTTGATTACTTCTTGTCGTAAGCATGAACAGGGTAGTCGATGGTATAGTGGAGACCACGGCTCTCCTTTCGCTCTATCGCCATGCGGGTGATGAGATAACCCACGTTAATCATGTTGCGGAGCTCGCAGAGTTCCTTGCTTACCTTTACACGCTTGAAGAGATTCTCGGTCTCTTCGTAGAGAAGGTCGAGACGGTCCCATGCTCGCTTTAGACGGAGGTCACTGCGCACGATACCTACATAGTTGCTCATGCATTCGCCAACCTCTTTCACGCTCTGTGTAATCAGCACCTTCTCTTCATTGGTCAAAGTACCTTCATCGTTCCATGCTGGTACCTTCTCATTGAAGTCGTACTCATCTACATGTTCAATACTATGCTTGGCAGCAGTCTCGGCATAAACCACAGCCTCGATGAGCGAGTTGCTGGCAAGACGGTTACCGCCATGCAGACCGGTGCATGAACACTCGCCGAGAGCATAGAGACGATTGATGCTGGAGCAGCCGTTCAAATCTACCTTGATACCACCACACATATAGTGAGCGGCAGGACGAACAGGGATATACTCCTTGGTGATGTCGATGCCGATGCTCAGACACTTGGCGTAGATATTAGGGAAGTGACGCTTGGTCTCCTCTGGATTCTTATGGGTTACATCGAGACAGACATGATCCAATCCGTGAATCTTCATCTCCTTATCGATGGCACGAGCCACGATGTCACGAGGAGCCAGACTCAATCGCTTATCATATTTCTCCATGAAACTTTCGCCGTTAGGCAGACGCAAGATGCCACCGTATCCACGCATCGCCTCGGTGATGAGGAAGGCAGGATGAGTCTCGCCCGGATGATAAAGAGCGGTTGGGTGGAACTGGACAAACTCCATGTCGGCCACGGTACCCTTGGCACGGTAAACCATCGCCTCGCCATCACCCGTAGCGATGACAGGGTTGGTGGTAGTCTGATAAACGGCACCACATCCGCCGGTACACATCACGGTTACTTTGCTCAGATAGGTATCCACCTTCTGGGTATCAGGATTCAATACGTATGCACCATAACAGTTGATATAAGGAGTGCGGCGAGTAACACGGGCACCCAAGTGGTGCTGAGTGATAATCTCCACGGCGAAATGATTTTCCTTGATATCGATATCCGGACAGTTGCGCACAGCCTCCATCAGACCGCGCTGGATTTCTGCACCCGTATCATCTGCATGATGAAGGATGCGGAACTCGCTGTGACCGCCCTCACGGTGGAGGTCGAACTTGCCGTCCTGCTGCTTATCGAAGTTGACGCCCCACTGCACGAGCTCTTGAATCTGCTCCGGTGCCATGGTGACAACCTGCTTCACTGCTTTATAATCGCTGATGTAATCACCAGCAATCATCGTGTCTTGAATGTGCTTGTCGAAGTTATCCACTTCCAAGTTGGTAACTGACGCAACACCACCCTGTGCAAATGACGTGTTCGCCTCGTCGAGAGAGGTTTTGCAAATCATGCACACTTTACCTTTATGCGCTCTGGCTACTTTCAGGGCGTAACTCATACCGGCAACTCCTGAGCCGATAATCAGAAAATCATACTTATAAACCATTTGAGTTTATTCTTATCTAATTTCAATTTTAAGAACAGGTGTTTTTATCTATAAAACAGCCCCATTCTCTCAGAATTAATTCTTAATTCGTTGCAAAAGTAATAATTAATCTTTAAAATGAGTAATAAGAGAGGGATTTTTTGTAATTTTGCAGCGAAATTTAAGGTTATATAGTCTTTTAGACTATCAAATGGTCGCAAAAACGACTTTATTATAAGGTAATAAATCAAAGTTATGACAGATAGAACTTTTCATAAGCGCTTTACGCTGACGGCACGTATCGGTGTGGCGGTGTTCGCAATTCTGGCTCTCTACTTCTTCTGGGTCAAGCTGGCCATCATTGGCATCTTTGTGGCTATCATCATCGTGGGCATGATAGAGCGCATACTGAATACAACCTATACCTTCAAGATGGTAAAACCGATAGACCTGGATGAGGAAATGGAATATCTCATTATCAATGAGGGCAGGTTCTCTTCCAACAGAAATGTGCCGCTTTGTGATGTCACTGATGTACACATCGTCAAAACTTTCTTCGGTTTGGATCATTGTGTGGTCATCGAATACGGGCATAAGAATATTGTGACCGTTCAGCCGGATAATGAAGAAGCGTTTATGGAGAGAATCAAGAATAAATAATTTCTTTTAAGTTCAGGTGAACTGATTGTGATGAAAAAGATAATATATATGATGTTAGGGCTGATGATGGTATGGATATCCGTACCGGTGCAGGCCCAGAATGTGATTGAAGATGAGGGAATAGAAACGATTGATGAGGAGGATGTTTCCGACTCAGCACTCGTTGACTCCCTGGCAGCGGATACGCTGACGCAGAAATTGCCTTGGCCCGAATCGGTGAAGGTGGGTATTGATAAACTCCTTGAGAGCAAGATGTTCGAAACATCACAGGTAGGACTGATGGTCTGGGACCTGTCTGCTGACTCTTGTATCTATCAGAGAAATGAACGACAGCTGATGCGCCCGGCAAGTACGATGAAACTCTTGACTGCCATTACAGCGCTCGATAAGTTGGGCGGTTCTTACCAGTTTAAAACCACTCTGAAATATACCGGTACCATTGAGAATGGGGTGTTGACGGGTAATGTCTATTGTATAGGCGGTATGGATCCCCGTTTCAACAGCGATGATATGTCGGCATTTGTCAATAGTCTGAAGGAAATGGGGGTGGATACCATCCGTGGCAGCATCTATGCCGACCGCTCTTTGAAGGATGCTGATTTGTTGGGTGAAGGCTGGTGCTGGGATGATGACAATCCGGTGCTTTCGCCACTGGTATTCCAGCGCAAGGACATCTTTATGGATAAATTTCTTGCCAAGCTTCGTGAGGAGGGCATCGAATATTCCTGCTTCGGGGCTTCAGAGAAGGTCTGTCCTGCGAGTGCCTTTACTGTCTGTACCCGATTCCATACGATGGATCAGATTCTGCATAAGATGATGAAGGAGAGTGATAATCTCTATGCCGAGAGCATGTATTATCAGATTGCAGCTTCTACGGGCAATAAATGGGCGAGTGCCAAGAGTGCCAGAAATGTGGAAAGACAGCTTATCCGTAAGATAGGACTCGATCCGGCAAGATATAAACTGGCTGACGGCTCGGGACTTTCACTCTATAATTATCTCAGTGCAGAACTGGAGGTGAAACTGCTGCGTTATGCTTATCTCAACGGTAATATCATGGACCATCTGAAGCATTCGCTGCCTATCGGTGGGGTAGATGGTACATTGAAGAAGCGTATGAAGAACAGTTTTGTGCATGGCAATGTGAAAGCGAAGACGGGTACGCTGACGGGCATCATCTCATTGGCGGGTTACTGTACTGCAGCCAATGGTCATGAGCTCTGTTTCGCCATCATCAACAATGGTATCATGCATGGCAATAATGCCAGACACTTTGCAGATAAAGTATGTACTTTGCTCTGCCAACCGTGAGCGTTAGTTGATAGTTTATAGTTGATAGTTAGTAGTTTTATGGAGGAAATTCGTAAGTTTGTAGATGAAATGATTACATGGGCAGGAGTCACCGGTGATTTTGTGCCCATGCTGCGCCATATCTTGCTCACCATTACTGCCATTCTCTTGGCGATACTGAGCGATTTTCTTTGTCGCAAGATACTGGTTCCGCTCATCAGTAAGATTACTGATAAGACGGACGTCACTTGGGATGATGTGCTGCTGAACAAGAAGGTGCTCACCTCGGCTTGCCATATTGTGCCGGCTGTGGTGATATGGTCGCTCATGCCACTGATTTATCTGGAGTATCCGATATTCAAGGAGATATTGGAACGGGCTACGGGCATTTATATCGTGGTGATGTCGGTGCGTACGGCTCTGGTTTTCATCGGGTCTTTCAAAGGATTGGAGGATTCTCAGGAGCGACGCTCGTCGACTCAGCAGTATTTTCATACTTTCTGCGGTGTTCTCAGGGTATTGATGCTCTTCGTGGCTGCTGTGGTGGTGGTTGCCATCCTGTTGGGCAAGAACCCGATGACCCTCTTTGCCGGTTTGGGTGCTACCTCGGCAGTCCTAATGCTGGTCTTTAAGGATACCATCACGGGATTGGCGGCAGGTGTGCGTCTTACCAGCAATGATATGTTGCATAAGGGCGACTGGATTACGGTGAAGTCGGTGGATGCCAATGGTATCGTTGAGGATATGTCACTCACGACCGTTAAGGTGCGCAACTTTGATAACACCATCGTTACCATTTCGCCTATTACCCTAGTGAATGGTTCGTTCCAGAACTGGATTGGTATGCAGAAGAGTGGTGGACGAAGAGTGAAGCGCGTGGTTTACTTCGATTTCCGCAGTGTCCGTCTGGTAGATGAGACATTAAAATGCACTCTGCTTACCAAGCATTTCGCCACCGAAGATTCGTTTAAGCTGAAGGAGTCGTTGCAGAAGGCGATAGATAAAGATATACAAGAAGGGAAGGATATTGAGGATTTAAAGAATCCTGCAGCCCTTGCTCCTACCAATCTTCAGCTTTACCGTAAATTCATGGAGAAGTATCTGCGCCAGCGTCCGGAGGTCAATACCGATCTTACGTTGATGGTGCGCCACATGGAAGCCACGCAATGCGGTCTTCCTATCGAGTTCTATTTCTTCATCAAGGATAAGGTATGGGTAAATTACGAGCATATCCTCGCCGATATCATGGAGCATGCCTATGCCTTGGCGAATGAGTTCGGTCTGAAGATTTACGAGCAATATCCGGAACAGTAATTACTTTGAACATTGAGATTTGAACATTGAATTTTATGAATAGTTTTTCGGCTGTCATTATCCGTTGGTTTCGTGAGTATGGTAGGGATTTGCCTTGGCGCGAAACCAAGGATCCTTATGCCATCTGGCTGAGCGAAATCATCCTTCAGCAAACCCGCATCGCACAGGGGTGGGAATATTGGGAGCGGTTCATGAAGACCTATCCCAAGGTTGAAGACTTGGCTGCTGCCAGCGAGGATGATGTCTTGAAACTCTGGCAGGGCTTGGGGTATTACTCGCGAGCCCGCAACCTTCATACTGCTGCCAGACAGATAGTGGAGCTCGGTCATTTCCCAGATACACTTGAAGGTATCAAAGCCCTGAAGGGGGTGGGCGATTATACTGCAGCAGCCATCGGTTCTTTCGCTTTCGATATTCCGGCGGCAGTAGTAGATGGCAATGTGTATCGGGTTCTTTCACGTTACTTCGGAATAGATACTCCTATCAACTCAACGCAGGGGAAAAAGGAGTTTGCTGTGTTGGCGCAATCACTTTTGCCTGCTTCTGATGCTGCATCTTATAATCAGGGCATGATGGATTTCGGAGCTATTCAGTGCACTCCTCAATCTCCGAAGTGTCTTGTCTGTCCGCTTGCTGAAACCTGTGAGGCTTTGAGAACAGGAAGGGTAGAGGAGTTGCCGGTGAAGAACAAGACACTGAAGGTGAAAACGCGCCATCTCTCCTATATATATATAAGGTGTAAAGGTGATGTGGCTATCCACCGTCGCGGTGAGGGTGATATCTGGCAAGGATTGTGGGAACCATATAACGCATCAGATGTTCCGCAACTGCCTGCCTTTGTCCATAATCCTCTTCTCCTGGCTAAGGATGTGAAGCATGTACTTACCCATCGCATCCTCCTTGCCGACTTCTATCTGCAGGAAACAGAAACCCGCCCCCTGCTCCCTGATGATTATATCTGGGTGAAAGAGGACGAGATAGGACAGTATGGTGTTCCTAGATTGATAGAAATCTTGTTGGAAATGGTTCAAGCTAAATCATAAAAAAAGAGGGTGTGTCATAAGGCCATGACACACCCTCTCTTATTTATATATCTTCTGTTAGATATTTCGTCTCAAGCAAGAATTAGTAATTCTGTGCTTCAATCTGGAAGTAGCTCTGTGGGTGGTTGCAGACTGGGCAAACCTCAGGAGCCTTCTTGCCTACTACGATATGTCCGCAGTTAGAGCACTGCCAGATGCAGTCGCCGTCACGAGAGAAGACGAGCTTGTCCTGTACGTTCTTCAAGAGCTTGCGATAACGCTCCTCATGGTGCTTCTCGATTTCAGCAACCATCTCAAACTTAGCTGCAATCTCTTCGAAACCTTCTTCGTGAGCCTCCTTTGCCATGCGTGGATACATGTCAGTCCATTCATCGTGCTCACCATTGGCAGCAGCCTCCAGGTTCTTCTCGGTATCCTGGATAGCACCGCCCTCCAGATACTTGAACCACAACTTAGCATGCTCCTTCTCGTTGGCAGCTGTCTCCTCAAAGATGTTGGCTATCTGTACAAAACCGTCCTTCTTTGCCTTGCTTGCAAAATAGGTATATTTGTTACGAGCCTGTGACTCACCAGCGAAAGCCTCCTGGAGGTTCTTCTCTGTCTTTGTTCCTTTTAATTCCTTCATAATGTATTCTTTTTATAATGTTAAAATGTTCTTTATTAAATTCTTTTACAAAGATATTGAAAATATTTCAAATATACAAATAAATTAAGAACTATTTAACTTTTTGGCGCTTATTTAAATAAAATAAAGCAAAACCGAGCATGGCAACACCGAAGATCCACGAGATAATGGCACTCGTTACCATACCCAGCGTATGAGTGAATCCCGCTACAACGAAGGTGAGGAAACTCACAAAGGCTACAGTCAGGGCGTAAGGCAACTGTGATGATACATGATGCACATGCTTGCATTCCGCTCCCGCACTCGCCATGATGGTAGTATCGCTGATAGGAGAGATATGGTCGCCACATACCGCTCCTGCCATACATGCCGAGATAGAGATGATGCGCAAAGGATCTGCACCAGGGAATACGGCGATGCAGATAGGAATCAGAATACCGAAGGTTCCCCATGAGGTGCCTGTTGCAAATGCTAGGAAGCCTGCTACCAGGAAGATGATGCCCGGAAGAAGCATCTGAAGTTCTGATGCACTGCTCGCTACAACCGATGATACATATTCTGCCGCACCCAGCGAGTCGGTCATACTCTTCAGAGTCCATGCCAAAGTAAGAATCAGAATGGCTGGTACCATCGCCTCAAACCCCTTGATGAGACTACTCATCGCTTCATCGAAAGGCAAGGTCTTGCGAATGGTAAACATCATGATGGTAAGAATCAGGGCTGCCAAAGAACCGATTACCAGACCCACAGAGGCATTGCTCGCTGCAAAGGAATCTACAAAGTTGAGATAGTTGGTATTATCGGCATCGAAGAATCCGCCCGAATATACCATGCCCGCCATGCAGAAGATAATCAGCATGATGATTGGAATCACCAGGTCGCTCACGGTTCCCTTGTTCTTGGAATCCTCTTCCTGTTTGGCTCCCACACCGTGCTCAACAATCTGCAGTTTGGTATCGCTCACTTCATCGAGTTTTCCGCCATTGGTTCGCTCGTACCATTCCTTCAGTCTTGCATCATACTTGCTCATCGCCTTGAAGTCGAAGCCCAGTATCACGATGCCAAACATAAAGAGGATGGTAAAGAAAGCGTAGAAATTAAAAGGTATCGCCTTGCAGAAAAGCGCCAGTCCGTTCTCTCCGCCCGATACGAAGCCCGATACCGCAGCTGCCCAACTCGAGATAGGGGAGATGATGCAGACCGGAGCGGCTGTAGAATCGATGAGATAAGCCAGCTTCTCCTTGGTGACACCATTGCGCACAGCGATAGGACGCATTACCGAACCCACCGTAAGGCAGTTGAAGTAATCGTCGATGAATATCAGAATGCCGAGCAGGATGGTAGCAATCTGTACGCCAACCTTCGAGTGTACGTGCTTGGAAGCCCAACGGCCGAAAGCTGCCGAACCACCCGCCTTGTTCATCAATGAAACGATGCTGCCTAATACCACCAGGAATACTAGAATGCCCACGTTCCATGGGTCGGAAAGGCAATGTATCAAACCGTATGCCTTGGCATCATCGCCTTCACCTACAGTGTGGTTTGTCAGGTGAACGAGGAATCCGTCGAAACCTGTTCCCATCGAAATGCAATATTGAACGGCACCCAGTATGATACCGATAAAAAGAGAAGAATAGACCTCTTTCGTCTTCAGCGCCAGAGCGATGGCGACGATAGGAGGCAGTAACGACCATGCGGTCCCAATCATGTTGTAATCCATTTTATTGTTTTTTGGCAAAGGTAGTTTTTTTCGGTAATATATGCAAGCTTTTGGGCAGAAAAAATGGTGCTTATGGGTTGATATGGGCTATTTTAGCATATTTTATCATTATAAAGTGTCGTTTTTCTATATTTTTATTGTATCTTTGAAAACTCAAATTGCAACTCAATCTGAGATAGAAAGGTAACTCAATTTTAACAACTTAATAATGGAGGACTAATTATGAACATCAATTCTGGTATTAAGCAAGCCGTGATTTTAACCATCGGCATCATCATGCTTGGATTTTGTATCAAGTCGGGACTTGAAAGTGTGATTAGTAAAGACCGAAAGGTTGTAGTGAAAGGCCTTGCCGAAAAGGAGGTGGAGGCTGATAAGGTGACGTGGCCTATCGTTTCCAAGGAAATAGGCAATGACCTGCCTGAACTCTATCAAAAAATCAATGCCACCACGAGAACCATCAGAAACTTCCTGGTGGAGAATGGCGTTAAGGCTAATGAAATCAATGTGAATGCGCCTGTGGTCATCGACCTCAATGCTGAACGATATGGCGAAAACCGCCAGGGGTATCGTTATAACATTACTTCCATCATCACGGTTACATCGAAGAATGTGAAACTGGTCCGCAGTATCATTGCCCGTCAGGGTGATCTGCTTCAGAAAGGTGTTGCCATTGTGGATGGTGGTTACGAGAATCCGGTGAAGTATGAGTATGTTGCCTTCCGGCAGATGAAACCTAAAATGATGCAGGAAGCGATAGAAAATGCTGAGCAGACTGCTACCCAGTTTGCTGAGAACAGCAAGAGCAAGATTGATAAAATCATGAATGCCGACCAGGGTCAGTTCTCTATCGAAGACCGCGATTCCAACACTCCATATATTAAAAAGGTAAGGGTTGTTACTACCGTTACTTATTCTTTGAAGGATTAGGAGTAGTGATTAGTGAGTAATGATTATTTATTAGTGATTAATTGTAATAAGAGGGCGTGTTATAGACTAATGGCACACTCTATCATATTAAAGCAACGAAAAAACTATGAAGAAAATTATATTAGCAGTTGTTTTATTTCTACCATTTCTTGTTTCTTGTTCTCAGAACAGGAAAGCACCTGCTGTTTCTTCTCAAACGGCTGAAGAGAAGTCTGAGAAAACTGAAACTGCCAAGGTGCAATATCTTACCACATCTGATTTCAGAAAAAAGATTATGGATTACGAGGCTCATCCGGATGAATGGGTATTCGCCGGTTCCCGTCCTGCCGTCATCGATTTCTATACCACCTGGTGTGGTCCTTGCAAGATGATGGCTCCTGTAGTAGAATCTCTCGCCGAGAAATATGCCGGCAAGATAGATTTCTATAAGGTTGATATCGACCAGGAGTCCGAACTTGCTTCTGTTTTCGGTATCAGCAGCATCCCTACCTTCCTCTTCATCCCCGTGAAAGGCAAACCATCAGTGCAGATGGGTGCTATGCAAAAGGAGGATTTCGAAGAACTGATTGGTAAAATTAAAACAAAATGACAATTTGGTAGCATCTCAAATTTCCATGCCTCTCCTTACCTATATGTAGGTATTTTCGGGCGAATACCTACTTTTGATGATGCCCGAAATTTGGAGATTTGTCAGATAATACCTAAATTTGCACTCGGAAAAAATGTTTTATTTAATTAAAAGTATTATAGTATTATGATTATTGAAAATGTTCATGCAAGAGAAATCTTGGATTCTCGTGGCAATCCTACAGTAGAGGTTGAAGTTTCATTGAAGTCAGGTGTCGTAGGTCGTGCATCGGTTCCTTCTGGTGCATCAACTGGCGAGAACGAGGCTTTGGAACTTCGTGATGGCGACAAGAACCGCTATGGCGGCAAGGGTGTCTTGAAGGCCGTGGAGAATGTGAATCAGGTGATTGCTCCGGCTTTGGTAGGTTTTTCTGCCTTGGAGCAGCGTGCCATCGATTATAAGATGTTGGAACTCGACGGTACCAAGACCAAGTCTAATCTGGGTGCCAATGCCATCCTCGGTGTTTCTCTGGCTGTGGCTCATGCTGCTGCTGAGTACCTCCACATCCCATTGTATCGCTACATTGGCGGTTGCAATACTTATACCCTTCCTGTTCCTATGATGAACATCATCAATGGTGGTGCTCACTCTGACGCGCCTATCGCCTTCCAGGAGTTCATGATTCGTCCTGTGGGTGCTCCTTCCGAGAAGGAGGCTATCCGTATGGGTGCAGAGGTGTTCCATGCCTTGGCTAAGCTCTTGAAGAGCCGTGGTCTTTCTACTGCCGTAGGTGATGAGGGTGGTTTTGCTCCTGCACTCGATGGTATCGAGGATGCGCTTGAGAGCATTTGCCAGGCTATCAAGGATGCAGGTTATGAGCCAGGAAAGGATGTGAAGATTGCCATGGACTGTGCTGCCAGCGAGTTTGCCGTTCAGGAGAATGGTGAGTGGTTCTACGATTACCGCCAGTTGAAGGATGGCAAGAAGAAGGATCCTAATGGTAAGAAACTGACTGCTGCTGAGCAGATTAAGTTCCTGGAGAAACTGATTACCAAATATCCTATCGATTCTATCGAGGATGGTCTTGATGAGAACGATTGGGACAACTGGGTGAAGTTGACCGCTGCCATCGGCGACCGTTGCCAGTTGGTAGGTGACGACCTCTTTGTAACCAACGTGAAGTTCCTGGAGAAGGGTATCAAGATGGGTGCAGCCAACTCTATCCTCATCAAGGTGAACCAGATTGGTTCTCTCACTGAGACACTGGATGCTATTGAGATGGCTCACCGTCATGGTTACACCACCGTTACTTCCCATCGTTCTGGTGAAACCGAGGATACAACAATTGCTGATATTGCCGTAGCAACTAACTCCGGTCAGATTAAGACGGGTTCTATGAGTCGTACCGACCGTATGGCTAAGTACAACCAGCTTATCCGCATCGAAGAGCAGTTGGGCAATAGCGCAGTTTACGGTTATAAGAAGTTGAAATAGGAATGATGATATGAAATTGGAAAATACCAATTTCACCATGACATACACATTTTATAAAAATAGAATAGATCAGATACGAAATAGATGGGCATGGATGACCGTGAGGGTTGTCCATGCTTTTTTATCTTCTATGATGTATCTGCATCTTCATGTATTTAACTGGATAACTTCGATATATTTTATTGATTATGACAAACGTATTGATTAGTGCTGCCGGACTTTGTGGTGCCACCATTATTGGTGCTATTCTGGGTTTCTTCGTCAAGGAGTTGCCTCATAAATGGAACGATGCCGTATTGGGATATTGTGCCGGAATCATGCTGGCAGCTTCCACGTTGGGACTGATAGTGCCAGCCTTCGAACAGACCAGTCTTTGGTGGCTGGTAGTAATCGGCGTGATGGCAGGAGCCTTGTTTCTGAATGTGCTAGATCTGGTAACTCCCCATCTTCATCATATCACGGGACTCGATCCCGAGGAGCATCGCAACAATGCCAGGCTCAGTCATGTGATGCTTTTTGTGATGGCAATCGCCCTGCACAAACTGCCCGAGGGCATGGCAGCAGGAGTGAGCGTCTGCTCAGCAGAAGGCGCAACGGAGTGGGGTGTTTCCTTCGGCATCGCCCTGCAGAATATCCCCGAGGGAATGGTTATCATCGCTCCTTTGATGATGGCTGGTGTTTCTGCAGCCCGTACCTTCTTCATTTCCATCTTCATCGCCCTGCTCGAAGTGGTAGGCATTCTGTTGGGTTTCGGTTTGGGCTCAGCCTCTACCACCTTCCTCCCCGTGATGCTGGGTTTTGCCGGTGGTGCCATGCTTTATGTAACGAGCGATGAGATGATTCCAGAAACCCATGCCCATGGTTTTCAGAAGCAAGCCACCTATGCTCTTCTCCTGGGTTTCATCACCTTTGTGCTGATGGAGAAATATGTGTAATCAGAATCTGATACCGAGGCAGGTAGTATTTCCTAAATACAGAGTGTACTTAGGTGTAGGCTTTTTTTGTGAAAAAAAGCGGAGCGTGATTTCACAACCACACTCCGCGCAAACTTAAACAACCAATAAAAGAAATAGATTGATCGTTCAATTGTTATATCTGATGAAGAGTAGCTCTTGTTAGAGCTTTGTTTTTTTTATCTGTCAGAAAAATATGTCTTATCTATTTTGAAGACATTGCTGATTAGCGGATGAACAGGAGTTCACGATACTTAGGCAAGGTCCAGAGCTCATCGGCTACTGTCAACTCCAACTTGTCAATCTGATAACGGATTTCCTCCATCTTTGGAGCTACTGTGTCATGATAAGCAATTGCCTTATCGTGTTCGTTCTCAATCTTGTTGGCTACCTTGCGGGCATTTACCAACTCCTCAACACCGGTCTCGATAATCTGAGTGCGCTCGGCAATCTTCTTGATGATATTGATGTTGCGGGCAGTCAACTTCTTGCCTTCCTCGTCACCGAAGATGTCAATCATGTTCTCCACATTCTTAGCCAACTGGCTCTGATAGTGAGTAGCCACTGGGATGATGTGGTTCATGCTCAAATCGCCCATTACACGAGCCTCAATCTGAATCTTCTTGGTGTAGGTCTCCCATTTCACCTCGTTACGGGCTTCCAACTCGTTCTTCTTCATGACGCCCATATCCTCGAACATCTTGATAGATGCAGGGTCGAGATAACGCTCGAAAATCTTTGGACAGCTCTTCTCGCAGTCCAGACCACGCTTAGCTGCTTCCTCTACCCATTCATCTGAGTAACCATTACCATCGAAACGGATTGGCTTGCAGGTCTTCAAATCCTGGCGAACGATATCGATGATGGCAGAAGTCTTGTCCTCACCCTTGGCAATCAACTCATCCACACGCTTCTTGAAGTTGGTCAAAGCCTCAGCTACAGCTGTGTTCAATACGATCATTGCTGATGCACAGTTAGCCTCAGAACCTACGGCACGGAACTCGAAACGGTTACCGGTGAAGGCGAATGGAGAAGTACGGTTACGGTCGGTGTTATCAATCATCAACTCTGGAATCTCAGGGATATCCAACTTCATGCCCTGCTTGCCAGCCACGGTGAAGAGATCCTTCTTGTCGGCTTTCTCAATGTGCTCGAGAAGGTCGGTCAACTGCTTGCCGAGGAATGAAGAGATGATTGCTGGAGGTGCCTCGTTGGCGCCCAGACGATGCGCATTGGTTGCACTCATGATAGATGCCTTGAGCAAACCATTGTGCTTGTATACACCCATCAAAGTCTCTGTGATGAAGACTACGAAACGGAGGTTATCCTCTGGTGTCTTGCCAGGACCATGAAGCAGAATGCCTGTATCTGTAGCGAGACTCCAGTTGTTGTGCTTACCGGAACCGTTGATGCCTGCGAATGGCTTCTCATGGAGAAGTACGCGGAAACCGTGATGGCGAGCCACCTTCTTCATCAAGCTCATCAGGAGCATGTTGTGGTCAACGGCAAGGTTGGTCTCCTCGAAGATAGGTGCCAACTCAAACTGGTTTGGTGCTACCTCGTTATGGCGTGTCTTGCAAGGAATACCGAGTTCGAGAGCCTGGATTTCCAAATCCTTCATGAAAGCCTGAACACGCTCTGGGATGGCGCCGAAGTAGTGGTCGTCCATCTGCTGGTTCTTGGCAGAATCGTGACCCATCAGGGTGCGACCTGTCAGCATCAGGTCAGGACGTGCAGCATACAAGCTTTCATCTACCAGGAAGTACTCCTGCTCCCAACCGAGATTGGAAATAACTTTCTTGACATCAGGGTTGAAGTAGTGGCAAACCTCTGTAGCTGCTACGTTTACAGCGTGCAATGAACGGAGCAATGGAGCTTTATAGTCGAGAGCCTCACCTGTATAAGAGATGAAGACAGTAGGGATACAGAGTGTATCATCGATGATGAATACAGGCGATGTTGGATCCCATGCTGAATAACCGCGTGCCTCGAAGGTTGAGCGGATACCGCCAGATGGGAAAGATGATGCATCAGGCTCCTGCTGAACGAGCAACTTGCCTGAAAATTCCTCGATCATACCACCCTTGCCATCATGCTCGATGAAGGCATCGTGCTTCTCGGCAGTACCTTCTGTCAGTGGCTGGAACCAGTGGGTGTAGTGTGTTACGCCATTCTCGTCAGCCCACTGCTTGATGCCTTTGGCTACGGCGTTGGCGATGTTACGGTCGAGACGTGCTCCGTTGTCGATGACATCTACCAGTTTCTCATAGACATCTGCAGGGAGATACTTGTACATCTTCTGTCGGTTGAATACCTTCTTTCCGAAGAATTCACTTGGTCGCTCGCTAGGAGCGGTTACCTCAACAGGCTTTCTCTTGGAAGCCTCTGAAACAGCTTCAAATCTTAAGTTGCTCATACCTTATATTTTTAAATGTTTAATGTTCAATGTTAAGTGTTGAATTATTTTCCCAGCCACTTGGCAATTCTCTCCATGGCTTCCTTGCAGTCCTCATGCTCGCCGAAAGCGGTGAGTCGGATGTAGCCTTCGCCCGATGGACCGAAGCCGACACCTGGAGTGCAGACTACGCTGGCACCATAAAGCATCTCTTCGAAGAATTTCCAGCTAGGTGTATTGTTTGGCGTCTTCACCCAGAGATAAGGTGCATTCTCGCCGCCATATACTCTCAAGCCGAGTTTCTGGAGTTCTGCTCTCATGAAGTGGGCATTCTCCATATAGTAATTGATGGTTGCCTTCACCTGTTCCTTACCCTCAGGGGTGTAGATGGCTTCGGCAGCACGCTGGCTGATATAGCTTGTACCATTAAACTTGGTGCACTGGCGGCGGTCCCAGATAGGATTCAATGCCACTTCCTCACCTGCCAATGTCTTTGCCTTCAACTCTTTAGGAACGATGGTGTAACCACAACGCACACCGGTGAATCCGGCAGTCTTCGAATAACTGTGGAATTCTATCGCTACCTTTCTGGCTCCACGAATCTCGTAGATAGAATGAGGAATTGATGGGTCGGTGATATATGCCTCGTAGGCTGCATCATAGAGGATGATGCTCTCGTTCTTGATAGCATAGTTTACCCATTTTCTGAGTTCTTCTTTCGAGATGACCGTACCCGTAGGGTTATTTGGATAACAGAGATAAATCATGTCCACACGGTGGTCTGGAATCTGAGGGATGAAGTCATCGCTCTCATCGCAAGGCATGTAGGTTACATTGCTCCACTTGCCGTTCTCGAAGACTCCGGCTCTACCTATCATCACGTTAGAGTCTATATAAACCGGATAAATCGGGTCGGTAACGCCGATGTTGTTATCCCATCTCAAAATCTCCTGGATATTTCCTGTATCACTCTTGGCTCCATCGTTTACGAATACCTCGTTGGCGTCAAGATGAATGCCACGTGGCAGGAAGTCGTTCTTGATGATAGCCTCTCGGAGAAAGTCGTAGCCTCGCTCCGGACCATAGCCTCTGAAAGAAGCCTGCTCAGCCATCTCGTCTACAGCCTTGTGCATCGCCTTGATGACGGCAGGGCAGAGAGGCTGGGTTACGTCACCGATGCCCAGACTGATTACACGCTGCTTTGGATGTGCAATCTTGTAGGCGTTCACCTTCTTTGCGATGTCGGCAAACAAGTAGTTGTTGGCCAACTTCAGGAAATGTTCATTAACTAATGCCATATTTTGTTTCTCCTTTTATTTACGGTCATTATCGACCATTTGTTATTTAAGTTTGCTCTTATTTATAATTCAATTTCTCCTTCGAATGAGAAGGCTGCAGGCCCTGTCATGTAAACATGATCATCAGCCTCGCTGTATTCTATCTGTAGCGTTCCGCCATCCATCACGATACTGCTTTTTCTGCCAGTACGCTTGGTAAGGGCTGCGGCTACGGCTGTGGCACAGGCTCCTGTTCCGCAAGCCATTGTTATTCCGCTTCCCCTTTCCCAAACTCGTGTTCTTATGGCGTCTGTGTCAGTTACTTGTGCAAATTCTATGTTGCATCTCTGGGGAAATGCCTTGTCTCTTTCCAGGATTTTACCATAGTGGGCGATGTCGATGGTGTCGATGTCATCCACGAAGGTAACGAAATGCGGATTACCCATGCAAACATAGGTGCCTTCAAATTTTCTGCCGTCAGCTTCGAGCACCGAAGGGCCTATGAATTGCTCGGGATTTTCAAGTTTGGGTTCCAGCATGTCTACTGTTACCGATTCCACAACTTTCTTATTATCCTGAAGATGAAGTTTCAATATCTTGATACCCGAAAGTGTTTCCAGTCGGATGGTGTCCTTTCGGGTCAATCCTTTTTCGTAAAGATACTTACCGATGCATCGGCTTGCATTGCCGCACATCATCGCTTCTGAACCATCGGCATTGAAGATGCGCATCGAATAATCTGCTCTTCTGCCGTCTTGCGGCTTTCCGATGAGAACCAGTCCATCGCTTCCTATGCCTGTATGGTAAGCACTCCAGGCAATGGCCGCCTTCTCTGGGTCAGGGATATTGTACATCTGGGTATCTACATATATATAATCGTTACCCGCTCCCTGCATCTTTGTAAAATGAACTGTTTCTTTCATCTGCGTTGTTCTTTATGTTTGAATACTCTTCTTTTATCTCTCATGTCTTATCTCTTTTGAGATTTGACTTTTTGCTAGTCTTTGAGATTTGACTTTTTGCTAGTCTTTCGAATATTTCGATGACTATTTGTTTGATTTCGGTTGCAAAGGTACGACGATTTGTTGAGATATGCAAGGAAATAAATACAGAAATCTTGATTATTTTTCACTTTCTTACAATTTGTGTTATAAAAACGCTTTCTGCCTTACAAATTGTAAGGAGAATGCGATAAGCCCGGATAAATTTAAAATATTCGATAAAAAGTAAAAGCGAAATGTTTGGTTATTCTTTAAAATACTGACAAAATGTATTAATTTTGCAGCCGAAAACGAACATAATGCAAAAGAAATGCTTAGTTTGGATAACAACCAATGAGAGTCCGTTTTCGAAAAGAGACAATCAATAGAAGTATTAACACATTATTAATTATTAAAGGATTATGAAGAAGATTGAGGCAATTATCCGCAAGTCAAGATTCGAGGATGTTAAGAAGGCACTTTTAGCAGCAGACATCGAGTGGTTCTCTTATTATAATGTAAGAGGAGAGGGAAAAATGCGCCAGGCTCGCATTTACCGTGGTGTGATGTATGATACCAGCAGCATCGAGCGTGTGCTCCTGAACATCGTGGTTCGTGACAAGAACGTGGAGCCTACCATCGCTGCCATCCAGGGCGCTGCACAGACCGGTGAAGTAGGAGATGGCCGAATCTTCGTGATTCCTGTACTCGATACGGTAAGAATCAGAACCGGCGAGCGAGGTGACATTGCATTGTATAACGCTGAGAAAGAGGAATAAAGATACTTTGAATTTTGAGGTTTGAACATTGAACTTTATGATTAGTATTGAAGTTTATATTTGAGAGGCTATATTATAATATTGTATTCTAATTTTACTATAAGATATTTTTATGAGCAGTTTATTATTGACGACACTTGATACGGGTAACACAGCGTGGATGATCATGGCAACCATCTTGGTGCTTTTGATGTCAATCCCGGGTATAGCACTTTTTTATGGTGGTTTGGTGCGCCAGAAGAATATTCTCAGCATCCTGATGCAGACGGTATTCATCGTGGCAGTAGTCAGTCTGATATGGGTAGCCTTCGGTTATTCCTGGGCATTCTCTACAGAATATGCCGATTCGGGCAATCCTCTGGCTTGCGTCATCGGTGGTTTCGATAAATGTTTCCTCCACGGCATCGGCTTGGCTGCCATCATGCCTACAGGCATTCCGGAACTCACCTTTGCAATGTTCCAGTGCATGTTCGCCCTGATTACTCCAGCCTTGATTCTCGGTGCCTTTGCCGAGCGTGTGAAGTTCAGCGGTTATGTACTTTTCACCATCCTTTGGGTTATCATCGCTTATCTTCCAATGGCCCACTGGGTATGGGGTGGCGGTTTCCTGCAGGAGATGGGAGCCATCGACTTTGCGGGTGGTACCGTGGTACATATCAATGCCGGTGTAGCCGCTCTGGTCATGGCACTCTGTGTAGGCAAGCGTGATGATTATCGTGCGGGTCATCCTATCACACCTCACAACATCACCTTCGTGTTTATGGGTATGTCATTCCTCTGGTTGGGATGGTTCGGTTTCAATGCCGGTAGCGGTCTGGCTGCTGATGGTCTGGCAGCCAATGCCTTCCTGGTAACTCATGTAGCCACAGCTGCAGCAGCCACCACCTGGATGCTCATCGACTGGATTGTGAACAAGAAGCCAACCACAGTAGGTGCTTGTACCGGTGCTGTTGCCGGACTGGTAGCCATCACTCCTGCAGCCGGCAGTACCGATATTTTCGGAGCTTTCTGCATCGGTATCATTTCCACCATCGTCTGCTTCTTCATGGTAGCAGTGGTGAAGGAGAAGTTCAAGTATGATGATGCTCTCGATGCCTTTGGTGTTCATGGTATGGGTGGTATTCTGGGGTCTATCCTCACCGGTGTCTTCGCCACTCAGTATGTAACAGGATCCGAAGGTGTACAGGGTGCCCTCTATGGCGACTGGCATCAGCTCTGGGTTCAGGTTGTAGCCACCGTAGTAAGCATCATCTACAGCGTAGTAGTTACCTATATTATCTTCAAGGTAGTAGATAAGAGTGTAGGTGTACGTGTTGACAAGCGAGTAGAAGAGGAAGGTCTCGACATCTACGAGCATGGTGAGAGTGCTTATAGCAACTAATTGCGAAATTCGATTATCAGCATAAAATTTAGGTCAATGGTGTTTCATTTTGAGGAATGAAACACCATTTTTTTTACGATAAATCCTCAACTTGCACAATGAAATAGCCACAACTTGCACAATGAAAATGCCTCAACTTGCACAATGAAAATGCCTCAATCTGCACAATAAAAATGCCTCAACTTGCATAATTTAACGTTTAAAATGCTAGTATTCAGTAACTTTTGGTTATCTTTGCAGCGATGTTTAAAAAATATGATTATGAAGAAATATAAGGCAAGAATAGCAGATAAAATGTTAAGTCGGAGACTTTTGGGGAGTGGCGCCGTTTTGATACAAGGTCCCAAGTGGTGTGGAAAGACGACAACTGCAGAACAGCAAGCAAAGAGCGTTGTATATATGGATGATCCTGAATACATGGAGCAGAATGTGGAACTTGCAAATCTTTCTCCCAAAAAGTTGCTTTCAGGAGAAGTGCCTCGTCTTATTGATGAATGGCAATTAGCCCCACAACTTTGGGATGCTGCTCGTTTTGAGGTTGATCATAGAGATGAACTAGGGCAATTCATCTTTACTGGTTCTGCAGTCCCTGTTGATACAAGCAAAATTCACCATTCAGGGACTGGTCGATTTGCATGGTTGACAATGAGAACAATGAGTCTTTCTGAATCTGGCGATTCTACAAATGAAGTCAGTCTTGAAGAATTGTTTGCCAATCCCGTAGCAGATGTTTTTGCAACTAATCCTCTCAATATTGATTCTTTGGCATGGTTGATATGTCGGGGTGGTTGGCCAAAGGCAACGATGGTTAGTAAGGAGGTAGCACTTGATATGGCATATAGATATTATGAAGCCGTGGTGCATTCTGACATTTCTCGTGTAGATAATGTGAGCCGTGATCCGGAAAGAGCAAAAAGAATATTGCGTTCTCTAGCAAGAAACCAATGTGCTCAGGTAACGGTAAATACTATCTGTGCTGATTTGGAGAATAATGATGTTGTAGCCACCAATCGCAATACGGTGGCTTCCTATATAGAAGCATTGAAGAAAATTTTCGTATTGGAAGATTCCTTGGCATGGAATCCAAATTTGCGAAGTAAAACGGCTATTCGCACTTCGGATACCCGATATTTTGCTGATCCTTCTATTGGTGTTGCGGCTTTAGGTATAGGTCCAAATGATTTGGTGAATGACCTCAGTACGATGGGCTTGTTCTTTGAATCAATGTGTATCAGAGACTTGCGTGTTTATGCCGATGCTATTGATGGAACAGTGTATCATTATCGTGATGGTAATGGTTTAGAGTGTGATGCCGTAGTTCATTTGCGTAATGGAAATTATGGACTGATAGAAGTTAAATTGGGTGGTGAGAAGAACATCGAAGAAGGAGCAAAGAATCTAAAGCTCTTGGCTTCTAAAATCGATGATACGAAAATGAAATACCCATCTTTCCTTATGGTTCTAACAGGTACATCTCGTTATGCAGTTCGCAGGGACGATGGCGTCTATGTTGTGCCAATTGGTTGTTTGAAAGATTAATCAAAATACAGAATCTTTGTACTCTAGCACCTTGACTGTATGTTTAGTACGGTCGAGGTGCTATCTTTATATAATAAGGTGTAAACCGTTTTTTTACTGTAATCTCCTGATTCTTCTCCTGTAACTACTCAGCACCCCTATAGAAGTAACTACTCATGCTCTGGGGGGCTGAGAAGTTACCGCTCATCTCTCAAATGTTAAAAAGCGGTCGCAAATCAAAGATTTACAGTGCTTTCTTCTTTTGTCTCGGTAAGTTTCGTTATCTTTGTGGTCAAAATATGACAGTTCTTACCAAAGAATGTCTATTGGTATTCATCTAACCTCTGAACAATAACATTGGAAGATAACACCACACAGCCAATAACGGCTGATGCTTCATTGTATAATGGGCAGCCTATAGACATAGTCTTGAATGTCTTCCTTTTCTGATAATGTCAGAGAAAAGAGGATTTTTGTGATGTAAATATATCTAAAATAAAACAATTATGCAGATGATTATTACAAGAAAAGATGCAGAAGCAAAACTGAAGAAAATATTTAACATAGAGCATTTCTATGATGAACAGTGGAAGGCAGTCGAGCGAATTCTTCGAGGAGAACGAATCCTAATGATAGAACGTACAGGATTCGGTAAATCTTTGTGTTACCAGTTCCCTGCCACAGTATTTGATGGGGTTACGGTTATATTTTCTCCTCTGATAGCTCTAATGCGTGACCAAGTCAGAGGATTGGTGAAAAAAGGCATTCCAGCAGCTTATATTAATTCTGAACAGTCACATGAGGAAAATCAAGAAACTATTCGACGGGCTAAAAACAATGAAATAAAGATATTATATATAGCCCCTGAAAGGCAGGAGAATGATGAATGGATAGAAGCAACTCGCCACATAAAACTTTCAATGATTGTAATTGATGAGGCACACACTATTTCTGTTTGGGGACATGATTTTAGACCATCGTTCCGTAGGATTATTAACCTGGTACAGGTTCTTCCGAAGAATTTGCCGGTCCTTGCTACTACTGCTGCCGCAACTGAAAGGGTTCAACATGACATTGAACAGCAGATAGGAGGGCAATTGACAACAATAAGAGGAAGCCTTGTGCGACCGAACTTTGCACTGCAAGTAATAAAAGTGCTGTCTGAAGATGAAAAAATGATATGGCTGGCTCAGAACATTGACAAATTAGATGGTACAGGTTTGATATATACAGGTACACGTGTAGATACTGAAAATTATGCAAAATGGCTTCAATTCATCGGAGTCAAAGCTATAGATTATAATGCAGGTCTTGATGCAGATACAAGAAAGTCCATAGAAAGTGGTCTAATGCATAACAAATGGAAGTGTGTGGTATCAACCAATGCTTTAGGTATGGGAATAGATAAACCTGACATTCGTTTTATCATACATACTCAAATACCAATATCACCTATTCACTACTATCAAGAGATAGGGCGTGCTGGACGTGACGGAAAACCTACACGTATAATATTGTTTTACAATGAAAGTAAAGATAATAGAAGAAATGTGCCTACAGACATGATTCTTCCTAATTCATTCATAGATGGTGCTCGTCCGTCAATAAAAAAATATCAAAAGGTCATAGAATTATTAAAAGAAGAACCACTGTCTGAGAAAGAAATCTTAAAAATGGCTAATCTCAAGCAAACTCAAGCAAAAGTGATTAAGGCAGATTTGATAGAACAAGGAATCATCAAGGAGGTTGTCTATGGCAAAACAAAGAAATATGAATACCAATATAATGCCCCCGTTCTAAATACGGAATACTTTGAGGAGCAAAGAGAAGCAAAGCTGAAGGAACTTCGTTCTATGGAACAGTATATATACACTGATATGCCAAGAATGAAATACCTATGCAAATTTCTGGATAGTAACGAGCAAATGGATTATAAAAATTGCGACAATACAAATTTAGAGAAAATTCACGTAGTTATGTCACCAGAGCTAACGAAGAAACTTGAGGATTTTAGAAATACATTTTTCCCAATTTTGGAACTTGCTTCGTGGACTACGAAAAAATGCGGTTTTAGGGTCTGTATTACTTCTCCTTACGAGATATTGATAGAGAAAACGATAAAGGACACAAATAATGGGATTATAAAACGATATGTGAATGAATATAAAAATAGTATTAGAACATCTGATTATACCAGTGAAGAAGTAGAAATAATAAAAGAGCATCTAAGAAAAGCATCACATATGGTGAATGGTTATGCAGCATCTTATTATGGAACTTCTAATATAGGAGCAGCTATACATCGAAGTAAATATGAAAATGGAGGAGATTTTCCTGATTTCCTATTAAATAAGACTTTGTCTATGTTTGGAAAGAAATTCAGAGATATTAAATTCGATTTAGTGTTATACTTGCCCCCAACAAAATCTGGAGATCTTGTAAAAAACTTTGCAATGAAGTTTGCACGTGTAATAAATGTGCCTATAAGTCATGCTCTGAAAAAGGTGCGTGTAACACAAGAACAGAAAATGTTTGAAAATTCATATAGCAAACATGAAAATGTATTGGGCGCATTTGACATAGAAGATGATATAGTCAAAGGTAAAACAATACTTTTGATAGATGATATATACGATAGTGGCGCAACATTAAAAGAAGTAGGAAGTATATTAACACAAAAAGGAGCAAAATATATTGTTCCTATTGTTATTGCAAAAACTGTAGGAGGTACATTATGAACAAACAAGAATTGACATATTGGATAACGCTTGCATTGATTCCTAAGATGTGGACAAAGCGTAAAAATGAGATATATGTAAACTGTTTTCAACACGTTCCACAAATATCTATAATAGATTTGTTTGAAGATTCTTCAAATTGGGACATTGTTGGACTGAATGAAACTGAGAAAATTCAGTTTGAAGAAGCGAGGCTTCAATTGGCAAATAATTCCTTCCTTGTGGAAGACCTGATGTCTCAAGGGTATGACATTTTGCCAGTAACTCACGAGGAGTATCCTAAACTGCTGAAAAAAAATCTAAAGTTTAATGCTCCTACAGTCATTTATACAAAGGGAAACAAATCGTTGTTGAAGGAAGAGACTATTGCTATTGTAGGCTCACGAAGTGCCAGTGAAAAATCTTTAGCTTTCACAGAAAATATAGCAAGGAAAGCCGTGGATGAGGACAAGGTTGTTGTTAGCGGTTTTGCAAAAGGAGTGGATCGTCAAGCTTTAGAATCAGCAGTTAATGCTAATGGAAAGAGTATTATCGTACTTCCACAGGGTATCATGACTTTTAACTCTGGGTTCAAACAATATCTAAAATATATTATTCAAGGACGCATACTGGTAATGAGCACTTTTGCCCCTAAGGCACCATGGTCGGTAGAATTTGCCATGGCACGTAATCCTATTATATATGGTATGGCATCAGAGATTTTTGTAGCTCAAAGTGATGATAAAGGAGGTACTTGGGCTGGTGTGCTTGATGGTCTAAGAAAGAACCGTCCCATCTATGTCAGATATCCCGACGGCAAAGAGAAAAATGCGAATCGGCTCATTATTCAAAGGGGAGCATCTGCTGTGGATATATTTGGCAAGGTTTTAACCCTTAGCCATAATGATCAAAAAACTCCTGAACAGTTAGAAAAAGACGCACTGGATTCAAATATAATTTCTGTACTAAAAAATGTAGAAATGATTTCCGCAAAAGAAATAATCAGCAGATTACACATAGATTGGAGAGATGACAAAATGAAACGCTATCTTGAGAAAATGTCTCAAGTGGAAAAAAAGAAGATAAAAAATAGAATTTATTACAAATTGAAAGGTAATATGCAACGAGAACTGTTTTGATGGCTCTTAATAGACTTTTTCATGAATATCATATAGAGCAAGGACATTATGCTGGAACACGAACTACAACAATATCTCCTTCGTGAATATCCGCAGGAGAATGCACGATGTGAATGGAAAGAGTTTAAGAACTTGAAGAACTCTTTCTGCGTGACGAGAAAGACGATGTCATCTCGTATGTGTCTGCCATTGCCAATATGGAGGGTGGATACTTGGTGACTGGTGTAAAGGACAAGACACTTGAAATAGTTGGGACGGACATTTCAAGGCTTACATTCAATGGACAGCCTTCCAATACGCAGTCGGCTACGTTCAAACTTACAGAACAATGCACTTACCTGTCGTCAGAAGGGCTGTCTATAGAAGAATTCGTTACGGATGACACCCATAAAACGGTGTGGGTTATCCATATTCCGAAGCATCTGTTACGCCGCACCGTCTTGGTCCATAAGAAGGTATGCCAACGGATTGAGGATTCTTTGGTTGAGTTGACGCAAGAAAAAATGATCTCTTTACGTGAATCAAGCAAGCTGACAGCCTACACAAAAGATGGTCGGTATATGATAGACATCAAGGAACTATATGGTGAATCTCTCGCCGCATCCATCATCGCCGCCAGGGATTACGGCATTATTACCACGGAATATAAACGTGCATGGTATGTCGAACATATGGAGCCTAATCCACGAGAAATCGGTAGTGGTCACTATGCATTTCCTGAGACATTGGGAAGGGAGAAGAGAGTCAATTCAATCATCAAAAGCATGGAGGAATAGAATATGCAGAATGAAAGTCAAAATATAGAATATAAGGAATCATGGGGACGTGGTTTCAAGAAGATTGCCGAGGAGTTTGAACGGGCCAGCTTGCCATTGCCAACGATAGAAGAAAATGGAGGTGGCGTGATGGCGATTGTTCAGCGCAAGACGATAGACGAAGTTATCGCAGAGCGTGGCGGGGATGTCGGTGTAAATGTCGGAGACGTGTCGGAGATTAAACTGTCTGATAGACAGCAAATTATTGTTTCAATAATAAGGTCTAATCCAACAGTTTCTGCGAAACAAATGTCGGAGACTTTGTCGGTGACTTCGAGAACGATAGAAAGAGATTTGGCGGTAATGCAAAAAGCGGGTTTCATAAGGCACGAAGGTAAAGATAATGCCGGTGTTTGGGTGATACTTGAACAAGGAAATACTTATTCTTAATAGTGTTAGATATGAAGCAGAATAATAATGAACAAATCGTCTTCGATATGTTCGAAGAGGTTGCAACCGAAAGCATCGCTGAGGCTCGGAATGCATACACCTATGAAGAAATTGATGGGTGCTATCAGGAGGCGAAGGGAATTGCTGATCATGCAAGGAAGAACTTGCTGGAGAAAATGGGAGGTACATAAAACCTATACTCCCACTGAAGCGGGAGTATAGGTTTTACCCTACAGCAATTACTGCCTTGTAGTGATAAATCTTATTATATGATAAAGATATAGCTGTAGTTCCGTTGAGAAATTGATGGTTGTGCAAGCGGATTGCCTTTCAATATTATTAATATAGCTTTGTATGTACTGCCTAGATAAATCTTTTCTTGCAGGGAATGTTAGCTCTAGAGTTTCTGATTCAATGTGATGGTTTGGCCAAGTTTAGTTCTTTGTAAAAATAAGTGATTTCTTTGCTGTAAAAAGCATCTTTTTCAGAAAAAGTTATGGCGTTTTCATATTTTTTTTTGTATATTTGCTGCGGATTTGTCGAAAGTCATTTCTGGATATTATAAAAATGATGAGAAGCCTTAGGCTTGGAATCACTTCGTTTTTAGTAAATTGATAGATTATGGTGTTATGTTATAATAAAGAAAGCGGTAAGTTGTATCATGCAAATAGTGCCCCAGCTACAGATGTGCTTTTTAATAGCTATGAAGATAAAGGTTTTAAGGAAAGTGAAAAAATCAATGTAGCAGGTACTGGTTTTTCCTTTGTTATTAAAAGCAATTTTGGTTATGGAAATGCATCTTATTTGCTGTTTAAAGCTACTTATGAATCAAATCAATTATTTGATTTTGAAACCGACTGTTGTAGTAAAAACAGTTTACCTTTTTTCTCCGTTCCTCCTACTACGGAAAATTGGGACAAACTCTTTTGTAAAATAGAAGAAGTATTTAGTCAAAGAGAAACGTGGAATGTTAATAGTTTTACAAAGTTCCTCATTTGGTTTGATTCAGAGTATTCTAATCTTAATGATGAGGAAATTGAAAAGAAACCGAATTTTATTATGGGAAAGATAATTACAGCTTTGTATGGTAGAATTCCGATAAGTTTATCTGCTAATCCTTTATTGGAACCTTATCTCATAAAGATGTGCAAGGTTGGTCTAAAAATTGTCCGTAAGAATATTACAGGTAGTGCTTTTCAAAAACTTTCTGAAGAAAATAGAAAGAAAGGAATGGATGCTATATATATGTTTTTAAAGTATAGTAATTTAGAACAATTATTCTTTGAATAACTATGGAATATAATGATTTTTTAAATACTGATATTAGCTCTATCGATTTTTTGTTAGAAGAGCGTAACATTAATGATCCGATATTCACTTATCCTATATTTGTGACCCAAAATTATTCTCAAATTTTGGAGCTTAATCCTATGTTTTATTCTAATGGTGGGTTTTATCTTATAAGGGATAAAATAATTGCGCTCGGACAGACCAATAAAGAGCAGCAACCACACTTGTATTTGAAATATTCGTCTAGGTTTTATAATGTTTATGTTGAAGATAAAAATTGTAGTTTTGTTTACACTTTTTATTCAAAATCTTCATTTGTAAAATTATATTCCTATTTTAGCGAAGAAGGAGAAGGGGTAGGCGGCATGGAATTAACAAAAGATGGAGGAGTTTTGTGTTCTAAGAGCGAAATTCTGGGAATGGCATGTGTCGAAATGAATACTTCTATAAGTCATGAGGCGATTTTTGTACTTTTACTGCGAAGCCCTCGTGTAACAAAGACGTATAGATTGTTTAAAGCGCTAGAAAGTAATGAGCTTATAACGTTGCCTTTTGAGTCTAACAATTTTAAGCATCATAGAACTATAGTTTTAGCTTACAGCTTCCTTCATGATTTAAAAAAATATTCAAGTCAAGTATCAAAGTGGATAATGATTAATAAAAAGGAATATTTTGGGTTTAGTTCTTTTGTAGAGAATAACTATGAGCATTTAGATAACGAACAAAAAGATGAGTGTACATTTTTGTATCCAGAACTATATAAAAAATTAACATATTCTGTTTCTGCACAGCAATACTTAATTGTTGAGCATGTTGTAAATCTGTCAAATTTAATTAAAGAATATGGCTTTGATGGGCTATATCGTTTTATGTCTATTATGCAAGATGAAAAAATGTTTTATCTTGTTAAACTTGTTGGAAAAAAAGTTTTTAATAATAAACAAATCGCTATTACGGCTCTGGGTAAGAAATACCAACTCCCTTTGATACTAGCTTTATTTTTTATAAATGTGCAATATCCTAATCAGCCAACAATAAAATATCCCACAGGTTTTTGGTTGTATTATCTCCTTTATAATATCAGAAAAAACAGTGATGCTGGTGAACTATCTTTTGTAAATACATTGTTGGCGTTTACATTACTAAACAATATGCCTGCATTCTCAAATGTTATGGAATTCGTAAAAAAACAGTTATGCTATATAGAAATAGGTAGTGAATATAACTATACTTCTTGGAATTTTAAAAATAATGATACTGCTGTTTTTGAATTGTTTTATTTGTTTACAAATGGATGCACTTCGCAAATGATGTATTTTTCTAAAGCGGAACAGGTAATTTGGAATAGTTCATTAGAAAATGAACTTGAGTGCGAAAAAATATTAAATTTTCTAAATAGAGACGTGAACCATTTTTACTCAGGACTTCCCCAACAAAGAGACTATTATGCTAATGCTTTATTTGAGTTTATCCAGGAAAGAATATTGAGTAAAAAATTTGATTTTAGAGCACTGCTGTCCCGTTTAGAAATCGTCGGGGTTGAAAAGGCTAGGATATAGCCAATCCTCCGTCTCTTCTGTTGGAACAGCTTTGTTAAACAAATCATTTAAAGGAGTCTTGTCCGTAAGGAATAGACCCACGTTCTTTGAAATAGTGT
>NZ_JAHOEA010000184.1 GCF_019127135.1 Segatella copri | reverse complement strand
ATGTCGAGGGTCTTGGCACCCTCCTTCTCAGCCTTGAGGGCAGCCTTCTGTACGGCACGTGATGCAACCTGCTCAAACTCCATACCTACGAAGATGTTGGCAAGATCGCTGCCCGGGATAAACTGAATGTTCACACCCTTGATGTTGATGTCGCTCTTAAATTCGGCTGCGGTTGCCGCCCCCTCACAGGTAAGCTGGAGGCGGAACTTGCCCAACTCGCCGAAATCAATCTGGTTGCCTCGCTGCAACTCGATGACCATGTTCTCCTGCATACTGACCAGAACGGCTGTTACATCCGCATAGGATACGGTGGTCTGCATAGAGATCAACTTCGCAAACTTCTTGAGCGAAATGGAGTCTTTCATCTGAGCACGGGCGTAGAACAAAGGAACTCCTGCTTTGTCACCAAATTTTGACGCAAGCTTTACTAAACTGTAATTAATTGCCATAATACATAAAATTTTAAAATTGTGAATAATAATGTTGTGCACCGGTCTCTTCCCGAATGCTGATACAAAGATACAACATCGGCGG
>NZ_JAHOEA010000183.1 GCF_019127135.1 Segatella copri | reverse complement strand
TCAACTCGTCTTACAAATAAAGCTAAAAGTGGTCAACTAAAATCGTTAAACCACACAGAACAATTCTGCCCACGCCCATGGATACTCATACCCACGTACACGGGTATCCATACCCACTTACACGGGTACGGATGCCCAAAGTCTTGGGTAACCGTGCCCAAAGCCTTGGGTAAAGATGCCCCACATAGTTGGGCAAAGATGCCCAAAGGCTTGGGCAATTGTGGGCAAAGTGAGATGTTACTTTTCCTGTGTGGCGTATCTCCCTAACGCCTATGTATTTACTACTGCATTGGGAAGCAAAGGAAATATGAAAATCTGCGATACAAGCTGTCGCAAAAAAACACGAGAAAACGTAAGGTAAACGAAATCTTTTTTGTACTTTTGCATCCGGAATCACTGCTGTCCCGTTTAGAAATCATCGGGCCTGAAAAGGCTAGGATATAGCCAATCCTCCGTCTCTTCTGTTGGAACAGCTTTGTTAAACAATTCATTTAAAGGAGTCTTGTCCGTAAGGAATAGACCCACGTTCTTTGAAATAGTGT
>NZ_JAHOEA010000182.1 GCF_019127135.1 Segatella copri | reverse complement strand
GTGTCCATAGCCAGAGCGATGCAGATCATCAGTTGCAACATCTCTCAGAAGCTGAGTAGCACCAAGTTGGGCAGAGCTTTCAATGATCTCGGATTCGAAAAGATGCGCACCACCCACAACCGTGGTTACAGGGCGATTATACGTACTGCCGAGGAAATCAAGGCATACCAGGTATCCCTCTGCATCAACTCGCCGCAATCCGATGATGATGCCCCGTTCTAGCCGCTCCCAAGCCATCGGTTCCCACTGGTCAGATTATGACACTATGACACTTATGACACTAGTTTTTCAACTTTTCGCCTCGCACGCGGGCAGGCAGGAACTTTCGGCCTGATTTTTCCTGCCTGCCCGCGCGAGAGCAAATCTTCAGAATTCACTGTCATAAGTGTCATGTGTCATAGCAAAGCCGGTTACTTCCGAAACGGAAACCAAAGACTTACGGTGCAAAAGCCAGAGACTTACGATACAAAAGTCAGAGACTTACGATACAAAAGTCAGTAGCTTATGAACCGCATCCTCATTCATTAACCCTCATAAAAATCA
>NZ_JAHOEA010000181.1 GCF_019127135.1 Segatella copri | reverse complement strand
GTGTCCATAGCCAGAGCGATGCAGATCATCAGTTGCAACATCTCTCAGAAGCTGAACAGTTCGAAACTGGGCAAGGCTTTCAATGATCTCGGATTCGAAAAGATGCGCACCAAGCACAGCCGTGGTTACAGGGCAATCGTCCGTACAGCCGAGGAAATCAAGGCTTACCAGGTATCCGTCTGCATCAACTCGCCGCAATGCGATGATGATGCCCCCTTCTAGCCGTTCCTCCAAGCCTTCGGTTCCATCCGGTTCAGGGTGACAGGTGACACGGTGACACGAGTTTTTCAACATTTCGCCTCGCACGCGGGCAGGCAGGAACTTTCGGCCTGATTTTTCCTGCCTGCCCGCGCGAGAGTAAATCTTCAGAATTCCCTGTCCCCCCTGTCACCCTGTCACCCAGAAGCAAGTTACTTCCGAAACGGAAACCAAGGACTTACGATGCAAAAGTCAGAGACTTATGGTTCAAAAGTCAGAGACTTACGATGAAAAAGTCAGAGACTTACGATGCAAAAGTCAGTAGCTTATGAACCGCATCCTCATTCATTAACCCTCATAAAAATCA
>NZ_JAHOEA010000180.1 GCF_019127135.1 Segatella copri | reverse complement strand
GCTGCTTGCCGCTGATGCGCTTCTGCGGATTCGGTGGCGATAGAACTTCGTTCGTTAGTTCGTCCTCCATACAGGAGGTTGTTGCAGCCACATTCTCTGTCACAACTTCTAAATCGGAGTTCTCCACCTCTTCAAAGAAAGAGCTATGTTTTTGGGCATAGTCTTTACCATAAGTGGATGGTTGAAGCGAAGCCATCACCTCCTGTGTCATTTTCTCCTGCTGTTCAGGAAACATTTTCGTTTCTTTTGTTCTTGCCATAGCTTATGCTGTTTTATTTGTTAGTATAGTGGTCACGGTTTGCACCATTGACCGATTGTCGGGTGCAAAGTAAGTGTACTGAGTGCAGCCATGCAACTGATTGGGTGTAACGTGGCAATTTAGTTGTGGCTTGCTTATTTGCATACCGAGATAGTTGTGAGAACTTCAACGTATTTCTCAACTCATCATT
Source organism: Segatella copri (assembly GCF_019127135.1). Lineage (GTDB taxonomy): Bacteria > Bacteroidota > Bacteroidia > Bacteroidales > Bacteroidaceae > Prevotella. The sequence goes on along the minus strand of NZ_JAHOEA010000180.1, from coordinate 126 downwards.
GTTCATGTATTCGTTGCAGTCGTGCAAGTTTTTCTTGTTGTTTTTGGCGTTGATGTCGGCAAACCCCGGCAACATACTGCCACAGAATTTGAAAACGCTTGTTTTTAGATTGCCGTGCCTTATCTT
>NZ_JAHOEA010000179.1 GCF_019127135.1 Segatella copri | reverse complement strand
CGATACGCCGTCCGAGTTCTGCAAGTTTGTTACGGCGAGTGATGTGATGGATCGCATCTGTACGAATCCCGCCTTCCGCCAGTCGATGTCGAACAAGGACATCTCGAAGTACATGGAGGTGCTGGGATTCAAGAAGATTCACCGCAAGACGGGCAACGGCTGGAAGGTGATAGAAATGCGTCCTGACGAGATAGAGAACAACCAGAAGATGGATGGCAGCGAGGATATTCCGCCCGAGGATCTCCCATTTTAGGAAATTCTGCTTCGGAGATATTTTTTTATCTTTCGGAGATATTTCCGTATCTTTCGGAGGGATTTTCTTATGATTCGGAGAGATTTTATTCTAACAGGCAGAAGAAAGAAGCAACTGACAAAAACAGACTAAAAAGAACAAATTATGATAGAAGACAGAAGTTACGGGAAGGCAGAGCTCGCCATGCTCTACTTTCCCACCGCTACCCCCAGGGTAGCGCTCAACCGGCTGGTGAGATGGATCAACCGGTGTCCCGAGCTCAAGCAGAGCCTCTGTTCGGGCTACGCCGGCAAGTTTTCCCACTTCTACACCCGGCAACAAGT
>NZ_JAHOEA010000178.1 GCF_019127135.1 Segatella copri | reverse complement strand
ATGAACAAATCACCTCAAAAGAAGGTTGTAACCCATCGCTTCGAGCCAACCTCAAAGAATGTTCTTCTTTTCATTGGTGGCTTGGTCTTATTTCTTGTTATCTCCATTTGGGGCAATCTCACTCAATGGCGAGAGCATCAAGATTGGGAGGAGGCAGACTTGAAATATAGGGCATTGAAGATGGTGCTTTCTACTGATGACCCAAACATTCACTACATCGAAAAGTACTTCTCTATATGTCGAGACGAAAATGTTATAAATAATGTGAGGAATCGTGTTGCTGCTTACGAGGATTCTGTTCGCCACCATTATAAAATGATAGAAATGGCAACATACAAGGATAGTCTTACCAATTGCAAATTACTTGAAATTGAAGGTAAGAATATGCCTTGAAAAGCCAAATAAAGGACTTTTTCTTTATGTAACACAATTTTAATATTTCCGCAAATACGCTGTAATTTTTATATAGTACCTTTGCAACGTCATGATTCCTTATATACTGAGGATTGATAAGAATATAATAGATTAAGCAATAAAAAAATAATTATACAATGAATAATAAGGGGATTTTAACAACGGCCTT
>NZ_JAHOEA010000177.1 GCF_019127135.1 Segatella copri | reverse complement strand
GCTGCTTGCCGCTGATGCGCTTCTGCGGATTCGGTGGCGATAGAACTTCGTTCGTTGGTTCGTCCTCCATACAGGAGGTTGTTGCAGCCACATTCTCTGTCACAACTTCTAAATCGGAGTTCTCCACCTCTTCAAAGAAAGAGCTATGTTTTTGGGCATAGTCTTTACCATAAGTGGATGGTTGAAGCGAAGCCATCACCTCCTGTGTCATTTTCTCCTGCTGTTCAGGAAACATTTTCGTTTCTTTTGTTCTTGCCATAGCTTAACTTGTTTAAATTGTTGGTATAGTGGTCACGGTTTGCACCATTGACCGATTGTCGGGTGCAAAGTAAGTGTACTGAGTGCAGCCATGCAACTGATTGGGTGTAACGTGGCAATTTAGTTGTGGCTTGCTTGTGGGTGAATGAGAACAGCTGTGATAACTTCAACGTATTTCTCAACTCATCATTGTTCATGTATTCGTTGCAGTCGTGCAAGTTTTTCCTATCGGTTTAGGACTTGAAGTGTATCAAACCACTGCAACTTCCAGACACATACTGCCACAGAAATTGAAAACGCTTGTTTTTAGATTGCCGTGCCTTATCTT
>NZ_JAHOEA010000176.1 GCF_019127135.1 Segatella copri | reverse complement strand
CTCTTGTCAACTTCGGCTTCTGATACAACTTCAAAAAGCATGTTATCTTTTGCCCTAGTAACAAAGAATGCATTCTTCTTAGTTATCAACTTGAAGAGTCTGTTGAAATCTACATATCCTCTGTCCATCAAATAGATAGCAGAAGGTTCTATGTAGAGATCATCAAGAGCTTTTACATCATTAACCGATGCAGAAGTCAAATAAACTGAGACTGGAAGATTTCCTCGCAAATCGACTAATGTGTGCATTTTGATGCCACCTTTGTTTTTGCGATACTTTGCCCAAGGACATAATTTGAGACACAGACTTATAGTACTGCTATCAAAAGCATATACCATGTTGTCTAGGTCTAATCTGAACTTGTCTTTGACATAAAGAGGACGTACTTTTTTCAAAAGAACGTCTGCAAAATCTTTATAGATATGCCAATCTCGCTTCTCGTTAGCTTTTGCTAGAGTATTACGTGGTACAGCATAACTAATACCACAATGGTAAAGTTTGCTGGAGAGTGCCGTAAGGCAGTTTTCTATATCTCGAAGACTATCACGACCTGTTAATTGAGCATAGCTCATTACTAGGAATTGGTCTTT
>NZ_JAHOEA010000017.1 GCF_019127135.1 Segatella copri | reverse complement strand
GAGCGACCTATACACAATTTAACTGAAATCTCTTGTTGTGTTAGGTGCTCAAGAGTGTACAGACGGTACACTTCCTTGGTAAGTTCGACATCTTTCAGTGTTGCTTCTAATGATTCTTTCATGTAATTGAAACTTTAGGAGTCAACCATATTTACAAAAAGACACTGATTTCAGCTGACTCTTCTTTATTTCAGTAGACACTTTTTATCTTTATGAACTGAAATGGTAGACACACTCAGTTGTTTTATGCTGAAAAAGTAGACTTTTTCATCTCTTTTTGCTTATTTCCTCTCCTTTTTTATATTTTTCCTCCGATAATCTCTTACTTTTTCTCCAATAATCTCGTGTTTTTCTTTGAAAATTCTGTGTTTTTCGCTGAGAATTCCCGGTTTTTAGCCCTAGCGTGGCAATAGGTGGCAATAGGTGACAATAGAAAAAGCCCTTATTGCCACGCTTAAATTAATAACTATCAGACAGTTACATTTGGAGTGGCAATAGTGGCAATAAATCAGAGAAAAAAATCGCCCCACACTTTCTGTTAATCTTTACTATATTCCTGCGAGAAAACTTGCAGGATAAAGGGAATATGAGTAACTTTGCACACGAATTTCTGAAACTATTGTCTTACAAAGACATAAAATTAAGGGAGAAACTTTCTTTTAGGATAATATAGAGATTACAAAACAAATGAAAAAAGGACTTTTTGCACTCGCTTTGGGTACATTCACCCTGGGCATGACAGAGTTTATCATCGAGGGCATCATTACAGATGTTGCCCACAACATGAACGTATCCATTCCTGAGGCAGGCCACCTCATCTCCATCTATGCACTGGGCGTATGCGCCGGTGCCTTTTCACTGATACTCATGCACAAGTATCGTCCCAAGAAGATATTGATGTTCCTGGCTTCCATCATCACCATCGGAGCCATCATCGCATCCGTATCCCCAACTTACTGGCTGTTGCTCTGCGCCCGATTCATTCAGGGTTTGCCTCATGGTGCCTACTTCGGAACAGCTACCATCGTGGCAGTGAAGATGGCAAAGGAGGGAAAGGGAACCAAGGCGGTGGCTATGATGTGCGCAGGAATGCCGGTAGCCAATCTGGTGGGCGTACCTATCGGCACCTTCCTGAGTCATGCGTTCAGCTGGCGAGTACCTTTTGTCAGTTGTATATTGCTCGGTATCATGACGATGTATATGATTCACAGATGGGTTCCAGACGTGGCTGCGTTGCCGAATAAGGGTATGAAGGCACAGTTCCGTTTCCTCCGCAACAAGGCTCCGTGGCTCATCATCGCCGCCACCTTCCTGGGCAATGGCGGCATCCTCTGCTGGTTCAGTTATATCTCGCCGCTGCTTCAGATGGAGGGTGGATTCAGCGCAGCCAGCATCTCTCTGCTGATGATTCTTGCAGGCGGCGGAATGGTAGTAGGCAATCAGGTGAGTGCCTTGCTTGCCGACCGCTTCAAGCCGGGCCGCTTTACCAGTTATCTCCAGTTTCTGGCGGCAGCGGCACTTCTGCTCACCTTCTTCCTCGCCCCTTTCGGCTGGGTATCTGTGGTGCTGATGTTCATCTGCTGCGTCTGTCTTTTCGGCATCGGATCGCCAGAACAGTTTCTTATCGTGAAACATGCCAAGGGTGGCGAAATGCTGGGCGGCTGCTGCATTCAGGGCGCCTTCAATCTGGGCAATGCCGTGGGCGCTTTCCTGGGTGGTATTCCTGTTGCGATGGGATTGGGATACAACTTCCCTGCCCTTATCGGAATGCCAATGGCATTGGCAGGAGCTATCTGTCTGCTAGTTTTCCATAAGAAATATGAATAAAAATGCGGTAATCCGAAATAATTGATTATCTTTGCAGAATAATATCAATATAAACGAAGAAACATAATGAAACTTAACAAGACTTTCCTTACCATGGGCTTGGCCGCAGCACTCCTGCAGATGCCAGCCTCATCGTTCGCACAGACTGCGGGCGGTAACCGTCAGAATCCTCTTTTAACAAAGAGCAGTCTTCCATTCGGCGCTCCTGACTTCAGCAAGATTCAGGAGAGCGACTACCTGCCAGCCATCGAAGCGGCTATCAGGGAACAGCGTGCCAACATCCAGAAGATAATAAACAACAAGAAGAAGCCTAACTTCCAGAACACCATCCTCGCCTATGAGGAGAGCGGTGCGCTGCTCGAAAAGGTGACTAACATCTTCTTCGGTCTCACCAGTGCCCACAAAACTCCGGGAATCGCCGAAACAGAAAAGAAGGCTACCCCATTGCTGACCGAGCTCGATAATGAGATTTCGTTCAACAAGAAACTCTTCGAGCGCATCAAGTATGTTTACGATAATGAATATAAGAAACTCAAGGGCGAAGACAAGCGCCTTACTGAGGTTATCTATAAGAGTTTTGTACGTTCAGGCGCCCTTCTTTCTGCCGAGAAGATGGAGCGCATGAAGCAGATCAACTCCCGCATCTCTGAATTGCAGCAGGAATGGGGCAACCTTCTTCCTGCCGCTACCAACAACGCCGTGGTTTGGGTGAACAGCAAGGAAGAACTCGCCGGATTGAGCGATGCTGACATTGCACAATGCAAGAAAGATGCTGAGAGCCGCGGAGGCAAGGCACCTTACTGCATCGTCATCATCAACACCACCCAGCAGCCTATCCTCACCAATCTCCAGAACCGCGAACTGCGCAAGAAGGTGTATATGGCAAGCATCCACCGTGCCGATGGTACTAACCCAAAATTCAACACCTTCCCTATCGTAACCGAGATTGCCAAGTTGCGTGCCGAGAAGGGCAAGCTGATGGGATATGACAACTATGCCGACTATTCGCTCGAAAAGACGATGGCTAAGAACAGCAAGAATGTGGATGATTTCCTGAAGCAGCTCATCAAGGAATATGCTCCTAAGGCAGATGCTGAAACCAAGGCAATAGAAGCGTATGCACAGAAGGCTGAAGGCAAGGACTTCAAGCTGCAGCCATACGACCGCTTCTATTATTCTGCAAAGATGAAGAAGGAGATGCTCAACATTACCGATGATGAGATTAAGCCATACTTCAACATCGACAGCGTACAGGTGAACGGTGTGTTCTATGCCGCCCATCGTGTTTACGGACTGAACTTCAAGCAGCGCAAGGATATTCCTACCTATCACCCAGACATGAAGGTATTCGAGGTAAGCGATAAGAACGGCAAGCCAATCGCCCTCTTCTACAGCGATTACTTCCGCCGTCCTACCAAGCGTGGCGGTGCATGGATGAGCGCCTTTGCCAAGCAGAGCAAGCAGCGCGGCCAGTTGCCTATCATATATAATGTATGCAACAATGCCAAGGCACCGGAGGGTCAGCCATCTCTCATCACATGGGATGAGGTTACTACCCTGTTCCATGAGTTCGGTCATGCGCTTCACGGAATCCTTTCCGACTGCAAGTACAATACCCTTTCAGGAACAGCCGTGGCTCGCGATTTCGTAGAGATGCCATCCCAGTTTAACGAATCTTTTGCATCTATTCCTGAGATATTCGACCATTACGCCCGTCATACCGAGACCGGTACTGCGATGCCAGCCGATTTGAAAGAGCGCATGCTGAAGAGCATCAGCTTCCAGACTGCCTATTCACTGGGCGAGAATCTGGCTGCAACCTGTCTTGACCTTGCCTGACACAAGATTAGCGAAGAAGAGGTGCCTTCACCTTATATGGCAGGTGCCTTCGAGAAGGAAGAGCTCCACAACATCGGTTTGCTCAACACCCAGATTCCTCCTCGCTACAGCACATCATACTTCAATCATGTATGGGGCGGCGGTTATGCTGCAGGCTATTACAGCTATCTCTGGACAGAGGTGTTGGCTGTGAACATCGCCGACTACTTTGCAAAGCATGGCGCCTTGGATCCTGCCGTTGGTCAGGCATTCCGCGATAAGATTCTGAGCCGTGGCAACACCAAGGACCAGATGGAAATGTTTACCGACTTTACAGGTATGGAGAAGCCTGATGCTTCCGGATTCCTGAAAGCAAGAGGTTTGTAATGCATAAAATTACAATATGAGACAGACCAACTTTCATACAGCGATGTTGAAGATAAAGCGTACGGCACTACTGGCAGTAGGCCTTACGCTCTTTCAGGTTCTGGCATGGGCAGGGCCTCGCAGTTTCCAACAGGCGCAAGCCATTGCCGAGCGCCAGGCTGCCCTGCAAGGCATCGTAATGGACCAGCAGCAGGTAAGCAAGGCTAGAAAGCAATATCTGCAGAATGGTAGCGGTTCTGCAGAGACAGCTACCAGCTATTATGTTTTTGACAACGGAGCCGACAAGGGATTCACCATCGTTTCGGGTGATGATGAACTGCCGGAGATTGTAGGCTATTCGGCTCATGGCAACTCTGAGAATCTGATGAAGACAGAAGGATGTGCAGCGTTTCTGAAAGCTTACCAGAAGTTTGTTGCAGCCTTCACCCAGGGTGATGCCAAAGCCAGAAAGATTCTGGCTGAGCAGAGAGCGCTGAAGACGGATGGCCGTTATCAGCAATCAAAGATAGCACCGCTCTTGGGAGATATTGCCTGGGACCAGCTGACACCTTATAATAAACTATGTCCTAAATATAAAGGTTCTAAGCTGAGTGCTACAGGATGCGTAGCTACAGCCATGGCACAGGTGATGATGTATTATCAGTATCCTAAAGAGCTGAAGGCTACCATTCCTGCTTATACCACCACAACCCATAAGCTCAAGGTAAAAGCCATCAGCAAGGGTGAAAAATATGACTGGGACAACATGCTCCCAACCTACACCAAAGGAAAATATAATACCACTCAAGCCAATGCAGTAGCCAAACTGATGTTCCATTGTGGAGCTGCAGTACAGATGGATTACGGAGATTCTTCGGGTGCATGGGTGCTCCCAGAAGATATGTCAACCTATTTCGGATATGATGCTGACCTCTTGCAGGAGGTTTACCGCTCATTCTATACGCTGGCAGAATGGAAGGAGATTCTCGACCGGGAGTTGGAGGCTAAGCGCCCTATCCTTTATGGCGGTGCTGCCTCTGATGAAAGCGGCCACCAGTTTGTATGCGATGGTTCTGACGGAGAAGGTCTCTATCACATCAACTGGGGCTGGTCAGGCTACAGCGATGGCTATTTCGACATCACCCTCCTCGACCCTGCAGTCCGTGGAACAGGTGCCGGCACATCGGCTAACGGCTATAACCGCGCCTGCTCTGTCATCATCGGTATTGCACCGGACAACGGAATCAAGGATGAACCGCTGGTAAAAGAGCATTCTCTTTACGCTGATACCTATGAAGATTACAGAAAATGTACCATCACCAAGGGCGAGCGCAAGAATGCATCTGAGAAATTCTCGCTAATGGTAACACCTGTATTTTCTAATCCTACCTACAATAAGTTCGAAGGCTTAGTTGCTCTTGGTATCAGAAAAGATGACGGTTCATATACGCCAATTACGCAGAGTTTCAAGTTAAAATTAAATGCGATGGATCCAGAGGAAGGATATGAACTCGACTTTATTAATTTCAACCTCAACTATGCCTTCCCTGTAGGAGCCACTGTTCTTTACGAAATCTACAGTACTGATAATGGCAAGAACTGGGATGTATGTGCCTATATGGAGAACGTTGTTCCGTTTGAACTGGAAGCTACAGCCACATCGCTTACGCTGAATGGCAATAAGCTTTCGGCTGAATTAAAGAGCAACGAGGCAATCCGGCTTAAAATGGACAATTCGTTTGATATTACCATCAGGAATGACAGCCAGCGCGAATATCTCGGTCTGATAAACGTTTACACCAGCAAAACCAACACGAAGCCAACCTTTAAAGAAGGCTCAAGCAGCGCAGAGGAATATATGTGTGTACCGGCAGGTGAGTCTACAACTCGCACCATTACATTAAACCAGACAGCAAATGAAATGTATGTTTGGGTAACCGACCGTAATGGCGAAATCTTATTGGACGGAGTGAAGTTTAAGGTGGGTCAGATTGGTGCTGGCGAGAGTACAGGCATCAGTCAGGTAACCGCCCAGAACAATATCCGCATCAGTTCTGCAGCCGGTGTACTCACGATTGTGTCAGCAGAATCCAAGTTGATTCCTGTTTACAGTATCGGAGGCCAGTTTATCACCAAGTTATCCGTTTCAGCCGGTGTTCCTGTCCAGGTTAACCTGCGTCCAGGAATCTATATCGTAGCCGGCAGAAAGGTAGCTGTAAAATAAAGATTTCTACAAATAAGAAAAAAGGGTGTGTCATAAGTTAATGACACACCCTCTTTCTTTATCCTTTAATAGCCTGAGGTGTCCAGCTCTTCAGGAATCTGAGCACCTTTTCTTCGTTATATCCCTTACCCTCTTCCAGGAAACTGGAATCCTGGATATGGAGAACCTTTCCGGTTTCATCAAGCACCACAAAGACCGGGAATCCGAAACGCTGAGGATTGTTCAGTCGTTTCATCAGCTGCTCAGCCTTCTTCACCGCCGCATCACCGGCAGTTTTTCTGCGATTGTAGTTCACATGAATATATTCAAAATGATCATTCACCATCTTGTTGACCGCAGCATTCTTCTCTACAAAATCGGCAAACTTCAAGCACCATGGACACCAGTTACCACCTACCTGACAGATAACAAACTTGCCATTCTTTCTAGCTTTAGCCAAAGCCTCATCAATCTGAGCCATCGGATCGATGCTTTCATTATACACCTTCTTGAGAGCAGTCTGCACCTGAGCAGGTTTCAATGCTCCTGCCTGGTCGAGCGAATCCAGTTTCTTCATCATCTCCTCCGCCTTCACGGTAGAAAATGCAACCTTACCTTCCGAATTGATCAGATAAGTGGTAGGAATCCATGAGATGTGATAATCCTTGGAAATCTTTGTTTCCTTCCATTTCTTAAACTCACAGTATTGCAACCAGGTATACTGATTATCGCCCAGATATTTCTTCATCTTAGCCTCGTCGGTATCAAAAGAAACACCCACTACCTGGATCTTGGTATTGTATTTGTCATAGATAGCCTTCACCATCGGCATGTCTCTTCTACAGTCAGGACACCAGGAAGCCCAGAAATCAAGCATGGTCCAGACACCCGGAAGCGTCTTTCCGTCTTTATCCTTCTGAGTCTTCTTATCTGAGAGCTGGAAGATTTTCTTACCCGTCTTACTGTCAGTAATCGTGAAGTCGGGAGCCTCGGTGCCTACAGGCAGCAAGTCAAGCGAAGTCTGTGCTCTACCGACGACAGCCGTCGTCAGGAGCAAAAAGAATAATAGTTTCTTCATACAATTTTTCTGTTTTGTCTGTTACTTCAAATATATATATTAATATTAACCATCGAAACTAGAACTGATAATAAATGAACGGTTGCACACTCTCCTGGGAAACCTCCACCACCATCTGCAGACAGATGATGAAGAGCAGCAGTTTAGCCACCCAAGGCAGGAGGATGAACCGCGCCTGAAGACGGTGATACTGGCGCTCGGTAAAGAGATAGCTCAGCATGACACCGATGATGCAAAGCGTCCAGGCAGGACGGGCATGAAAGAAAGGCACCAGATAATCGATGCTGAAATCATTTGCCACCTTATCATACATCTTCCCCAACACACCCAAATCCTTGGCACGGAAGAACGACCACGCAAAGCATATATATAAATAGGTGATGAGCCAGCTGAGAGAATTGCCAGCCAGCGTACGGGGAATGCTTATGCCCAACTGACGGCTGAAGAACTTATGTACCACAAGTCCGAAACCATGAAGAGCACCCCAGATGACGAACATCCAGGAAGAACCATGCCATAAGCCTGCCACCAGCATGGTGAGGAAGTTGTTGAAATACATGCGCACCTTTCCCTTCCGGTTTCCACCCAGCGGAATATACACATAATCGCGGAACCAGAAGGAAAGCGAGATGTGCCAGCGACGCCAGAACTCAGTAACCGAGAGTGAACGGTAAGGGAAATAGAAGTTGTCGGGCAGATAGAAACCCAGGATGGCTGCCACACCGATACTCATATCGCTGTATCCCGAGAAATCGAGGAAAATCTGGACTGGATATCCGAAGAGTGCTGCCAGATTCTCGAAACCCGAGAAGGTTTGCGGCGCATCAAACACCCAGTTGTTGAACTGTGCAATATAATCGCTCAGCATATTCTTCTTGACCAGTCCCAGCATGATGAGGAAGAGTCCTGTCCAAAGCATTCTGCTGGAAGCCTGTTCGTTTCGTTTCAGTCTGGGTATCAGATTGGCGGCACGGGTGATAGGACCCGCCATCAGCAGCGGAAAGAAGGTGAGATAGAAGCAATACTCCAGGAGCGTTACCTCCATGTCAAACTTACGCTTATAGGTATCTACCGCATAGCTGATAGCCTGGAAGGTATAGAACGAGATACCTACAGGCAGAGCGATAGACTGCAGGGAGAAATTGGTGCTGAACATCTCGTTGACTACATCGCCAATGATGAAATTGGTATATTTGAAATAGCACAGCAGAGCCAGGTCTACAAGCACTACGAAGGTGAGCAGCGCCTTGCGTGCCTTCCCCTCATGCAGTCTCATTTCCTGGGTTACGGCATAATTGATGCAAGCCGTAAGCGGCAGCATCCACATCACCATTCCGTTCACCTTATAGGCAAAGAAAAGGCTGAAGCAGATGACATACATCATCATGGCTGTGCGCGAATAGCTCTTGAGCAGGGTATAAATGGCAAGGAAGAAGATGAAGAGCAGCGCAAACGGAATGCTGCCCATCATCAGCGGAGAATCTGCCTGATAAACAAACAGCCGCTCTATCCAATGCCACAAGGCACTTATTTCGAATGTTGAATAATTCATTTGTCTGTTCTGAAGATATTATTTATTGAACTCTTTCTTATACGGAGTCTTTATGGTTTACATGCTTTACCGCTGGAACCGACTTGTCAGCAGCAGCCGGAGACGTTTTTCCAGCAGTTGCAGATTCCTTGGTTGCAGCAGGACTTTCTGTCGTTTCAGGCACAGTTCCCTCAACAGGCATAGAAAGAGAATCCTTCTTCATAGCCGTGCTGTCGGCCCTATGTCTAGTTCCAGGAGGCAAGATGGTAATCTGTCTGTATCTGCGGTCACGCTTATCAGGCATTTCCAATCGGAACGGATGCACACAATGACCGCTATTCATCCATTCAACAATCTTATCCATCCACATGGCAGATGAAGCCATAGTCGGATGCCGGCCGTCTTTCTGGCGTTCGAAGGTAAGTTTGTAACTAGGATAATAGCCTCGTGGTCCCATCACCTCACGGAGAAGTTTGTTATATCCATTATCCTCACACCAGTTTGGCGGACCGATCCATATCGTCGGAATATTACCTATCTTGCTCAAGATGGCACGGATGCGTTTTTCACATCCCTTCATATCAGCCGTATACAGTTCGTTGCTGCCCAGACATACAAAGACATGGGTAGGTTTGATACGTTGGATATAATGCTGCAGGGTATCGGTAGCAGCCCAGTTTCTGGTGCCCGAACTCACCCAGGTAATACAGGTGAGTTTGTGACCGTTCTTGTTGGCATAATCAGCCAGTCGCAGACCGAGATATTCCGACATCGAGTCGCCGAAGATCAGTACTCGCTGCGCCGCCGTATCCACGGGTTCCTTTATCATGCTGTCAGCCTTTTCCTCTTCAGCAAGCTCTGCCTCACTTTTACCGGTGAGCGCATCCATTCCAATCTGTTTCAGCGGAATTTTTTCAGCCACTTGCTCTGGAATAAAGGCATAAGCCAGCAGTCCTCCAATGGCTATTGCCAGCAGGGCTATCATTTTCCAGGTTTCTTTCATTTTATATCTTTAATGAGTTTTGGTTATTCATTTTCTTATACATTCGCCCGACATTACAGCTGGAAGGGAGTGAGCACATTAAGCAACTTTCCGAAATCGGCCTTCGAGATGCGCCTTCCTCTCAAGCTGCGCACCTGCGGATAGTCTTCGAAATAGTTCTCCATCGTAGTATACCACTGATGAGAAACCACTTCCCTGACCGTCTTCAGCTGATTTTCGATGCGACGGGCAAAACTCGGATTCACTCTCGAGAGATAATGTCTTCCATCATTCATCTCGATGGCAAGCATCAGATAGATTTGCGGTCCCTTTTTCTCTTTCCTACTTTTTACGGTTTCGCTTACCTTCCAACCCTTGGTGGATGTCGATACTCTGATATCCCAACCATACTGGCTGTTGAGCTTATCCATCAGTCCCTTGAACACAACACCATGTGCCGAGGTATCTTTCAGTCCCGTATAACCGATGATGTAATGTATCATCTCGTGGAGCAAGACACTCTTTGCCTGCCTGTCGGTCATATCATAATAAGTAGACATGGAGAGTTTGAAATCGTAGAGTTTGGTGCGCCCCCATCTGGAGGCCCGCTTATAGGCAAGTTGCCCCAAGCGAGTCTTGGCATGAGTAAGTCCGAGTTCAGGAACAGGCAGTTTTCCCCCGAAATATTCGTGGTCAAACCGTCTGAACCACTCCTCCATCCATTCTATTGTAACAATCATGTATGTATATTTATTCAACAATTATTCAGTTCTGTATATCAGATACTACAAAACGTTTGCAAAGATACAATTTTTTCTTTGTTTCTTTCAATATTTATCGAAAAATGCGTAACTTTGCACGCAAATTTACAACAAAAATGAACAAGACAGCACAGCATATCATAGATATTAAGAATGTGTCGAAAAGATTTGGCGAGAAAACAGCCCTCAACAACATCAATCTCTATGTGAGAAAGGGCGAATTTATGACCATTCTAGGTCCTTCGGGATGCGGAAAAACGACATTATTGAGACTTTTGGCAGGGTTTGAAACCGCCAGCGAAGGCATCATCACCATCGCCGGCAACGATATTACTAACCTTCCTCCTTACAAGCGAAATGTGAACACGGTATTCCAGAAATACGCTCTGTTCCCTCATCTCAACGTTTACGACAATATCGCCTTCGGTCTGAAACTCAAGAACACACCGAAGGAAGAGATTTTGCCGAAGGTGAAACGTGCCCTGAAGATGGTAAACATGAGTGATTACGAATATCGTGATGTCAACTCGCTTTCGGGCGGTCAGCAACAGCGTATCGCCATCGCCCGTGCCATCGTCAACGAACCGGAAGTTCTTCTCCTGGACGAACCGCTTGCAGCACTCGACCTCAAGATGCGTAAAGACATGCAGCTGGAGCTGAAGCAGATGCACGAACGCCTGGGCATTACCTTCGTATACGTTACCCACGACCAGGAAGAGGCCCTCACCCTGAGCAATACCATCGTGGTGATGAGCGAGGGAGAGATACAGCAGATAGGTACACCAACCGATATCTACAACGAACCAGCCAATGCTTTTGTTGCTGACTTTATCGGCGAGAGCAATATTCTCTGCGGAACGATGGTCCACGACTGTCTGGTGAATGTGGCAGGTACTGAACTGCCTTGTGTAGACAAGGGCTTCGGCTGCAACCAGGAAGTGGATGTCGTGATACGTCCTGAGGATATCGAAGTTTCCACCGATACCGCCCACGCCCAGTTTGTGGGCAAGATAACCTCTTCTATCTTCAAGGGAGTACACTACGAGATGCTGGCAGAAACCGAGAAGGGCTACGAATTTCTCATCCAGAACTACAAGCATTTCGAAGTAGGCCAGACGATAGGAATGAGCGTGATACCCGACAATATTCACATCATGAAGAAGGAGCGCATCACCAATACCTTCGATGCAAAGGTAAACGGCGACGGAACGATAGAATTCCTGGGCTGCGAATACCAGATGGAGATTCCGGCAGAAATGAAGGACAAGATTCAGACCGATGAAAACGGAAACGAAACCATCCGGGTGAACGTACCTTTCAACAAGATAGAACTCTTCGACAACGAGAGCGAAGGAACCTTTACAGGCGACATCAGCTTCATTCTCTACAAGGGCGACCACTATCATCTCACCATAGATACCGACTGGGGCGAGAAACTCTATGTAGATACACAGGATGTATGGGATTTAGGTGATCATGTGGCTATCACCATTCCTCAGGAGAATATTTCGTTTGAATAAAAATTATTAATTCCTAATTATCAATTATAAATTGAACATTATCAAGTTTATCTCTTCGCGACAAAGCTGGTCGATACCTTACGCCATCTTTGCAGCGATATTTGTGGTACTGCCATTGCTTCTCATCGTAGTGTTCGCATTTACCGATGAGAACGGAGCCCTGACGCTCTACAACTTCCAGAAGTTCCTGGCACACCCCGAAGCCATCAACACCTTTGTGTATTCGATAGGCATCGCCTTTCTCAACACCCTGCTCTGCATTCTGCTGGGCTATCCGGCCGCCTATATCCTGACACAAACCAGGATGAAGTATGCCAACACCATCGTCATGCTCTTCATTCTGCCGATGTGGGTAAACATCCTGGTGCGCACACTTGCCACCGTGGCCCTCTTCGATTTTGCCGACCTTCAGCTGGGTGAGGGTGCCCTCCTGTTCGGTATGGTCTACAACTTCATCCCATTCATGATTTACCCTATCTACAACACCCTGCAGAAGATGGACCGCAGCTATATCGAAGCAGCTGAAGACCTGGGAGCATCGCCTTGGCAGCAGTTCTTCAAGGTCATCCTGCCCCTCTCCATGCCGGGCGTAGCAAGTGGCATCCTGATGGTATTCATGCCAACCATCTCTACCTTCGCTATCTCCGAACTGCTGACGATGAACAACATCAAGCTCTTCGGTACCACCATCCAGGAGAACATCAACAATTCGATGTGGAACTACGGTGCAGCCCTCTCGCTCATCATGCTCTTCCTCATCGGCGCCTCTACCCTCATCGCAGGTGATGGCAGCAAACAGGAAGGAGGTATCAGATGATGCAGTCATTATTCTGTAAGGATATGATGAAGAAAGTATTCTGCCAGGGCTATCTCTGGTTGCTCCTGCTGCTACTCTACTCCCCTATCTTCATCATCATCATCTTCTCGTTTACCGAAGCGAAGGTGATGGGCAACTGGACGGGTTTCTCGCTACAACTCTACAAGAATCTCTTTGCCGAAGGTACACACCATTCGCTCACAGCGGCACTGGTCAATACCGTAACCATCGCCCTGATTACCGCAACCGTATCCACGCTCTTCGGAACCCTGACAGCCATCGGCATCTACAACCTGCGCAACCGGTATGCACGTAATGCCATCCAGTTTGTCAACAACATTCCGATACTCAACGGCGACATCATCATCGGTATCTCGCTCTTCCTGCTCTTCATCACGCTGGGCATTCCGCAGGGCTATACTACCGTGGTACTCTCGCATATCACCTTCTGTCTGCCATACGTTATTCTGAGTGTGATGCCAAGACTGAAGCAGATGAATCCTAACCTCTATGAGGCGGCACTCGATCTGGGTGCCTCTCCGATGCAGGCACTTCGCAAGGTCATTATCCCAGAGATATTGCCGGGTATGATTTCCGGTTTCATGCTTGCCATCACGATGAGTATCGATGACTTCGCCGTCACCATCTTCACGATAGGTAACGAAGGTCTGGAAACCCTCTCCACATTCATCTATGCCGATGCCAGAAAGGGAGGACTGACCCCAGAACTTCGTCCGCTGAGTACCATCATCTTCGTACTGGTACTGGTGATGCTGATTATCATCAACAAACGTTCTGAGAAAAATAAGAAGAAATGAGAATGAAGAACAAGATATTTTTAGGAGTCAGTAGAGTAAAAGAAGTTAAGGCCATCGTCTTTCTCTTTCTTAGCCTGCTGATGATTCTGCCGCTCTCTTCCTGTTACAACAAAGAGAACCGTGAGGAGATTCTGAAGGTTTACAACTGGGCTGATTACATAGATGAAGACGCTCTTGCCAACTTCCCGAAATGGTATGAACAGCAGACCGGCAAGAAGATCCGAGTCATCTACCAGACCTTCGACATCAATGAGGTGATGCTTACCAAGATAGAACGAGGTCATGAAGACTACGACGTGGTATGCCCGTCAGAATATATCATCGAGCGCATGCTACGCAAAGACCTTCTCCTACCTATCGACACCGCCTTCGGCAAGACGCCCAACTATATCAGCAACGTATCACCATACATTGTTGAGCAGATAGATGCTACCTCCAACAATGGCCGCATCGCCCACCATTATGCCGTGCCTTACATGTGGGGAACCTGTGGCATCCTATATAATAAGGTACACGTACCTATAGAAGATGCACAGACCTGGGGAACATTATGGGACAGAAAATATCAGGGCAAACTCCTGATGAAGGATTCCTACCGCGACTCCTATGGCACCGCACTCATCTGGGCACACCGTAAAGACCTGGAAACAGGCAAGGTGACCGTACCACAGCTGATGAACGACTATTCACCCGCTGCCGTAGCCGCAGTAGAGAAAGAGTTGAAAGCTCTGAAGCCAAACATAGAAGGATGGGAAGCCGACTTCGGCAAGGAGACCATGACCAAAGGCAAAGCCTATCTCAACATGACCTGGAGCGGTGATGCCGTCTGGGCTATTGAAGAAGCCGGGAAAGTGGGTGTAGAACTGGGATATGAAGTACCGAAAGAAGGAAGCAATGTATGGTTCGACGGTTGGGTAATCCCTAAATATTCCCGCAATCCGAAGGCTGCCGCCTATTTCATCAACTATCTCTGTCAGGAAGACGTGGCACTCGCCAATATGGAGACTACAGGATATGTGAGTAGCGTGGCAGGCAAGAAGGTATTAGAAGCTATGAGCGATACTGAGGCTTATCCCAAACCTGTAAATCTGGCCTACTTCTTTGGCGAGGAAGGCAGGAGTGCCCATCTCAACCCTATCATGTATCCAGACAGCAGCATAGTAGCCCGATGCGCCATGATTCATGATGCCGGCGATCATACTCCCGAGGTATTGGATATGTGGTCGAAGGTGAAGGGCGACAATCTGGGCGGCGGCATCGTTATCTTCCTGCTAGCCGTAGTCCTTGCCCTCACGGTATTCGTTGCCATCAAGAAGTATGAACATTACAAGCACAGAAGGCTGTCGAGAAAACACCGCAGAAGACATGTGGTAAAGGTAAAAAGGTAAAAAAGTAAAAGGGTAAAAGAGAGGGAAAAAACCTATTTTATAGGGGAAAAAGAACATTTTTTGAAGGAAAAGAGAAAAAAGTGCCGAAAAAATTTGGTAATATCAAATAAAAGCATTACCTTTGCACTCGCTTTTGAGATATAAAGCTTTTGGGTAGTTACCAGAGTGGCCAAATGGGGCAGACTGTAAATCTGCTGGCTATGCCTTCGGTGGTTCGAATCCATCACTACCCACTTTTCCCAAAAAATAACTCAAAAATTTAAGAGTCCGACTTTCGAGAGAGAGCCGGACTTTTTTTATACAATCGAGTAGGAGGTAAACACTAATCGTAGGCGTTTGTCTCCTATTTTCGCATTTACCGACCTCTCACACCACCGTACATGCGGTTCCGCATACGGCGATGCCTATTGGGTGCTTGAAGAACTAAAAAGCTAAAACAGGAGGCAAAGACTCTCACTTTATCATTGCCTCCTGATTCTCTATTTATTATACCTTATAAACAAATTGTTCAAATCATTTTGGCTCATCAAATGCTTAATATCATTACGAACCAAAGAAGAAGCTGCATTGAGCGATTCCACTTTCTTACCAGTCGCTATATCCACAATGCGCATCATCTCATTACGCTTAATAGCAGAACAATGCTCTGAATATGCTGCCATTCCCTTCAATTTGGGAACAGAGTCTGCATAGCCAGTATAATGAGGTTCAAGCAATACAAACTCAAACTGCTCATCCACACGACGCACAACGATAAAATCAGGGAAATGCGGTCTTAATTCGTCGCCATTAAGATATTGAATACATAGAAAACCATCCTTATTAGGAACATTTCGCACCCAGCAAACGAAACCTTCTTTTTTCTGTTCCACATCAAGTACAGCTTGCTCCCACTCATTCAACTTAAATACAGCCTTCCCCTCTCCATCCACATATAAATGATCAGTAAATGCTGTTCCTTCAGGATGCTTGCTCGTAACCATCAAGTCTGGCAAGGTTAAATCGAATGGCAAAGTAGATACGTGAGCCTTTACAATCTTCTCATATTCACGCTTCACTTCCTCCCCAAAAGCCTCTAACTTTTGACGATACTTATCGTAATATTCATAGAATGCCTCCTTGCAATACTTATCCAGACGTTCCATACACGACTGATTATTAGCGTAGAGGATAAATTGTAAACGCAGTTCAGTATTGTCATACTCATCCAGGCGAGCCTTGCGATAAGCATTCAGCACGCCGTCTTTTCCAAAACGTGTTTCCACATTCTCGCTCCAAGTATCTATATCCGACTCTGAAAGAATGAGTTTGCCATCCTCGCCCTCTTTTGCGCTTTTGCCCAAGGCATCAAAAGCTAACACCACATCGTTCATGGTGCGGATTTTCTCCATCGTCTGCTGGTAAGTCCCAGCATCCTGCAAATCCTTGACGAAATCAGTTATCTGACCGACGATATCATTCTTCAGCTTATTGACGGCATCTCTGCACAATCGAGTGCGAACCAGCAAATGGCAAAGTTTGAAAAGAGCTTTTCGATAATCCGTAACGTCTTTTTGCGGTATCGCATAATTATCTATCTGAGCGGCATTGATAGCCTCGAACACTTCCTGTCGTGATAGTCCACAAGGCAAGTTGCCCCTAAGTTTCAATTCCTGCTTAGGCGAAGGATTGGTTTCCACATGAGTAGGAATCGTACCTTCCAATTCTCGCTTCACCCGTTCTACGGTAACCGCATCAAAATTAGGAAGGAAAAGCTGTACTTCATTCAAAGTATCATCAGTCTCTATTCGTTTCTGCAAAGGAGTGCGCACCATTCTTCCTAGCAGTTGGGCGATGTTGGTGTAACCTGATGCCACCTTGAACGACATCATCGTCTCAGCCCTTGGACAATCCCAACCTGTGGAAAGATTATCCTTGAAGAAGATGACTTTTACGTCCTTGGACTCCGATATTCGTGAAGGGTCGAGATAACGCACTTCAAGCCCATTGACAGTTATGAATTCCTTGGTGTCGAAAGTATGTACCACTTCACCACTTCTCAATGAAATCCCGGCATGAGCCTCAATGATGCGCAAGCACTCGTCGAGGTTGGTCTCAGACAACTTATCATCCTTTTTGTTCTTTACCTGAACCACCAAGGCTGGTCTCACTTCTACATCCTCATGTTGACGATACGCCTCCCAATGCTGGCATTTACTTTTCCAGTCCTTTGCGGCTTCCGCCAGATAGGTCATCTCGGCGAAAGCCTCTCCTGTCTGAGGATGGTGTATTTTGATCTCATCCTTCAACAAGCCTGACGCACGCACCTCATCGGGAGTAACCTCCACCTTAGGCAACAGCGTAGAATCAGCAGATTTCACCAATTCATTGAATCGTTCCAAGGTGGCACTCATGCCGATTATCAATGGCATGGACGGCATATTGTCTGCCTCCGAACCGAGAACAAACTTCTGCATGATGCTCATCTGCGTACCAATCTCATTGGGCTTGGCACCACGATGAGCCTCATCAATGATAACCACAAGTTTGTCACCATACTCCTCTATCGTGTTGCGCATAAAGTCCCAACCTGTATAGTTACGGCTATCGCTATACTTCACAAGATTGCTGTTTACCCCAAATTTCTGGGTATTCACATAATAAATGGTACCCAACTGAAGTTTGTCGGCCTTGAAGTTCTGCTCATCTATAGTCACAACTTGGCGATTTCTCAACTTGTCTGCCACTTTGTAGAGTTTGTCCTTACTCTGCTCGTTCAGTTCAGGTGCATCGCTTATCCATAGCACGATGGCATCATTCTGAGTCCCTTGATAGGTGTCTCCAGTATAGAGAGCCTCAATGAATGCAGACATGATGATGGTCTTGCCAGCACCCGTAGGGGCTGTAAAAGGTATGATGCTCTTCTCACCATCTTGCTTATAGCGACGCTGTGCCTTCACCTGTCGCTCTCGCAGACTGCCAAGTGCTTTATTCTGAAATTCAAATAAATCTACTAACATACGTGCCTTATTGTTTTCTTTCTATATTAATCTTAAAGTTGTCGAGATAGTCACGGTAAAGCTGATAAGTCTGCTTAACATTCAGGCTTGCAGCCAACGTGCGATAATTCTCCTCACTATCTTCAATGATGTAAACGGTCTCCACCTCTGGCTTGTCCCGCAATGCCTCTTTCAGCTCGTCTATGGCAAACTCATCGTTCAAGACAGCCATCTTGTTCTCGGAAAATACCATAAACTCACCATCCACATGAGTAGGACACACACCATGGGCACCTGCTTTCATCCACAAGATAGGCAGCAGTTCGTTCAACTGGGTGCCAAGCGAAACCTTATCTTTATCAAGGAAAGTCAACTTATAGTAAGCCGCATTTGTAACAAAGCCTTCTGCCATCGGAATCGTAACAGGTACAGTCTTTGTCTTTTCGGGCAATTCATCCAGTTCCTTTTTGGCTGCGGTGAATGCCTTATTATTAGAAGTAACCACGTAGATGGTATCAATACTCTCATGAATATCCTCCATAAACCCGTCTATCTTGGTAACGTCGAAGAGGATTGCATTATTAGCATCCTCTGGCACAAGATATGGGCATTCAGCCTTAACCGCATTTTGTGGCATCTTCTTGTCGCCAATCAAGCCAACGATTTGTTTCTTCAATTTTGTTCCCAAGGAATCATCACGAAGGTCAAGGCTAATTTGCTTGATACTTCTTTTTACCACCTTCTCTTCCGCATTGGAAGTAATGTAATCTCCCTGGATTGGGTTTCCATTCACATCCACACCAAGAATGGAGCATTTTGTACGTGGCCAGTTCACATAGCGAGCGATGCCAAACTTCTCCCATTCCTCATCACCCTTGTGCAAACCTTTGGCTCGGAATGCCTTTTCCTCCTCGGCACTCACCTCATTGTTGGTCACCATGATGCAACGGCGATGTCCGCCATCCTCCTTATTCAAGAGATTAACAGCATGAAGGGTTGTACCACTGCCCGAGAAGAAATCGAGGATGAGAGCGTTTGGGTTGTTGGCAACGAAGAAACGGATGGCATCGTGGACAGCATAAAGGGATTTTGGGAAGGAGAAGCGATTGCCGATAAATTTAGACAAAAGTTGTGTCCCTTTATAACTAGCATCATGATTTGCAATATTCCATTGTGTTCCAGGAATAAAAGACCTAGAATAATTGGAATTATCAACAAGTACTGTTCCACTTACAACATCCCTACCAACAACATTTACTTCTTTATCTTCTATTTTTTGTATGCTTCCCCTTTTTAAAAAAGTAACATAGATACCCGTATTCGTAATTTTTCCCCATTTTATATAACCTTTAGACAAACGTTCCTTTAATTCATCTTTCCCTAATTGCCAGTTTCCTTCTGTTCCATTCGGTCTAATTGGCCATAAAAACAAACGATTAGCCTTTTTCTCCATTACAGAAGAAGGATGTTCTGACAAAGGCATAGCTTCGCCTATGTCCAAGATTTGAGAGGCATTTTCATTGAAAATGATAGGATAAAACAAATTTTGCCTATCTGTTCTTAAGCTATTAGTTCCTGTTCTTCTTAATTGATTCCAAACTATACCTTGAGCACCTTGACTTTTATTTTTCCCTAACTCCCATTCTTCGGATAAAGGTAATTTTTGAACAGCACTATCCCCAAATTGTACTATATAAAGAAACTCGTTTGTTCGATAAAAGGAATTACTTCTAGCCACACCACTTTGTGCTATTACGCTACTCACCATCTGAATATTTGCCTCAGGAAACATTTCCTCCAATAAGCATCCAAGATGCAAATACTCCTTTTCATCAATAGTTACAATCAGCACCGAATTCTTAGGATTCAGCAATTTCTTGGTAAGCAACAGCCGACTCTCCATCATAGCCAACCATTTACTATGACGGTAACTATCATTGCCATCTACATAATTATTATTGTACTTCCAATCGGTAGCACCACTATTGTAGGGAGGGTCTATATAGATACAATCCACCTGTTGCGGATAAAGATAAGCCAAGAGCTGGAGAGCATGAAAATTGTCCGCTTCTATCAACGTGTGCCAAAGGTCGCTATCGGGAGCATTTTGAACAGAGTCCACATATTTAAGGCAAGGGTAAATTGGCTCACCATTCTTTGCCACACAAATGAGGTCTTGGCAAGAAACTTGCAGTTCCTCACCTGTTATAGAATGGTGGCAAGTAGCCATCCCACGGCACACACTCATCACCTCCCAAAGAATATCCTCTGTGAGCCTTTTGTCATCATCCACCTTGCGAATCACCTTGCATCCACGGCTGATAGGATAGTCATAGAGCAAAGTCATCTCTGGCACATGATTCTCAAACACAAGTCCAAACTTTTTATGCTTGGTCAGCTCTTTCACCTCCTTTGCCACATGAAGGCGAAGTTCCGGATCTTGTATTCGAGCAATTAAATCATTAATCGCTGCCATCTTATAGTTATTTTAAGTCGCATCCAACTATCAAGACGGCTTGCTGCAAGGAGAGAGCATCATGGATGGAGAAAAGAAAAAGGTGCGGACCCCTTTCCTTTCGCGTTCACGGGAAGCCTGAGAATGAAAACCCGCCACTCATGTAGGAACGGATGTCCACACCGTATAGGTATGAACATCAACAATACACATGAGTGTGCGAGCAAACTTCCTCTAAAACAGAGGCTTCACTGCAAACAGCATTCCGATTACTCCTTCTGCGGAAAAGAAATCAGTTTCTCAGGCTTTTTCTTTGTGAACGCGAAATAATAGTCAATGCTTTGTTTTTACTAAAATGTCTTGGAAATGGCCAAAACCAAATCCAAGTGCAAAGATACAAATATTATTTGAAAATCGACAATATTTTATGGAAAAGAACGAAGAAAAAGCAAACATTTACAAATAAAGAAGTACTTTATTCCAAATTTTGCAATAAATTTAATAATAAAATTTAGAATAACTCATTAATTTTCAATTTTCTCTGCATTTTCTCTGCAATTATTGCTTTTATCTCAACTATTTTCCGTAACTTTGCGAAAATAAAAACGTCTAAGGATGCCTCTGGCAAACTAGGACAAGTATCAAATTTTAAAAAGAGAAAAGGATGGAAATCAATTCATTCGCTATAAAAGTAAAGAAAGAGCCTACAGCCATCAGTCTTTTCGCTGGTGTAGGAGGTCTATGCACTAACCTCCAAAAATCTATCAAGAGCGGGAGCGTTCATTTCAGCAAATTGCGAGACACACTTATTTGGAAAAAACTCAATGCTCCTGAAAACATAGACGAGGTATACTTCCCTGTCTGGGAAGATGAATTAGAAGCCAACTTGAAGGATACGAAAAACTCCCTAAAAGAACTAATTCTTGACAACCTCAACACGGAGGAAGACATTCGCTTGACCAAGGCATACCTATATAGAAAAATCATTCGCTACTTTCGACAATATGGTTGTCCTTGCAAGAAGGATTTCATTGGTGGCATAGAAGTTTACATCAAGGAAGCGGACGAGGGTACCAATTACTGGACATACCAGCGATATGGCTTGACCATAAGATACAATGACCAGATAAAGGATGGTTGGCAACTAGATATTACACAAGGAAGCAAATCCCTTGTCGGGAAAACACCTATTTACCTCTTGCAGTCCCTGCAAGATGAGCAATTTCGTGTCATCGCAGGAACTATGATTCTGAAGAAATCAGAAATAGGACAACACCACATGGAGGCTACAAATGGGAAAATATACCCCATCGTAAACCACAGCATCAAGAGCGGACTCAAAATCCCTACTCACTACCATCGAGATGGCAACAAATATGTTACTAAATATAACGGCATAAGAAATTTCATATCCAAATGGATAAACATTCCAGCTTTCACTGAAAGCGTAGGAGTGGATTTGCCCAACAACGCCCACTTCATTCAACTGGCTGAAGAGAAAATCAACATCGTCGAGGAAAAAGCCAAAATGCTGAGATTTGGCAACAACCAGACAAATGTTAGTCCAGGCTACTGCTTCAAGAGATTTGGAGCTGCAGAGCGTCCTACAGAACATCGACATTTCTTTATCTGTCCACGTTCTCAGAATTTTACCCTTTGGCGTTTGTACTACATTTTCCAACAAGGAAAGGATTCCAAGAATGCTCCCAAAAACCGCCTGTCACCAGATGACATCGACACAAACAATTATCTATACCATACGATATGGATGGGCAATCATGCCTGGGCAAATGGCATGAACTTTATGTTCTCTGACGACGAGCATGCTTTGGCGGAACTAGAGAACCATCTTACGGCGATGAACTTCGAGCACGACAAGAAATACTTTGCTATCATCATTTCAGACGTAGACAGAGATGATGTCTCATCACCTCATTACCACCTCTATTACGACATGAAGTATCTCTTGATGAAATATAACATTGGCTCACAAGTGATTCACAAAAAGAGAGTGGATGAGAACAGTTTTATCAATTATATGGTGCCCAACATCGCAGCAGCTATAGCCGGCAAAGAAGGGGGCAAAGCATGGAAGATAGCCTATCCTAGCCAAGAGAATGATATGATTGTAGGAATCGGTGCTTACAGAGAGCATGGCATCAACCAACAATATATCGGATCAGCAGTATGCCTCGACAAAGAGGGAGAGTTACACAACTTTGATGCTTGTCTCAAAGGCAACTTCGAAGAGTTGAGAGCCACCCTTATCAAGGCTATATTGAACTTCTACGGAAAGTTCAAGCACCCCTCACGCCTCATCATCTATTATCACAAGAAGCTGAATCGTGAAGAGTCTGACATCATAGAGGATGCCTTGCGAACCTGTCAAGTTAGTTGTCCTGTCATTGTAATCCATGTCACAGAGACGGACAATGAGGACTTAATGGCTTTCGACACATCGTGCACCAACGTGCTGATGCCAGTAAGCGGCACATACATACATCTCCGCACTCGTAAAGGTTGCCACGAATACCTCTTATACAACAATGAGAGATATGGTGGATTTGGTGAAAAAATGCCGTTTCTCAGACCGTTCCCTGTCAAGATTTCCATCATGCCAGGAAGACGGAACAAAAAGGAATTGACAGAACAAGACGTCAAGGAGATTGTCACCTTGACCTATCAGACCACTCGCATCAACTGGAAATCTGTTTCCATGCGAAGTATGCCTATCACCATTGCGTATGCAGCACTGGTCGCTAAGTTTGTACCACATTTCCCGAATGGGCAATTAACTGAGTTTGGAAAAAATAATCTTTGGATGCTATGATTTTACCCATCACAGAATCAATACTAAGGGGCGAGCTTCGCCCCAACCTTATCACAGAGACTGTTTCATTCGAGAAGCAGTCTCTGTTGATGCGCCTTTTGCGCCATACTAAGGAAAGAGGCAATTTGCTAGAACTGGAGAAAGACATCATCAACGCACTTGATAGTCTGACCCAAGTAAAGGAGATATATCACAAAGACCGAGAGCAGAGAAATACTATAAGCTGCTTGAATCGCTCCACACAGATAGATTCATATACGAGAGTGTATAAAGCTGTATTGTCAGACATTATGACATGCCCAGAAATTTCAACTCCAACACTAAGAATGTACAAGACCATTCTCGACTTGGAAAAGCGACGCACCATTTGGGCTTTGGTGGAACTACATTCCATTATGAAAGACGATCGGTTTGTCCGACCAGAGATAAAAAGCCTTATGACCACCATCAAAGACTATAGCAAAGAGATAGATTCATGTAAAGCTGGCAAGAATAAAAACGTCGCTGTATTACTACAAAATATGCTCACAGAACTATACTTCAGTTTAATCCTAACATTCTCTCCCCTGTTATATACCCAAGGTAACCTTGACTTTGACGATGACTTTGGAGATTTCGTTTTCCTATGGAAAGGAGTCTTTCCAACGGAAGAAGAATTTGACAAATATCAAAATGAGAAAGATAAAATCCAAGAGGAGAATATCGTCATACGACACAAGGACGCCCTTGTGGCAACAGAAGAGAACCAACAAAAAGAAAAACGCCCTCTAAACAAGGCAGAAAGATTCTTAGAGGACACTACACAATATGAATTCTTGAAAATGCCAAAGATTGTCGCCCTTGACTCCAACAATGATAATCGAAGAAAAGAAAAAGCTATAAAGCTAATAGAGCAGATGCTTGATGCTCCTGCTCATGCCGCAGCCATGCTCGACTATCTAGGCTTTTTCTCATGGATAAAGGACAAATATGAGACAGGATATACACTTACTGCATACGACCAATTTTGCACCAAGGTTGTCATGGGGCAAAACGGTGAAGCATTTAAGAAATACAGACTTGCAATAAACCGTAATTCCAAGTCGCTGAAACCGTATCAATACTCAGGTGACATAGAGCAAGAATATGCCAATATAAAAAATGAGGTGCAATAGCCGTACTTGTTTCACACATAGTACAGCTATTGCCACAACTGTTGCTCTTGCCACTTTTCAGGAAACCCCATTGCTTTGGTATCAACAATTGGATACTTCTTTAATAGCTCTACTAAATCCTGCTTGAAAGAATTTCGAGGATAGACCACATCTATAAAATGCTTCAATATACAAAGGGTAAAGAACACCTTTCCTTGCACGACATCATTTGACACCCACGGAAAGCTTGGTCGATTCATTGCCAATGCACGCAAAGACAAATATCTGTTCCAAAGGCGCGCATGATGGCAACAAGTATTTCTTGTCAATGTTATTATAGTCATCCAAGAAATAAAAACAGGAACTGTCAAGCCAAAATATCTTGCTATTTTCTTACGTAGCTGGTTACTAGCTATATTTTCATATATTCTCGTCAATACACCTAAAGGAATGATTTCTGAAATCATCCACGATGGAGGGTAAGGATTGTCGTAAACATGATTGAAATGATTTATAAAATCCTCACGTGTATTCTGTAGTTCCTTATCTATCAGTGATTTTGTCTTAGAAAATTTGTCAAGATGAGCAAAGCAAGAAGAGTTAGTCATCCAAAACACATCGTTAGTCTCTGCACACGATATATTAACAATTGCACTTCTTACAGCTATCTCTATACGCTCAATCTGGTTAAATATCAACAAACGCAAATCCCTATCAAAGTCATAAAGTTGGATTGCCTTACCCAAACTGCTTTTTACCTTAAAGAGATGCTCTTCCTTAGGAATTTTAAGAAAAGGGTACAAATAGCCACTCAATCGGTAATAACCTATTGATTTTAGCAAAGCTTCGGCATCAGATACATCCGAACAATCCAAACCTCTACCTTCCATTATTCTTAATAGCTCTGATGGGGCTGTATATTGTTTATTGTACTGCATATCATAATTTACATACAAAAATAAAACGACCCGCCGATTTAAGCATTAAAAAGAGGCTTGGCGGGTTCTTGTGCTGCAAATATACAACTTTCTCTCGAATCTACCAAACTTTTTTGAGAATTTCTTTAAAAATTTTAGTTTTCCGTAAAAATCTTAGAGCTAGACCTATTTAGACCAACCAGACCAAAATAGGCCAAAACAGACCAGAATACATTTCTTCGTCGCCCAAGATAGACCAAGTTCTTTTGCAACCGAATCCATACGTCACATCGTTAGGGTTCGGAAAATGAACAAAAAAGACATAATAAACAGTATGATGCCTGAAGCACAGTATGGCACGTACAAAAAAGAAGACACAGGCATACAAGACTCACAACCAGCCACAACACTAACCTTGCAGCCTTTGCAAAGTTTGCAAGGTTTGCAAAACGTGCAAAGTGTGCAGTCTACACAAGCCGTGCAAGCTCCTACCCTCACCCCACTCGACCAGTGGCACGACAACTATGAGGTGATGGAGATGTTTCACATCAGTCAGCGTACCTTGCAGACGCTCCGTTCCAACGGCAAGCTGCCCTTCGCCAAGATGGGCGGAAGATGCTACTACAAGGAAAGCGACCTGCAACGACTCATGGAGGAATCCTACAGAGACAGCAGAGTGAAGCCTATGCCAAAAGACAAGGTTATGCCAAAGGCCGAGCAACCAGCAAAGGAAGGAGGCACACCATGCCAATGACCATTGACCAACTCCACGAGCATCGGATGCAATATTACCGACATCCCATCTCTAACGTGTTGAGCCACAACCGTGTGAGCATCTACCATCTTTGGACTTACATCACCAACCCTCTGCTCTACAAGCAAGCCACGGACACGCTCCGTGGCATTGCCGACGAGAAAGAGCGCAAGGCTTTCAAGGCAAAGGAGTTTGACTACATCCTAGCAAGCGGCACCTTCAGCAGTCGCAACGACCAAGGTCTCATCCAGCACTCCAGTCTGCTCTGCATCGACATCGACCACATCGGTTACGAACAGGTGGAAGACCTCAAGCAGCAATTCATACACGATGAGGTGATGAAGGAAAACTTCGAACTGGAACTGGCCTTCCGCAGTCCTTCGGGTGATGGACTGAAGCTCATCGTAGCAATAGACTTGCAAGAGGCTGACCATGCAACTTGGTTTCTTGCTCTGCAAAACTACATTCGATTGAACTATGGAGTGGACATTGACCCTGCTTGCAAAAACGTGAGCCGAGCCTGTTTCCTACCCTACGACCGACATTGTTACGTGAACCCACTCATATGCCCTTTTTAAGTGAAGAACGAAGAGTGAAGAAACAGCGTTCGGCGGCCGAAGGGAAAGCCAATTCAAATGCCTTCAAATGGCATCATAACGTTATTAAAAACATCAAAAGTATAAGGAGATTACAATTATGACAACAAATAAATCATTCAGCCCAAAGCAATGGGCTAACATCAATACTGCGGAACAAATCCGCACAGTGACCAATCGTATCGTGGAGATGGGTATCGACATCACCGCAGGCTATAACCGTTGGCGCAACATCGCCTTTGGCATCTCGCTCGAAATGGGCGAGGAAGGCAGAAGCTTCTTCCACGACATCAGTCGATTCTATGCCGATTACAACCACAAGGAATGCGACAAACTCTATGACGACTGTATCAAGCGACTCAATTCCAACAGCAACCATTCTGGCATCAGCATTGCTTCTTTCTTCGGTTATGCCAAGGAAGCAGGGGTTAATATTACCATGGGAGATGCTAACAGCACAAAAAACGCAATCTCTACAAACATTGCAAATGATGCAAACCTTGCAAACTCTGCAAATGATGCAAACACAGAAGAACCCATCCCTCTGCCAACCTTCAGCGACAAAGTAGCCACCAACTTGCCCCCAATCTTCAAGGACATCACAACCTTGGGCAAGACACCTACCGAGAAAGACATGCTCTTGCTTGCCTCCATCACCATTCTGAGCGGAGCCTTCCCAGAGGTCTTCGCCATCTATGATGACATGCGAGTATATCCTAACCTCTTCACCTTCCTCGTGGCAAACGCTGCCAGCGGCAAAGGACGTACCTCTGCTTGCCTCAAGCTGGTGAGTCCTATAGAGCAAGAAATACGTGAGGCCAATAAACAGGAGGTGGACGATTACCAACAGCAACTCGCTGACCTGCGTGCCTCGGGCAACAAGAAGTCCGCTGCCATGCCTATGCCCAAGGAACCGCCTTATCGCTCAATGTTGATACCAGCCAACTGTTCCTCTACCGCTATCTACCAAGCCCTCCACGACAACCACGACCAAGGCATCACCTTCGAGACTGAGGCTGATTCGCTCGCCAACACCCTCAAGAGCGACTATGGCAATTTCTCCGATGGTCTGCGCAAGGGTTTCCATCATGAGGACATCACCTATCGACGTCGCAAGGAGAACGAGCACGTGGAGATTCACAACCCTAAATGGACGGTCTATCTCACAGGTACACCAGGACAGGTGAACAACCTCATCCCTTCACCTGAGAACGGACTTTTCTCCCGCTTTCTCTTCATGAAGGTGGATATTCCTGCCAAATGGCACAACGTGTTCAGCAAGGCTAAGCGCACCATCGACGAGGAAATGGAAGCCATCGGCAAGCGTGTGTTCCGCATCCATCAGCATTTGGTTGCTAGCAAGAGTATGAAGCCAAAGACTGGTCAGTCCTACTCGAATGACATCCTGTTTGAACTGACTGATGCACAAGGTGAGCAATTCAACAAATACTTCGAGAGCCTAGTGGAGGAATACAAGAACATGTTGGGCAGAGACTTTGTGGCAAGCATCTACCGACTGGGACTGAGCACCTTCCGCATCGCCATGGTTTTGAGTATCGCAAGATTGGAGGAAACGCTTTCCGAAAGTCCCACAACCTCCATCTCTGAGAATGCAACAACCTCCATTATTTGCCGAGACGAAGACTTGGACAATGCCATAACCATCGCCGACACACTGATGCAGCACGCCGCAAAAATCTTTGCCACGCTTATGCCAAACAAGGAGGAAGACGGAACATTGGGAATCAAACTAAGCCCTAAGAGCGAAAGACTCTTCGAGAACCTTCCCGACAAGTTCAATCGCCAAACGGTTCTTTCTATCGGAAAAAAGCTTGGCATTCCTCAGCGCACAGCCGAGAAATATGTAGGCGAATATGTCAACAAGCACGGTCTATGCAAACGAACAGGAAACGGAGAATATGAGAAGGTTAAGCAACAAAACGCAGACGAGCGCAGCCTCCTACCGATGCTTGGAAAGTGCTGAAAAAAGTAGTATCTTTGCAATGTGGTTAGGAAACGAGGGCTACGGACCATGATTTAGCTCAACGGCGACAAGACTTGCTCCGTACCCTCTCCGTACCTGCTCCGTACCAAGTCTATACATGCTCCGAAAAACTTAGTTTTGAGGGGATAAAGATAGAATTCATTTAGTGTTTAACAATTTAATATTAAAGAAAGGAACAAGATTATAGGAAAAATTAAACAAGGTATCCTTGGTGGATTCAATGGAACCGTAGGAACAGTAGTTGGTGGTAGTTGGAAGGGCATGGCTTACATGCGTGGCAAGGCCCAGAGTATCAAGAACCCTCGTACCGAGAAACAGATGTCACAGCGCATCAAGTTTGGTATGGCACAGAAGTTTGTCAAGGTGATGACAGCCTATTTGAAAGTGGGTTTCCGCAACTACACCCAGCACCAGACAGCCACCAATGCGGCCATGAGCCACACCGTGCGCAACTGCATGGCAGGCAAGTATCCCGCCTTTGGTATCGACCCTAGCAAGGTATTGGTGAGTAGCGGCTCCTTGATGCCGGGCCGTTTCTGCACGGTGAAAGTGGCAAGCAACGTGGCGACCTTTTCCTGGGAGGACAACTCTGACGAGAGCCACGCCAGCATCGACGATTTCGCCATGCCTCTCGTCTACAATTTCACAAAGGGCGAGGCAGTATTCACCACCGAAGATGCGAGTCGTATAGATTGCAAAACTGTGTTGAAACTCCCTGTCGATTGGTCTGACGACCTTCTCTCCTGCTACATCGCCTTTGCCTCTGTGCAAAACTCAAGCGTGAGCAACTCTGTGTATGTAGGTGACGTGAAGAGCGATGGCAGTGTGGAGCAAGGTGCCAACGGCATCCTCTACAACGACGGTGTCATCGACAAGAACAAACCAAACGAGGGTTCTAACAAGGGTGACAATGGCGACAGCAGCACTACCACCCCAACAAATCCTAGCGAAGGAAGCGGTGACGATGGTCTAGAGTAACCTCATTTCTAAACAAAGAGGGTGTGTCACAGACTTATGACACACCCTCTTTTTGTTATCTTCATCCTTCTATCTGCGTATTTGGCCAATTCACCAGATATAGCATTTCGGTGGCACGGGTGAAAGCAGTATAGAGCCAGTGGATATAATCGGGAGTAAGCATATCATCCGTCATATAGCCCTGGTCTACATAAACATGCGACCACTGTCCGCCCTGCGCTTTATGACAGGTAACGGCATAGGCAAACTTCACTTGGAGAGCATTGAAATACGGATCCTGCCGAATTGCCTTCATACGGTCTGCCTTCAGTGGTATGTCCTGATAATCCTCCTCTATCTTATGGAAAAGCTGTTCCTGCTGATCATGGGTCAAAGCAGGAGCCTCACTCGTCAAAGTGTCCAGTAATACTGTAGCCTCCAGTTCATAATTATCATAATCGGGAAATTTCAACAGAAGGGTGGCAAAATGAAAGCCGTAGAGGTCGATGCGACGACTCACCTTCATCACCTTCGCCCTATCGCCATTAGCCAGGAAAGCAGGAATCTCATGACTTGGAACTTCGTTACTTTGAACTGTATGATTAGCTAAAGTATTAAATTTTTCACTCTTCACTTTTCGTTCTTCACTTAATTGCCTTTCCTTTATCTTCTTTTTTTCTTCCTCCATCCAATAATAATTGTTCTTCACAATCATCAGCATGTCGCCACTCTCCAGTTCCTCTTCCCTATCAAGTACCATGTTGCGGATGCCCTGGTTGAAGATGTTGGCGCGCTTGTTGCTACGAGTCACAACAATGGTATCGTCCAGTCCTACATGATGATAACTGTCGCCAAGAGCCTCGATGAGTTCTGCGCCCGGCATCTCCCTGATATCCGAGAAACCGGAGAAACGGATTTTAGGCAGTTGGGTAATGTCATCGTGGGTAATCATCTGGCGGATACGGGTAGCATTAAAGAGAATACCCGACTGCTGACTCTGACGGACTACCTCGTTCAAATCGCACTCATAAACCGACAGTCCATATCCCTGGAGCATCGCAGCAGAAAGAGCTGGTGATTCTTCCTCACCAACAGGAGGCAACTGTGCCTTATCGCCTATCAGCAAGAGGCGGTCGTTACGTCCCTGATACACAAAATGAACCAGATCATCTAGCAGACAACCGCTGCCAAAGGTGGTTCCGCCCAATCCCAGATTGGCAATCATCGAAGCCTCATCCACCATAAAAAGCGTATCAGTATAGAGATTATCATTGAGATTGAACTGGCCATCCACTCCGGCAAACGCCTTTTCGCGATAGATGCGGCGATGAATGGTATAGGCAGGCATCCCGCTGTTCAGAGAGAACACCTTAGCCGCCCTACCTGTAGGGGCAAGGAGCATCACCTTCTGGCGAACGGCACGGAGCGTACGAACGATAGCACCCGAAAGCGATGTCTTACCGGTACCCGCACTACCCCGGAGAATCATCACTGCATGAGGATTACTATCCGTCATAAACTGCACGAAAACATCGAGTGCCTGAGCCTGTTCTGGGGTTGGCGGAAAGCCAAATTGCTGTAATATCTGATATTTTAACTCTTCAATGTTCATATTTCGAAAACTTTTAGTATCTTTGCAGAAAATTTACTGCACCTATTTGCTGTGCAAAAGTAATAATACTTTTTGAAATGAGAAAAAGAATAAAGAATAATTATATTTTGGGAGCATGCGTCATCATCATGATGCTACTCTGTATTCTGAGTGTAAGCCAGCCCATCCGCTTCCAGAAAGCCATGACTAGCAGAGAAGCAGAGGTGAAGGAGAAACTGATGCAGATACGTCAGGCTGAAGAGAAATACAAGGCGAAACACGGCGTATATACAGGCGATTTCCCGACACTGATAAAAGGCAAGTTCTTACAGGAAGATGCCCAATACATTCCCTATTCCGATGGTAAGAAGTTTACACTTGCTGCCACGGTTATCGTAGGAAAAAGCGGTAAGCAGATTCCGGTGATGGAATGTGGGGCCGGTTATGAAACCTTCCTCGACGGACTCGATGAAGGTTCCATCCAGCAGAAGATAGAGGAGGCCAACTATGCCGGCAACTATCCCGGGCTCAAGATAGGCGATTTAACGACAGATAATAACAACGCAGGTAATTGGTAACAGATATGCAAATAAAAGGTAACAACATTCAGCAAGCACGCCTCACCATCCGCGTGAGCAGAAACACCCTCAGTTTTTCGGTAGTTGACCGTGAAGCTGAGCATCAGCTCATCTATGAACCTTATACAGTAAAGAGTGGTGTTTCGATGGCAGCCAACTTGCGTCAGGCTTTCAAGGAGAGTACTCTCCTGCAGCGGGGATACCAGAAGGTACGCGTATATCTCGATTCGCCTATCCTGCTGGTTCCTATCGAAGAATTTCATGAAGAGGATATCGATGTGCTCTATCAGCATGCCTTCAACAGTCATAACAGCGATGCCATTCTCTACAGAGTGCAGCCGGAACTGAATGCGGTAGCGGTATTCCCTATCAACAAGGATTTGAAGATGGTGGTAGAAGACAACTTCAAGGATGTCCGCTTCACACCTATCATGCAACCGATGTGGCACTATCTGCATCATCGCAGTTTCACCGGCATTCACCGCAAGCTCTATGTTTATTTCCACGACAAGAAGCTGGACGTTTTCGGTTTCGAGAAGAACCGTTTCAAATTCTTCAACTCGTTCAATGCCGAGCATGCCAAGGATGCCCTCTATTTCATTCTCTATGTATGGAAGCAGTTAGGATTCAACCAGATGCAGGATGAGTTGCATGTATCAGGCAATGTTCCGGATAAGGACTGGTTCCTCTACAACACGAAACTCTATATCAAGAAGACCTTCATTCTGAATCCTGCCGCCGAATTCAACCGTGCGCCCATCACAGAGATTAAAGGTCTGCCATTCGATTTGATGGCGCTGTACTTAAGTAAGTAAAGTGCGTTGACAAAAAGGCGCTAGCCCTACTCAACATTCAACATTTAACATTCAACATTTAATATTCAACATTAAAACAAATGAGAATCATAACAGGACAATATAAGGGACGCCATTTCGACATTCCACGTTCGTTTAAGGCGCGTCCGACAACAGATTTTGCAAAGGAGAACATCTTTAATGTGCTGCAGGGATATATTGATTTCGAAGATACCTCTGCCCTCGACCTTTTTGCCGGTACGGGCAGCATTTCGCTCGAACTGGTATCACGAGGCTGCAGCCGGGTAATCAGCGTAGAGGCCGACCGCGACCATGCCAACTTCATACGCCAATGTTTCCAGAAGTTGGGCGAAGACAAGGATATTCTGATTCGTGGTGATGTATTCCGTTTTCTGAAGACCTGCAAG
The DNA here is from genome assembly GCF_019127135.1 of Segatella copri. Taxonomy (GTDB): domain Bacteria; phylum Bacteroidota; class Bacteroidia; order Bacteroidales; family Bacteroidaceae; genus Prevotella. The sequence goes on along the minus strand of NZ_JAHOEA010000017.1, from coordinate 30,538 downwards.
CAGAAGTTTGACTTTATCTTTGCCGATCCTCCATACGCCCTAAAGGAGTTGCCGCAGATTCCAGACCTCGTTCTGAATGGCGACTATCTCAACGAAGGAGGCATCTTCGTCTTTGAGCATGGCAAAGACTATGATTTCTCCGAGCATCCACGATTTCTGGAGCACAGAAGTTACGGAAGCGTAAACTTCTCAATATTCAGATAAAAAAAAACCCGTTTGCACCAGACAAGATGCAAACGGGGATTTTTTCGTTACAACAGCGGCGAGAGTAATCTTACCGTACTCTCGAAAAGACGCTGCAGGAACGGACGTTTTACGAAATAAGATACATCATCTACCAGGATACTCTTCGCCTCATCCCGCAGATAGACAGCCTTCACGCGCTGCGCCATCCCCTCATCAAAGAAGAACGCATTCGCTTCGAAATTATTCTCAAAACTTCGGAAATCGATATTCGTACTGCCTATCGTACAGAGATTATCATCACTTACGAGCAATTTACTATGATTAAAGCCTGCCGTATAGAGATAAACCTTTACGCCAGCCTCTATCGCTTCCATCACATACGAACGTGATGCCCACTCTACCAGTTTGGCATCAGCATGACGGGGCAACATCAGACGGATATCCACACCCGCCAGAGCTGCTGTTCTCATGGCAAACAATACAGGTTCGGTCGGCAGGAAATAAGGCGTTTCCATATACACATACTTCCGGGCCTGAAGCAGGATGCGGACATAGCCCTGCATGATATCAGGCCAAGGACTGATAGGACTGCCCGTAACTATCTGTACGAGACAATTGTTGTGGATATGCACACTGACCGGCGGATAATACTGGCGATTGGTAACTAATGTACGGTCTACGAAATACCAGTCTACCAGAAAGGCTCTCTGAATGGCGTAAACGCCACCGCCCTCAATACGGAGATGCGTATCGCGCCAAGCCTGTTTCTTATCACCCTTCACATAGCGCAGAGCTATATTCATGCCGCCGATAAAGCCCACCTTACCATCTATGACACAGAGTTTGCGGTGGTTACGATAATTTACCTTACTCGTAAAAGCCGGAAAGCGGACTGGCATGAACGAATGTACATCAATGCCTGCATCACGCATACGTTCAAAGAATTCTTCCTTTACCTTCCAGCAGCCTACATCATCATAAATCAGTCGCACCTCAACTCCCTGCTCCGCCTTATCAATCAAGGCATCAGCTATCAGATATCCCAAGGCATCGGCTTCGAAGATATAGGTATCGAGATGAATATGATGCTTTGCCTGTCCTATATTATATAATAAGGTAAGGAAGAAATCATATCCATCGGTATAAATATCCACCTGATTATCTTTAAAAGGCAGCGCCCAACTCTGGTTGGCAAAGAGATTCATCAGCGGTTTATTGCTGTCTGGCAGGTGAAGATTCTCCTGCTCTACGAACTCGAGCATGGAGCGCTTGGTGAGCTGGTCCATACTGCGGTCGCTGATAAGCCGTTCCTTGCGGGTATTCTGTCCGAAGAAGAAATAGAAGATGATACCCACAAAGGGGATGAAGAAGAAGACCAATATCCATGCCATCGTCTTGGCGGGCTGACGATTGTCCATCAAAACGGTGATGATAGCCGGAACGGTTATCACGACATAAAGCAACAGATATATCCAGTGAAAATAAATCATATAGCATTTCTCCTTTTAAATCTCTAATACTTCTTTACAGAGTTTCTCCCTCACAAGACAGAGGCTCCGGTTAATTGAAGATATTGTTTGCCTGGCTCGCCAGAAGCGTGTTCATCTGCTTGAGTTTCATAAACTCCTGCAGCAGTTCACGATTGGTCGGATTCCTGGCAAACTCCTGCTGTACCTCAATAATACGCTGAGCAATATAATGAGTACGGAAGCTCAAGATGTCTTTAAAGACAAACTGACGGAGCTTATCGGCGCTCATCTTCATCTGCAGACTAGCCGTAGATACCTCCTGGTCACCTGTAGGCAAACCTGCCAACCTGCTGATTTCCGGATTCGGATGATTGGCAAAATAAGTTTCGGCGACAAAATCATCTTCTTTTTCGAGATGCTCCACAGCTTCCTGCATAATCTGATTATATAAATCATTATGAAATTTGAACCCATCTCCACCCAAATCAAGACTGATATACTGGGCCACAGCTACCTCCACATCATTTCCGTCTACATCCTGTACCGTGATGAGCTGGTCGCCATGATGAATAATCAACTGTACCAGAAGGCCTTCTACCTCCAGCAGTTTATCCAGTGGGGTAACCGCTCTCATCGCTGATTGCGCCTGCTGCGCTGCCGCTACAGGCGAATCTTTCAATCCCGCAGCACGTCGCTCTGCCTTTACCTGCTCACTCATACCGTTGCGCACAAAATTATTCAAGGCATTCACGATGATTGCCTCGTTCACGCCCAAACGGTGAGAACAGTCGGTGATATAAGAAGCGCGCGTTATCTGATTCTTGATTTTCGAGATGCTCTCTACAATCGAATTGATAGCCTGGCTTCTCTTTACAGGGTCTGTCACACCGCGTAGCAGAATATCGGTCTTAAACTGTATGAAGTCGGTCTGATTCTCCTGAATATATCTTCTGAATTCCTCTGCCGAATGACTGCGGGCGAAACTGTCTGGGTCATTACCGTCAGGGAGAAAGAGCACCTTTACGTTCATCTCTTCTTCGAGCAACATATCGGTACCTCTCAGCGCAGCATGAATACCCGCATTATCGCCGTCATAGAGAAGAACGATATTACTGGTAAAGCGGTGCAGCAATCTAATCTGATGCACGCTCAGCGCTGTACCCGAGTTAGCCACTACATTTTCGATGCCACACTGATGCATCGAGATAACATCGGTATATCCTTCCACCATAAAGACACAATCCTCCTTGGCTATCGCCTTCTTGGCCTGATAAAGTCCATAGAGTTCGCGCTCCTTATGATAGATAACGCTATCAGGCGAGTTGACATATTTCTGGCTGATGCCCTTGGTTCTGCTGTCGAGCACTCGTCCGCCAAAAGCTACCACCTTGCCGCTCACGCTGAACCAGGGGAAGATGGCTCTGCCCGAGAAACGGTCAAGAATTTTATCCTCACCCGACTTATTGCCAGCTTCGTCCTTATCCACCTTGAAGCAGAGTCCCGTATCAACCAGATATTTCGGATTATAGCCAGCCGCCTTAGCCGCTTCAGCAAGAGCAGTACGCTTAGGGAGCGCAAAACCCAACTGGAATTTTCTGATGATATCATCTCTGAAACCTCTTCCTCGGAAATAGGCCATACCGATAGCGATACCATCCACATCATGCAAGAGAATATCCTGAAAATATTTCGCCGCCCAATCGTTGACGATAAACATGGATTCTCTTTCGCTCTCGCGCTGTTTTTCTTCATTAGTCAGTTCCCGTTCCTGAATCTCTATTTTATATTTCTTGGCGAGCCAGCGAAGAGCATCGGGATAGGTCATCTGTTCCAGTTCCATCAGAAAGTTGATTGCATTGCCTCCCTTTCCACAGGTAAAGCAATGACAGATACCTCTTGTTGGAGATACAGAGAAAGATGGATTGGAATCGTTATGAAAAGGACACAAGCCGACATAATTGATGCCACGCTTCTTGAGCGTAACAAATTCAGATACCACCTCTTCTATCTTAGTGGCATCCATAATTTTTGCTATCGTCGGTCTGTCTATCATTATATATATTCTTTTTTCTGTTTTTACTATGCAAAATTACTATTTTTCTTTGAAAACACAAAGAGAAACGGACAGAAAAGTAAAAATGAAACATATTAAAAACTAAAGTTTACATAAAACAAGGTACATTCGGATAGTTTTGGCTATCTTTGCAACCGGCAAAAACACATTGCTGACAATCGGAAAATAACAACAAAATAAATAAATATGAAACTAAACAACATCAAGCGAACATTCCTGGCAAGCGCTGCCCTGCTCTCAACAATCAGCATGAGCGCAGCCGACAGATTTGTGAATTTCAAGCAAGGAGACTTGCTACTGAATGCCAATAACCGGGTAGAAATCTACATGGACACCAACGACTGCAAGGGAGTGAGCTATGCTGCTCATGCCCTGCTGAAAGATATCAAAAGTGTGAGTGGAGCCACAGCCACCCTCACCTCGGATGCCGGTTTCCTGAAAAAAGCCGACACAGCCCGACCAGCTATCCTCGTAGGCACCATCGGCCATTCAGCAGCCATCGACCAACTGGTGAAACAGAAGCGCATCAACGGAAATCTGCTGAAGGGCAAACGTGAAAAGTTTATCATCACGCTCATAGATGGTCAGCTCGTCATTGCTGGCAGCGACCGACGAGGCACCATCTATGGCATCTACGAACTCTCGCAGCAGATGGGCGTATCGCCTTGGTATGACTGGGCAGACGTGCCTGTAGAGCACCACGATTCTATTTTCGTAAACAAGGGAATCTATACAGATGGCGAACCAGCCGTACGTTATCGCGGTATCTTCCTCAACGACGAGGCACCTTGCCTAACGTCATGGGTAAAGAACACCTACGGCACCGGATATGGCGACCACCGTTTCTATCAGCGCGTCTTCGAACTGGTATTGCGACTGAGAGGTAACATGATGTGGCCTGCCATGTGGGGCTGGGCTTTCTATGCCGATGACCCGGAGAACGAGAAGACGGCAGATGAGATGGGCGTAGTGATGAGTACTTCCCATCATGAACCGATGGCCCGCAACCACCAGGAATACGCCCGCAACCGAAAGGGATGGGGACCATGGAACTACCAGAAGAACAAGGCAAACCTGCAGAAGTTCTTCCGTGAGGGAATAGAGCGCATGAAGGGAACCGAACAGATTGTAACCATCGGAATGCGTGGCGACGGCGATGAGGCGATGAGCGCAGAGGCAGATACCAAACTGATGACTAACATCATCAACGACCAGCGAAAAATTATCGCTGACGTAACCGGAAAGAAGGCAAGCGAAACACCGCAAGTATGGGCTCTATACAAAGAGGTGCTGGATTACTACGACAAGGGCATGAAGGTGCCCGACGATGTAACCCTCCTGCTCTGCGATGACAACTGGGGCAACGTGCGCCGTGTGCCGAATGCCCAGGAACGAAAGCACAAGGGCGGATGGGGATTGTATTATCACGTGGACTATGTGGGAGCACCTCGCAACTCAAAGATGCTCAACTGTACCCCAGTGCAGAACCCATGGGAGCAGCTCACCCTAGCCTACGAGAATGGCATCGACCGTCTCTGGATTCTCAACGTGGGCGACCTCAAGCCGATGGAATATCCTATCAGCCAGTTTATGGACATCGCTTGGAATCCTCATAAATATGCCGTCAACCAGATTACCAACCATACGAGAGACTGGTGTGCCCAGCAGTTTGGCGAGGAGCAAGCTGACGAGGCAGCAAGATTACTCAACCTCATCTGCAAGTACAATGGTCGCTGCACCCCAGAGATGCTCGACAAAAACACCTACAGCCTGGAGAACGGCGAATGGCAGGAAGTGGTGAACCAGTATCTGAAGATAGAAGCCGATGCCTTGCGCCAGTACAACAGTCTGCCAGCAGCCTATCATGACGCCTACCGTCAGATCATCCTCTTCCCTATCGAAGTGATGAGCAATCTGCACCAGATGTACTTTGCCCAAGCGATGAACAATCAGCTCTATGAGCAGGGCAACCCGAAGGCGAACATCTGGGCGGATGAATGCGAGAACCATTTCAAGAGAGACTCTTTGATTTGCGATGAATACAACCACAAGATGGCTGGTGGCAAATGGAACGGCATGATGACGCAGAAGCACATCGGCTACACCTCATGGAACGATGCCTTCGAGAAGGACACCTGTCCTAAGCTCTTCCGGGTATCAACATCTTCTAATGAAACGGTGATAGCTGGCAATGATGGCGTGGTAGAAATCGAAGCACCTTATTATAGCAGCAAGACGGATGCTGCCGAGGCAAAATGGACAGAGATTCCATTCATGGGCAAAAGCGTATCGGCAATGACTCTGATGCCGTATACCAAGAGCGTGAAGGAAGCCAGCATCACTTACAAGTTTAAGATGCAAGTTAGCAAGACTTCGGATGGCAAGGCATTTAATGGCAAGCAGAAGGTTCGCATTCATGTGATTACCAAATCAACCTTGGATTATCTCAACAAGGGCGGCTTAACCTATGGTGTAAGTTTAGATGGCGCTTCTCCTGTAGAGGTTAACTTCAACAAAGATTTGAACGAGAAGCCGGAGAACATCTACAATATCTATTATCCAACGATAGCCACTCGCATCGTGGACAAGGTGATAGAGCTAGAGCTGCCTGTCTCATCCGATGGCATCCACACCCTCACCCTCACTCCTAACGACCCAGCCATCGTCTTCGAGAAAATCGTGATTGATGGAAGAGGAGGAAAAAAGAGAGTCAAGGTGATTTAAAGGTAGCATATAATAAAGGTATAGGCACGCACCCACGAAAGGATGCGTGCCTATTCTTTTTACGCAAACTATCACTATCTTCTTATGTTCCATACTTCGTAGCATTCATTTTTACATAAACAATCACAATAGTAACAAATAAATGAAAAAAAAGAGTATTTTTTAAATCTTTTTTGAGAAATATACGTTTATATGAGTAAAGTTAGAAACATAAAAACAAGAAACGAATGAATATAGACAACCCGAAACTCATAAAACAACTGGAGAGTCTTGTCGACAATCGGCAAGACTGGCTATTTCGTTTTGCCTATATTCGAATCGGGCAACGTGAGGATGCAGAAGATATGGTGCAAGAGGTGCTGCTTGCAGCTTTCAAGAAACTGAAAGAAGGGCAACAAGTGGAAGAGTTGGACCGCTACATCATTCGCTCTGTTAGCAACGCATGCCGAGACTACTTGCGCAAAAAACGTCCGCAAATCATAGCTATCAATGAAGCGGCAAGCATACCTAACAGCAATGGTGACAAACAAATACACGAGGAATTTCTCAGAATATCAAAACTGCTGGAAGATATTCCACAGGAGCAAGCGGAAATCGTAAGAATGAAATGTTACGACAACTTGACGTTCCGAGAGATAGCCGAACTGGAGGAGATACCAGAAGCTACCGTGAAATCTCGCTATCGCTATGCCATCCAACATATCCAACAACGACTCAGAAAGGAGAAAAGTATATGAAAGATCAAATGAACATCCATAATGACAAAGGATTTGAGGATATAGAGCAACTGCTCCAACCTCAATGTGATTTCCATGCCTCCTCCCAAACCAAGCAACAAGTAATAGAGAAGGCAAGGAAGAGCTTGGTCAGCCATCGCACCTTGCGTATCTTTCCATGGATTTGCGCAGCATGCGTGGCTGGCATCATCGCTATCATCCTGCAACCACCCAAGGATACCACTTCTGCGTCGGGCAATGCGACAATGGCTGTGAGAAAGGCTACACAGCCGATGCAAAAAGCTATGATGCAAGAAAAGAATTTGACGGCAGAAAAGGAAAATACAGCAGAAAAAGACATCACAGAAGAGAGCAGAACATACGAGAAGAAAAAGACTTTCGCCAAGCTAAATGCTCCCAAAAGGGAGGCTAAGCCTAAAGCTGAGTTTGGAGATGACATGCCAGACACCGAAGAAAAAGGTCCGGTACTCTTCCCTATGTCAACCTTGCCCGAAGAGCATCTTTTCAAAATGCAGACAGCAGAGGTTCAAGCCACTACATGCAATGCCGTGCAAAGTGAGGATGATTGCCTACAAGAACGGCGAATCACCGTTAAACTCTAAAGAAAGTATATATAATTAAGGTATAAACATTAAAGAACAAAGAACATGAAAAAGTATGTCATATATTTATTACTCATGATGTTCTCATCAATGGGAGCACAGGCACAAAAGTCTTATTTCAAAGAGGCTTTGGAGAAATTGGTAAGCAACAAGGCGTTCACCATGAATCAATCAGGAGCAAAAAATGAGGTTGGTGACACAGCACAATGGAGTTGGAAAAAATATCGCTTTAAAACTCTCAAGAAAGACAAGTTTCTCAAGGAACTGGACAGAATCAACAAGGCTTTTCAAAAAGATTGCAATCAGCCTGTAACTGACTTTTACTATATGGTAGATGGAAACAACAACCCACTTAAAACATGGATGAACTTTGACATATCTGTAGGCAACGACCTTATTATGGTTGGAAATTTCTCGGCATATAGCGTCCTTATCAATCGCCAACAAATGGGTCACTCTGGCATGCGCAGAGTCTGTGCCATAGAATGGGGCCATATCATAGAGAATGGTTTGGTTAACGAAAAAGGCTATGAAGGAAACATCAGCATCGTAGAAGGAAAAGCTCCTTTAAACAAGCACCGCGTGGCTGATGAAATAAACCAGAAACCATATAATGCCGTCCACTATACAGGTGTTCTTACCCCAATAGACACCCAAGAAGAAAAGGCAGCTCCTAAAGAAGAGACTAAAGAAGAAAAAGAAGTGCCTAATGAGCAGTTGACCAAGATGCTTAAAGATGCTCAGACCAACCTGAAAGGCAACTTTGAGATTATTGGCAAGCGTGACCCTGAACTTTGGGACCGTGGCTATTTTATCTGTTACAAAGACGAAACAGATATGTATGTAGAACCCATCCTTGTAGCTACCAACGGCACTAACTTCTCATACAAGCACGACCTGAAGGACATAACCATGGGAAGAGTGAGAGCACTGATGAAAGATGGAACCATCTGCTCGGAATGGATAGACATTCCTTTTGTACCAGGAGAGATAGCAGAGCTAAGCGTACACAATGGTTACTACAGCCTCACAGGATCAAGTTTCTATAAACAGTGGGTGGAAGAGGAAAGCAAGAACCATGATGGATGGGACGAGCGCAAGTATACGGCTTACGCACTCAGCAATATCCATTCTCCTGGCATCATCTGCTATCTGTTCTATCAGCATTTGATAAAAGGTTCTTCGAATCAAAAGAAAATATTCAAAGCCCTCCCAACAACTCTACAAGAGAATCATGTGGGTCGCTTTATCAAAAAGCATATGAACAATAAATTATAAAAATCTCAACTTTCAGTCACATTCATTTAATACATATGTGATGTAAGAAAGGACATACTGCATAGAACCCAATGCCACCTCTATCAGTTTTGATGGAGATGGCATTTTTGCTTCAAATTAGCGCATCCCCAATAGAGGTAAATTTCAATGTCGACTTGAATGAGAAGCTAGAGAACATCTACAGCATTTACTATCCTACAAATGATCAGAACGTTACATTAATGATTTTCCCCCGATTGTCTTCCCTTGCGCTTTGCAATTTTTCCCAAAGCATTGATGGATTCAAGATAAGCTTCCTCTACTGGAGTTAATGTCTTGACCTGATATTTTCGATACTCAGCTATAGCTTTGTCCATTGCCTCTTCATGGCTGATACTTCCCGACCCCTTCAACAAAGGTCGCCCTGTGGATTGCAGGATAGTATCAAGTTGTTTCACATAATCCATCATATAGACTGGGCGATGCTCCATTGCCATAATCTCGGCAAAGTCAAAATAACCGGAAACAAGATTATTGAGTATCTTCAGCTCATTTTCTTTCAGATAGTTCTTGGCTATTTTGATGTCTTTGATAGCTGGCAGCTCGCCCTCAAATGTCGTCAAGCCCATAAATGGTTGGTCGGCATCCGCACGCTCATAGATAACTTCTGCCGCAGTATGCCCATGAGCAGCATAGTGCAACTTATTTTGCACGATTTTAAAGAAAAGCTTTGAGGCATCAGTTCGAGGGTCATAGTCAACACTTGTGGCATAGATGTCCAGAACTTGTCGATAGAGCACCTTTTCTGACGAACGAATATCACGGATACGGTCGAGCAACTCTTTCCAATAGTTGCCACCACCGAGATTTTTGAGTCGTTCATCGTCCATCGTAAACCCTTTTACGATGTACTCATTCAGTCGCTCTGTAGCCCATTGACGGAAACGAGTGCCTTGAATAGATTTTACACGATAGCCCACAGATATGATAACATCAAGGTTATAGAACTTCACTTCTTTGCTTTGGGTTTTTCCTGCCATAGCACCATGCTGAGTGGTTATTCGGAATTTCCGAACAACCACTTTTTCATCAAGTTCTCCCTCTTCAAAAATATTTGATATATGTTCTACTATCGTAGACTTACTCTTATTAAACAAGGAGGCGATTTGATCTTGGTTTAGCCAAACCGTCTTATTCTCCAATCTCACATCAAGCTTCACGCCATCATCAGATTGGTAAATGATCATTTCTCCCAAATCAGTTTGGGGTGCGTCCTCCCATTTATAACCACAATCCAAGCAAAGATGCAGTACACCCTCTGTCTGCACATTGTCAGAATTGCACTTTGGACATTTTATATTATTATTCATCATTGTTTCGTCTTTGTTATTATCTAAGTCAAAAATGATATTCTTGTATGACTTATGCTTAGACATTATTATATTTCCATTTCCTTTCTTTGAAAGCAGGATGTCACCCTTCTGATAAGCAACAACAGTCCCGACATTAGGATCACTTTTTTCTATTTCATTTCTCTCTCAACATCCATTCCCACGTAGGAAGAACATGAACCTGCTTGCCATCTATCTCAAGCTCTTCCTTCTCCTCCATCGTAAGAATATATCCCTCAGCCAAGCCATAAGCATTCATGGCTTCCATCAGCCCCTCGATTTCTCGCTTGCGAGTTTTCTCGTCATTCATCACTATCGTTACTTGATAAGCCTTCATGATTCTCATGCCCTCTCTAACAACAAAGTCGCACTCCTTCTTATCTGCATAATAAAAAACATCATATCCGCGGCGTTTCAACTCGATGAATACGATGTTTTCCAACTTCACTCCCATATTGTCGGTGGCATTGAATCCAATGCGACTCACGATGGCATTGTCGATGAAGTAAATCTTCTTCGGGTTCAGCATCTGCACCTTTACCGATGGCGAATACTTCAAGAGCTGGAATATCATATAGGTTTGCTCGATGTACTCCAAATAGTTTTTGACGGTTTCGGAATGACGAATGCCCACTATCTTACCCAGTGAGGTATAGGTAATGCGCTTCGTGGCATTGCTGGCGAGATAAAAGATGAGTTCCTGCATCTCCTTATCATTGGTCAACCCATTACGAGCCATCACATCACGGAAGATGATGCTATCGTAGAGTGACGAGAGGTAACGAGTGGATGACGACTGGAGATACTTAGGAAATCCACCTTTCTCCAAATACTCCTTGAAATGCCCCAAGAGAATGGCACGCTTGCTGGTTAGATAAAAGTCCTTGGCTTCCAGCTGCACCTTTGCCAACTGCAAGTATTCTTGAAAGGAAAAAGGAAAAATCTCCACTGCGATATAACGCCCCGTGAGATGAGTGCCAAGCTCTCTACTCAGCATTCGGGCATTTGATCCGGTTACAATCACCTTATTGCCTTCGTTGTAGAGACGGCGCACAAAGGTCTCCCAGCCCTTCACATTCTGTATCTCATCAAAATAATAGGTATGCTGCTCACCAAAGAGTTCGAAGAAACATTCTTGCAATGTTTGGAAATCTGCCACAGTAAAGTTGACCAGTCTCTCATCATCAAAATTGAAAAAGAAGTCTTGCTCCGGCAATTTGCTGCGCATTTGCTGGAGCAAAACAGACTTTCCACAACGTCTTATACCAGTAATAATTAGTATCTCCGTTGTGGTAAGCCACTCTTCCTCTATGTCTCTCGGCACAGTATCTTGTGCTATATTCTTGCAGTATTCCTGCTGCTCAAATATAATTTGCTTTAATAACTCTTTCATGTTCAATCATTTATTTGCTTGCAAAAATACGATTTTTTAAGTAAACAACCAAATAAATCTTCATTTTTGTTCATTCAGAATGAGTAATTTCTATCATTTTTACTCATTCAGAATGAGTAAAAATGAGCAAAAATAGATAGTCTCAGCCTCATCACATACCTCCCCTGCGAATTGCCAAGGGTGAGATGGATGATAACTATGTTGTGACTTATATGATGCAAGGAAGCAATTATAACGATGCAAGGAAGCTATTATAACGATTGCGTGACATTTGTCATGCGATTATACGACACTTATCATACGGTCGGATGACAAATGCCGTATAATCACATGACATATACCAATGTATAAATAAACCTAATATTTTACACCAAAAGATACAAGTTATCACATTATTATATATATTTGCATCATCTTTCATAGAAGACAAAGAAAATAGAAAACAACGAACCATCAAACAACAAGAAATATGGAACTGAAATACGACATTTACACTCTCAACAATGCTCAGGGTACAGGAGAAAAGCGCCAATACGTTCGCATCGTGCAGCATGAACCTATGACCGAGAAGCAACTGCAAGAGAAAATCCAGAACCGCTGCTCACTCACCAAGGGAGATGTGGCTGCGGTGCTGGCAGAGCTTCACGACCTTTTGGTGGAAGAATTCTCCATGGGACGCCGCTTTTATATCCCAGAGATAGGCTACTTCTCCATGTCGGCTAGCCTAGAGATGCCTGAGGAAAATCCAGACAAGAAGATTACGGGCAAGGAAGTACGCATCACCGGCATCAACTTCCGACCAGAGGCTAAACTGATGGAGGAGGTACAGCGCAACGTCCATTTCAAACGCTCTCGCTATTCCAACCAATCCACAAAATACTCGGAAGAAAAGCTGTTGGAAAATATCAAGGAGTATCTTCAAAAGAATCGTTACATCACCACTCGCATCATGCGCATCCACTTCGGCTTGACTCCATACATGGCTCAGAAGTGGCTCACTCATTTCTGCGAGAAGGGTATCATGGTGAAGGAAGGCACCCAGCATGCGCCTATCTATTTTCTAAAGTAACAAAGGCAGCTTTCTCCATTCTCCTTTCACCATAAACAAATGATTCACAAATGATTGCAAGATAGGTGAAAGGAAAAATGAAATTGGAAAAGAAAAATAAAAACTTGCAAATATCTATTATTATGAGTATATTTGCAAAAAGAAATCACCAAAACATTAAGATTATGACAAAGGAAGAGCTGATAGACAGAATCAACGACATCGAATGGGAGGACTTCGAGGCTAAGGAGGCCAAGAGTGAACTCCCTAAGAATATATGGGAGACCGTAAGTGCATTCGCCAACACTTCCGGCGGATGGATAGTGCTTGGAATAAAGCAGAATGGCAAGAAGTTTGAAATATCAGGAGTTGACAATGCAGAGAAGTTGGAACAAGACTTCCTGGGCACCTTGCGTTCTCAGAAATTCAATGAGCCAGTCGATGCCAAGAGCATGCTCTATCATATAGATGGGCATAAGGTTTTGGCATTTCATATCGCCTCATCACCCCACAAACCCATCTACTATAACAATCCGCAGAATACATTCATCCGATTCGGCAGTGAAGACCAGCGAGCTACCAATGGCGAGATAACCGCCATGTTTCATAACCAATCATTCGGCATCAAGTCTGAGCAGATACTCTTAGACTCCGACCTCTCCATGCTCAATGAGGACACCATTCGTGACTATCGCAATTACTTCAAGCTATACAGTCATCGTCCCAATCTGATAGGCAATGACATCGCCGACTTCTGCAAGCGCATCGGCATCTACGATAATGAAGGGCATCTGAACTATGGTGGTTTGATGTGTTTTGGAAAAGAAGAATGGGTTCGCCGTTATGTCCCTACGTTTTGGATGGACTTGGTGGAGATTCCTGGCAGAAGCGTGAGAGAAGCACGAACTCGCTATACCTATCGCATCCCAGAGCAAGAGAACCTTTGGGAGTATTTTCAGATTATGATTAGGAGACTGCGCCTCATCGTGGATACTCCATTCATGATGAACGACGAGGGATTCAATGTGGAAGATCGCTCGCAGTTTAAGATTTTGCGAGAAGCATTAGTCAATATGCTCTCTCACTTCGATCCATTCAGCACCATTCACTCCTGCATTCATATCTATACCGACAGAGTCGAGTTCTTCAATGCTGGTGGCTATCCTGTGCCTATATCCCAACTGGGCAACCATCTCTATTCCAATCCTCGCAACCCGATTATCGCCAAGATATTCAGACTGGTGAACCTATCTGAAACCATCGGTTATGGTTTTGACATGATGAACGAGTGGAAAGAAATCACAGGCAATGACGTGACTTTTGAGAGCGATATTTGTACCAGCACTGTCACTTTTTGGCTGGATAGTGACAGAGCTAGTGACAGAGCTAGTAACAGAGCTAGTAACAGAGCTAGTAACAGAGCTGAAGAAGATACATACATAGATGCTACAGACAAAGTTGTATCCATTCTCAAATTTTGCAAAGACCCGAAATTCAGAAAAGATATATTCGAGCTACTCGGTGTTACTTATCAATCAAAGAACTTCAAGGCATTCATCGAGCCTCTGTTACTTCATGATTATCTGGAACTTACGGTACCAGACAAGCCGACAAGTCCTAAGCAGCAATACAGAACGACCAAAAAGGGTTTGTTGTTCTTGGAGACAATATAAACAATACGACTCTGTCGCTTTTTAGTACTGAACGACAGAGTCAACGACAGAGTCAGGCATTTCAAGCTCTGTTACTTTTCGTAAAATCGTAACAGAGCTAGTAACAGAGCTATAGTAACTATGTTAGTAACCATGTCAAAACAAAAAAGGAAATTAGAATGAAATTAGGATTCATAAACTTCAGTTCCGAGGAACAACTGAAAATGCATCAAGTTATACAAGCCATCCAAGAGCATCAAGCAATTGACGAGCTTGGTCTGGGACGCATTCGCGATGCATTTTCAAACAAGCTGTTTCCAGGAATCTCCACATTACATAATAGAGCGAAATACTATGCCATACTCCCTTCCTTGTTTTTGGAAGCAGAGAAAGGCACATACAAAAGCGCAAATGAAGTCAGAGCCAAGGTGTTGAATCTGGAGATTAAATTGACTCGTCAATTATTGCGAGGTACAGAACCAGCCAACAACTGGGGAATAACAGGAAGTAGCGTAATCGATACAGCAGAAACCGAGAATAATAAATACGTAAAGTACGACCCAGTTTACATCTATTATGGCGCACTTGTCTCTTATGGGATGATATTGACAAACAGCAACATCTATAGTCTTATTTACGAAAGAAGCAAGACTATCCACAAACAACCCAAGAAATACATTTCCCAAGATGAAGAAAAAGAAATGGGAGACGCTAATCAGTTATCGGGCAATTATCAACTATTTGATGGCGGTGGATTGTCATATACATTTGATGGCTACACTCCCATCAATATAGACTTGACATCTGACGAAGCTAAGTTTATCAAAGACAAGATAATAGCCTCATCAATAGCCAAAGATTCATTTTTGGCTACTATTCTTCGTGACAACTACCCTATTGGACTTGCCCAGAAGTCATATTTCGACCTTGGAGACCAATGGAAGAAATACATAACCGATGAGCATTTCATGATTTATACGCTATCCGCAAGATTTTCTAAGTTTCAGTATCTTCTTCGGTTAGTCTATAACTATGTGTTTTACACAAGAACAGATAGAACAGAAGAAGCAGAAAAGGAATTTGAACGTTACGAACAGTTGAAAGAAGAATGGAAATCAGACATTAGCGAAGAAAAACTCTTCCAAGCATTAGATTTCGTTGGCTATACCCTACAAGACAATGGATCCATCAAATTTTGCAAAGAAGCATGCTCATTAATTAACAACCCTACAGATGAAAACTTCATCCGATTGCAAGAAATCATTGTTAATCGGGAAAAACAAACAAAAGGTTCATCAAGAAGTAAGTTGGCGAATCCTAACAAATATAAGGGAATCGACAGAATAGAAGCCTATTTCTTCGATTATCGTTGGGGAACCGTATATAACATCATCACAGAAATAAAGAAAGGACTGTCAAATGGCTAAAGAACAACTCTGCAATTATACTTATGGCGAGATGCTGGTCTCACCAGGCTATGACGTGGACTTCGCTATTGGTACAACCTATAGCGTTAATCCACAAGCATTGCTTATCATCCCTATGGCATTAGGTTTGCTAAGCAGCAACAACGAAGCTGCCGTTCAATCCCCCATTTGCCTATTAGAAGGAATTAGAAGAAGTGCAAACAAATTTGTGTTGTTCTGCAACAAAGGTGGAACGCACATACCATCAAACTGCCAACCCTATCTATCCCTCATGGATAACTGTATCTATGAAGTACAAAGCCCTCAAAAGTCTCAATTTCTATCCAACTTCCATCCGAAAGTATGGATTATCAAAGAGACCAACAGAGAAGAAAAAAACGACCAGCAAATCAAAGTCATCGTCATGAGCAGAAACCTTACTCTAGACAATAACCTTGATATGGTTGTTAGCCTCACAGGTAAAATCGGGAAACAAACCATCAACAACAAGAAGCATAAGCCTCTCATTGACTTTCTGACTTCATTAATTCCCTTGATGGGAAATGGCACTACCAACAACCAGCACATCATCAAAGACAAGAAGAAAAAGATGAAAATGGTCATTGAATCCATAAGAAAAGTCAAACATTTTGAGATAGATACAGATTTATTCGAGAAGGATGGGTATGAATTCATCCCGATACTCTTTGGGCAAAACCTGAACAAGAACATCAGTTATCCAGAAGCATGGCAAGGAACAGACCAAATGACCATCTCGCCATTTATTGACATAAAAACTCTACGAGAGTTAGACAAGAATGCAAAAAACAGGCACATTCTCGTTACCACATCAGGATATGTATCTAAAGACATATACGACCTGTTCAATAAAGAAAATCATGAAATCTACGTAATGAAAGATGGAATGACGCATAACGACATTATGCCAACTGACCTTCATGCAAAGACATTTCTAGTATGTAACCCTAAAGGGGAATACGGAAATTTTCTGTTCGTCGGATCTGCTAATGCCACATATGCAGCCTTCCATAAAAATTCAGAATTCATCATCCGACTGCAATACAAGTATGGCAAGCATTTAGTATTTGACTCTTTCAAAGAGGAATTTCTACAAATGGATGCAAGAGAAGAAAGTAAAATCTTCGAGACCGTCAACTTCCCTCCAGAATCAGAAGAAACGCATGAGACATCAGAGCTAGAAGCCTTTGTACGAAATTATATCACGAATAACTTCTTGGCAAAGTGCTATTCCTGTAAAGATGGCAAATATAATGTCATTATCAAGGCAGGACATCACGACAACAGGTACAGAATACAGATTGCACCCATGCAAACAGCAGGTTACAAAGTAGAACTAGAAAACGAGGCAATACTTTCAAACCTGACATTGGCTCAACTGTCAGACTTCTACATTATATCGGTACAAGATGCCAATGGACAGAATATGGACAAAGTCATCAAGATTCCGACCGAAGGCATACCATACGAAGATAGAGACATTGCTATATATAAAACGTTTGTGGATAGCAAGGAGAAGTTTCTCCGTTACTTGTCATTTATACTGACCGATGACATAGACGAATATCTGTTTGATGCAGAACAAAGCATGAAGCTGATTGCTCAGCACGGCAATGATAAAGATTCCGTGCCTCTCTCACTCAACATTTATGAGCAACTGCTGAAAGCTGCTAGCAGCAATCCCAAAAAGTTCATAGAGATAGAGGATGTCATCAGAAAAATCGGCAAAGAAGAATACACCCAAGAATTTCTTGAGATCTACAAAACTTTTAAGGAAGCCATAAAACAGAAATCATGATGGAAAAGGAATTAAAGGATTTTCAAAAGGCAACGGTAAAACACATCGTTGATATATTCAAAAGCAAGAAGCAACGCCGAGTTCTGCTTTCAGACGAAGTGGGACTGGGTAAGACTATCGTGTCCAAAGGTGTCATTCAAGCAGTTGGAGAATTAAGCGATGAATATGGTATATGGGACGACAACACCTATCGAGTAGTGTATATCTGCTCCAACGCCAATATCGTAAAGCAAAACACAGAAAACTTGGGAATAGAGGATGTCATGAACATAGAAGAAAGCAGATTGTCCATGCAGCACTTCATCGTGGCTAAAAAGGTGAAAGAGCTAATCGAGGCTAAGAAGGACAAACCTAGCATATTGATTCCTCTCACACCTGGTACATCTTTCAATCTCCAAACATCAGCGGGCAACATGAACGAACGTGCGCTGATGTTCGCTATACTTAGCCATGTGAAAGACTTCAAAGAACATACGAAGGCATTGAAGAATCGTCTAAACATTTATGAAGCAAATAACGACAATTGGGAAAATACCATCAAAAAATACGAAAACGAAGTCACTGAAATAGAAAAGGTATGCACTGGATACAGAGAAAACATCTGCAAAGAAGTGGTAAAGGATGACAACTATCAAGAGGCTAAGAATTTACTTCTCAAAGCCATAGAGGAAAAAGCTGACTATAACACCAAGAACAGAGCCATCACTCAGTTCAGAATCATCTTCTGCAAAATTAGCATGAAAGAACTTAATCCCGATTTGGTTATCATGGATGAGTTCCAACGCTTTAGTTCACTTCTTGACTTGGAAGGGAATAGCGAAGAGGCTATGCTAACACGTACATTTTTTGGAAAAGAGGATGGTCCTTTCATATTGTTAGTGTCTGCCACACCTTACAAACCATTCACGACTTTGGAGGAATTGAATGAAAACAAGATAGACACTCAATATCAAGACTTCAACAAGTTGACAGATTTTCTCTTTGACAGCAGAGAGGACATTACATTCCAACAGGTTTGGCGTGACTATTCAAAAGAATTGTGCCACATCTCATCGGATAACTTAGACATACTCATTGCTAGAAAGAACATAGCAGAGGAAGCAATGTATCAAGCCATGAGCAGAACAGAGCGTTACCGCAATTCTGCCCAAGATGACACCCACTTGAAAATCAGTACAGGGGATATTGTGTCTTATTGCCAAATGCAAGAGGTTATTGATGAATGCAACAAAATGAGCGAAGGAAGATTCAGCGTAAAAACTTTGCCTATGGAATACGCCAAATCTTCTCCTTATTTGTTGTCCTTCATGGATAAATATAAGCTAAAGGAGAAACTTGTAAAAGCATACGTTGAGAATCCATGGAATAGCAATATGCAGAAACAAAGACTTCTGTTGAAGACAAATGATATATATAAATATAACGACATTCCATTATGCAATGCAAAATTATCCAAACTAAGCAACATTCTATTTGATGAAAAAGGTGAAAAGCATGGAGAGCAACTATTTTGGATTCCAGCGTCTCACCCTTATTACAAGATACCAGCCAACAACATATTTGCCAAGAACCATGACTTTTCCAAGGTGTTGGTCTTTTCTGCATGGGAAATGGTACCACGTATGATAGCTTGTATGATTTCCTATGCCGTCGAGCAAAAGAGTATCAGCCGTGCATTTCCATCTGCCACATATACAAACACGAAAGAAAATTCCGAAAAGGATGCACTTGATAAACAACACGGAACAGGAAGATTACGTAGAGAAAGCTTGGAACTGGTAACTTGCAGCTCTGATTTCTTGACAGATGCCTATAATCCAAAAACCAACCTTGGACAAGACATCAAAGAAATAAGAGCCAACATAAAGGAGAATATAAAGAACACAGGCCGACTCACCTTAGTTGAGCAGCCAACAACAGCAAAGTTTCTTTTGGAAGCCATAAGACTTTTAGATTCGAATGCAGGAGAGAAAATCCTAATATCCGAAGACGGCTTAGACACTTTGGTCAATATGGCTATAGGTTCACCTGGTATTTGCTTTTATCGTCTATTGGGCAACAAAGACTTAGCCCAAGAAGCAGCAACAAAATTCTGCAATAATATCTTCAACCGTAGATACAATGCAGCCGTCATAGACATACTCTACAACAAGAAGAGCGTTCAACCCTACTTCAAGCAAGTCATCGATTATTGCGTGATGGGCAATCTGCAAGCCGTATTGGATGAGTTCGCCTACATGATAGATGAAAGAAGTAATGGTGAGCGAAATGTAGAAATGATTCAGAAAAGAATGATAGAATCGTTCATCGATCGAAACTATCAAGAGATTGATACTACCGAGTCATTTGGCAAAGAGAAGAAAAAGAAATGGAGAATCCGCACTCATTACGCTATGCCTTATGGCAACATTAGAATGACAGATCAAGCCACCAACAGGGCAAATGATGTTCGTTTGGCATTCAACTCTCCTTTTCGTCCATTCGTCTTAGCCTCAACAAGCGTAGGACAAGAAGGTCTTGACTTCCATTGGTATTGCCGTAAAATCATGCACTGGAACATCTCATCCAATCCACAAGACATGGAGCAGAGAGAAGGAAGAATAGATCGATACAAGAGTTTGTTTGTAAGACGAAACGTAGCCAAGTTCCACCCTGAGACATATACCTGGAATGAGATGTTTGATTTGGCAAGAACCGAAGCTAAAGATAAGGGCTTCTGCGAGCTAGTTCCCTATTGGTCGATTCCACAAGATATGCTAAAAAGCATAGCTGAAACTGACAGAGAGTATATTTGTACCACTCTATCCTCTGAGCATGGACTATGATAGATACAGACACATGAAGTCTGTATTACGCCTCTACCGTCTAACCATGGGACAGCCCAGACAAGAGGAACTTCTAGAGTTCTTCAAAGACATGCCAGCAGAAGACATAGATAAATTATTGTTTAACCTCTCTCCTATCAAGAGAAAAAAGTAACAGGAATATGAAACATTCACTTAACAGAGAAGAGCTTATTGAGCAGCTAAAGGAACTAGCTGCTCAAAAGCTGCCAACGTATCTGGCAAATCACATGGGAGCCATGTGCTATGAACCTTCGATGATAGATAGTTTTTCCACAATATGCCAACATTGCCATCGTCCATTGACCTATCAAGCTTTCCACAGTGATGAAGAAATGTTCAACTCCATCATCAAAGAGATAAAAGATTTGGGATATGATGCGTCTCTTGAAGTAATATGTGGTTCATGCGCCCTAGAAGCGAAGGAAGAAGCAGAGTTTTTCGATTTACCATTTACTTCCGAAGATGATATCTGTGAGGAAAATGCATACCATCTTTTCTGCTTCAAGACAAAAAACGACAAGGACTATCATCAAGCTATAACTGATATGGAATCACTTTATGACTATCAAGCCGTATTGGCATTCTTAAAAGGAGAGTCTTATTTTGAAGATAGTTATGACCGCTACCATAGCATCATGGATGAACAAGACCCTATCAAGAGAATGACGGGAATAGAAATAAACGAAAATGATAGCAATGAAGAATAGCATACCCATACTTCCGAAGTCAGTCGCTTTGGAACTGACATATAGGTGCAATCACCATTGCTTGTTTTGCTCATGCCCTTGGTATGCGCCTAACTCTTCATATCCATTAGGAAAGGAACTATCCACCACTCAATGGAAATGGGTAATAGAAAAACTATACGACTATGGAGTAAAGACATTTTCTTTGTCTGGCGGAGAAGCATTGCTAAGAGAAGACCTTCATGAAATCATCGGACACATCCGAATGATTGGCAACCAAAGGAAGATGAATTATCCAATCATACTCATCTCCAATGGAAAACTCATGAATGAAGAACAACTCAAATTCTTCAAGGAAATGAATGTTCATCTTAGCATGAGCCTTCCTGGCTACCAATCATTTGAAGAGCATACAGGAGTTGCTAATGCAGATTATGTGTTAGAATACTTTTCGAAAGCCAAAGAAATCGGCTTAGAATGCACAGCAAACATTACCGTTACAAAAAAGAACTATTATGAGCTATTTGAGACCATATCGCTTGCCCTCATCAATGGAGCTACAGAAATTCTTCTCAACCGTTTTCTGCCTGGTGGACGTGGTTTGAAATATATGAATGAACTTTGCCTTTCCACAGAGCAAATCAACGGAATGCTTGATACTGCAGAAGAAGTACTAACACTAGCTAATCGCTATGGAAATGTGGGTACAGAAATACCAAAGTGCATCATAGCTTCTGCTAATTCATACAAAAGAATACATGTAGGGTATCTATGCGCTGCGGCAAAAGGATTCTTCGTTATTGATCCAGCAGGACAAATAAGAACCTGCAATCATTCTCCTCACATCGTAGGAAATGTTTTCGAAGAACCTTGGATTAAGGATACTGATTATTGGAACAAATTTGCATTCCGCTCTTATCAGCCTACAGTCTGCAATGGATGTTCATCGGCTAAGAATTGTGATTGTGGATGCAGGGAAGTAACCAACATTCTAGGACTTGGCATCAATGGAATAGAGCCCAACTTAACTCTCAAGAAGCAATAGTTTCTCTATTAACAAAGCTTGTTCACATTAATTATCGTTAAATCTACATTTCACAAGCCATTCATTATCAGTAATAGTAACCTCAGGGAAACTGAGTAACCTAATCGTGCCTTCTTGCAAGTTTGGAAATAACTTACTACCTTTGCACCAGAAAAAGAGAAAAGCTCTCTTTAAGTTACTAATATTGATTATTGATTCTATACATTTCATCCTATCGATTGGACGGTTTTATTTTAATTTGTCCAATCGATTGGATGAAATTCCATTTTTCTAAAGTTTGAAGAAGCCTAATCTTTCTCCCCTAACCATTCTTCCAATACCTTGCAATATTCATCATTTTGCTCGGCAAATGGCATGTGTCGGGCTCCTACGAAGAGATGCCACTTGGAATCTGGGATACCATCGTAGAGCGTCTTTGCTACCAATGGAGTGCAGAGGTCATTGGTTCCACTCATCACAAGGCATGGTACTTGTATCTCGCCCAAGCGGTCGGTGTAATCATAATCACGGAGCGTACCAGTAGGAGTGTATTCATTTGGTCCCCAACCATAGAGATAAGCCTCAGCACCAGCACGCTTCTTCCGGCGAAGACACTCTGGACTATCCTCCGTCACCTCACCGGCACAATGCAGGAGCATGAAGTGTTCATTCGCCTTGGCATACGCCTCGCTCGAAAAGTCATCCTTCGCCTCAGCCTCAGCGATGGCACGCTGGTCTTCCTCCGACATAAACTTAATCATGCGATGTTGCTCACTTGCCCAAAGCTTGCTGCTCGAAAGAGTGCTGCTGAGGATGGCTGACTTCACGCCCTTTGCTTGCTTCTCTATCAGATAGATGATGGCGAGCATGCCACCCCACGACTGTCCCAAGAGATGAAAATGGTCGATGTGGAGATAGTCGATGAGCGCACAGAGTTCGTTGAGCCAAGTCTCAGGAGTCCAGAGTTCGGGATGTCCCTCCACAAATGAGTTGCCACAGCCCAACTGGTCGTACATGATGACAGCTCTACCTGATTCCGCTACCCTATCCAATAGCTCGAAATAGTTGTGGGTACTGCCTGGTCCACCATGCAAGAGGATGATAGGGCTCTTGCCCTCCTCTGTTTTACCAACGATACGATAATATGTTTGATAGCCCATGAAGGGCATATATCCTTCCTTGATTTCCATTGTCTTCAAATGTTTTTATTGTTACCTAAACTGTGTTATCTAATTTTGCTGCTCCTATACCTTATTATATAGTCTTCATTATTCTTCATATTCGGTGGAGTTTTGAAAAGACATGTATATCACATTTATCATGTGCATATATTATAAGGTGCAAAAATATAAAAAATATGGCAATTAAACAAATATATCTTGCTTATTTTATCAAAAGAACTTAAATAATTTGGCTGTTTCTAGCTAATGCAATATCTTTGCATTCTAAATAATAATGAAACCAAATAAAAATAGAATATATGTTTAGTGGAATCGTAGAAGAAATGGCTACCGTAGTAGCTATCAAGCATGATAAGGAGAACATCGACTTCACATTGAGATGCTCTTTCGTTGATGAACTCGGCATCGACCAGAGCGTGGCGCACAATGGTGTCTGCCTCACTGTGGTGGAAATCAAGGACGGTACCTATACCGTTACTGCCATGAAGGAAACCCTGGACCGCAGCAACCTCGGTCTGCTCAAGGTGGGCGACAAGGTAAACGTGGAACGTTCTATGGTGATGAACGGCCGTCTGGATGGTCATATCGTACAGGGACACGTGGACGAGACTGCCAAATGTATCGCAATGAAAGACGCTGATGGCTCTACTTATTTTACTTTCGAATATGAGCTCAATAAGGAAATGGCAAGAAAAGGCTATTTCACGGTGGACAAGGGCAGCGTTACCGTTAACGGCGTTTCGCTCACCGTATGTGATCCTACAGACAACACATTTACCGTTGCCATCATTCCTTATACCAGAGAGAATACCAACTTCTGCGACATCGAAGTGGGAACGGTAGTGAATATCGAATTCGACATTCTGGGCAAATATATCGCTCGACTCAAGAGCTTTGAATAAGCCAGCAAAGTTAAGTACGGACGTTCTAAAAAACTTGCACATTTCTTGCGTTTTGCGCACAAAGCAAGACTAAATGGGCATTTTTTTAATAAAATATTTGCGTAAGCCATAAAAAAGTGTTACTTTTGCCCCCGTGTTTTGTCCCAAATTGAACATTGGACAGTAACTTATTAGACGATAGCAAGTCTGACAATCGCACTAGACGACGTACAACTTGAGTACTGAGCACTAACAAACTTAGGAAATTATAACAATAACCATTTTTAAAAATATGAGTTTAAAAATCGTAGTACTTGCCAAGCAAGTACCTGACACAAGAAATGTGGGTAAGGATGCGATGACCGCCGAAGGCACAGTAAATCGCGCTGCCCTTCCTGCAATCTTCAATCCTGAAGATTTGAACGCATTGGAGCAGGCTCTCCGATTGAAAGAGCAGAATCCAGGTTCTACAGTTGGTATTTTGACTATGGGTCCTCCACGTGCTGGCGAAATCATCCGCCAGGGTCTTTATCGTGGTGCAGATACGGGTTGGTTGCTTACCGACCGTCTCTTTGCCGGTGCTGATACATTGGCTACTTCCTATGCCCTTGCTACTGGTATCCAGAAGATTGGTGACGTTGACATCGTAATCGGTGGTCGCCAGGCTATCGATGGTGATACAGCCCAGGTAGGTCCTCAGGTGGCTCAGAAGCTGGGATTGAACCAGGTTACTTATGCAGAGGAAATCCTCAAGGTAGAGGATGGCAAGGCTACTATACGCCGCCTCATTGATGGTGGTGTTGAGACCGTAGAGGCTCCATTGCCATTGGTAATTACCGTAAACGGAAGTGCTGCTCCATGTCGCCCATGCAACGTGAAGCTCGTTATGAAATATAAATACGCTACCTGCCCTATGGAGCGCAAGGGTGATGAACCTTGGACCAACCTCTATGAGGAGCGCCCTTACCTCACCCTGAACCAGTGGAGCGTTGCCGATGTTGACGGCGACCCTGCACAGTGCGGTTTGAGCGGTTCACCTACCAAGGTGAAGGCCGTGAAGAACATCGTGTTCCAGGCTAAGGAAAGCAAGACCTTGACCAGCAGCGATGAGGACATCGACGGACTGATGAAGGAATTGTTGGACGAAAGTATTATCGGATAGTATTTTAAGAGGAGTAAAAGGAGTTAAGGAGTTAAGACAACAGCTTTAGGGCTATATGTCATTCTCTTTGACTCAAGCAACAAAAACTGTTGTCTTAACTCCTCAGCGACCGCAAGGAGCGATAACTCCTTAACTCCTTTAACTCCTCAAAAATTAGAAAAGACAATGAACAACGTATTTGTATATTGCGAGGTAGAAGGCACAACCGTTGCCGAAGTATCTCAAGAATTGCTCACCAAGGGTCGTAAGCTCGCTAACCAGCAGGGCGTGGAACTCCATGCCATCGTGGCTGGTACTGGCATCAAGGGTCAGGTAGAGGATCAGATTCTCCCTTATGGTGTAGATAAATTATTTGTTTTCGATGCTGAGGGTTTGTTCCCATACACTTCAGCTCCTCATACAGACATTCTCGTCAACCTCTTCAAGGAGGAGAAGCCTCAGATTGCATTGATGGGTGCTACCGTTATCGGTCGCGACCTCGGTCCTCGTGTTTCTTCTTCATTGACCAGCGGTCTTACCGCCGACTGTACAGAGCTTGAAATCGGTGATTACGACGATAAGAAGAGCGGCAAGCACTATGAGGGTCTGCTCTATCAGATTCGTCCTGCCTTCGGTGGTAACATCGTGGCTACTATCGTAAACCCAGAGCACCGTCCTCAGATGGCTACAGTACGCTCTGGCGTGATGCAGAAGAGCATCTACGAGGGTGAGTGCAAGAAGGAAGTGGTTTATCCAGAGGTAAGCAAGTATGTTCCTGCTGAAGACTTTGTAGTAAAGGTACTCGACCACCACGTAGAGGCTGCCAAGCACAACCTGAAGGGTTCTGCCATCGTTGTAGCTGGTGGTTATGGTGTAGGAAGCAAGGAAGGTTTCGACCAGCTCTTCGAGTTGGCTCATCTCCTCCATGGCGAGGTAGGTGCTTCCCGTGCTGCCGTAGATGCAGGTTGGGTAGATCACGACCGTCAGATTGGTCAGACTGGTGTTACCGTTCATCCTAAGGTTTATATCGCCTGCGGAATCTCTGGTCAGATTCAGCACATTGCCGGTATGCAGGATTCAGGTATCATCATCTCTGTGAACAACGATCCTGATGCTCCAATCAACAAGATTGCCGATTACGTTATCAACGGCAATGTTGAAGATGTGGTTCCTAAGCTCATCAAGTACTACAAGCAGAATTCTAAGTAATCTGCATTACACATTATTTAAATAAGAAAAGCAAAATGGCTAATTATTATACAGACCATCCTGAAATAGAGTTCCACTTGAATCATCCGCTCATGAAGCGTGTTGTGGACTTGAAGGAAAGAAATTACGCAGAAAAAGACCAGTTTGAAGATGCTCCTGTCAACTACGAGGATGCCATCGAGAACTACAAGCGATTGCTGGATATTACCGGCGATGTAGCTGCTAACATCATCGAACCAAACTCTGAGGATGTTGACCTCGAAGGTCCACACTTGGAGAACGGCCGCATGATTTATGCCAGCAAGACATTCGAGAACCTCGATGCTACCCGCAAGGCTGGCCTCTGGGGTTTGTCTATGCCTCGTCGTTACGGCGGTTTGAACTTGCCTAACGCCATCTTCTCTATGGCTTCTGAAGTCATCGCTGCTGCCGATGCAGGCTTCCAGAACATCTGGTCTCTCCAGAGCTGTATCGATACACTCTATGAGTTCGGTTCTGAGGAGCAGCGCCAGAAGTACATCCCTCGCATCTGCGCAGGCGAGACCATGAGTATGGACTTGACTGAGCCTGACGCAGGTTCTGACTTGCAGCGCGTGATGCTGAAGGCTACACAGGATGAGGACGGCACATGGCGTCTGAACGGTGTGAAGCGTTTCATCACCAATGGTGACTCAGACATCCACCTGGTTCTGGCCCGTTCAGAGGAAGGCACCAAGGATGGTCGTGGTCTTTCTATGTTCATCTACGACAAGCGTGATGGTGGCGTAACTGTTCGCCACATCGAGCACAAGTTGGGTATCCACGGTTCTCCTACCTGCGAGTTGGTTTACAAGAATGCCAAGGCTGAGCTTTGCGGTAACACTCGTCTCGGTTTGATTAAGTACGTGATGGCTCTGATGAATGGTGCCCGTCTGGGTATTGCTGCTCAGAGTGTAGGTGTTGAGCAGGAGGCTTACAACGAGGGTTTGGCTTATGCCAAGGAGCGTGCTCAGTTTGGTGAGAAGATTATCAACTTCCCAGCCGTTTACGACATGCTTTCAAGAATGAAGGCTAAGTTGGATGCAGGCCGTTCACTCCTCTACTGCTGCGCTCGCTACGTAGATATCTACAAGGCTTTGGAAGACATCGCCCGCGACACTAAGCTCACTCCAGAGGAGCGTCAGGAGATGAAGAAATACACCCGCTTGGCTGATGCATTTACTCCATTGGCTAAGGGTATGAACTCAGAGTATGCTAACCAGAATGCATACGATGCTATCAGCATCCACGGTGGTTCTGGTTTCATCATGGAGTACAAGTGCCAGCGTCTGTTCCGTGACGCCCGCATCTTCTCTATCTACGAGGGAACTACCCAGCTTCAGGTTGTTGCAGCCATCCGCTACATCACCAACGGTACTTATCTCAGCATCATCAAGGAGATGTTGGAGAACGAGGTATCAGATGACTTGAAGGCATTGAAGGAGCGTGTAGCTAAGCTTGTAGATCTTTACGAGGCAGCCATCAACAAGGTGAAGGAAGCTAACGATCAGGCAGTTCACGACTTCCTGGCTCGCCGTCTCTACAATATGACTGGCGACATCGTAATGTCACTTCTCATCCTCGATGATGCAACCAAGGCACCAGAGATGTTTGCCAAAAGTGCCAACGTATATGTTCGCATGGCAGAGGAGGAAGTTCTCGGTCATTCAGCATACATCCAGAACTTCAAGGCAGAAGACTTGGAGAGCTTCAAGGCATAAGACATTTATAAGAATCAGATAATTTAAAAAGTCCGTGGACAAATGAATGTTCACGGACTTTTTTTATTACAAACTTTCTTCTTTATTTACCTGATATACTCCCAAAAATTTTGGGGGAATCGGATACTACATATCTATCTTTCTCATTTTCATTGAATTAGCAAAAATATCAAGTTTTGTACAGCAAGGCACAAGATTAAAAGGAACTTTCTGCAAAAAAATGCAACAAGCATCTACCTCAATCGGAGCAAAAGAAATGTACACCTCATAAATATACTTTATAAACAGATTTCTTCTACAAATTACAAACTATCGTTAAAAAACAAGCATCAAAGAAAGATTTTACTGGTAAAATGAAGCTATTTAAAAAGAAATGACTATATTTGCAATGTCTAGCTCGGCTAAAAGCCCTTAATGGGCAAAGGTTGGGCAGACATACATATCGGTAAAAGGCGTTTTTGGACGCTTTGGTTTTGGCGATTCAAGAATCTCGCAAATTCATCGACAAGTCAAGAACAAAGCAACGGGAACGCCCCAAGGGATGTATTATATACAGCCCTCATTGTCTTCGGATGCCAAAAACATTCGTTGGTAGGGAGGGTATACTATATACTTACATCGGCGTAGGGGCTTTCAGCGTTGTTCGTTTCAGACTTGTCGGGCAATGCGAGAGCCTTTGAATCGTGAAGCGAGCAACAGAATGGCTCTACGCTTTTTTCGTATGTATCAACTTAATAAACGAATACTTAAAGGAAGACAATGGAGCCTTTGTTTCTTCAAACAATAGCAAACCATGAGTTTCATATTACTAATAGCTATCGGAGCTTTTATTTATTTCCTTTTCAAGAAGGTTCTTCCGCATTACAACATTTCCACCAGAGATATCGTAATAACCATTGCCATATTGATAGGTGGCATCTATGGCGTGAGATTTCTAACGACAACCGATATTTTTAGTGGATGGAGTGAGCCAGACCAACCTGCAAAGGAATTCTGCGAGGACTTTTTTATCGCAAATCAAAAGTCTACCTGGTCTAATCAAATAAAGATGTTGAGTGGAGTTATCAGAAAGGTAAGAATGGCTGGTCATGCTCCAACCTTGTCTGATGTCTCACAAGAAGTTCGTGACGATTTAGATGAACATCGACGTAATTGGACAACCAGCGAGGATATGGCAGAATACATCAATGAAAAACTTGGAACAAACTTGGAGAAAGATGATGTTAATTATTTTATGTTTTTATATTTTAGCAGCCAAGGGCTTCAAAACCCTATTCTAAAATATAAATACAAAGAATCTGTAGATGATGCTGAGGTTTGGATAGTAGAAGACTATTACACCATGAAGAAAGCTTACCTTACAATAAATGGTACGAACTATCACATTCAAGTTCAAGGCAAAGTAAACGACCCAAATGATTAATCAAAACGCATAAATATGATGAAACGAGTTATACCGATAATTATCTTCTGTCTCAGTGCCATTCAAATGGCATTGGCACAAGTTACGTATTCTCCTGAACTCCTCCAAAAGGCTAAGGATGGAGATGCAGAAGCGCAATTTAATCTTGGCTGGTGCTATGGTACAGGCACAGGAATTCAGCAAGATGACAAGGAAGCTATGAAATGGTACAAGAAAGCTGCCAAGCAAGACTATGCAAGCGCCATTCGCAACATCGGCTTATATTACATGAATGGGGATGGAGCTGTAGAAAAGGATGAAAAAGAAGGTATCAAATGGATAAAGAAAGCCATAGAGAAAGGTAATATCCGTTCCAAGGTAATCTTAGCAGATTACTACCTTCAGGGAACAGGTGTGCCAAAAGATACTTTAAAATTTCAAACGCTTTTAAAGGAGGCTGCCGAGCAAAGTGACACTACTGCCCAATGCTATTTGGCAGATTGTTATTTTATGGGAATCAATGGGTATCACAAAGATTATAAGCAAGGTACAGTTTGGTGTAAGAAAGCTGCCGAGCAAGGAAATCCGAAAGCGCAATACAACATTGGGGCAGCATATGAACAGGGGTTAGGTATCGAACAAAACTCTAAAGA
>NZ_JAHOEA010000175.1 GCF_019127135.1 Segatella copri | reverse complement strand
AAGAAGAAAAAGAAGAAACGCAGAAGAGGCTTTAGCCTTTGATGCAAGTTACAAACCATTCAAACAACAAAAGAAAGATGAAAGAAGAACTATTGGAAGCCATCTACGGCACAGTTGAGAGATTGGAGCAGAAAGTTGATGAACTTTCTGTCTCCACAAAGAACGCAGGAGCGGAAACCGTTCCTGCAAGTACTGACATAACCAAGTTGGAGAAATCAATCATTGCTATGTTTGGTAAGGAGGAGGAAGTCATTGGTAAATTATCCAAATTAAGAGATGCCATTGTTGTTTTCGCTGACCTTATCAAGATTGAACATGGCAAAAATGAGCAGCGAAGCAGGTTCTTGGTTGATGCTGTCAAGCAGATGAGACAAGAGAATGATGTTTCCTCGAAGGTATTGCAGGACAAGCTTGAAGTGATGAACAATTCACCTCAAAAGAAAATTGTAACCCATCGCTTCGAGCCAACCTCAAAGAATGTTCTTCTTTTCATTGGTAGCTTGGCTCTGTCTCTTGTCCTCTCCATTTGGGGCAACCTCAACCAATGGCGAGCGCATCAAGATTGGGAGGAGGCTGACTTGAAATATCGTGCTTTG
>NZ_JAHOEA010000174.1 GCF_019127135.1 Segatella copri | reverse complement strand
TTGAAATCTTCTGCTCCGTCACCTGCGCATAGACCTGTGTGCTTGTAATGTCTGCGTGTCCCATCATCTTGGCTATGCTGCCGATGGGAATGTCCTCGTTGAGCATCAAGACTCCGAATGTATGGCGGCTGGCGTGGAATCCCAACTTATTACTTATGCCAAGCACCATTCCAAGGGTATGCACATCAAGATAGATGTCTTTCTTCTCACCCAGTGGAAAAACAGGCTTGCTGTCGTCCGTGGTATTGTAGAGCGAAAGAATCTTCTCGGCTATCGGATGGAGCGGCACGAAGAACTCCACGCCTGTCTTCTCTCTTTCCTTGCGGATGAACTTCCTACCCTCGGAGTTCTCACTGATATGGTGAGGGTACAGTTTCTTTACATCTATATAGGATAAGGAGGTGAGCGAGGCAAAAATGAAACATCTGCGTGCAAGCTCCGTTCGCTCGTCAGCCATCGGGGTAGAGAGCATCTTGATGAAGTCTGCCTTGCTGATATGGGTCATCTTCGGGGCTGCCTTCTTCTCATACCCTATCCTGGCTATGGGATTGAAGCGGATAATGCTCCTGTCCACTGCCTTGTACATCAACATGTTCAGCCAGAG
>NZ_JAHOEA010000173.1 GCF_019127135.1 Segatella copri | reverse complement strand
CGGATGGTGTGTTACTCGGCACGAATGCCGAGATAACGCAAAGTTTCGAGCTACAAAGGCAACTAAATCCAAGGATTAAGAAGCCTGTAGGGCACATAGCTTTGAGCTTCAAGCCCGAGGACAAGCCACGTTTAACGGATGAATTCATGGCTAAGATAGCCCTTGAATACATGCAGATGATGGGTATCACCGATACCCAATTTCTCATCGTAAGGCATCACAATACGCACAATCCACATTGCCATATTGTGTACAACCGCATCAATAACGATGGCAAGCTCATATCAGACACCCACGATTACAGGCGTAATGAGCAGGTGACCAAGGCTCTAAAATCCAAGTATGGACTGACCTACGGAACAGACAAGAGCAATACTAATACTCACAAGTTACGCAATGCTGAGCGTGCTAAATATGAGATTCACAATGCTGTAAAGAGCGCATTGAGAATGGCAGATAGCTGGAACGAGTTCAAAAGTGAACTTGCAAAACGAGGTATTCACTTGGAACTTGTCTATAAGGATAAAGAGCAAACCAAGGTTCAAGGCATCCGATTCAGCAAGGATGGATATAGCTTCAAGGGTACGCAGATTAGCCGAGACTATAGCTTTGG
>NZ_JAHOEA010000172.1 GCF_019127135.1 Segatella copri | reverse complement strand
TTTTAAAACAGAATAGATTATGACAGAAAAGAACAAGCAGAAATGGAATGAGATTCTCAAGTTTGCAGTAACCGTACTGACAGCTCTCCTCGGGGCGTTGGGCGTTTCGGCAGGTGGACTTTAGAAGGATGCCTATGAGAGACATCGATATGATAGTGGTGCATTGCAGCGGTAGCCGCTGCAATCACCGTTATACGATGAAGATGCTGCGCTACGACCATGTGCATAACAACGGCTGGAGCGACATCGGCTACCATTTCTACATCACGCTGGATGGAGAGGTGCATGCCTGTCGCCCGGTAGAGCGTATGGGCTCTCATGCCCTCGGTTACAATGCGCACAGCATAGGCATCTGTTACGAGGGTGGTCTTTCGCCATCGGGCTGCATCAGCGACACCCGCACTCCTAAGCAGAAGGAGTCGATGAAGCATCTGATTCAGGCTCTTCACCACCGTTTTCCTAGCATCCGGACCATCCTGGGTCATCGCGATTTGCCTGGCGTTCAGAAAGCCTGTCCGTGTTTTGATGCCACGAAGCTCCAGTACCTTCTGGATGCTTTCTGATTCTCTTCCATTAAGAGGGCTTTTCAAGAGCAGAATCCCTCCGATTTTATTTAACAAGTTAGGGCGCAT
>NZ_JAHOEA010000171.1 GCF_019127135.1 Segatella copri | reverse complement strand
CAAGCATGGGGCGGTAGTTCATCACGGCACGTTCAAAATTGTCAACCATTCGGTTGAGGTGGTTCACGATGTGGTTCATCCACTCGCTGTTTCTTGTCATTACTTCATTGCTCATAGTTGTCTCGTTTTATTGTTGATACTTACGTTACTCGGTTTACTTGCTGCATTGGATTAAGTGGCTGTTGTATATTGACAGCCTAACCTGTGCGCTTGCGAAAGCGCATGTCCTTTTTCTTGTCCTCCACTACTGCTACGATAGCCATCACGTCCTCCGGCTTGTAGTAGGTCTTGTGGCTGATTTGCGTATAAGCCAAAGTTCCGTTGTCCCGAAGCGTCTGCACTGTCCGTGGGCAGATGTTGAGCGTCTGACACACGTCCTGCGTGTCGAGCCACTTGTTCATGGTCTTGTCCTCACTGCGCTCACGGATTCTGTCCATGCGCTTCACGAAGTTCTCCAACTGGGCATCAAGATAGTTGAATGCCTCTTCCTCGAATACGATGAATCCCATACTTTTCTTTTTTCTAAGTTAATACTATGTTATATGTCGCAAAGCTCCACGCATATGCTGTGCTCCACGTTTGTGAGTGCAAAGATAAGGCACGGCAATCTAAAAACAAGCGTTTTCAATTTCTGTGGCAGTATGT
>NZ_JAHOEA010000170.1 GCF_019127135.1 Segatella copri | reverse complement strand
CTGGAGAAATATAGAGACTTACTTCCTGACCGATGGAAAAAGCAGTAGCAGCATTAGTTTAATCAGCTGTTACTGCTTTTTTTTTGAATTATGCAAGGTATAAACGCGGAGACGCTTACGGGCCACGAATGAAATTTGAGCCAAAAATACACCAAAATATTGGTTTCAGCAAATTACAAATGGAATGTGTTAAGACTAAAAAAAAGCCCCTAAGTAGGTGGCTTGCAAGCAGTTATAAAAATGTTCGTTTTAGAGCTGTCCAGGGGGTTACTTTCCGATGCAACATGTGGATGTTGCTGATAGTTAAGCTTTTATCTTTTAAACGGTACAACTACCCTTTTAACAAGTGCAGAGAAAATGAATAACAAATGTAATGTGCTTATTCTCAGCCTGTTAGCGATGAAGTTGTACCGCTCCTTTTTAGCCTTTTTTGTAAGATTCTGGAAACAAATGCAATGCATTGTTTCTCAGTCTCTTCCGTTTCTTGTGTTACAGAACGCTTATCTGGTTGCAAAGATACAGATTTATATTGGATGTAAGCGGCTCCGCGTTTATACCTTGCATAATTCAAAAAAAGCAGTAACAGCAGATTAAACAAATGCTGCTACTGCTTTTTCCATCGGTCAGGAAGTAAGTCTCTATATTTCTCCAG
>NZ_JAHOEA010000169.1 GCF_019127135.1 Segatella copri | reverse complement strand
ACAAGGTAGCCGTACCGGAAGGTGCGGCTGGAACACCTCCTTTCTGGAGAGACGAATTTCCTATGAAGATTTAGGAACAGGATTTAAAAGTTCGCTTCTCTTCTTGTACGCACCATCTGTTTAATTAAATACAGGAGACTGGGATTCCTTATACATTATATAATATATAGGGATGGCTCAAGCAAAATGGTTCAACTCCACAATCTCCACTCTAAGGTTGAGTAAGACAAGTGAATTCTTCACTCTTCGTTCTTCACTCTTCACTTAAAAAGATCTTTGACATATTGACACAAGCAAAACTGTAAGTAATGAACTTTAGTTCAGACTAAAGTAAATCAAATCGCAAGATGAGATTTCACTTTGTTAGAATACAGCTGAAAGTATGAGCTACTTATTCGTTATTCGGAAACGAGTAACAAGAATACAGTCGTAAAGAAAGTAAGAAAGGGCGTATGGCGGATGCCTAGGCTCACGGAGGCGATGAAGGACGTGATAAGCTGCGATAAGCTTCGGGTAGGTGCAAATAACCTTTGATCCGAAGATTTCCGAATGGGACAACCTAGCCGTCTGAAGGACGGTTACTCTTACCAGTGTAAGAGAGCTAACGCAGGGAACTGAAACATCTTAGTACCTGCAGGAAGAGAAAATAAAT
>NZ_JAHOEA010000168.1 GCF_019127135.1 Segatella copri | reverse complement strand
GAGGGTTTTTCAAGAGCAGAATCCCTCCGATTTTATTTAACAAGTTAGGGCGCATTCTATCCGGATGCGCCCTTTTTCTTTGTCGTCATATTTCTTTCATTCAACACTCAACATTTAACATTCAACACTCAACATTCAACATTCAACACTCAACATTCTCTAACTTTTTCAGAAACTTTTCCTAGAAAACTCTTGCAGATATGAAAATAAAACCGTAACTTTGCGGCATGGATATTTAAAACAGAGATTATGAAGCAGGTAGAAGAAAGATACATCAGCTTGCTGACCGACTTCGGTTTCAAGCGAATTTTTGGAACAGCAATGAACAAGGATTTGCTCATTTGCTTCCTCAACAGCTTGTTTAATGGCAAACAGGTTGTGAAGGACGTGAAGTATCTGAATCCAGAGCACGTAGGAGATGTCTATACTGACCGCAGAGCCATCTTTGATGTATATTGCGAGGGCGAAAACGGTGAGAAGTTCATCGTAGAAATGCAGAATGCGTACCAGACGTATTTCAAGGATCGCGCCCTCTTCTACTCCACCTTCCCTATCCGAGAACAGGCGCCCAAGGGGAATGAGTGGGATTTCAAGCTCAATCATATCTATACCGTTGCCCTGCTCAACTTCAGCATGAACGAGGACGCCTTCGACAAGGAGAAAATCCGCC
>NZ_JAHOEA010000167.1 GCF_019127135.1 Segatella copri | reverse complement strand
ACAAGGTAGCCGTACCGGAAGGTGCGGCTGGAACACCTCCTTTCTGGAGAGACGAATATTGAGAGAATGTTGAGTGTTGAATGTTGAATGTTGAGTTCTCATTCTTGCTTACTTCTATATTTGTTGAGATAGTGACTGATTAAAGTTCGCTTCTCTTCTTGTACGCACCATCTGTTTAGTTAAATACAGGAGACTGGGATTCCTTATACGTTATATAATATATAGGGATGGCTCAAGAAAAATGGTTCAACTCCACAATCTCCACCATGCCTTTTAAGGCAAGAAGATCTTTGACATATTGACACAAGCAAAACTGTAAGTAATGAACTTTAGTTCAGACTAAAGTAAATCAAATCGCAAGATGAGATTTCACTTTGTTAGAATACAGCTGAAAGTATGAGCTACTTATTCGTTGTCGAGTAATCAGCAATGATAAACGAGATAACAAATACAGTCGTAAAGAAAGTAAGAAAGGGCGTATGGCGGATGCCTAGGCTCACTGAGGCGATGAAGGACGTGATAAGCTGCGATAAGCTTCGGGTAGGTGCAAATAACCCTTGATCCGAAGATTTCCGAATGGGACAACCTAGCCGTCTGAAGGACGGTTACTCTTACCAATGTAAGAGAGCTAACGCAGGGAACTGAAACATCTTAGTACCTGCAGGAAGAGAAAATAAAT
>NZ_JAHOEA010000166.1 GCF_019127135.1 Segatella copri | reverse complement strand
GCAGTCGTTGGCTTTAAGTGGCATAGACGAGGAAAAGCGAAAAACGCAGATTGGAGAAATAGAAACGCTTTCAAATCATTACCTCGCATAAACGCCCTAATAAGCATTTTTAACGGTGGCGGTTCATTTTTCCCCGTTCTGCGTAAGTTTTGGTTTTGCCATGCAACTCTCATAGTTTAATTTTGCACCGAACAAAAAAGTAAGAATTATGAGATGCACTTTCAAGACAGTCTTCTATGTAAATGGAAGCAAGGAGAGAAACGGAATTGTCCCTATCATGGGGCGAGTGACAATCAACGGAACTATCGCACAGTTCAGTTGCAAGCAGAGCGTTACCAAGGCTATTTGGGATGCCAAGGGCAACAGAGCCACAGGCAAGAGTAAGGAAGCCAAGGAGGTGAACTTTGCGCTTGACAACATCAAGGCTCAAATCACCAAGCATTACCAGCGACTTTCCGACCGTGAGGCGTTCGTTACCGCTGAAATGGTGAGAAACGCCTACCAAGGCATAGGCACGGAATACGAGACATTGCTCAGAGCCTTTGACAAGGAGAACGCAGCTTTTGCCAAGCGTGTTGGCAAGGATAGAGCCAAGAACACCTACCGCAAGTATCTGACGGTAAGAAAGTATGTTGCCGATTTCATCAAGTATCAGTACAAGCGCAGCGATATGTCCATGAA